>JADKHF010000013.1 GCA_016721865.1 Nitrosomonas sp. | reverse complement strand
GATTTACAGCCAACCGCCGCGAGTGGTTTTTGATTGCATCTATCGTATAACCACCTTTCTTGCCAAACCCATCAACGCGACAGCCTACAGTCTTTGTCTTGCGGTAGTCTTTCTCCGGATCCAGCTTGGCTTTAACTTTTGGCTTTACGTGTGCCTGGCTTCAGTGATTCCATCGCTTTAGCATGCGCCGTGTCTTTTCCATGATTTGGCTTGCGATTTGTGGCAGGAGCTGCATTTGCGGCGTCCTTCAAAGGTGTCTGCTAACGCCGCACCACTAAAAAAATGCGGTCATTGCCAGGACAGCAAACTATGTAGGTTATTAGGTGTTTCATCCTTCCTCCTTTATGCTTTTTTTTAATTCAAGTTTTTATGCATTGTATTGTACGCTATCACAGATCGTGTAAATGACTATGTGATCGCTTGGTATTTTTGGTTCTTCAGTTTCTCTTTTTATTTGCAGTCCGCTTAGGGTTTCGTCTGCGTCAGGGTATTTTGGTAAACCCAATCCGCCTTTGTTGATATATCAACTGTGCTACGTCCAACTCTACCGGCGCTTTTTGTCTACAAAGGGCAGCATTCTCGCCAGTAGCGTTTCACTGCTTGCTTTATCACTCAAAAAGAATGCTCCTGATTTCATTATCCGATACTGATTGTAATGTGTAGGTGTCAAATCCATTTTCCTTGAGTTGCACTTTCATTTGATTGATCATGCCGTGCATATTGGCCTGTCATTGGAAAGTTCTGATAGGCAACACCCATCTTCTTCGGATACTTGATTCCTAATCTGTATAGGTCAGTAACGTGTACGATTACATAAGCTTCTGATTTGAACCAATCAGTTCGCGCAGTTGGTTGATACCTTCTTCTGCAGGTGCTGCCAGTGCTTGACTGAACCGTTCAAATTGCTCCCTGTTCCTTCGGATCGCCTTTGCTTCCCAGAACTGGTTTTCATAAGCTTGAATGGCTTTTACTTTGTTTCTAACCAGGTCACTGGTATCATCAGCGGTTCGTTCAGGTGACTGGTAAAGAGTGTCGTGTCCTGTGAGTAGCTTGATTTGCCGGGAGGTGTCCCACCAGGGAAAGTATCAGGGCGTCTTTCGGTGCGTGCTTGCTGATTGCTGCTGCCAGTGCACTGAGTTCCGATGGCTTTCGGTCAAAGCTATAGGTATTTCATTCGTACTGTTCTTCCAATAGATCAGTACCGGTGGCCCTTCATTTTGTCTCGCGACGATGAATTCAGCTATCGGCTTGTCTACACCGTCAGCTTGCACTTTGTATTGACCAAGCTTCAGCTCCGGCCAACCGTCCAGGTCCATTTGAGAAAACTGTTTACTGTCACCTTCCGCTATCAGTTGATATTGGTAGGGCGCGGGCGGCAGTTTAAACCAAAGGTAAGCAAACCAGCCCAATAAAACCAAACCTCCCGTCACCAGGAGTATGCCTAATGACGGGAGTAGTTTGTCTCCCGATCGCACTACCTGGGCGGTAGTGCGATCGGTTGCGTTAGTGCTTATCAAGCTTCGCTTTGCTTACGTTTGCGCCAGCCTGCTAGTGCCAGTGTTCCGGCCAGTAGCATACCGCCACCTAAACCACCCAGAGAAATTTTCTCTGCTGTGCCGTCTAAGTCAAGTAAACTGGTTTTCTTGGATTCAAGATTCTTAACACGTTCTTGCAGTGCAACCATTTCACGGATGCGGGTGTTTTCGTCTTGAATTTCAACATAAGCACGGTTAATCGGACCCCAGCCTTCGGTATAGGTCCAGCCGCCTGGATTAACGTGGGCTAAGCCTACGTGCATCTTCGCTAAGTCATTTTCATGCATCTCCAGCACTTTCAGCTCAATCGCTGCCGGACTGTTGCCTTTAGACCAGAATAACTGTGCAAAATACGCATAGCCTTCTTTCTCCAGGTGCTGGCGGTGCAGGACGATTGGTTTTCTGACCTGTCAATAAACCTTCCTTGTACAGTTGATGCACAATGCCATTCGCTTCCTGGTATTTAGCCAGCCCTGCCAACGTACCTTTGTCCATCAATTCCAGATAGGAGCGGGCAAAACGTTCTGAGTGACATTGGGTACAGGTGACAACCCATGAGTCCAGACGTGCTGACGACCATTCACTGTTGATGTTCTCTGCAATTCCCGGAACAAATGGATAGTTAGCCCAACGGATCTTTCTTACCATGTTGTGGGCAAATTCGCCTTCGTATTCCATGTGACAGCCTGCGCAGGTTGGCGCACTTTGTCCACCTACAGCATAGGCGTCTTTCAATTGCACGTCCCAGTTCCATTGGTTACCCAGCATCGATACAATCTTGCCGTGCTTGGACATGGAGTAGGCTTCCCAGTTGTTGTGATCCACACCGCTGTGGCAGGTTGCACAAGCTTCTGGTTTGCGTGATTCTGCCGCTGAGAATTCATGGCGGGTATGACAGGAGTCACATTTGTTTTGATTGGTGTGACACATCGAGCAGCCTTCAGCTACTTCACGTTGTGGCATTGCCGCCCAAACTGTCGTTTCTACGTTCGCTTTGTAGTCCAGCGCGTGTGATGGACGTCCATCCGCCATTGTCCTGCTGGCCAAATCATCGTGTCGCGTTCCGATTCACGTTCTGCAAATTCTTGCAGGTGACAAGTTCCGCATACGTCTGCCGTCGGCATCCTCAGTTCTTTCGCGTGATCCGCTTTCTTCTTCGCACCAATCTCTACGTGGCAGTCAATACAGCCTACTTCTTTCAGTTGCTCACCTTCCGCCAATTTGCCATGCGAACGCAGGTTCTTCTCTACATCTTCAAGTTTCCCTTTCTTATAAAAGGTAGGGTCAGTTGGCTTCAGGTTACGAATCTTGTCCAGGTTCGCATGGCTGCTACGCTTCCATGCTTGTACCCATACCGGTGATTCATCCGTGTGACATTCTACGCATTCCTTACGGCTCGCAACTTCTTTATTCGAGGATGGCGCTTTGTAAAATGTCGCCAGGATCCAAATAAATACCATACGGTATCGGCTCCCAGTATTGCGCCATCGTTCCAGGACCCGCTCCTTGCGCCGGATCCTTGTAACGCTTCACCACCGCTTCGTATAATTCCTAGGACTCGTCTTCTCATGGTCCAGTTTCAGTGCTTCATATAACTCGTTCGGAACTGTCGGTATGTTCGCTTGCGCCACCCCTATCAGTAGCCCTCCCAACATTACCGTAACTATCCTCAGCCATAGCTTGGACACCATCTCTCTCTCCTTCGTTTTTCCAAATTTTTTACCCGATCTCTCTTCCTGACCTCTTCTTCTTATTCTCTACCTATACTTCACTTACTAAACCTACATATTACACTTACCCAGACTCATCGCCTTAATTCTGAAACACAAATAAACTCTACACCTCCAAACTACTTACCCATAACTGCACTCTCAAGAGCTTTCGCTTGAAATTGATACGAGCACTTCTTTAAGTCCTAAACTGCACTATCGATTACAACATTCGACTCTAGGCTAAATTCAAGTGTTTTTCCTTGATTCTTGCGCTTGCTATGAAAAGATAAGCCCGTACCTGCTGGAACCAATCTTCCTACAATACCGTTTTCTTTCAGTCCGCGCAAGTCATCCTTTTTACCCATGATGGCAGCTTCTGTCAAAACACGTGTAGTCTCTTGGAATGATGCAGCAGAAATAAATGAATCTGTTGATAACGATGCTTTTGTAATACCCAGAAGCATGAATTCATAAGTAGCAGGCATCTTCTTCTCGGAAATCAATCTCTCATTTTCAATTAACAAGTCAGCTCGTTCAACCTGTTCACCTTGTATAAACGTTGAATCTCCAGAATTGCTAATTTGAACCCGCCTCAACATTTGGCGAACAATCACTTCAATATGTTTATCATTTATCCTAACACCTTGTAAACGATATACATCTTGAACTTCGTCAGTAATATAACGCGCCAGAGCCTCAACTCCCTGTAGTCTTAATATATCACGTGGATCAGCAGGACCATCACTATGTTTTCACCTTTATTAACAACCTGCCCATCGTGGGCCATTACATGTTTATCCTTGGTTATCAGATACTCATGTACAATTCCTTCAAGATCCGTAATGACAAGTCGCTGCTTTCCTTTTGTATCCTTTCCAAACGACACTATGCCAGTTACTTCAGCCAACATACCTGCATCTTTTGGTGATCTCGCCTCAAATAATTCAGCCACACGCGGCAAACCACCCGTAATATCTCTAGTTTTCGATGTTTCTTGCGGAATCCTTGCTAAAACCTCGCCGACACTGACTTGTTGTCCATCACGCACCGTTATAATACAGCCGATCTGGAATGTGATACTCACAGGTTGATTACTGCCAACTACCTTGATCTCATTTCCATCATCACCCAGAAACTTAACTAACGGACGCAAGCCTTTAGATTGCGCGACACCGCGGCGCTTTGGATCAATTACTACCAACGTAGACAACCCAGTTACCTCATCAATCTGCTTGGCTACGGTCACTCCTTCTTCAACATTTTCAAAGCGTACTTTGCCGGCATATTCAGTGATGATTGGTCGAGTATGTGGATCCCATGTAGTCAATATTTGACCTGCTTTCACAGCCTCTCCATCCCGTACTAACAATGTTGCACCATAAGATGCTTTATGCCTTTCGCTCACGACCATTTTCATCCTGTATTAAGATTTCACCACTTCGCGAAATGGCAATCAATTCATTCTGTGCATTAGTCACATAACGCATTGTAGAGGAATAATGCACTGTTCCGCTTGATTTACTTTCTACTTGACTTACCACTGCCGTTCTTGATGCTGCTCCACCAATATGGAATGTACGCATCGTCAATTGCGTGCCTGGCTCACCAATCGATTGTGCAGCAATTACACCCACCGCTTCGCCCACATTAACCGGAGTTCCACGCCCCAAATCTCGGCCATAGCATTTGGCACATAAGCCAAAGCGCGTTTCACAGGTCAACGGTGTACGAACTTTTACTTCATCAATACCCAATGATTCAATTAAATCGACAGCATCTTCATCCAACAATACGCCCGACGCAAAAATAACTTTCTGGTTTTCCGGATTGATCACATCGTTAGCTACGACTCTACCAAGAATCCGTTCACGCAATGCTTCAATGATCTCACCACCTTCTACTAGTGCTTTCACAATAACACCGTTGCCTGTATTACAATCGTCTTCTGTGACGACAAGATCTTGAGTCACATCTACTAAACGACGGGTTAAATATCCCGAGTTTGCGGTTTTTAAAGCAGTGTCTGCCAATCCCTTGCGTGCACCATGTGTTGAAATAAAATATTGCAAAACATTCAGCCCTTCACGGAAGTTAGCGGTAATTGGTGTTTCAATAATAGAACCATCAGGTTTTGCCATTAGCCCCCGCATTCCCGATAGCTGACGTATCTGGGCTGCCGAACCTCGCGCTCCAGAATCCGCCATCATATATATTGAATTAAATGATTCTTGCGTCAATGCCTTACCGTCTTCACCTAACTGGATTGTACCGGTAGCCTGATCACGCACCTGTTCTACACCAAGTTGATTCATCATTGCTTTTGCAACCTGATCACCTGCACGTCCCCAGATATCCACAACCTTGTTGTAGCGCTCACCTTGTGTTACCAAGCCTGAAGTATATTGCCCTTCAATTTCCTTAACTTCTTTCTCTGCCGCAGCAATAATATCTCCCTTTTGTGTCGGTGTAAGCATATCATCCGCACAAATCGAAATACCTGCTCTCGTCGCATAAGTGAAACCTGCATACATCAGTTTATCTGCAAATATGACAGTTTCACGCAATCCGCAACGTCTAAAGCTTGCATTAATAAGCTTCGAAATCTCTTTCTTTTTTAGTGTCTTGTTAAGCAGGGAGAAAGGTAGGCCAGATGGGAAAATCTCAAATAGCAATGCTCTGCCTACAGTTGTCTCAAAGCGAGTAATTTTTTCATAGCTTTCACCATCAGCGGTTGTATCGTATTCCTTAATCCTAACCGTAATTTTGGCATTTAGCTCCACATTCCGGCTTTCGTACGCGCGCGATACTTCACTGACATTCTGAAATAGCATGCCCTCACCACGTGCACCCACTTTCTCACGTGTCGTATAATAAAGCCCAAGCACGATATCTTGCGATGGCACAATAATGGGCTCCCCGTTGGCTGGAGACAGTACATTATTGGTTGACATCATTAACGTGCGGCACTCCATTTGCGCTTCTAATGACAATGGTACGTGAACGGCCATCTGGTCACCGTCAAAGTCAGCATTAAATGCTGCACACACCAGTGGATGTAATTGAATTGCCTTACCTTCTACCAGCACTGGTTCAAAAGCCTGTATACCCAACCGATGCAAAGTCGGCGCTCGATTCAGCATAACCGGATGTTCACGGATAACGTCTTCAAGTATATCCCACACCACTGCACTTTCATTTTCAACCTCGCGCTTAGCAGCCTTTATAGTGCTTGCGATACCCATTATTTCCAGCTTATTAAAGATAAATGGTTTAAACAGCTCAAGTGCCATTTTCTTCGGTAATCCACATTGGTGTAGTTTAAGTTGCGGACCTACAACAATCACCGAGCGCCCAGAGTAATCGACGCGTTTACCCAGTAAGTTTTGACGGAAACGTCCTCCTTTGCCTTTGATCATATCAGCCAAGGATTTAAGAGCGCGCTTATTAGCACCCGTCATGGCTTTACCACGGCGACCATTATCCAATAACGAATCAACGGCCTCTTGCAACATGCGTTTTTCATTACGAACAATAATTTCTGGTGCTTTCAATTCAAGCAACCGCTTCAATCGATTATTACGATTGATAACACGTCGATACAAATCATTCAAATCAGAAGTCGCAAAGCGTCCGCCATCTAGAGGTACCAAAGGACGAAGATCTGGCGGTAATACTGGCACTACAGTCAGTACCATCCATTGAGGTTTAATTCCTGATTTGTTAAATGCCTCAAGTAATTTGAGGCGTTTTGAGATTTTCTTGATTTTTGTTTCCGAACCTGTGCTTTCCATTTCACGGCGCATATTCTCTATCTCGGTACCAATATCCAGATTACCCAATAGATCCCGAATACCTTCTGCACCCATGCTGGCGCTAAAATCGTCACCATATTCTTCTGTTTTGATTAAATAATCATCCTCCGTTAGCAGCTGACAGCGCGTCAATGGCGTCAACCCGGGATCAGTAACTACGTAAGCTTCAAAATACAGTACACGTTCGATATCACGCAAAGTCATATCCAACACCATGCCTAAGCGAGATGGTAGCGATTTCAAGAACCAGATATGCGAAACTGGTGAAGCCAGTTCAATATGTCCCATCCTTTCACGTCGTACTTTGGATAAAGTCACCTCAACGCCACATTTTTCACAGATAACGCCACGGTGTTTCAGGCGCTTATATTTTCCGCACAAGCACTCATAATCCTTCACCGGACCGAAGATTTTGGCACAAAATAAACCGTCTCTTTCGGGTTTAAATGTACGATAATTTATCGTTTCAGGTTTTTTTACTTCGCCATATGACCATGAGCGAATTTTCTCTGGGGATGCAAGGCCAATTTTAATTGCATCAAACTCTTCTTTATGAGTAACTTGTTTAAATAAATCTAGCAGTGCTTTCATTTGTCACTCCTGTGAATCAGGGGGCAATAAAAAATTCTAATGTAATTTGGAATTGCGATAACAGAATAGAATCCAGTTTGATCACCCTTACTATTCTAACTAATCTATGCTGCTCTAAATCAATATCCATTCCCAGTGAACGTATTTCTTTTACCAATACATTAAATGATTCCGGCATTCCAGCATCGATCTTATGATCACCCTTAACAATACTTTCATACACTTTGGTACGTCCCGTGACATCATCCGATTTAACGGTTAACATTTCCTGCAAGGTATAAGCTGCGCCATATGCCTCCAGTGCCCAAACCTCCATCTCTCCAAAGCGCTGTCCACCAAATTGCGCTTTACCGCCTAATGGTTGTTGAGTTACTAAACTGTAGGGGCCTGTTGATCGGGCATGCATCTTATCATCCACCAGATGATGTAGTTTTAGAACATGCATATAACCTACTGTCACTTGCCGATCAAAAGCTTCTCCGGTTCGACCATCATATAATGTAATTTGGCCTGATTTTGGCAATCCGGCCAACTTCAACATTTCTTTTATCTCACCCTCAGTTGCTCCATCAAATACGGGCGTTGCAAAAGGAACACCTTCAGTTAAATTTCCAGCTAGCAAAATTATTTCACTATCTGATAACGAAGCTATATCTTCCTTTTTACCGCTTCCATTATAAATCTTGTCAAGAAATTCTCTGATTTCATTTGCATTCTGCTGTACTTTCAGCATTTCATCGATTTTCCTGCCGAGCCCTTTAGCGGCCCACCCTAAATGTACTTCAAGAATCTGCCCTACATTCATCCTTGAAGGGACTCCTAATGGATTTAGCACCACATCGACAGGTGTTCCATCAGCCATATAAGGCATATCTTCCAAAGGTACAATCTTTGAGATCACACCCTTATTACCATGACGTCCCGCCATTTTATCGCCTGGTTGCAAACGTCGTTTAACCGCGATATATATTTTTACCATTTTCTGCACACCGGGTGCTAATTCATCACCCTGCGTGAGTTTTTTCTTTTTCTCTTCAAATGCGGCGTCAAATGCCTTACGTTTCTGCGCCATACTTTCGCGAACTTGCTCTAGCTGTATACTTGCATCTTCATCGGCCAGACGAATATCAAACCAGTAATGTGGATCAAAGCTCTTTAGGTATTCAGTTGTTATTTCTCTTCCTTTGGTTAGCTTATTAGGGCCTCCTGTAGCGACCTTACCTGTCAGTAAGCGTTCAAGACGTTCAAATGCATCTTCTTCAACAATACGCATTTGATCAGCCAAATCTTTCTTGTAGCGATCAAGCTCATCATCAATAATCCTTTGAGCACGTTTATCACGCTCAATGCCTTCCCGAGTGAACACTTGCACGTCAATGACTGTTCCTGATATTCCTGATGGCACTCGCAGCGAAGTATCTTTAACATCGGATGCTTTTTCACCAAAAATTGCCCGTAATAATTTTTCTTCCGGCGTCAGCTGTGTTTCACCTTTTGGAGTAACTTTTCCAACTAATACATCACCCGCTTCAACTTCTGCACCGATATAAACAATACCTGACTCATCAAGACGCCCTAACTGATGCTCTGATAAATTTGGAATATCAGCAGTTATCTCTTCTGTCCCAAGTTTGGTATCTCGGCTTACAACAGATAATTCTTCAATATGTATCGATGTAAAACGATCCTCTGCCACAACTCGCTCAGATATCAGAATCGAATCCTCAAAGTTATATCCATTCCATGGCATAAATGCCACCAGCATATTCTGCCCGAGCGCAAGCTCCCCCATGTCAGTAGAGGCGCCGTCAGCTATGACATCATCTTTCTCAATTCCATCTCCGATTTTAACCAAAGGTCGTTGATTAATATTGGTATTCTGATTAGAACGTGTATATTTTATAAGATTATAAATATCAACACCCACCTCACCCATTCGAGTCTCAGCATCATGCACTCGCACCACAATACGACTGGCATCCACATAATCCACAATCCCGCCACGTTTCGCCCGCACAGTAGTTCCTGAATGCACCGCTACTACCCGTTCAATACCTGTTCCAACAAATGGTTTCTCAGCCCGCAAGCATGGAACTGCCTGACGTTGCATATTTGAACCCATTAAAGCACGGTTAGCATCATCATGCTCTAAAAATGGTATAAGTGAAGCTGCCACTGAAACAATTTGAGCGGGTGCCACGTCGACATATTCGATTCGATCTGGCGACGATAAAGCGAATTCGTTCTTATTACGACAGGAAACAATTTCACTAATAAACCGATTGTCGTCATCAAGCTCAGCATTAGCCTGCGCAATCATATAATTGCCTTCCTCGATTGCTGACAAATAATCTATTTCTTCAGTCACCTGACAATCTTTCACTTTACTATAAGGCGTTTCAATGAATCCGTACTCATTGGTTCGCGCGTACAGTGCCAACGAATTAATAAGCCCAATATTTGGTCCTTCCGGTGTTTCAATAGGACATACACGACCATAATGTGTTGGATGCACATCACGCACTTCAAAACCAGCTCTTTCACGCGTCAATCCACCGGGCCCCAGAGCTGAAATACGTCGTTTATGCGTAATTTCAGATAGTGGATTGGTCTGATCCATAAACTGAGATAGTTGACTCGACCCAAAGAATTCACGTGCCGCTGCAGAAACTGGCTTTGCATTAATCAGATCGTGTGGCATTAGATTATCCGATTCAGCTTGGCTTAATCGTTCTTTCACAGCACGTTCGACACGCACCAATCCAGATCTGAACTGATTCTCAGCCAATTCACCTACTGATCGTACCCGACGATTACCGAGATGATCAATATCATCTATCTCTCCACGTCCATTACGCAGTTCTACCAGAATTTTGATAACCGCAATAATGTCATCATTCGATAGCGTTTGAGATCCTGTCAACTCAGCTCTACCCACTCTGCGATTAAATTTCATTCTACCTACAACCGATAGGTCATAGCGTTCCGGCGAATAGAACAAACCAGCAAACAAAGCCTTAACTGATTCTTCAGTTGGAGGCTCACCTGGACGCATCATGCGATAAATAGCAACCTGTGCATTCATTTCATCGGTTGTTTCATCAATTTTTAGCGTTTGAGAAATAAAAGCACCATGATTAAGATCATTCACATAAAGTGTATTAATTTTCTTTATGCCGGCTTTACGAAGCTTATCCAGTGTTTCTTCCGTAATTTCATCATTGGCTAGCGCAACAACTTCTCCCGTTTCCTTATCAATAATGTTCTGCGCGAGTATTCTTCCGAGTAAATAATCTTCAGGTACTTCCAGTTGATCAATCTTGGCTTCCTGCATTTCGCGGATATGTTTAGCTGTAATCCTCTTATCTTTCTGAACAATCACCTTTTTCCTTGGCCAGAATATCAAAACAGCTACTTCACCACGCATTCGTTCAGGCACAAGTTCAAACTGAATACCTTTATCTGAAAAATGAAAACTATCAAATATAAAGAAATCTTTCAATATTTGCTCTGAAGAGCAACCAATTGCTTTTAAAAGAGTGGTAACAGGCATTTTTCGGCGGCGATCTATCCTGAAATATAAACAATCCTTGGGATCAAATTCAAAATCAAGCCAAGAACCACGATAAGGAATAATGCGCGCAGAAAATAACAACTTACCGGATGAGTGAGTTTTACCACGATCGTGTTCAAAAAATACACCAGGCGAGCGATGTAATTGTGAAACAATCACACGTTCAGTGCCATTAATTACAAAAGATCCTGTGTCAGTCATTAGAGGAATTTCACCCATATAGACTTCTTGCTCTTTGACTTCCTTCACAGTTGGCTTGGATATTTCTTTATCCATAATTGTGAGTCTAACCCTAGCGCGCAAAGGCGAAGCATAGGTAAGTCCACGCTGCTGACATTCCTTAACATCGAATACAGGTGATCCAAGTTCATAGCTGATAAAATCTAGGCGTGCATTTTTGGTATGACTCTCAATTGGAAATATTGAGTTAAAAGCAGCATGCAGCCCTTGATTATGACGCTTATTAGGTGCAACTTTTTCCTGCAAGAAAGCCGCATACGATTCGAGCTGGGTAGCGAGAAGAAATGGAATTGGCAATACGCTCGCACGCTTGGCAAAACTTTTACGAATGCGTTTTTTCTCTGTGAACGAATAGCTCATGAATTTTCTCCGGAAGAAGAAGACAGAGGATTGAAGAGTTGAGACCACATAACTTTCAAATGTCCAGAACCCACATTGACAACATTAAATGGTCAAAATACCAAAGGCTGGTAGCCTTAAATGGACACCAGCCCTAAAATTTAATAACTTCTATTACTTAATTTCGCAAGTAGCACCAGCTTCTAACAATTGTTTCTGGATTGCAGTAGCATCTTCTTTGGATACTCCTTCCTTAACAGGTTTAGGCGCACCATCAACCAAGTCTTTAGCTTCCTTCAAACCTAGTCCGGTTACCGCTCTTACTACTTTAATTACATTCACTTTACTATCACCGGCTGATGTAAGAATCACAGTAAACTCAGTTTGTTCTGCAGCAGCAGGGGCACTGCTGCCGCCACCTGGCGCAGCAACTGCAGCAGCTGCCGTGGCTACCGCAGATACACCAAACTTCTCTTCCATTTCCTTAATCAATTGCGATAATTCAAGTACTGTCATATTTGCAATTGCATCTAATATTTCATCTTTTGTTACAGCCATTATTTTCTCCTGGTTAATTTTTTTGAATTTAGCTATTGCTATCGTAATAAATAGAAGCCTTAAGAATTATTTGCTATCACGTACCATGGCTAAACCACGTACAAATCGAGCTGGCACTTCATTAAGTGTTTGAACAAATTTGGCGATTGGCGCCTGCATTGTTCCCAGAAGTCTCGATAGCAATTCTTCTCGACTTGGCAATGCGGCAAGCGCAGTAATCTCGTCACGCGACATTACATGCTCACCTATTGCGCCTACCTTTATTACGAATTTTTCATTGCCTTTGGAAAATTCATGTAGTACTTTCGCTGCTGCTACAGGATCTGCGCCTATGCCATAGGCAAGCGGACCAACCATATGTTTAGCAAGCCCTGCATAAGCCGTATCTGCAACGGCACGGCGCACCAATGAATTTTTAATGACACGAAAATAAATTCCACATTCACGTGTTTTTGCTCTTAGTTGCGTCATTTGACCGACTTCTATCCCGCGATACTCTGCAATGATAATAGCTTGAGCACTAGCTATTTGAGCACTCACTTCGGCTACAATAGCTTTTTTTTCTTCAAGATTAAGACTCAAGGTTTATTCTCCATCAGTAAAAATAGTATTTTAAAAAAAATCAACTAATAAGTTACTTTTCTTCCAAATACCACACACTGGCGACCTTAAACCAGGAAAAAAACTCCTGTTTTGGATTCACCATCTACGCTGGGTACTCAACCAAAAAAATTATCTGATAAAAATCAATGGTACTTTTTTCAGTCGAGTTTTTAAGTATCATCCAGTAAACTATTACTTGTTACTTGTTACTTTCTGCTAACCCCAGCGGTCTTTGATAATCCACTCAGATATATTTTGTTATCCAGTGGCCCAAAGTTCTTTATTGCTGAGTTATACTCGCTTGATCTACCCGAACACCAATGCCCATTGTGCTTGAAATAGATACTTTTCTCAGATAAACACCTTTTGACGAGGGTGGCTTAGATTTATTAAGCGCATCAATCAACGCCATCAAATTTTGTTTTAACAAATCCGCTGTAAATGATGCTCGCCCAATCGTGCAATGTATAATGCCCGTTTTATCGGCCCTAAATTGTACCTGTCCAGCTTTTGCATTCTTAACAGCACCCGCAATGTCCACTGTTACCGTGCCAACTTTCGGGTTTGGCATTAAACTGCGCGGCCCCAGAATCTGCCCTAATTGACCAACTATGCATAGCATCCGGACTTGCAATTGCAACATCAAAGTTGATATTGCCTGCTTTAATATCAGCTGCCAAATCTTCAAAACCCACAATGTCTGCACCTGCTTCTTGAGCTTCTTTAGCTTTATCTCCTTGTGCAAATACTGCGACACGTACTGTTTTCCCAGTTCCTGCCGGCAAAACCACTGATCCGCGTACGGCTTGATCTGATTTCTTTGCATCAATACCTAAATTAACCGCCACATCAATAGATTCATTAAACTTTGCTGTTGCGGCTTCTGTTACAAGCCCCAGTGCTTCATCAATCTGATATGCTTTATTTCGGTCAACTTTTCCTGCTATAGCTTTATAGCGTTTTGATGAACGTGCCATTTTATATACCCTCAACTTCTATACCCATACTTCTTGCACTACCTGCAATAGTACGTACAGCAGCATCCAAATTTGCTGCAGTTAAATCTGGCATCTTTGTTTTAGCGATTTCTTCTACCTGACTACGACTTAGCTTTCCTACCTTGTCCAAATGTGGTCTTGGACTCCCTTTGCCAACTCCAGCAGCCTTTTTGATTAATACAGATGCCGGTGTGGTTTTCATTACAAACGTAAAGCTTTTATCAGCATATGCAGTAATTACTACTGGCACTGGCAATCCCGGTTCAATTTTCTGCGTAGCCGCGTTAAACGCTTTACAAAATTCCATGATATTTAACTGACGCTGACCTAGTGCAGGACCAATGGGTGGACTCGGATTAGCTTTACCAGCCGGTACCTGTAACTTGATATATCCAATTATTTTCTTTGCCACTGCTTTCTCCTGTTGGGTACAAACGAGTAATTATCTACTCTTCCCTATTCTATACAATTTAAAAAAACACCTACTTAGCTTTAAATCACTTTTTCATTATCAGTAAAAATATATCCAATCAGGTTTTTTCTACTTGATTGAAATCCAACTCTACTGGCGTTGGTCGTCCAAATATAGAAACTGAAACTCTGATCTTGCTCTTATCATAGTTAACATCTTCAACATTGCCATGAAAGTCAGTGAATGGCCCGTCTTTGACACGAACAGCTTCTCCCGCTTCAAACAAGATTTTTGGTTTTGGTTTCTCTACGCCTTCCTGGATTTGATGAAGTATATTATCTACTTCCTTCTGACTTATCGGTGTAGGCTTCATAGCTGAACCGCCGACAAAGCCTGTAACCTTTTCGGTATTCTTGACCAAATGCCAAGAATCATCCGACATCTCCATTTCCACCAAGACATAACCAGGAAAAAATTTTCGTTCACTGATATTCTTTTGGCCACTTTTCATTTCTATTACTTCCTCAACCGGCACCAGAATTTGTCCAAATTTATCCTGCATACTCGCTCGCTCAATACGATCCTTTAATGCCCGCTGCACACTTTTCTCATACCCCGAATAAGCATGAACTACATACCATTTCTTACTCATTCTTTCCTCTGAGAAATTTTATCAAGCATCTTGATTCATCATAAGTTTTACGAGAGACATCAAGGCAGAATCAATAAACCACAAGAATAAAGCCATGGCAATAACAAATGCAAATACTACTCCTGATGTTTGGAATGTTTCCTTACGACTCGGCCATACCACTTTTTTGGTTTCTTCTGAGGATTCTTTGCAGAACAAATAGAATTCTTGACCTTGGACTGTAAATCTTGCTGTAATGGCTGCCAATAGAAATCCAGTCAGTAAAGACAAGACGCGTAAAACCATAGCGCTTTCATTTAAGTAAATGAATCCCGAAACACCCACCACAATAAATACAAATACGAGTCCAACCTTTAATTTATCCACGTTTAATGAATCCTTTTATACCTTTAATTATGGCATCTCATTCGACTAATGAACTTCTAACATTTTCAGTTTCTATATAACTGTTCTGACACACTTAAATTCATCGATCTGTTAAATCGTAATTTCATGCCATACCATAATATTCAGTACATCCTACTTATTGCTTTTTTATATTAAAATCAAAAGGTGCAATTTTATTCCAGTTTATTATGGCAGGCCAGGAGGGCATCGAACCCCCAACCTTCGGTTTTGGAGACCGACGCTCTGCCAATTGAGCTACTGGCCTTTTATCCTGAACTTATTTAGCGGTAAAACCACAGTGAAACAATTATTATTTTCTATTCATTCCCTATTAAGATCACTCAATAATTTTAGCAACAACTCCGGCACCAACAGTTCTTCCGCCTTCGCGTATCGCAAAACGCAATCCATCTTCCATCGCTATGGGTGCTATTAAATTCACTGTCACTGACACATTGTCCCCAGGCATAACCATCTCCGTTCCAGCCGGCAATTCAATTGCCCCTGTAACGTCTGTTGTCCTGAAGTAAAATTGTGGGCGATATCCGGGAAAAAATGGGGTATGTCTTCCACCTTCTTCTTTACTCAACACATATATCTCAGCCGTGAATTTGGTATGTGGCGATATACTACCTGGCTTTGCCAATACCTGACCCCGCTCTACTTCTTCACGTTTCGTACCACGCAACAGTATTCCAACATTATCGCCTGCCTGACCTTTGGTCCAGCAGTTTACGGAACATTTCTACACCTGTACATACTGTTTTCGTGGGTTTTAGACCAACTATCTCGATTTCCTCTCCCACCTTCACGATTCCTCTCTCCACACGACCAGTCACAACCGTCCCCCGACCTGAGATCGAAAAAACGTCTTCAACCGGCATAAGAAAGGCACCATCAATTGCACGTTCCGGTTGTGGAATATAGCTGTCTAACGCATCTGCCAGTTTCAGGATGGACGCTTCTCCAATATCACTCTGATCGCCTTCCAGTGCTTTTAGCGCTGACCCAACTATGATTGGCGTGTCATCCCCAGGAAAGTCATACTTCGATAACAATTCCCGTATTTCCATTTCCACCAGCTCAATTAATTCCGCATCATCTACCATGTCAGCTTTATTCATGTAGACAATGATGTAAGGGACACCAACCTGGCGCGCTAACAGTATATGCTCACGCGTCTGTGGCATAGGGCCATCGGCTGCTGATACTACCAGAATCGCTCCGTCCATTTGCGCTGCGCCGGTAATCATGTTCTTCACATAATCCGCATGTCCAGGACAGTCTACATGGGCATAATGACGTTTGGCTGTTTCATACTCCACATGTGCCGTATTGATAGTAATTCCTCGCGCACGCTCCTCTGGCGCCGAGTCAATCTGCGCGTAACTCTTCGCTTCTCCGCCAAATTTCTTCGTCAATATCGTCGTAATCGCCGCCGTTAGCGTCGTCTTGCCATGATCGACATGTCCTATCGTACCAACATTTACATGTGGCTTCGATCGCTCAAATTTACTTTTTGCCATGACTCGTTTCCCCTTTGCGTGCTTTAACCATACTTATCCATTTTTAACCTATGGAGCCCATGGCCAGAATTGAACTGGCGACCTCTCCCTTACCAAGGGAGTGCTCTACCACTGAGCTACATGGGCAAGCATAAACAAACATCTATTAAAACTTTCAGACCCAATTACAACTCCAAAAATCTGGAGCGGGTGAAGAGAATCGAACTCTTATCGTAATCTTGGAAGGCTTCTGCTCTACCATTGAGCTACACCCGCGCTGTGATATACCGCTATTACCTATTAAAACGCACCACTCACCAATCAACCTTAAACAGCTAACCCCATCACTCTGGTTTCTTGTTATTTATTACGTTCAGCATTTCCTAATCTGGTGGAGGGGGGGATTCGAACCTTCGAAGGCAGAGCCGTCGATTTACAGTCTGATCCCTTTGACCGCTCGGGAACCCTCCGAACGAAACCAGTGATTATGAATACATTAGATTCATAAGTCAATCTTGTTTTAGATCCCAAATTCCGCGATTGGATTTTTATCTTCTTTCTTTGGAGCACCGAAGCAGGTTCGTGGGAGGGAAAATAGCGAGGAGGTAGTGAGTTTGATGGGGATTATGGAGCAAAACAATGCTATTTTCACTATTATTTAACACGTTTTAACTTTTCAATGGCGAGTTTGTCCTTGCCGGGAAACTAAACCAGGAAAGTAAAGGCTCGGGTCAGCTACGGAGCGTAGGGATTGCGCTAATTGGTAGCTTTTGCAGCGGATGTCCTGGAATAGCTCGACGAACTCAGCGGCGATCTGGAGAACCAGCTTGCGAGCGTGCCGCACAATCTTGCCTGGCCTGGCAGATGAAACAGTCGCCAACGTACTGTTACCACGCGATAGCGCTGCCAATCGCCACCCAGGACAAAATGTTTGAACAGGACAAACAAATTTATGGGCAATCACGCCGATACGAAAAAAAGCTGCATTCGCCTTAAATTGTCCGCATGGCATACGTCCATACCAAAGCCGATCTTCAGCTCTTAGATACCATTTTCGGAGACTTAGCTGCGGTTTCGATACCCAACTAATCAAGGTAGTCTCGGCCGATTCGGTTCAGTTTGCTTGCAACAACGCGATACCGGGGCTTGTCATCGAACAGTCCAGCCTGGCGCTTTTGATGTCCCATTCATGCTGTGCATGGTCTCGGCTATGGAGCAATCCGCATAATGCTCTTCCAGTCTGATTCAGGGATAGCTTCAATAGCCTTGAGGGTGGATGCGTCGAGTCGGCCGTCAATGGCAAAGGTTTTTCCAGTTTCTTCACAGTAGTTGAAAATATCTGCCTGGTAACCGGCTGAATCGAGACGAACATGGGCGATATGATTTCCCTTGGGCAGGCGAGTTTCGCACGCCTGGATAAATTCAATATTTCTGCTGGCCGGCGCAATGTTGCCCTCACGAAATTCCTCATGAATCACCACACCTGCCTCGGCCAGGTGACCAATCATCGGCATGTAGCCCTTTCTCCCTTGTAGGTAAAACAGGCTGCTTTCTTCTCTGCCACGATTTGTGAAGCATCATCATCCAGCGTATGGCCGATAATGCCGGTTTGCCGAATCTGCGTGGCGACAATTCGTTGGTTGATGCGAGAAAGATCAGTCAATCTTTCTCCACCTCCGGCACGGCGCAACCAGTCACCCACGGCATCCGTGCTTGGCAGCACGCCCAGTTTCAGCAAGCTGGATAGCGCAGAATCGCTCTCAAGGGTGCGCATGTCCTTCAGCGGACCAGCCGCCACCATTAAGTGTGAGTATCAGTGGGGTTACGTAGGCCGCCGCATAATAGCTGTGTCCACTTCCGGGCTTGGGCATCTCCTGCCGCAACCACCGCTTCAACCCCAAGCCATAAACAAATTCTCCAAACAACGTCAATCCAGCGTTGGCTGTTAATAATTCATCCGTCTCTTCGACCTTGAATGGAAGCACGCTTTATGCCAAAACTTCCCTCACCCAGTCTCCTCTTGTCACCCCGCAGGTGAGTGTTTCTATGAGATTAATTCTACTGGATCAATTGTGTTACCAGGCATTACTTTACATTATGTTCCTTGAATCGCGGATCTTGGGCATGCTTTACGAGTAATGCTATCATTACAAGATATCTCAATACTCATTTCATATAATTTCACAACATGATTAATCCAACGTCCGTTCAACTAATCGCTGCAGTGTTATTTGCACTGGCTGTTATCCACACATTCTCAACCAAATATTTCGAACATCTGGCGCATATCCATCCACGCCATGCAGGGATTTGGCATTTGCTCGGTGAAGTCGAGGTGGTATTCGGTTTTTGGGCTCTGGTTCTGATACTTTTCATATCTGCCCTGAGCGGTCATGTTGAAGCGATAAGCTATCTCGACTCTCGCGATTTTACCGAACCCATGTTTGTGTTTGTAATTATGGTCATTGCCGGAACACGGCCCATTTTAGATTTCGCCGCATCTACTGTGCAGCGTGCTGCATTTCTTTTGCCAGTAAATCAAGGTATGGCCATGTACTTTTTATTATTGGCTTTCGTTCCTTTATTGGGTTCATTTATAACGGAACCTGCTGCAATGACGCTTGCGGCACTCATGTTGCGGGATACACTATTCAGCAAAGAGGTTTCCAACAAATTAAAATATGCAACAGTAGGTGTGCTATTTGTTAATGTTTTTATTGGTGGCACGCTCACGCCCTTTGCAGCACCGCCGGTATTGATGGTGGCTGCAAAATGGGATTGGGATATTTGGTTCATGATGACAAACTTTGGCTGGAAAGCTGCGGTGGCTGTTGCTGTGAATGCGTGTGCGGTGACGTGGTTGTTCCGGAATGAATTGGCACATGTCCGTCAGATGGATAATACTACTGTGATAAAAACTCCCTTCATTATAGTATTAGTTCATTTGATTTTTCTGATGTTGGTTGTGATCTTTGCACACCACCCCGCAGCTTTTATGGGTTTATTTTTGTTCTTCATAGGATTCACAACAGCTTATCAACAATATCAAAATCCGCTGATCTTGCGCGAATCTTTACTGGTAGCATTCTTCTTAGCGGGATTGGTAGTGCTCGGTGGGCAGCAACAGTGGTGGCTCCAACCACTTCTGCTGGATATGGATGATACGGCTGTATTTTTTGGAGCAGCAGCGTTAACGGCGATTACTGATAATGCAGCGCTCACTTATCTGGGTTCATTGGTTGAAGGGCTGAGTGAGGAATTTAAAATAGCGTTGGTTGCGGGTGCAGTCGCTGGCGGTGGCTTAACGGTAATAGCTAATGCGCCCAATCCCGCCGGTTTCGCGATTCTGAAAGGCAAGTTCGATGAGCAGTCGATCCATCCGCTGGGTTTATTGATCGCGGCATTGCCACCAACAATTGTGGCCATCATTGCATTTCGTGTGTTATAACAAAATTACGTTCTCCACCAAGCGCCAAGTTTGCACATAATGATTGCGAGCAAGCAGGCACTCATAAAACAGGACTGCAGGACTTCTATTTCATGCATCCCCCGTCCTGTTTTCTTTAATTGACGCGTAGTTTCTAATCTATCTTAGGAAAATAGAATCAGTCATTCTTGGCAGGGTTTTGTGCAGCACCTACTTCGGAGAAGTGGCTCAGGTTGATCTGTTATTATTTTTTCTGGCTGATCATCAAACCAACGATACAACGTAGGCAGCACGACCAACGTCAACAATGTTGAAGTAATCAGACCGCCAATCACTACAATAGCCAATGGTCGTTGTACTTCAGAACCTGGGCCTGTTGCAAAGAGAAATGGCACCAGACCCAGCATAGCTACAGTTGCTGTCATGAGTACGGGGCGGAAACGTTGTTCGCAACCGCGGATAACAGACTCGGCTACACTGACGCCTTGATCACGTAACGTTCTAATATAAGATATCAGTACAACGCCATTTAATACCGCGATGCCCCACAATGCGATAAAACCAACAGATGCAGGCACCGACAAATACTCACCAGTAACAAATAAACTGATCACACCACCTATTGAGGCAAATGGCAATACCAGGATAATCAGTCCAGCTAATTTAAGCGAATTGAATAACAGAAACAAAAGGAAGAAGATCGCAGCAATGGTAATGGGCACAATCACTGAAAGCGTTGCCATGGCGCGTTCCATGTTTTCGAATTGCCCTCCCCAGACAAAGTAATAGCCAGTCGGTAGCTTGATTTCTTTGGCAACACGCTCTTGTACTTCGGCGACAAAACCGCCCAGATCGCGCTCATGAACATTAGCGCCAACAACCACTCGGCGTTTGGCAAATTCCCGTGAAATTTGTGCTGGTCCGTCAACGACATTAATATCCGCTACCGCATGGAGTGGTACCAAAGATCCGCCGGGTACAATGGCACCATCCATTGCACCATTCGCAGGACGCAGTAAAAGATCCCGGATAGATTCCACACTGTTACGGTAATTTACAGGTAAGCGCAGAACAAGAGAAAAGCGCCGCTCCCCTTCAAATACATTGGTAATTTCCTTGCCGCCAAGGGCTGTCTCAATCAACTCATTGACATCGGAAACATTGAGACCGTGACGTGCAATTGCATTGCGATCAATATCAATCCTAATGATTGCTGACCCGATAAGCGTTCAATACGAATATCACGTGCTCCGCGCACAGAGGTAAGATACGCGCCACCTGTTCTGACAATAGACGCAATTGCTCCAGATTGTCGCCAAAAATCTTTACGGCAACCTGTGAGCGGACTCCCGTGACCATCTCATCAACGCGTTGCGCAATGGGTTGTGACAGAACAATCTGCACGCCGGGTAGCACAGATAATGCTTTACGAATATCCTTATCCACTTCTTCCTGGGTACGGCCTGATTCAGGATCGAGCATCACGATCGGATCAGATTCATTAGGCCCAGCAGGATCTGCGGGAGATTCCCCTCGGCCCACTTTTGCGACGACACTTTTAACACCGGGAATGGCAGCAATCAGCTTCATCCCTCCGTTTCCATTTTGATGGATTCATCCAGCGATATGGATGGAACTCGAATAATGACAGGTGTCAGGGCACCTTCCTTCATCGTGGGGATAAAAGCTTTCCCCAGCAATGGGAACAGAATAAATGACAATCCCAACAACCCTATGGCTACCATGATAGTGGTTTTTTCTCTGGCAAGCGCGGCATTGAGCAGGCGACGATACCCTGATTTCAGCGCGGCAATAATCCGGGTATCGTGATCAGCACCGCCTTTCAGAATATAAGCACATAGAACGGGGGACAGCGTTAATGAAACAACCAGTGAAATTGCCAGTGCGATGGCTATCGTGTAGGCAAGAGGACTGAATGTTTTACCTTCCATGCCTTCCAGGGTCATCAGGGGCAGAAAAACCAGAATGATGATGGAAATGCCGAAGATAACCGGCGTACCTACCTCGCTGACTGCATCAACGATCGTTTCAAGTCGTGACTCTAATGTATTCCCCGCATGCCCCAAGCGATGAAAAACATTTTCTACCACCACCACCGTGGAATCCACCATCAGGCCGATGGCAATTGCCAGCCCTCCCAACGACATCAGATTGGCGGATATGCCATATTGATTCATTACCATGAAAGTGACAAGTGGTGTGATCACCAGCGTAGCCACTACGATCAAGCTGGAACGAACATCCCCCAGAAATACAAACAAAATCACGACAACCAGTAGAATACCTTCGATCAAAACTTTGGTAACGGTCCACAATGCGGAATCCACCAAGTCAGTCCTGTCATAAAAGGGCACAATTTGCAGGCCTCCCGGCAGTAAATTACCTTCGTTAATCTCAGCTACTTTTGCTTTTACGCGCTCTACGATTTCTTTGGCATTGCCGCCCCGTATCATCATGACAATACCTGAAGCAGCCTCGGTGTATCCCCCTTTTATATTGGCACCTGACGGACTTCTGTGCCGAATTTCACTTCGGCGACATCGCGAACAAATACCGGCACACCATTTAATTCTTTGAGTACGATGTTCTTGATGTCATCCAGTGTCTGAATAAGACCTACGCCACGGATTAGGTATTGTTCCGCATGGAGCGATAGGATATTCCCACTGGCATTGGCATTGTTGTTTGCAATGGCTAAGTCAACCTGCGCCAGCGTCAGGTCATAATGTCGCAACCGGTTTGGATTGACCAATACATGATATTGCTTAACATACCCGCCTTGAGAGTTGATCTCTGCCACACCAGGAATCGAGCGCAACATGGGTCGTACCACCCAATCTTGTATAGTACGCCGCTCTACGAGCTCTTCGTTTGTGAGAGCACGTTGGCCATCATCGGGGTGATCCAGCGTATATTGATAAACTTCACCGAGGCCTGTCGATACAGGCCCCAGCACAGGAGTAACACCAGGGGGCATGCGATTGGCAACCCCGATCATGCGCTCCATCACCAGTTGGCGTGCAAAATACACATCGGTATTATCTGTGAACACCAATGTTATGATGGATAATCCACTTTTATTCAGAGAACGCATTTCTACCAGCCCTGGTAGGCCGGTCATAGCGATTTCCAGCGGCACCGTCACCAAGCGCTCTATTTCTTCGGGGCTGCGGCCAATAGCTTCGGTAGCCACCTGTACTTGAATGTTGGTTACGTCGGGAAAAGCATCAACGGACAGTTGTTGTGTCGCTCTCAAACCAGCGCCAATGAGAATAAGTGAGATCACTACCACGATCAAGCGTTGCCTGAGCATGGCTTGTACAATTGAAGCAAGCATTAATTTACTCCAGTTCAGCGAGCTTGCGCTCGTTATCTAGGTGAAAAGCACCTTCTATGACAATATTTTTTTCCAGCGCCAAGCCGCTGAGAACGGGACGGAATCCAGCAACCTCATTTCCCAATTCAACAGGAATGCGCCGAAAGCGGTTATTGCCTTTAGCGAGAAAAACATAGTCATGATTGGATTCTCTTACCACGGCTGTTTCAGGAACTACCAGAGTTTGGTGTTGCGTTTCAGTGATGTGCATACCTGCCAGCATATCGGGTTTTAGCTGGCGCTCAATATTTCCTACGGTTGTACGTACCATGATTGTGCGAGTCAAAGGATTTACCGTATCAGCAACAAAGATAATGACACCATCAAAAGTGACATCACCCAGTGCCGGCACGTGAATCTCGACATGCTGACCAAGATGAACATCCCTCGCAATTTGTTCGGGCACATCGCCTACCACCCAAACAGAAGACAGATCAGCTACCTGGAATAACATGTCAGCAGGTTGGACAACCTGACCAATAACAACATCACGGCTGATAATGCTTCCATCCCTGGTAGCTTTGATATCGAAAAAGGGCAGAATATGGCCTTTGCTCGCTATCTCATTCATGGCATTTCCATCAACCCCGAGCAAACTCAATTGATCTTTTGCGGCACCAAACTCAGCTCTGGCGATCTCTAACTCAGAATTACGCCGCTCTACTTCAGCCAAGGGTATGACATCGGCAGCCAGAAGATGTCGGGCGCGATCGGCAGCTTTCCGAGTTAATGTTGTTCGTGAAGAAGCCCGTAAAAAAGCAAGCTGTGCCTGGGTTAATTCCGGACTGGTAATACGTGCCAGTCGATCCCCAGTTTTAACGACATCGCCTAGTTTTACATACATATCAACAATGCGGCCTGTTACATACGACCCAATACGAACCAGCCTTTCTTCGTCCACTTCCACCCGGCTGGGAACTTGCATTTTGTCGGCAAGATCAACCATACTGGGTTGCCCTATTTTTATACGTCCTGCCAGTTCTGGGCGAATCGTAATCGTGGCTACATCTCGTTCCTCTTCCGGGATTTGTTGATTTGCTTCCTTTTGAGAAGGCGCGGTTGGTTCTCCTTTGTTACATCCCGCCAACGACAGCGCAGAAACCACAACAAAACCGATTAAAAATATTTTTACTTTCATTCTACAAGTAACTCCTTGGGATAATGTGCACGCAGTCGGTCGATTTCGGCAGCAGCCGATTGCAGATCAAAACGCGCCTGCAAGGAGTCGCCTAAAATTCCCCGGAGTATGCGTTGAGTATCTAATACCTCGATCAAGCCGCGTTCACCGAACCGGTAGGCAGATTGAGCAACCTGAACTGCATTTTCCGCCTCTTTGATTAATCCACCCTCGAACATGTCCACTCTGCGTTGTGCAATTTGCAACATCTGCCATGCCGATTCAAATAGTTGTCCGATCTCATAACGACGATATTCGAGTGTGTCGCGTATCCGCGCGGAGTCGTAAATGGCGGTATCAATTTCACCACGCCGACGGTAAAAAAGAGGAATTCTGACACTCATACCAGCCGTATTAGAAGTAAATTGAGCATCTTGATAATTTGTGTATAACACATTGACTGAAGGAAGTACCGCGGCTTTTTCCTGGCTGATCCGTTGGTTAGCACGCTCCTGTTCAGCCTGTAAACGGAGCACCTCCGGATTAACGGCAGGTACTTCCTGCCGCAGTTCTTCAAGAGATGGCAACTGAACCGGATCTTTCAGCGAGGCATTTATCTCAAAATTAACGGATATTGCCCCGGCGGTCAGTTGCATCAAAGCTACTCTCGCTCGTTCTGCATTCAATCGGGCTGCTTCCTTACGATTAGCTGCACTTTGCACTTCAGTTTCCGCTCGAATGAGTTCAAAACGAGCCAACTCGCCTCTATCAACATTGATTGCAATGCGGCGGCGAACATCATCTGCCAGGTCGTAAATATCCTGTTCCATGGTCGCCTGTTCCTGACGGAGCAATAATTCATAAGCACGCACACGTAATTGCGCGGCCAAATCAGCTCGTACCTGATCATAGCTGGCACGGGTAGCATCAACCACTGCCTCAGATGCATTAATGCGCGCACTCCGCATGAATGGGTTTTCAATCGGCTGGTTAACGGTCACGTGACGCTGCATTGAAGTGGGGCCAGTAATCGCCAAAGAATAACGATTGCTATCGGGCCCAGCCATTACGGTTACTTCAGGATTGAGAAACGCTGACGCAGCCACCACACCCGCTTGAGCCATATCTACTTGTGATCGCGCAGCAAAGACAAGACCATTTGCTTGCAATCCAAGACGTTGCAGCTCATCGATTGTAAGTTTGGCTGTTTGTTGGGCAAACACGAGTGGTGATGAGAATGTGAAGCTAAAACAAAGACTAATCAATAGATAACAAAACGAAGAAATCTGCATAAAGCCCTTTCAATTATTACAACGATGTGATTTCATTCACATATTCTTCACATAAAACCAACTGCTAATAATATACGAACATTACGTTTCAGCACGACTAATATTAAGGATAATATGGTCTTTTATTAATGTTTTGAAACAAAAACAAAATCAGAATGGCCAATTAAAGTTTTTCCGAACTTACCAAAACAATCCTGAATGATTGCTGAACGACGACATAAATCCACATGCATTCCAACTTCTCAAATCACCACATTTACCGGATAAAGCTTTTAATGCTGATTCTCAGCGTATTAGCGATTATCTGGCTGATTACAGGAATATCTTGGCGGTTGTATGAATTTCGTGACACTGATCCTGATCGTGGCGCCACAATAAAAGGTATCGATAAATTTGGTGATCAATTTACCCAAACAATCTATCTTGATCAAGGCTGGTCTGCGGCTGATAGCCTGTGGTTCTACAATACAACGCAAGGTTCCAATTTATTACCTTACAGTTTTTTTCTGGTGCTCGAACAGTCTGGTTCACCCGCTTTGTTCCGTAGCGATGAAAACATTGATCGCTACGGTTATCTACCGCAACGACCAACCATCAGCAACCCGGATGGCCTGCCTGTCGGGATGGTACGTGATGAATACCAAGGCAAGGCGTTCATGGGATTTACTTGTGCGGCCTGCCATACGACCCAGATCAACTATGCCGGCACCGGAATTCGTATTGATGGTGGTCCTGCAAATTCAGATATGGAAACTTTCATGATCGATCTGGCTGCGGCTCTGTATGCTACTTTAGAGACTCCGGAAAAACTTGATCGCTTTGTTACTAATGTACTGAAACAAGGACACTATGAGAACGCAAACGATGTATTAGCTGATCTCAAGAAATATGCCCAGCGTATCAAGACATATACCATCATCAACACGCCCCGGGACACAAAGCGGCCGCTCACTCGCTATGGCTATGCGCGATTAGATGCTTTTGGACGTATCTATAATCGTGTACTCGAACACATTATGAGCGCACAACAATTGCGCGAATTACTGACTGAAATACTCTCCCCGGTTGAATTGGCTGAAGTGATGACAGACATGGAATCGGTGCTCAGCAGCAGTGATCGCGACCATATTATCGAACGAACGCAGGCGTATTTGACTGATAAACAAATTATCAAACTGCGTAATAAGATCTACAATCCGGCGGATGCTCCGGTTAGCTACCCATTCCTGTGGGATATCCCACAACATGATTATATCCAATGGAATGGAAGAGTCGATAACAGTGGAATAGGTCCAATGGCGCGGAATGCCGGTCAAGTGATTGGTGTATTCGGCACGCTGGATTGGCAGGAGAAAGATGGTTTCACGCTATCCTCTGTTCTTGGCGGGCAAGGGTTTGGCTCCAAACATATCGACTTCCAATCCTCCATTGATATCCGAAACTTGCGCCGGGTTGAAAAGCAATTGCGTAAACTAACTTCACCGCTTTGGCCTGAACATATTCTGCCTAAGCTCGACAAATCACGGCTCACCAGGGGTGCAGAATTATTCGTACAATATTGTGCATCGTGCCACGGTCAAATTAATCGTACCGATCCTGATCGCCGTATCGTTGCTAAAATGATTTCAGTTTCTTCGATAGGAACAGATTCTAAAATGGCTGCAAACAGCATAGAATTTACCGGCTATAGCGGCATTCTCAAGAATCAATATGTTAGCGTCAGCACCGGAAACATCTTATTGCAAAGCCAAGCACCAGCGGTTGCCCTGTTAACATCCGCTACGCGCAATGTGGTTACCACACCCGATCGCGACAAATGGTTTATTCAGCGATGGATAGAGCGATCGCTTGATTTCGCATATACATTTTTTGATAATGTAGTGCAATCCTCCCTTAAAAGAGGAAACTATACACCCGACACGACCGCTAAACCTTTTGCTTCGATAACGGCTTATAAAGCACGCCCGCTCAATGGAATCTGGGCAACTGCCCCTTACCTGCATAATGGCTCGGTACCGACATTGTATGATTTGCTTTTGCCAAAAAGACTAGCAAATGATCCGGTGGAAGGTGAGTATCGTCCGGATGAATTTATGGTTGGTTCGCGTGAATTTGATGCAGAGAAGGTTGGCTTAAAATCAGCGGGCTACGATGGCTTTTTGTTTCGTACCAGCATTTGGGGAAACAACAACAATGGTCACGAATACGCTTCCGGCCGCTCACCACAACCGGACGGAGCACTTCTTTCAGCATTGACCAAAGAACAGCGTCTGGATTTGCTGGAGTACCTTAAGTCTTTATAAGCAGCATAGAGAAAAATGATTAATCAGCTTTCGCACCGACAATGCTACTAAACATTAACTGCCGCAGTTGCTTCTTGAATCCACCGAGTACAGAAGCAACTATGGAATTAATCAGAAAAAACAGGATCTGATGTTTTATTCCATATCTTGGTTTTTCTATTTCATCAGGAGCTAGCATGGCTTTGCGCATTTCATATACCGTAGTACTTGCTATGATTGCGAGTCAGGTTATCTGGCTCAGCGCCTGTACCAACCTTCCCTACTATGCTCAAGCCGTTGATGGGCATTTAAATGTTCTACACCGTTCGCAACCTATTAGCAGGATTATTTCTCACCCCGATACAGATCCAAAATTAAAGCACTCACTGAGTAAAATTGTTCAGTTGCGTGAATTTGCCAGCCGTGAGTTGAAATTGCCGGATAACCTGAGCTATACCAGTTATGCGGATTTAGAACGCCCCTACGTAGTTTGGAATGTTTTGCTTCACCGAACTTTCCGTGGGACTCAAGGAATGGTGTTTCGTTCAGGTGGGTTGTGTCAATTATCGTGGTTTTTTTTCGCAAGCTAAAGCAGAACGCTATGCGGAAGAACTCAGACATGAAGGTTATGATGTTTATGTCGGCGGAATCCGCGCTTATTCCACTTTAGGCTGGTTTAGCGATCCGGTATTGAATACCTTTGTCGGTTATTCTGAAATGAATCTTGCCCGCCTGATATTTCATGAACTCGCTCATCAGGTGGTTTATGTGCCTGGTGACAGTGTTTTCAATGAGTCTTTTGCTAGCGCAGTTGAACATGAAGGTGTCCGGCGCTGGTTTGAAAGCAGTGGTACAACTTTTCAGCAAGCTGCATTAAGTGCGAGACAAGAAAAAGAAGTCGTTTTTACCAATCTGGTGCTAAGACATCGCAAACGTTTACAAGAACTGTTTCATTCGGATATCAGCGACACTGAGAAACGTACCCAGAAAGCACATATTTTTGAGGGGCTCCACAAAGAATTCTTACGCCTGAAGGCCGACAAAGCTGAATTCAGCAGTTATGATCAATGGTTTGCGCAGCCATTAAATAACGCATTACTGGCAACTGTTTCGATTTATACCCAGTTATTACCCGCATTTCAGGCAATTCTTCTACAACATGACAAGGATATGGAAAGGTTCTTTGATGCCGTCACAAAAATTAGCAGGCTTCCGATGAAGGAACGAAATTTAGTGTTGCAGAACGCAGTTCAAGGAAATCAGGAGTGGATGATAGTCGAGCGTTAGCCTTACATTTATATGGTACAGTCCATCCCCAAAATAGAATTCAATCCCTTGCTGGAATGGCTTGCTAATTACGTTTGAGCTGGTACACTAAATTCCGGGCTGTATTGGAATAGCAGTCTTGCAACCAGCCGTTATTCTTACAGTTATAAGAAAACCGATATTGAGAGACATTCTATCCAACTACAAGACCTATCCTTATCATACGAGCGATTAATTATGGCACACATTGATTATAAAGACGTCAATTCCTGCGATATGCGACATTAGGCACAATCGCCGCAACATTGCCCGGTTTTGCACTGGCAGAAAGCCAAAGACTTAATAAGACTCCCAGCGATTCTTTCAAAGCCGATGTTGAAATTGCATTGACGGCTCAAACCGCTGATATCCCTATCCTGCCCGGCGCGCATACCCACGTTTTCAAGTACCATGGAAAACTACTGAAAGGACCCCAAACTGCGCTTAAAGAATTGCCAGGTTATTTAGGACCGGTTCTCAATTTCGAGCAAGGCCAGAAAGTTCGGATATATTTTTATAACCAGTTGCCGGAACCGTGTGTTACCCACTGGCACGGCATGCATGTACCGCAGGTGATGGATGGTCACCCTATGTATGCGATATATCGGGGCGAACAGTATGTCTATGAATTTGAGGTGAAGAACCCTGCTGGCACTAACTGGTATCATTCGCACACGCATGAATTAACCGCCACTCAGGTATATCAAGGCTTGGCAGGCCTCATCACCATATCCGATGAAGCTGAACGGAAGTTAGATTTACCTAACGGTGAGTATGATATCCCGCTTGTCATTCAAGATCGCAGCTTCACGAATGGCAATCAACTACGTTATGTCCTTAACATGCACCAACGAATGAGGGGGTTTCTGGGCGACACGATTCTGGTGAATGGTCAGGAAAATAGTGCTATCCCGGTAAAAACCAGAGCCTATCGCTTACGCATACTGAATGGATCGAATTCCAGAATCTACAAGCTGGGCTGGGAAGACGGCACACCGATGACTGCGATTGGCACCGATGGGGGGTTACTGGAGAAGCCTGAGACTTTACCTTACATCATGCTTGCGCCCGCTGAACGGGTAGAACTGTGGATTGATTTCAGTGGCCGCAAGGTTGGTTCTGATCTTACATTGCAAAGTTTGACCTATCAGGGATCTGCAGTGCATATGGGGGGTGGCATGGGTGGCGGAATGCGCCATGGAATGGGCATGATGGAAGGTGCATCCGCGCAGAATGAAGTTATTTCTATTGTCAAGTTCCATATTACCGAACAAATCAGCGATTCACCCAGGTTGCCAACAGAACTGATTCCCATGCGCCGTTTGACCTCTCAGGATATCTCCAGTCCCGACAAAACTGTTCCTATTGCCATTGGCATGCGGCATATGTCCTTTCAATTAAACGGCAGAACATTTGACATGCAGGGCCATACAGAATTTGAAAAGATCCCAGTCAATAGCGTTCAGAGAATCAAGATATTCCACGACAACCGGGGAATGGGTGGAGGAATGCGCCGTGGCCGGGGCGGCATGGGCATGATGATGGCAATGCCACATCCCATTCACTTGCATGGACAGCAGTTTCAAATTCTATCGCGAACACAAACCAATCAAGATAGCGCATACGCTACTGTCAAAGATGGATTCATCAACAACGGCTGGAAAGACACTGTCCTGGTGATGCCTGGCGAAGAAATTGAGATTATCAAGCCATTTAACGACTATACCGGTTTATTCCTCTATCATTGTCATAATCTGGAGCATGAAGACATGGGTATGATGCGCAATTTTTTTGTAAGTTGATTCTTCCCAGAATAAATAATGGCAATCTGTCTTGAATACCAAGTGTGCGCTTGCCAGATGAGTCTATTTTGGAATATCACAAATTTCTCACAGCATTCGAACTTAACTACGCTATTGCAATGTAGTATAAAATACAACGAAAGCACAGCTCCACTCCCACATGACAGTATTCTTGTCAAAGTCAAGTTAGAAGGAACCAACATGTTTCGCGCACTTTTTATTCTTATCGTCTTTGTCACTACCCTTCAAGGTTGCGCCACGTCCAGAGAAGTGTTTCTGGCTGACGGAACCAAAGGGTATAACATCAACTGTAGCGGCTCTGGAATGAACTATAGCAACTGCCTTGAGAAAGCGGGTGAAATCTGTGGCACACGCGGGTACGACCTACTGAATCAACAAGGTGATGTTGTTCCATTCGCCCAAGCAATCCGTGAATTTGGTGCAAACACACAATCAGCTTCGGTCGGATATTTTACATATTCGGGGTCGACAATCACCCGCAATCTATTCATCAAGTGCAAATAAAAGTAGGTAAAGGAGGTTATAGGCGTTAGCGCCCGAACTTTTGAACTACCAGCATCCTTGTGCATCGCTACCGTTCACTCTTTCGCTGGTATATTCGGATATTCTGGATCGCAAACAAAAACTTTGCCTTCAGTCACTTCGCATTTTTGTAGGCAATTAGCAGGTCCACTACATCAGGGGGGATTCTGGATTAAGGCCAGAAACCATCGATTCACAGCTACAATTTACCTGCAGCGCCCGCATTCTCTGTCTTTGAAGCGTAGAGATATCCACCAATCGCCCCCACAATCAGCCCAAGTGGCGCTGCGATAAAGATCCCGATCATCGGTCCCTGGCTGGTGTCTTTCGAAATGACCATAGGCACTAAAAAACCGATGATAAAAAATAACCCGCCAAGAATTAATGCGCCGCCAATAATGGCGGCAATGGTGTTCGCTTTTTCGCCAGACACCAATTTCCAGGTAAACCAGGCCGCCAGCGATGCGCAGGCAAGCGAGAGAACCGTGCTGAGCCAAATTGGAAAACTGGTCGTAATCGTTAGAATCGTGCTGATAAAAAACAGCACGGTTAGGAACATCAGCAGAGATATCATTGGTTTTAGTATTTGAATCATTGCATACGCTTCTATATTATATTTAATAGGCAGTTGCCAAAGCTCTGAATAATGCACATTTGTCCTTCCGAACATAGTGAATGATCTTTTGGCAAAAAGCACTATAGATTCCTTGACAACGCAGCATTGTAAACTATCTCCCATGCATCCATCGCTTGGATTTACCACATGAGGTTTTCAGCATGAATACATTTAACCCGCGTCGGCGAAAATTATTGCAATACGGTTTCATGGGCTTAGGTGTTTTCTTTGGTAGTGCTTTGTTGCCGTCTCCGTTCAAGGCGGCTTCCTTGTCAATATCTTTGGCAACAAACGGAGAGCTGCTGCCGCCCGATCAGAACGGCGTGCGTCTGCCTGCAGGTTTCAATTCCCGTATCGTGGCGCGTTCGGGACAAACACTGTTTGGTTATAACTGGCATGCTGCGCCGGATGGTGGCGCTGTTTTTGCTACTGCTGATGGCGGCTGGATTTATGTTTCCAACAGTGAATTAAAAGATAAAGCCGGTGGCGCAGGAGCACTACGCTTCGATCGTCAGGGGAAAACAGTGGATGCATACCCCATTCTGAATCATACCAGCCGGAACTGTGCCGGCGGACATACGCCTTGGCAAACATGGTTATCTTGCGAAGAAATTGAAAAAGGCCAAGTGTGGGAATGCGATCCGTTTGGAAAAAAAGCTGCGCAAGTCAGAAGCGCTTTGGGTTTGTTCAAGCACGAAGCTGTTGCAGTGGACACCAGCAATAAACAACTTTATCTGACGGAAGATGAACCGGATGGTTGTTTGTATCGTTATACCCCACGCGCATTCGATGCTGCAGGGAATCCCGATCTGGATGATGGTTTTCTGGAAGTAGCCGAAGTCGTCGAGGGTCGTATTGGAACAGTTCGTTGGCATAGGCTGCCCGATCCGCTGGCAACCACAACGCCGACGCGCAAACAGGTCGCCAACAGTACCCGGTTTGATGGGGGAGAAGGCATATGGTATCACCAGGGTATTGTTTACTTCACCACCAAGGGCGACAACCGCGTGTGGGCATATACTGTGCATCAGAATAGCCTCAGTATCGTTTACAACGCTGCCTTATATTCACGGCCTGTGCTAACCGGTGTTGACAATATCATCACCAATGCCGCAGGAGAGTTGCTGGTGGCTGAGGATGGCGGTGATATGCAGATTGTTGTCCTGACCGCAGGCAAGGTTCTGCCGTTGTTACAAGTCACCGGCCAGGATCGCTCAGAAATAACTGGGCCCGCATTTAACCCCGACGGTTCGCGCCTGTATTTCAGTTCGCAGCGCGGCAATACCGGACTTAATGAGGACGGCATTACTTATGAAATCATGGGACCATTCTGATCACCCCTGAAAACACCTTTGTATTACACTATCCTGCACTTGATAATCCGTTCAGCGGAGGCCATTTAACCTGGAAACTGCAACAGGTTTATGTGCGTAACAGGCCGTTGAAAAACGTTTTCGAGGCAGCCGATGCAAGGCAAAAACAGGCGAAAAAGCGCAGTTTATGCTTAATAAATGAGCATTTTGAGTCTGTTTTTAACACCGCAGCGGCAACGCAGATAGTTTTTCAACGGTCTGTTAAATGAAACTTCACTATTTGGGTTAAAGCGGCAATAATGTTCATGGCGTGACTGCGTGATCAACAGGGAGAACTGATTTGGAATTCAAAGATTACTACCAGACACTTGGCGTTTCCCGCGATGCAACTGCGGAGGAAATCAAGAAAGCATTCCGCCGCCTGGCGCGCAAGTATCACCCGGATGTTTCCAAGGAAACGGATGCCGAGAAAAAAATGAAAGAAGTCAATGAAGCCAACGCGGTACTTTCTGATCCGGAAAAGCGTGCGGCGTATGATCAATTGGGGCAAGGGCGCGGATTTCAGCCAGGCAGTGATTTTCAACCGCCGCCCGGCTGGGATGCCGGTTTTGAATTCCGTGGACAGGGATTTAACGGTGCTCAGACTGCTGATTTCAGTGAGTTCTTTGCGGAATTATTCGGCAAGCAAATGGGTGCTGGTGCCCGGCAAGGTCACCATCGGATGCGCGGCGAAGACCATCACGCCAAAATCATGCTCGATCTGGAAGATACCTATCACGGTACCACACGCAGCCTGACACTGCGCATGCCCAAGCTCGACAGTCAGGGACACACCGTACTCGCCGAACATACGCTAAATGTGCGTATTCCCAAGGGGGTACATGCCGGGCAAGTGATCCGGCTTGCCGGACAGGGTGGTCCGGGCCATGCTGGGGAAGCTGCCGGAGACTTGTTCCTGGAAGTTCATTTCAAACCGCACAGCCGTTACCGGATTGAAAACAAAGACATCTACGCCACGTTACCGGTCGCACCGTGGGAAGCTGCGCTGGGCGCAACGGTTAAAATACCGGTGCCGGATGGTCTGATTGAAGTGCGCGTGCCGGAAAACTCCCAATCAGGCCGCAAACTACGCTTGAAAGGGCGCGGCATCCCGGCTGCCATACCCGGCGACCTGTATCTGGTGCTGGAAGTTGTGCTCCCACCCGCCACTACACCCAAGGAACGCGAGTTTTATCAAACCATGGCACAGGAACTCGCTTTTAATCCACGCCAGAATCTCGGAGTCTAAATCATGTTGCATGAAATCGATGCCATTTTACTTGAGGATGCCATGCTCAATCTGGATGAACTGGCGAGAAGTTGCCAGATCAATCGTGAGTGGATTATTGAACGCGTTCAATGGGGCTTGTTGTTGGATCAGGATTTAATCACTAACGATCCTGCCTCATGGATATTTGATAGCCGCAGTTTTATGCGGGTCAAGAGAATCATAGCAGTTGAGCGGGATTTTGAAGGCAACCCGGAATTAGCCGGTTTGGTCGCCGATCTGATCGAAGAAATTGAAGTGCTGCGCGCCCGCCTCGAAACGTCCGAATTGAATGAAGATTAACAAAGCCTCTGTCAATCAAACGAATTAAACAGGAAAACCGCTCATGTCCCTGCATATCGTGTGTCCGCACTGTCATGCCACCAATCGCGTACCAGCCGATCGCCTCAGCGCATCGCCCAACTGCGGGTCTTGCCATCAGGCATTATTCGCCGCCCAGCCAGTTGAGCTGACGGAGAGTCATTTCAACCGGCATATTGCTAACAATGATATTCCGGTACTGGTTGATTTCTGGGCGCCATGGTGCGGTCCGTGCCGCATGATGGCCCCGGCTTTTGCCAAGGCAGCCGCTGTTCTTGAACCCGGAATGCGATTGGTCAAAGTAAATACTGAAGAAGAACAGGGATTGGCCGCCCGTTACAATATTCGCAGCATTCCGACTTTGGCGCTGTTTAAAGGTGGCCGGGAAATAGCCAGACAAGCGGGCGCCATGAGCGAGCAGGATCTGGTGCGATGGGCACAAACACACAATCAATAACAATCCATATAAGAAACAAAGGAGCAAACACCTATGCCCAATAACGGATTTCTATCCCGTTTAATCTGGATTTCACTGGCAGCCATATTGCTGGTGCTGTTTTCTCACAGCTTCCTTTACCATTACTTCCCGGATATTCTCCACCCGGGTTATTTTACCAGCAAGGATAAGCAGGAAAATGCCGAGCCACGAGTCGTTCAGGCGCGTGGCAATCTGGCCGAAGACGAAAAAAGCACGATTGAATTATTTGAGAACTCGCGTGATTCCGTTGTGTTTATTACCACGCGCCAGCGCGTGATGGATGCCTGGACACGCAATATTTTTTCTGTTCCCAGCGGCACCGGTTCAGGTTTTATCTGGGACGATAACGGCCATATCATTACCAACCTCCATGTCATCAAAGGCGCCAGTGAAGCTACCGTGCGCTTGGCTGACGGGCGCGATTACAAGGCTTCCCTGGTGGGCGCCAGCCCGGCGCATGACATTGCCGTGCTGAGAATTGGCATTGGTTTCCAGCGACCTACCCCGGTCCCTCTGGGTACCAGCCACGATCTCAAGGTCGGTCAAAAAGTATTCGCGATCGGCAATCCTTTTGGTCTGGACTGGACGTTAACGACCGGCATTGTCTCCGCGCTGGATCGTTCACTCCCGGGCGGTGACGGACGTACCATCGACAATCTGATCCAAACCGATGCCGCCATCAACCCAGGTAATTCCGGCGGTCCGTTACTGGATTCCGCGGGGCGCCTGATCGGCATCAATACCGCGATTTACAGCCCCAGTGGCGCCAGTGCCGGGATTGGATTTTCTGTGCCGGTCGATACGGTCAATCGCGTGGTGCCGCAAATCATCAGCCGAGGCAAATATATTCGTCCGGCGATGGGCATTACTGTCGACAGCAAACTCAATAACCGCCTGACTCAGCATCTGAAAGTAACCGGTGTCGTCATCTTGAATATCAGCCCCGGATCAGCGGCAGATACTGCCGGACTTCGAGGCGCGACGCTTACACCGGAAGGCAATATCATCGCAAACGATATTATCGTAGCCGTCGAGGATAAACCCATTGATTCCGTCGATAAGCTACTTGCTCGAGTTGATGGCTATAAAGTTGGCGATACCATCAAGATCACCGTGTTGCGGAAAGGTGAAAAAATGGAAGTGCCTGTTACGCTACAACCGGGTGAGTGAATATAAACCGGATACAAGCGGGCATTTTTGAAAGGATTCCCGCTTTGTTGAGATAAACTTTAGCTTTAACCAATCCTCGGATTGTATTTCTACGCACTACCCTTAGCATCTGTTTCCTTGCTTCCCGCACCATCCAATATACGCACGACGAGATCGGATGTCGAAATACCGGATGTATACGTGAGTTCTTGAATCATTTCTGCCGGTAATGACTCGCATAGTTTGTATTTGTCTAAGCGCTCCTGCTCAGACGCGCACGCGAAGGTATAAATGTCGAAACCATGCTGTTGCATATATTCTTTGGTGACACTCACCGGCGTATCCGTCATTACGGCATCCACATATTTGCAGGCAGCAACGACAGCAGCACGCTCCGCTTGTTTCATGACAGGAAGCTTTCCTTTATTTTCCGCAACACGTTCATCGGAAACCACACACACCGTCAAATGCGTGCCCAATGCGCGTGCCGCTTGTAAAAAATTCACATGGCCTTCATGAAACAAATCGGCCACCATGCGTGTATACACGCGCCGTTGTGGTTGATTTCGCGGCCAAACGGGAATTTCCCGGTTTAACCGCATCATGGCTCGTTCCATCCATTGAAGACTGCGCAGCGCGAGCGCGTCATCCGGATCCTTCAATGCGATCTGATGCGCATAACACCAGGCTTTAGCCAATTCTCCCGATAGCCAGCGTTGCACGAGCCGGTGATACGCATAACAGCGCACCAGCAAGGTAAATCTTTCCAGATTGAGCGCGGATATCACGGTATCCCAGTTGGGATTTGGCGTGCGCCAGTCTCCGTAAAATGCCGTCAGGATTTCTTCCGGTTGCCGCGGAAACCAGACTGGGCCGTATTCTGAATTGCGCTGAATCAGATCAAATTTGGGAAAAACGGATACCCGCTGATACTCGCCCGGATAACCAGGTAGCGAGAAACCGCCGACTATCTGTTTTCCTCTCGCTTGCAAACCGCAGACATCCAACGTTATTCCCAATTCCGGATGCACATAATCACGATAATTGGCATACTCAATCCGCATCGGCGATCTCGCCCACCCCGCCTGCTCCAATGCGGCACAGCAGGCATCCCAGAATTCCATCTGCACGGCGATGTCGAGATCTTTGTCGTACTCCAGCAAGCATCCGTTACGAACCAAACCCAATAAAGTGCCCGCAAAAGGAAATACTGGAATATCCAGCCTGGCTAATTCCGCGCAAATCGTCCACAGCAACTCTTCGGCTTTTCCGGAGGCAAATAAATTCTCAGCAGATTGCGATATTTTCAATTGATCTTTTTGCGGCGGTATTTTTCCAGATTTTGCCAGTGCCATCAGGTGATTCAAGGCGTTGGCAAAATGCGTCTGCGCTGCGGATAAATCCAATAACATGAAACTTGCCGTTCCCAGCACATGCGCCCAATGTGCTTTGTGGAAATCACTTTGCACATGCGCATAAATTTCTGCTGCGTAAGCGAGGGCATCAGCTGCCCGGTTAGTTCGCATCGCCAGTGAACACCATAATCTCGCAACATCCTGCGACAGCGGATATTCATTTTTTAACGGATCCAGAATTTTGTCTGCATCATTGAATTTTCCGGCAGTGATTAAACCCTTAGCTTTCAGTAACAATTCATCATGTTTCATAATTATTCTAAGAGATCATGTGTTCTATTAATTATAAACAATCACTTAATATTCTCTGTTTCAATATAACTTGATAAAAAATATTGCATTTTAACCATTATTTAATATAATAGGAATCATTCTCATTATTATTTGAATGATTTAATGAGATAGAGCAGTATATAACTGTATCTATTGAACGTACTTATCAAGATTAGGAGGCTTTTATTATGGCAGTCAGCACAACACCGCGCCCGAATTTGGGATCGGGCGCTATCAAGTTTATCGATGGTATTGCTTTTGAAGGAATTGGATCCGCTGGATTTACCGATAACGATCTACTCATCATCGGTGATGACTTGGACAATTTTCTGACGGGCGGCTCAGGTCATGATGAAATCGAAGGCAGAGGCGGCAATGATATCCTGAAAGGTGGTGCCGGCAATGGCATCCTGAAAGGCGGAGACGGTAATGACGATCTGGATGGCCAACAAGGAACCGAAAAACTGTTCGGTGGCAATGGTGACGATATTCTGCGCGCCGGTGACGGCTATGACCGGTTAAGCGGCGGTTCCGGCAATGACACTTTTGGTTTTATGGCACAGGACATTTCCAGATTGCCGATTTTAAAGTGGGTGAAGATCGTTTGTTTTTTGATTCCGAGATTCTAGGAATCAATTCATTTTCTGAATTGGTGTCACATATCACCAATATTACCAATAATGGTAATAAGGGATTTACCGTTGAATTTGTTGGAGGCGCAGCAACTATTGAACTGGTTGGTGTCAATGTAAACTCAATCACAACCGACATGATTGTATTTACACTCTAGTGTAGTGTCTCTCAAATGTTTGCATATTTAGACTGCGGCCTGTGACTGCATCATGGCGTCACGGGCACGCTGGATTTTCAAAATTTCTTCCCCCTTGGCATTCCAGACGTAACGTTTTGGATTTTGATTGCGGTCAGCCAAATAGGTGAGAATTTTATCGGCCAGTTCCTTAACTGAAGCAAAGCTGCCACTGACGATCTGGTCAGTCGATCGCGGAAAAAACCGTTCGACCAGGTTAAGCCATGAGGACGAAGTTGGCGTGAAGTGCATGTGGAATCTGGAATGCTTGGCCAGCCATGCTTTTACCTCGGGATGCTTGTGGGTTGCGTAATTGTCGGCGATCAGATGAATATCCAAATTTTGGTGTTTCCCGCTCGATTTTCTTGAGGAACGCCAGCCATTCCTGATGCCGGTGTTGTTTGGCGATGGTTGTGATCAGTTTACCCTCCAGATAGTTTAGCGCAGCAAACAAAGTCAAAGTGCCATGGCGAATATAATCGTGCGTTGTGGTCTTGATATGTCCGATGCCCAGCGGCAATCCCGGCTGGGTGCGCTCCAGCGCCTGACACTGTGATTTCTCGTCGCAGCACAGCACCAAGGCTTTTTCCGGTGGATTGAGATACAGACCGATGACATCCCAGAATTTTTCCTCGAAATGCGTGTCATTCGACAGCTTGAAGGTTCGGGTCAGATGCGGCTTGATGTCGTTTGCAGCCCACAAGCGCTGCACGCTGGCCTTCGAAATACCCGCCGCTCGCGCCATAGTGCGGCAACTCCAGCGTCCCAGGTTGGCGGGCGGACGCGTTACTGTCTCCAGCACTTTCTTGACCACCACATCGGGCAATGAAGGCTTGCGGCCACGCCCAAGTGCGTCGGTGAGACCGGCCAACCGTTCCTTGCCGAAGCGCTGACACCAGTGACTCACCGTCACACGTGTCACCCCAGCTTTCGCACCGATGGCTTCCTGCGTATGCCCCTCAGCCGCCAGCAAAATGATTTGAGCGCGTTGCCGATCCCGTACTGACACGGTGCTGGCGCGTAACCGCCTGTTCAGCTCTCGTCTCTCTTCCTCTTCAAGTACAATCTTCCTCTTTGCCATGATTCGCTCCTCAAAACAGTTCGTGCTTCAAGTATAAGCAAAATCAGGGAAATGTAAATTCATTTGCAGGACACTACACTAGCAGGTCAAAATATTTTTGGCAGAGTGATTCTAACAAATAACAACAATGCCCTGCCGTAAGAATTTTACGGCAGGGCATTCATTCCTAAATCAACTCATTTTCATACGCTGCAATAACTTCTACAATCACCGAACGTGCTGCGATTGCTTTAGATGAATCGCCAATTCCGCTGGATTCTTTCAGATCCTGCAGTGCATTTTCCATCCTTACACGTTGCAGAGAACCCAGGCGTAATTCCAGGTCAGGCAGGAAAATATTGATATACAGGAGGCCCTTTCAGCCGCAAGCACCGCCAGATTTTTATCTGCCCCAAACGCGGATTCAATCTGACTGATACTTCTGTTTACTTGACCAATAATTCCTTTGCTTATTTCAGTGACAATTTGATTCGCAACTACATTCGCCATATCACCGGTTAATTGTGATTTGATGCGGGCACTGCCTGACGGGTTATCCTGCGCAATAAATCCTTCAACGATACGATAGAAAAACTCTCCTTCAATCTGTTTTTCCCTGGCTGCGTCGACTTCAGTATCCCTATCCGCAATAATCCCTTCCACCTCGCGCAGTACACCAATCAGAAAACTTCTAACCAGCGGAATGATGATATTTTCCTTCGCGATCATTACCCGAGCCAGGTCATCCGGATCTTCTTTGCTTAAGGCTTTTCTGCCTTGCACAAACGCCAATGTGATCTGATCATCCAGATTGGGATTACTGCCGGTCTTAAGCGTCAGTTTATCGGATGTCAGCACCTTGTTTTCCCTGGCTGCGGTACCGATAATAGCTAGGTAAGCGGCATAGGCCCGATCCCATTCGAGCAGCAGATCATCTGTTGCAAGCACATCGAACTGCTCAACCACCAGGGTTATCCGGTTATATACAGCAAGGGCGAAAACGCGCTGCAGCGATTTGTCTATCGCCTGAGCAGCTAACAGATCCTTATCCTCATTTTTAATGGAATCTATTGCTGTCAGAATATCATTATCAATGGACAATCCGTACGCTTGATCGATAATTTGTGTTAACTGTTGCAAATCACCAGCATACTCTGCAGCAATGGCATTCGCATCAACCGGAAATTGTTTCCGTAACTCTCCGATTGCTTGAAATGCAGCTACTGCACCATCAACGATTACACCTGTGTCATGAGTCTTTGTGTATTTGGCCACATTAAGCTCATTTTGATAGCTGGTCAGAATCGTTGTAATAGCTTGACGCGCATTTGCCGATTTGGAAGCGCTGTTCTCACTGCTTGCACTCTGCAGATTACTTAACGCAGTTTCCAGATTGCCACGCACATCTGCACCCAAACGCAACTCCAGATCAGGCAGAAGGATTTTAGCATAGGCCGCTGTTCCGGAAGCTTCCGCCATAGCCTGAACACGATCTACGCCAATACTGCTTGCGTGACCATTCAGCTCACCGGTTACCCGTCCGATCAACCCATTACTTAACCCACTGACAATTTCGTCGGCGACAACATCTGAAACATTTCCTGCCAATTGAGCTTTAATCAGCGCACTACCCGTTGGATTATCACGCGCAATCAACGACTCGATAATACGATAAAAAACTTCACCTTCTTTTAATTGTATCCGTGCAGTAATTAAATCCGAGTTTCTATTTTCAATGATGCCTCGTACTTCACGTAAAACCCCGATGTAATAGGCACGTGCTAATAACAGCCTTGCCACGTAACGCTCCACAGCAATATTCGCAAAATCTTCGGCCGGGTTACCTTTATCCAGCGCCGCTCTGATTCGCGCAATCGATTCATTAAACTGAATATCCAAACCTGGATTGCTGCCTGCTTCTATTAATTGCCTATCCGCACTCAGTACCTCATTAGCCCTTGCAACCGTTCCAGTAATCGCCTGAAATGATGCGACAGCCTCATCCAGAATTTGAACCAATGCAGCAGATGTTGCCGTGTTAAATTGATCCCGTATCGCTGTAATACGATTCCAAACAATTTGATAAAAAACACGCTGCAAAGTCTTGTCGATCACCTGTGCCGCCAAACTTGGTTCATTTCCACTTTTGATCTCGTCAATTGCAGCAAGGATATCGCTATCCAGACTCAAGCTATTGGCTGTATCAACTTCTTGCACCAGATTTTTCAGCGCACCAGTATAAGCATTTGCAATGGCATCCCCATTAATTGGTGTTTCTCTTCGCAACGTGCCTATCGTCTTGTAAGAAGTAACTGCTGCTTCAATTGCCGCAGCATTGGATGCTGCGACTGCATTGCTCATACACAATGTAATAAAACACAAACTCACCATCAACAGCTTGCTCAGTGAATTCATGAGTTTCTTAAATAAAAACATTATAAAAATCTCCTTGGTTTGTTTATTAATAAATGCTAATGAGAATGTTAATGATAATCGTTACTAATATCAACTAAAAAAATGCTTCTTGAATTTTGTATCAACTAAAAGTTGGCAATCAAGGTTGCTCTGACAGCAATGGGCGAGCCCGGCGTAATATTAAAGTCGTTATGTGAAGAAGAAAAATATTTGGTATCAAATAAATTCTCAATATTTAACTGTCCGCGAAACCGTTTGGTAAACTGTGCAAAAAGTGCTGCGTCAACACGTGTAAAATCAGGCAAGCGAACCCGGTTAGTCAGTGAAGCATAGATATCATCCCGGTAAATCACACCACTGCCGCACCGATACTTGGCGTAATGTCATAGCGGCTCCACATGGAAAATGTGTTACGCGGCAGTTCTGCAACCGATGCACCTTTTTTTGCAACACCCAGTATGTCGCCGGTGATTTCACCGGTTTGGTAGGCATAGCCGCCCATTACACTCCAGTTTGAAGCCAGCTGACCGGCAAGACTGACTTCAACGCCTTCGGTGCGCTGGCCTTTGGTTAAAAAGGTCTGCCCGCCGACAATTGAATTGATAACGTTACTTCGATCCAACTGATACACAGCGGCGGTAAAAGCCAGATCAGAACGGATATCCCATTTGACGCCGGTTTCCAGCGTTGTAAATTTCTCCGGCTTGAGTGTTTCAATAGTTACATTTAATGACGTCAGCTGATCTCCAGCCCGCGGAACATAGGCTTGGCTATAGCTTGCATAAAATGAGACAGGTTCAATCGGTTTATAGATCAAACCATAACGCGGCGCAATCAAATCATCTTTTGATATTAAATGATCCCTGGGTCCATTTCTTTGACGGAAATCCACTTCAAACATATCATAGCGCACACCAACAATCGCCTGAAGCTGGGGGATTATTTCAATCTGATCCTGAATGTAGAGTGAAGTCACATTTACAATACTGCGATTCAAGGCATCCAAATCCCCCCCAGAATCCCGTGTGGTGAACGTAATCGGGGCATTGGTGATCGGATTACTCAAAGGAACAAGCACACTGGTAATTTCCGGATTATTAAAGAATAAACCTGTCTCGCGCCTGTTGTGGGTTTCCTGACGGCCTACTTCGACACCCGCCATCAGCGTATGTGAAATGGGTCCTGTGTTTAAGGAATAAAGTAAATTCGTTTGATTAAAAACATTCTCGCGCGATGTCGTATTGTTATAAGCCCCTATCGATACCAGATCAGTCAAAGTATTAAGCCCGCCATTGGGAAAAACATTCTGATAAAACTTATCGTAGGTTGCATAATTGGTACGATTGTGCAGCGTAACGCCGGAATCAAATTTATGTTCAATCAAGGAATTAAACGACAGTACATTAACATTCGCATTGCTACGTTTAGGATCACCAAAGAATTGTGATCGCCGGACATCGACGGGACCCATTACTTCTCCACGAGGGCCCAGGACCGAGGTGATACCACGGTCAGCGGTGCGGTCATCATAAAACCGTTCCATATTTGCGACTACTTTAGTACGGTGCGTCGGTTTAATAGTCACTGTCGGGGAGATTCCAAGCCGCTCCGAACTTACGCCATCACGAAAACTCCCAGAATCTTCATATAGTGCATTCAAACGAACTGCAGCGACATCATTAATCACATGCCCGACATCAGCCGTCATCCTTTTTTGATTAAAAGATCCGCCTTGGAAACTGAACTCTCGCATTGGATCCCAATTGGCTTGCTTGGTAACACGATTAACGACACCACCTGAACCGCCACGACCAAAAATCATACCATTGGCACCTTTCAGCACTTCAATACGCTCAATGTTATAAAGATCGCGGTAGTATTCGACATCGTCACGGATACCGTCAGTAAAAAAATCGCCGGTCGAACGGTTTCCGCGAAATACGAGTGCATCACGATTGCCTTCGCCCTGCGAAACGCCAACACCGGGCACATAACGGACGGCATCGCCAATACTCCGGATTGATTGATCTTTAATCAGCTCATTGGTTATAACCGTAATGGATTGCGGGACATCGCGCAACAAAGTATTGGTCTTCGTTGCAGTATTGGTACTGACTGCCGCATACCGGTTTGTAGCGCTGGCAGTGATCTGTATTGCAGGCAATGTGGTAACGACAGGATCATTTGGGGATGCGGGTACTGCCGTTAGTGTATAGCTATCGCCGCCCTGTTGCACCACTTGCAGGCCTGAACCGGCAAGCAATTGATCCAGCCCCGTTTTAATCTCAAAATCACCGGTTAACCCTAGCGTCACTTTTCCCTGTAACATCGCAGAATCAATAGCAAGCTTTATTCCCGCCTGTTGCGAGAACTGGATCAAGGCATCGTGCAAGTAACCAGCAGGAATATTGTAGGTTCGTAGCACAGCTTTAGTGCTGTTTAACGATTCTGCAATACCTGGTTTAGACAGAAAAACTACCGCCAGACTGAGACTGATCAGTACTGCATAAAAATAAATACTTCGAGTAGAGCCACGGATAATCATGATATTAGGGCGTAATTATTTTTGCAGTTTTTACCAAATCCTGGCACAGATAACTTTTATTTTAATATAACGAATAAGGCGGAAAAAATGATCTGATGATGCAGGTAGTTCTAATAAAAGCAGTCTGGATTCAAGCTTGTCGACGAATTACACCGGATTCTGTTCGTAATTAGCCAAAGCATCTTTGACATCGCACAACAAGAACATATCTGGAAATCCACGTCATAATCGATTGCTGCACGCGCAATAATCGGCAATCATCAAATAAACCCTCCCCCACCAAGGGGTGAAGAATTAAACATGGGAGAGATTAAAGAAACCACCATCACCGCTACTGTTTCTTCTCCTCGGGCTGCAGTTTCGCATCTGCACGCTGGCTGAGAAATAAAATCCCGCACCTGGGATTTTTGCACCAATGTCTCATCCAGCACCTGCTTAGCATGGCATGCACAAATGCCGCACTGTTCGGTAACACCCAGAGAGGCTTTTAGATCTCTCATTCGATCGGCACCCTGATAGATCGCTTCGCGTATCGCGTTCTCCGTTACCCCTTTGCATAAACAGACATACATATTCAGTACCTTACATCAATAATTAAAATGATCTCTTGCTTTCATAAAAATAGAAACAAAAAGTTATTACTAATGAGAATGATTCGTAATTATACTTTAGTATTTATAAAAAGCAAATAAATTAATCAGCTGTTCAACACTTAGAGTTGCAGTACTTACAATACTATTTCTGCGTCAAGGCAGGATTCTCAGGGAAAATGTCAGGATTCAGCTACGCTTACTATTCCGAAGGATCTGTAATAAAACCGATTCTTGCCAAACCGGCCTTGGCTGCAATACTCATCACCCGTGCAACATGTTCATAATGCGCCAACTTATCCGCGCGAATATGCAATTCTGTTTTGGGTGCTCGCGCCACTGTTGCACCAAAGCGCGACGCCAATTGTTCCAATGCCACGGGCTCACCGCTCCAGAAAAGACTGCCATCCGCACGAATAGCTAATTCAATATGCTCAGGTTGAGTAATATTGGGGGCACTCTCTGCCTTTGGCAGATCAATTTTCACTGAATGTGTAAGAAGCGGTGCTGTAATAATAAAAATTATTAACAATACCAGCATAACGTCCACCAATGGCACCACGTTAATTTCCGCCATGGGCGCCTGGCGTCCGCTACCTTGCATGCTACCGAAAGCCATCATTGCCCCCTTTCAATAGCGACATCGGTCACTATATGGCATCCGCCGGTGATGATTGCTGCGAGGAAGCAGGTGCATCATTGTTATCCCCCACAGTAATCAGTGTAAACAAATCATGCGCAAAAGCTTCCAACCGCGCAAGCCAGATACGATTACGGCGCACGAAAGCGTTATAGGCAAGTACAGCTGGTATGGCTACCGCCAATCCCAATGCTGTCATGATCAATGCTTCACCAACAGGTCCGGCCACTTTATCCAATGTGCCCTGACCTGACAATCCAATTTGGATCAATGCATGATAGATACCCCATACGGTTCCAAATAAACCAATATAAGGCGCTGCCGAACCTGCTGACGCGATGAGGGTCAAGCCATTTTCAACACGAGTAGCTTCCTGATCAATACCATTACGCAAAGCACGCGTAAGAAACTCACTGGTACCACCTGCGGCAGCCAATTTATGTGAACTGTGGATCTTGGAATCAGCCGCCGCATCAATACCCAACTTGGCAAGCTCTGCAAAAGCATTATTCGGCGCGGCATTCTTAAACTCAACATTAACCGCCTGCAGGGAATCGAAACGCCAGAAATGTTTCAGGAAAGCTTCGGCGCGACGTTTAGCGATAAGATTAGCGATACTTTTTGTGATGATCAGGTACCAACTCGCAACTGAAAGTGACAGCAGTAATACCAGCACACTGATACCAACACCATCGATTTGGGCGAGAAAGTTAGAAAAACCGAGTCCTTTTTCCATTGATTAATTTCCTTGAAGTACAAAATTGAAGGGTTGTAAGGCAACCGCCCGAACCGGCTGGCCATTACGCAGCGAGGGATTACATTGCCAGCTCTTTACTGCGGTTAACGCAGCTGCATCAAGACGTTCATAACCACTGCTATTAATAACTTTTGCATCATCGATATGCCCATTTTCATCCAGCTCGACACGCAGAACCAATTTACCCTCTTCGCCCATGCGCCGCGAGATAGCAGGATAATCGGGTGCAGTCAATTTAGGACAGGAAACAGACAATTCCGAAGACAACGTGACTGGCCCTGTTTGCATTTGTGTTGGCGGCGCCTCAACCACAGGTTTGGATTCTTTTTCTTGCTCCACCACTGGCTCTGGTAAAGATTCAACCTGCTTCTGCTCAGATGCCACCGGCGATTTTGTTACTAGGCGTTCTTGTTTTGGCTTAACCACAGGTTTTTTGGCCGGCTGAAGTTTAACGGGCGCAGGTTCTGGCAAGGCTTTAGGTGCAGTAGTGGGTGGCGGTGATGATGCAATCAATTCGGCAAACAATGTAACCACCCGTTCAGGTGGTGGAATTAAACGCTGATTCCATAGAAAATAAAATAATGCCGCATGCACTATGAGTACAAACAAGAATCCGGGTAATGAGATCAAACGTTGCTGCGACCCTAAGTACTCAATATTTTTCCGAGATAATGATTGCATTACAGAATAACAAATCCAGACAAATTGCTTACTTACTTGATCCAAAACAGGTAGATATCAGTGATTTTTTTTCGTTTATGAATACAGTCACCATATCTTGTTATACTATTCTTATAAATTCAGCTTTTTCTTTTCAGCTTGATATAGTAACGCAAACGATAATAATTATCAATCACAGAGGCCTATACTGAATTATTTCTGGCGCACTTAATTCCGTAAATTCCTTAGCGATTCCTATTTGAGCATCACGTCCACAACGTCATCACTTTTATCGATCCGAGTCAAATATGATCAACTCAACACCCGGTTTCTGGCGGCGAATAATCTGCATGATTTATGAGTTTCTTCTTTTATTGGCCGTTTTATTTCTCGCGAGTTTTATTTTCCACCTCATATTCAGTGATACACAAGCCTCATATTTCAGGCCCCTGTTTCAGTTCTATCTGCTTGTTATTATGGGATACTATTTTACCTGGTTCTGGACACATGGCGGACAAACACTGGCCATGCAAACTTGGAAGATGCGTCTTGTCACTGCAGATGGCAGCAGCGTAACAAAAAAACAGGCTCTTACACGTTATGTGTTTGCATTGATAGGAATTTTCCTTTTTGGCGCCGGAATCATCTGGGCGCTATTTGATCGCGACCGTCAGTTTCTGCATGATCGGTTGGCCGGGACCGAATCATTAAAAAAGAAAATTAGCGTTAGTAAAAATTCCTCCCTTTCAGGCATTGTCATTAAATCTCATCTTTCCACCTAATCAATGCACAGAATTTAAAACTTTGCTTTCAGGAAACAATGTATATAATGAACAGATTGTTATAACTTTGCCGATGTACTGATTTGCATCTAAAGATTGGGTTGCATACTCCGTAAAATATAAACACAAACCACACTTTCATACAGATCTTCATCCAAACAGATGCCAAGCCAAAATTTCTCATCAGCCGCAACTTTTAAGCTCTTTTTCAGGGAATGCAAAATTCAGGCTAACAGTTTAATTATCTTAGCTGCGACGTTCTCTATTTTTGCAATTGACTTACATCTTCCACTCGGTGTTGCTGCCGGCACACCTTATGTATTAGTCGTATTTGCAAGCCTGTGGGTGAGTGGAATTCAATTTACCTACCTGATTGCTGCATTAGGAATTATATTTGCAATAACTGGTTACTTTCTATCGCCAAGTATTGGCGAGCCGGTGAGTACAAGTATTATTCTGTTTAATCGTGGAATTACCTTATTATTGATTATTTGCTCTGCAATTTTGGTCATCAAGATCAAAAAAGCAAATATTGACATATCCAACCTAATTTCTCAGGTACTGATTGACCCATTTACCGGATATAAGAATAGACAAGCCTTTGAAGCTGAATTAGACACCGAAATACTAAGATGCAAACGATATCATCGAAATCTATCAGTTGCTATAGTTGACATTGATCTTTATAAGCTATTTAGTGATAACTATTATTTTAGAAACAAAAATGATTCCATAAAAACAATTCCTCAAGAGATAAAAGCCAATATCAGAACATCAGATCTTTTCTACCGCATAGACATTAATGTATTCGCTATTTTGTTTCCTGAAACAGGATTAGTCGAAGCGAAGGAAGTATGTGAAGCCATTCGCAAAAAAGTTTCTGCTAAGATAGCTATGAACACAGAAAACAAAATCACAATAAGTATCGGTATCGCTACGCTGACCGAAGCTGATAAAAGAATAAATTTATGCAAACGAGCCGAAGACGCGTTATTTATTTCAAAAAGTAACGGAGGGAATTTTGTTGCAACTGTGCCTGAAGTTGTCAATAAAGATAAAACCAACGTGGCTGCCATTTTATCTCGATCACGCGCTGGCAGTTGATTCAGTTTTTAGATTTTTTCTCAAAGAATTCCACTTCGAGTCAAAATCGAGACAGACAGCACATCGATCAACTCTACTCAAACACCTCAAGTTTCAACAGTAAAATGCATTTACTGATGCATTAGAGAAATTATTTCAAATTCTCTTATATAATTCAGTGTATCAGTCAGACAAAACCTTTCGTTCCTGAGATACCCATGAGTTTAATGAACAAACCAATGGCCAAGAAATCAAGCAGCCATTCCTTCTCACCCAGAGTAGCCCGATTATTGCGTGAATCCGGTTGGTTGATCCTCGTAGGCGCTGCACTTTATCTCATATTGATATTTTTTACTTATGATCGCGGTGATGCAGGTTGGTCACATAGCGGCGATTTCAATCAAACTCAGAATGCGGGCGGACACGTTGGCGCCTGGCTGGCTGATTTTCTGCTGTACCTGTTTGGTGCATCCGCATGGTGGTGGGTTGCTTTCTTTCTCTCAGCCGTTACCTGGAGCTACCATCGCATTGATACCGCCGGAATTTTTGACCGACACTCCCTGTTACTCTCAGCGGGAGGTTTCTTACTGCTGCTGTCAGCCAGCAGCGGATTGGAATCATTGAGATTTTACACCATCGGTATTTCGCTACCGCTGGTGCCGGGCGGTATGCTGGGCAGTACAATCAGCCATCACCTTTCTCAGATACTTGGTTTTACCGGTGCAACACTGACATTATTAATATTCATCGCAATCGGGTTTAGTCAATTTTCTGGCCTATCCTGGGTACGTTTTGTAGAAAAGATCGGTGAAAGTATCGAGAATCTCTTATTACTGATAAAAGATCTGTGGGAAACAAGAAAAGACAAATTTGCAGGCGTCATCGCATCACACGTACGCGAGAAAGTCGTTGAAAATGAAAAGAAGCGCATAGAAAGTGCGCCGCTATTACATATTGAACCGCCTACTACTAACATTATCAAATCGCAACGTATCGTCAAAGAGAGACAGCCTTCGTTGTTTTCTGATTTACCCGATTCGCCTTTACCGCCTTTGCACCTGCTCGATGAGCCGGAAAAGACTTTGAAGTGCTATCCAAGGAAACTATCGAATTCACATCGCGTTTAATCGAACGCAAACTCAAGGAGTTTGGCGTAGATGTCAAAGTGGTCGCAGCCTTTCCTGGCCCTGTTATCACACGTTATGAAATTGAACCGGCGATCGGCGTCAAAGGCAATCAGGTTATCAATCTGATTAAAGATTTGGCGCGCGCATTATCCGTTGCCAGTATCCGGGTGGTCGAAACCATTCCGGGAAAAACCAGTATGGGACTGGAAATTCCCAATCCAAAGCGGCAAATCGTACGACTGCAGGAAATTCTCAGTTCACAGGTATATGCCGATTCAGCTTCACCACTGACCATTGCCTTAGGTAAAGATATCAGCGGCCGCCCGGTCGTATCGGATCTGGCAAAAATGCCTCATGCGCTGGTAGCAGGTACTACCGGTTCAGGAAAATCAGTCGCGATTAATGCAGTCATCCTAAGCCTGGTCTATAAAACCACGCCAGATCAAACCCGCCTGATCCTGATTGACCCGAAAATGCTGGAATTATCCGTATATGAAGGAATTCCGCACCTGCTAACGCCGGTTGTAACCGATATGCGTGAAGCCGCCAGTGCACTACGCTGGTGTGTCAACGAAATGGAACGGCGATACAAACTGATGTCAGCGCTGGGCGTACGCAATCTCGGGGGCTATAATCAAAAAATTCGTGATGCAGCTAAAAATGAAGAACCTGTGGTTAATCCATTTGCGCCGCCAGAAGCACCGGAGTACTTGGAAGAATTACCGCTCATTGTCGTGGTGATTGACGAATTAGCCGATTTGATGATGGTCGCGGGTAAAAAAGTTGAACATCTGATTGCCCGGCTTGCACAAAAAGCACGGGCTTCCGGCATACATCTTTTATTGGCAACGCAACGCCCCTCAGTCGATGTGATTACCGGCCTGATCAAAGCAAATATCCCGACCCGGATTGCCTTTCAAGTATCCAGCAAGATTGACTCACGTACAATTCTCGACCAAATGGGTGCTGAGGCGCTACTGGGTCAAGGGGACATGCTGTATCTGCCGCCCGGCAGCGGCTACCCGCAACGCATTCATGGCGCTTTTGTCGCTGATCACGAAGTGCATAAGGTGGTTGAGTATCTGAAAGAACATGGCGAACCGAACTACATTGAAGAAATTCTAAAAATTGATGACGAAGAAAGCGATGCTGGTAATTCGCTTGATTTAAAAAAATCGGCAGAAGGAGAAGCGGATCCGCTGTATGACGAAGCCGTCGCCATCGTCGTCAAAACCCGCCGTGCTTCGATCTCTTTGGTGCAAAGGAATTTGCGTATCGGCTATAATCGCGCAGCACGACTCATCGAAGAAATGGAACGCGCTGGTTTGGTTTCATCCATGCAAAGCAATGGCAACCGAGAAGTATTGGCTCCAGCACGCGGCGAATGATCCAATTCTCGGCGGTTATGCGTAGCACCCCTCGGCAACTTCACAACAGGAACATTATGGTTCGTTCAAGCTGTGCCTTTTTTCTTGTTATTCGTCAGCCTGATACCGGTATGCGTTGAAGCGGCCGCCATCGACAGTTTAAAACTTTCATCCAGGAAACTCGTACGGTACGCGCAAATTTTTCACAAACACTCTATGACAAGAACGGCCGCACCATGCAGGAATCAAACGGTACCATGCAATTTGAACGCCCGGAGAAATTCCGCTGGACGTATGATAAACCGTATGAGCAACTCATCGTAGGCGACGGCACTCAGGTTTGGTTTTACGATCGCGACCTCAATCAGGTCACCATACGACAATTCAACATTGCTATCGGTAGCAGCCCGGCTGCGCTGCTTGCCGGTAGCAGTGCCATCGAAGATAATTTCGAGTTGATTGAGCTTGGCCGCAAAACCAGATTGAATGGCTTGAAGCCATTCCCAAAAGCAAAGAAAGCGCTTTTGAGTTTATTCAAATGGGATTCTCACCAGAAGGCGCGCTCATGATTATGGCGTTACGCGATAGCTTTGGCCAAACTACAATATTGTCATTCTCCGATCTGGATAAAAATCCCAAACTCCCATCTGATTTATTTAAATTCCTTACCCCCGAAAATGCGGATGTCATCAGTGAGTGATACCGATCTGTTTTCACACAACAAACCCAGGGTACCACTCGCCGAACAGTTACGTCCCAAGCATCTGAGCGACGTTATCGGGCAAAGCCACCTGCTCGCTGCTGGAAAGCCGCTGCGTCTGTCTTTTGAATCGGGAAAACCGCATTCGATGATTTTATGGGGTCCGCCGGGAACAGGAAAAACCACGCTGGCCCGCATCATGTCAACTGAGTTCAACAGCGAATTCATTGCCTTGTCTGCTGTTCTATCAGGAATAAAGGATATCCGGAATGCGATTGAACAAGCCCAACGCGTATTACAACAAAACGGGCGGCATACCATTCTTTTCGTCGACGAAGTACATCGTTTTAACAAATCACAACAAGATGCATTCTTGCCGTACGTTGAACAAGGTCTGATCACTTTTGTCGGTGCCACTACCGAGAATCCCTCGTTTGAAGTCAACAATGCGCTGCTGTCACGTGCCCAGGTTTATGTTCTCACTGCCTTGTCCGAACAGGAATTGTCTCAGCTCTTTGAACGTGCACAAAATCTGGCGTCAGTTAATCTGCTGTTCTCGGACGAAGCGCGACATCTATTGATCGAATTCTCCGATGGTGATGCGCGACGCTTGCTTAATTTGCTGGAACAAATCAACACGGCTGGTGAGACCAAAGGCATATCACATATCAGCAAAGATACTGTCCTCGATGCATTGTCACGCAATGCGCGTAACTTTGACAAAGACGGCGATGCCTTTTATGACCAGATATCCGCCTTGCACAAATCCATCCGCGGATCCTCGCCAGATGCTGCGCTCTACTGGCTATGCCGTATGCTGGATTGCGGAACCGATGCGCGCTATATCGGACGGCGTTTGATTCGCATGGCAACCGAAGATATCGGCCTGGCAGATCCTCGCGCTCTGCGTCTGGTGTTGGATGCTTGTGAGACTTATGAGCGCCTGGGCAGCCCGGAAGGTGAACTGGCATTGGCGCAAGCAGCTTTGTATCTCGCTTGCGCACCCAAAAGTAACGCGGCCTATCTGGCCTACAATAAAGCACGTTCCTTTGTTGCCCATGACAAATCACGTCGTGTCCCCATCCATCTGCGTAATGCGCCAACCCAACTGATGAAAGAAATCGGCTATGGAAATGCTTACCGCTATGCGCATGATTGCCCGGAAGCCTATGCGGCTGGAGAAAATTACTTCCCGGATGAAATGCCGGAAGTCAGTTTTTATCAACCAACGGCTTATGGATTGGAGCAGAAAATACAGGAAAAACTGACTTATTTGCGCAGACTGGATAGGCAAGCCAAGCATAAAATATAAAAATCTGAATTTTGTTGTAACACGGCGGTTAGATTTTTAAAAGCACCCTAATATCATCTCAATCTACATCGGCTATTTTGGAGTTTTTGCATGTTAGAGATTCAACAACTACGGACTGATCTGGATACTGTCACCCGGCAGCTTGCCAAAAGAGGTTATGCCTTTCCTACCGAAGCGTTTAATGCTTTAGAAGCGGAACGCAAAACCATTCAGACCCAAACTCAGGAACTGCAAGCACAGCGCAATGCGGCATCAAAAAATAGGTCATGCCAAAAGCAAAGGGGAAGATGTTTCGGCCATTATGGCCGAAGTGGCGCATCTGGGAGACGCACTGAAGCAAGCCGAGACGCAACTGGAGCAGATTCAGAACAGCTTGCAGAAAATATTGCTCGAAGTCCCTAATCTGCCCCATACCAGCGTACCAGAAGGAAAAAATGAAGAGCACAATGTACAAATTCGCCATTGGGGTGAGCCGCGGCAATTTGACTTTGAGATCAGAGATCATGTCAGTATCGGTGAAGGGCTAGGGTTATTGGATTTTGAAACGGCCGCCAAACTCAGTGGTGCACGATTCAGCCTGATGAAAGGCGGGCTTGCGCGTTTACACCGCGCCCTCGCTCAATTCATGCTGGATATCCATACGCAGGAACACGGTTACATGGAAGCGTACGTGCCCTATCTGGTAAACCGTGATAGTTTGCGCGGCACAGGGCAATTACCCAAGTTCGAGCAGGATTTGTTTGCTATCAACACCGGCGGTACTGATCATTCCACTGAAGCCAGCTCACCTGAGTTTCATCTCATCCCAACTGCGGAGGTACCCATTACCAATATGGTTCGTGATGAAATCGTACCGCTGCAATCTTTGCCACTGAAATATGTTGCACATACGCCGTGTTTCCGTTCCGAGGCGGGCAGCTATGGCAGGGATACACGCGGTCTAATCCGCCAGCATCAATTCGACAAGGTCGAACTGGTGCATATTGTTCACCCCGATCAATCCTATGAAGCTTTGGAACAACTGGTCGGTCATGCAGAAAAGATTTTACAAAAATTGTCACTTCCGTACCGGGTCATGACATTATGCACTGGTGACATGGGCTTTTCGGCGGCGAAAACATACGATATTGAAGTCTGGCTACCGGCACAAAATACCTACCGGGAAATCTCCTCATGCAGCAACTGTGAAGCATTCCAGGCACGGCGCATGCAGGCACGCTTTCGAAATGAGAAGGGGAAACCCATGCTGCTGCATACATTAAACGGCTCCGGACTCGCTGTGGGACGTACTCTGGTGGCAGTGCTGGAAAACTATCAGAATACCGATGGCAGTAGTGCCGGATGAAAATAAAAAAGAAACATGTTTTTTTACTTTACAGGGTTCATCATCATGCAAAATGAAAACACCAGAAAGCCTAACAACAGTGATATTGATGCGTTAGAAGCTGAAATTCGTGAGGCGGTAGCCAATGGCTCGCATATTCAAGAAACCGTACACCGTTTAACACTGAAGGCAATGGATGCGCAACGTATTGACCTGGAATCCATACGGCGGATTATCACTGCCGTCATGCAAGGCGCTCATGACGGTGCTACGCAACAATTGCAGCAGGCGGCCAATCAGACTCATGCTGCAAAATCACAAATCACTGAAGCAGTCGCAGGACTTGACTCAGCGCTGGCAAGATTTGCCGAAGCTTCCAAACTCGCCATTGAAGAAGCGGCAGGGCAGGCAAAAAAATTCTCCGATACAGAATTGGCGCGCACCCGTTCTGATCTGGAAAGTCTGGAAAGCCTGTTCCTGGAAACGCTGCACCACACCGCCACCGCAGCGCAAGGGCTGATTGCCGATGTGCTGCTCGATCTGAGCCACCATGCCAAAAATACCGGCACTAACGTGGGCTCGCAGCTGAAGGAAACTTTAGCTACTTTTGCGCAGCAGATCGCTTCGGTTGGACATTCTCAAGTGGAAATCGGTACCAGTTTGGCACAAAAGACCGCTGACTTTGTAAGCAAGTCTGCAAACGGCGTGCTGTCTGGAATCAAGGATCAATCCAAATCCGGAAAACATTAAACCGGGCGGTTTAACCGTGATCTTCGCCACCCAACGCATCGATGACGTCGGTGATGAGCTGGCTCAACTCACCCGTCATGATGGCGAAATCACTGGAAAATAATTCTTCAGTACTTTCGGCGGGCTCTTTCAGAATATCCTGCGGCGCAATGCGCCGAAGCTGAAGATTGTCATGCAAAACAAACGAGATTTTACTGTTCCAGGTCATCGCGAGCTTGATCACTTTCTTGCCCGCTCGAATATGCCGGATTGTTTCTTCGGCATCCAGCACATGATGGGTATACTTGACGGTGGCTTTTTCATCGCTCATACCTTGCAGTTCACAATCACGATCGATCGTGAAGATCGAGGGCAGATCATCGCCAGACAGCCAGCGCGTCATTGCGGAAGAAGGCGAAATCTGTGTTTCCAGCGGCGCCAGCGTCAGACCATGCACCGATTTAATCAATGCTTCAACGAATTCCTCTGCTTTATTGGCGCTCGCCGTATCAATAATCAACCGGTTTTCCAGCGCATCGATCCAGGCATATGTCTTAAGACGCTGTGTAAAGGCACGCGGCAACAACTCGATAATCGTTGCTTCCTTGATGTCTCTGACCTGTTTCTTGCCCGGTTTGTAACCCTGCATCTGTTCAATTTTCGTCAGACGGTCTTTGGCATGCTGATTAACCACCCCGGCCGGTAATAGTTTCTTCTCCACCCCCAAAGCAATCAGCCATTGCTGGCCATAAGCATGCACAAAATTCTCCTGTTCCTCGCGCGGCGCCACCCAGCCGCGGCTTTGCATCTCCATTTGCATGCAGGGTTGCAATGCATGCTGCGAAAGTGTTTCTTCGAGACTATTCAGTGTTATATTTCCGCTGGTAATACGATAAGCTTGTAAGTTTCTGAACCACATAGTTTTACTCTATTAACTGATTGTTTTTTAGCAATTCCCATTGCATGAAAAAAGTTTACTCTGCCAACAATTTGATGGAAGCACAGATAGTACTTGATCTGCTCGAACACGCCTATATCCCGGCACAATTATTTAACCAGCACGCACAAGGTGTCTCTGGAGAAATTCCCTTCACCCACGCCTACCCGGAAGTATGGGTCATGCGTGACGAAGACTATGAACGCGGCAAATTGATTGTGCAAGCTTATGAAAAAATACCAGCAACAATAGGCACCATCCATTGTCCTGCTTGCGGTGAAGAAAATCCAACCAATTTTCAATTATGCTGGAAATGCGGTTCCGGTTTGGAAATTGCTCTGTACCCAACCAGTGCGCCTAAGTAATAATTAAAATCTTGTTGCGGTGGATAGCAACGCAACCAACTTATTTTCATTCTAATTACCCATAAATATACCCATCCATGTTGCCATCGATAGAACAACGCCTTGCCAAAGAACTCGCCGTAAAACTGACACAAATTCTATCCACCGTTCAGTTATTGGACGAAGGCGCCACCGTGCCTTTTATCGCACGCTATCGCAAAGAAGCCACCGGTGGATTGGATGACGTGCAACTGCGCTTGCTGGAAGAGCGCTTGCATAGTTTGCGTGAACTGGAAAAAAGGCGGCTTGCGATCATTTCGGCGATCGAAAAGCAGAACAAAATGACGCCGGAACTGCTCGATGCCATCACGCATACCGAAGACAAAGCGCACCTGGAAGATTTGTACCTGCCGTACCGCAAAAAACGCCGCACCAAGGCACAAATGGCCCATGAAGCCGGTTTGCAGGCGTTGGCGGATTCATTGTTGAATAACCCGAGGCTCAATCCGGAAACCGAGGCAGCCAAATATCTTAAAGCGCCTTTCACCACCGAGGAAGGCGACAATCCCGGCGTTGCGGATGCTGCTGCCGCGTCTGGAAGGCGCGCAGCATATCCTGATGGAACGTTTCGCCGAACAGGCGCCGTTACTCCAGGCTCTGCGTGAATACTTGCGCATGCATGGCATCCTGACGGCCAAAGCCGCCAAGGACAAAAAAGACAGCGACAACAAATTCACCGATTACCATGATTATTCTGAGGCGATCAGCAAAATCCCGTCGCATCGCGCGCTGGCATTGCTGCGCGGTGAGCGCGAAGCGGTTTTGAAGTTAAAACTGCACCTGGATTCCGAAATCGAAGAAAAAACGCGCACGACCGCGCTCAACCCGTGCGAGCTGTTGATCGCCCGGCAATTCAGCATCCACGATCAAAAACGCCCGGCCGATGCCTGGTTGATCGATACGGTTCGCGCGAGCTGGCGCACGAAAATCTTTGCGCATCTGGAAACCGAGTTCATGAGTAGCCTGCAGGAACGCGCGGAAACCGAAGCGATTCAGGTTTTCGCGCAGAACCTCAAAGCCCTGCTGCTCGCCCCGCCCGCCGGTCCGCGCGTCACCATCGGCCTCGATCCGGGGCTACGCACCGGCGTGAAAGTCGCGGTCGTGGATGCCACCGGAAAAGTATTGGCCACCACCACCATTTATCCGCACCCGCCGAAAAATGACTGGGATTCTGCACTGCAAACGTTAAAGCAACTGGCTGAGCAGCATCAAGCAACGCTGATTGCGATCGGTAACGGTACCGCATCGCGCGAAACCGATCATCTGGCGAAGGATCTGATTAAAAAATACCCGCAACTCAAACTCACTTCGATCATGGTATCCGAAGCCGGTGCTTCGGTGTATTCCGCTTCCGAACTCGCTTCCGAAGAATTGCCGGATCTGGATGTGTCGCTGCGCGGCGCCGTCTCGATTGCGCGCCGGTTGCAAGATCCGCTGGCTGAGCTGGTCAAGATTGACCCCAAATCGATTGGCGTCGGCCAATATCAGCATGATGTCGATCAGAACAAATTGGCGCACTCGCTCGATTCTGTCGTGGAAGACAGCGTCAACGCTATCGGCGTCGATGTGAATACCGCTTCTCCGGCTTTGCTGCGCTATGTCGCCGGTCTCAGCAGCAAAATCGCGCACAATATCGTCACGCTACGCAACACCAAAGGCAGGTTCGTTAAGCGTACAGACTTGCTGAAAGTCCCCAGCCTGGGTGAAAAAACCTTCGAACAAGCCGCCGGATTCTTGCGCATTGCAAACGGCACGAACCCGCTCGATGCTTCTGCCGTGCACCCGGAATCGTACCCGCTGGTCGAGCAAATCCTCCGTGACGTCAGCCTGGATGTCAGTGGATTGATCGGCAATCAACCGGTTCTGAAATCCATCCGCCCGGAAAAATACGCGAACGCGCAATTCGGCCTGCTGACCGTCAAAGACATCCTGCACGAACTCGAAAAACCCGGCCGCGACCCGCGCTCCACCTTTAAAACCGCTACCTTTAAGGAAGGCATCGAAACGATGAAGGACCTGCACCCCGGCATGGTGCTCGAAGGCGTGGTCACCAACGTCGCCGCTTTCGGCGCGTTTATCGACATCGGCGTGCATCAGGATGGACTCGTGCATATCTCCGCGCTGGCGGATAAATTCGTCAAGGACCCGCATACGGTGGTGAAAGTCGGGCAGGTGGTTACTGTCAAGGTCGTGGAGGTGGATGAAAAGCGTAAGCGGATTGCGTTGACGATGCGATTAAGTGATGGTGGAACTGCAAGGCATTAACCTATTCCATCACACCGTGGGACTAAACAACATTGGATAAGTGACATGAAAATACAGTATCCCGTTTTAATCGAGAGAGGCTCTCAAGGGACTGCATGGGGAATTATCGTTCCCGATCTACCCGGTTGTTTTTCGGCTGCGGATATTCTGAACCATGCCAGGGAAGCTATTCCGCAACCGTCCTCCCTGAATCTATTGATAGCGCTGGATTTACAGTCGGATTGGTCGATGTGGATCTGGCACAAATACATGGCGCGGCAAAGCGCATTAATATCACCATCCCCGCCGGAGTTCTGGCAAGGATTGATGCAGCGGCAAATGCAGCGGGCATGAACCGCTCCGCATTTCTGACCGAAGCCGCAATCAAACAGATGTCTTCGTAGTTAGATTCTCTTGCTTGCTTGAAGTCAACGATTCCAGCCGCTCAGCCAGCCAGATTTTAATGATGGACTGGCGCGTCACGCCCAACCGACTGGCCTCCTTGTCGAGAGATTCGATCATCCAGTCCGGAAAATCCACATTAATTCCTCTTTGTTTTTGCAAAGGACGGCGTGCCCAGGAAATATCCAAAACTGACATCACATCCCCGCCGCTGTCAAAGTCAGCATCGAATTTCTTTGCTTTCATAGATAGTTACCTCTTCAACACGAGAACGACAAACCGCGTATACAGAACCGAATAAGAAAGATCAGCATCCCATTTTCCCAGCTTTTTCATGTATGTTATAGTGAAAACGGCATTGCATGATGCCATGCCTATTAACGCACTGTGGAGAATCAAGATGCAAAAAAATAAGCTTGAGATACGCGAGGCGATTGTAGATACGGCTGTTGCCATCGCGGAACGCTCAAATTGGGAAGCGGTACGTTTGTTTGATGTGGCTGCTGAGTTGAACATTTCCTGGATGATATCCGTCCTTATTTCCGCGAAAAGGAGGATCTGGTTGATGTCTGGTTTGACCGGGCTGACAGCCAAATGCTCAGGGCAGCGGAAACCACAGAATTCCTGTCATTATCACCGCGGGAGCGTTTGCATCATCTCATCATGACCTGGCTGGACGCATTGGCCGCGCATCGCAATGTAACGCGGCAGATGATTGGCGCCAAACTGGAGCCCGGCCATCTGCATATCCAGATTCCCGCCATCATGCGCATCAGCCGCACGGTGCAATGGATGCGCGAAGCCGCGCAACGCGATGCCACGTTTGTGCGGCGCACTGGAAGAAACAGCGCTGACTACGATTTATCTGGCGACTTTGTGCACTGGATGCGGGATGAATCAGAAAATTCACAACGCACACGTGATTTTCTGGAGCAGAAACTACAGGTGGCTGAGTCGCTGGATCGTCTAATATATGGCACTCGCGCAATGAAACCACAACCGATTCCGCCGCAGAATCCGGATCTGCACCTGAAATTTCCGCTGCTGTTGAATCTTCTCCACTGACAGAACCGGTTACACCCCAAATTCTTGCCAAGTCCGGCTAAGCCATGGACCCGCTCACGCATGCCTTAAGCGGCGCCCTGCTGGCGCGAGCTGCGGCCCGATCTTCATCGCAACGGCACTTGGAACAAACCGGTTTGCCGCTGCGTCTGCAGGTTGCCGCCGGTTTCGCCGCAGCGGCGTTTCCCGATGTGGATCTTGTGCTGCGTCTGATCGATACGCTGACTTATCTGAACTGGCACCAAGGCCCAACGCACTCGCTGATCCTGCTGCCGTTGTGGGCATGGCTGCTGGCATGGTTGTTTTCATGGCTTTCTCGCTGGCGCTATACCTGGAAATTATTTGTTCAGCCCGCGTGTCTGGGTATCGCCATTCATATTTCCGGAGACTTGATTACGTCGTATGGATTGATGCTGTTCGCACCGTTCGCCACCGAGCGTTTCTCTCTTCCATTGGTGTTTGTCATTGATCCCTGGTTCAGCCTGATCATCATTGCCGGTTTGTTGGTTTCATGGCGCTATCCACGCCAAAGAATTCCGGCAATCCTGGCATTGACCGTGCTATGCGGTTACGTGGTCTTTTTATCGATGCTGCACCAGCAAGCCGTCAAAATCGCCACTCAACATGCCAATGAATACGCCACGCCGCACGCGCAAATCAGCGTGCTGCCGCAACCGCTGTCACCGTTTCACTGGAAAATTATCATCCGGCACGGTGACAACTATCACCTCGCCGACATCCATCTGCAGCAATCCGGCAATCAGCAACAAATCCCGGAAAATGCCTGGTTGCTCGCAAGAATGGCGGCCGCTTATCGCCCGGCTGCGGAAAATAACTGGCAGCGGCATTCACTATCCGGCGGCGATCCAACGACAGCCACGCTTGTCAAAGAAGCTTGGTTGCACCCGGCCTTCGCACCCTTCCGCGCATTTACCGTGTTCCCGGTACTGGAACGCATCGACACCTCGGAACAAGGTCTGTGTGTCTGGTTCTATGATTTACGCTTCAAATTCCCGGAATTGCCCCCTCTTTCCGCTATGGCATGTGCCGCCAGGATGATCATTCCGGCTGGAAAATGTTCCGGCGGCGGGATTGTTCCATATCGACTGACAACGCAACCACGAAACACATTTTCTCGATAGAATGCACCGGCAACACAAGCATTGTCATTCAGTTTATGATGTCGTTGTCATCACACAAGGAGACGATCATGGCAAAAGGACAGCAACGCAAAAACAAGGAAGCAAAGAAACCTAAGAAAGAAGCACCGAAGTAATCAAAAAAACCAAGGCCGTGAATTAAGCTAAACAACCACCGGCTAAAACCGGTGGGTTTGAGTACGGACTGAAAATCCGGATATGCGTCGGGGGGAGGCCTTCCGCTACATTCACTTCCCATATCTCCAAGGATGGGCACTATTTCATTCATTATGACCCTTCCCGATGTAGCAGCCTGACTGTCAGGGAAGCTGCACGACGAAGGGCATCCGCGATGGGAAATCCTGACTTTCATGTTGTCAATCCTCTAAAATGCCTGAGATTCACTCCACTACTACGCGATGAGCGTGAAAAAATATGTTGTCACTAAAAACACTTCTAAAAGTTGGAACAATTCTCGGTGAGGGAACTCGTGCTTACACCGTCCAAAGAATTACCACTGTAAATATCTATCACTTTGGTCATCCTGATGCACAGCGCGGCGAAAAATGAGCCTTAATCGCATAGCAGAACTTGTTCAACGCTTTCGTGGCTTGAATGCAAAACGGGTCTTTTTCAAACAGCTTGCTGAGAACGATAACAGCAAACAGCAGATATACCTTGGCGGAAATTTCGAGGTGCTTCCATTCTTTCCTTATGGCACGTTACCGATTATCCCGAAGGAAAGTATCCAAACTTCAAAGCCAAGATCGAACTCTACTGGGTAAATGAAGAAATTATCGAACAGGCAAATGGTGCGCAGCTCATACTTTATCCACAATACCCGGAAGTCAGGCTGTCAGGTTTTTTGCAGGGATGTAAAATAGCACCTCGGCAATATTTGCAACCCATAGCTGCTTATTCTTCGACAATTAGCACCTCCCGATGACAGCCAAGGCACTTTGAAATAAATACGCGCTCACCATCAACCACTCTGATTTCCGCTAAATCAAGACGGCTTCCGCATTTGCCACAACAGTCCGGTTGGTCGGACATGATGTAATAGATTGGGTGATCGGTTTGCTTTGCAGTGAGTTGCATAGTGGCTACTTCAGATTGTCCACGAAGAGTTCGCTTCTATGCCATGCAATAAACTCGGCTTGCGGCACGAAACGTTCTGGCGGTTCAATTGCGAGACCATTCAACGGTAACAGAACCTCTATTATGAAAGAATCGTTTTTCCGCTTCAGCTCCTCCGAGACAACGATCTTGAAGTCATCGGTGAGCGTTATCAGACCTTTATCAAAAGCCTTGTCATGAATCGCCGAAAGGCACAGACCATTGCTTGGATTTAAGCGATTCGCCTTGTCTTTGCTCCACGGCACAATATGACTGGCAACCAGTAGGCGCGGCTCAGACAGGCCAGACATGCAGCACCGACTCCGGTAGCTGCTCAGCACAGCCCGGCGGAAAAGTTTTGCTTGATACGTTGCTCGGTAACGATTCGTCTTGTTTCGCCAGAAAAATCTTCTGGTATGAGCAACTCATCCGCTTCGTCTAAGGGTGGCGCGGCATGGTCAAGATGCGTCTAAGCATTTCACATTCCACAGCAAGCTTTTCCCAGTCCGCATGAAATTCTACCTAAACTTCTTTGTCAAGTGAACCTGCATTACCCAAACCTGTGCGCCCCGTGCTGGTGATTGCCGGATCAAGGCTAAAGCAAAATTTACTAGCTTCATTGCGACTGCGCCAGATGTGCGACCAATCAGTTTTGCAAGCTGGATAATTTCAGGATTCCGGCTGTGCAACCTTCCAAAAGGAAGTTGGCAATAAAGATGGAATGCAAGTTTAAGTTGTTCTTTCGTCCAGCGATTTGTAGCCATGATGTCTTTTGGCACTTCGACAGCTTCCGCTTCCGGTGCCTTCTCCCCTAAGTTGAGTTGCGACACCATTAGTTTAGCCACATATTCAACTAGCGGCACAACTGCTGCTTGAGAAAATAATTTGTACGCTTGTGTATCCGACACCGGAATCTTGAACGTGTCGGGATAGCCCATCAGCCGCGCACATTCTCTGGGCGTTAGTCTGCGGGGATTTTTGCGCGCGCCTTGATACACCAGGATTTCCGATCCGTCCTTGTAATAGCGCGCGGATAAAGTACGCGCCACGTCTCGGGTTTGACTAAACCAAAGCCAAAGCCGTTCCCCTTTGCTTTGGGCTTCGCGGCGTAGTTCTGCAAGTAGAGCCAGAGGTTGTCGGTCAGGGTGTATTTATCCTGCGTACGTTTTATTTTGTGGTTGAAAAATCGTTCTTCGTCCCACGGCAAGACAGGTTCGCTGCCATCGGTACGGTGCAGGATATCCTTGAGTTTGTGTACGCCCTTGGGCGGCAGGGGCAGGGCATCGAAATCGAATGCGGTCGGCTCGCGGAAACCGACGATGAGGATGCGCTCGCGGTGTTGCGGGACGAAGTGCGCACCGTCCATGACGCGATAGTGGATGTGATAGCCGAGGTCTTCGGTCAGAGTGCGGCGGATGACTTCGAAGGTGCGGCCTTTGTCGTGCGAGACGAGGTTCTTGACGTTTTCCAGCAGGAAAGCGCGCGGACGTTTTTCTTCGATGATGCGCGCCACGTCGAAGAATAGGGTGCCTTGCGTTTCGCAAGCAAAACCGTGCGCCTTGCCGAGGCATTCTTCTTGGACACCCCAATCGAGAAAAGGCTGGCAGGGGAATCCGGCCAACAGCACGTCGTGGTCTGGAATGTCGGTGGCTTGCACTTGGGTGATGTCTCCGGCAATGGGATGTCCATCGCGAAAGTTTTCGGCATAAGTCTTTTGTGCATAGCCATCCCATTCGCTGGTGAACACGCAACGCCCGCCGATTTGTTCAAATGCCTTGCGCAGACCACCGATGCCCGCGAACAGATCGATAAAATCGAACGTGCCTTTCGGCCTGTCCTCGCCGAATGGCAATAGTTGCTGCAATGCGTGAACCAGATAGGCGGGAGGGGGAGTTTGTCTCGTTTCCCACCTTCTGACGGTACGGACGTCAATGTCCAAATATTTGGCAATGGTTGCTTGTGTATGGTGTTTACGGGCTTCGTCCAGATAGGAAAGTACCGTATCTTGATCGCTGATCAAGGTGAGAGTGGCATTCATGGCTATTTAGTATATCTGAATTATCTGGGAACTTTTGCGGACAATATGTCATTTTTTATGCCCAGTCAAGATTTTGTGTGCAAGACTTTTTGGAAGCGCGCTCTGGCAACACGAATGTGAACTACACGATTCTGCTTTCGGAACGCCTACTCAGTGAAAAGGTGCAGGTTATCGAGGACCATTAATACTGCGAATACAGCGCTGCCACAGTGTCTGTTACCTGCCAAACAAACCGGAGATCACTTGGCTTGACAGAATTCACTGAGTGCGGCGTCATTGATACAAATCTGATCGCGCGTATAGTCGAGCATCCCGCGGTTTCTGAAATCATTCAGGATGGTACTCACAACCGGGCGGCTGGCACCGATCAAATCCGCCACATCCTGCTGCGTTAAGTGAATTTCCAGTGCATAGCCATGCGTGCAGCGGATTCCGAACATCTCCGCCAACTCCAGTAACGTCGCGGCAAGGCGAATCTCAACTGGTTGCGTCAGAATGGTCCGTAGTTTGCGTTCGATTTTCTGCTTGCGGCCGTATGTCTCCTCAAACACATGCCACGCCAGTTCCGCGTGCTGTGACAGCAATGCCTTGAAATCGCTATAGGCCAAACGATAGTAACTCACTTCCCCGAGTGCTTGTGCCGTCTCTTCCATTTCATGACGGGCAGAATCGCCCGGTAAATGACCAATGACATCCCCTTTTCTCAGCAGCGCAATGGTAATCTCAGTTCCCTGTGCTGTCAGATGGGAGAGTTTCACGATACCGCTTTTAATCCAGAAGATATGGACACAATCGTCCCCTTGACGATAAAGGCAATCTTTACTTGCCGCATTGATTTCCTGAATCGAAGGATAATCCTGCTTTAATTGCTCGAAACCACGCTCAAAAAATGTATTCATTGACCCCGGTTTAGCGCTGTGCGCTGACAAAGACACTCACTGCTCCCTTGAATTCTGAATTTGACAATTCACGCGCTCTTAATGACTAAAAAACGCACAAACAATACAGTTTTACGATGAAAAACGCTATTATCCTGCAAAATGCAATGAACGCGAAAATTGAACCGCCCAGAAAAATAATAAACAAAATGAATTACCAATGCCACTGGGTCGCGTACTTGTATAAGCGCCAGCATTACTGTTACTGCGCCTGATTTACGATTCCACAAAAGGAAACCATAATGTCAAAATTTGTTGTTTGCGCACTGTATAAATTTGTATTCTTACCGCAATACAAAGAGATACAACTTCCGCTGCAGGCGAAGATGGTTGAGAATCAAGTAAAAGGAACGTTGCTATTGGCGGAGGAAGGAATCAACGGCACTATTTCTGGCAGCCGGGAAGGCATCGATTCTGTTTTAGGGTGGATGGAGACGATACCTGAGTTTGCTGGCATCGTGGTCAAGGAATCCATGACCGACGAGATGCCATTCAAACGCAGCAAGGTAAAACTGAAGAAAGAGATCGTCACAATGGGGGTTGAAGGAATTGATCCTAAGCAGTTGGTTGGAACCTATGTGGCGCCTCAGCAATGGAATGAGTTAATTAACGAGCCGGGGGTTTTGTTAATCGATACCCGTAACCAGTATGAGGTCGCGGTCGGTGCTTTTGCCAATGCAATAAACCCCCACACCACAACTTTCCGGGAATTTCCACACTACGTATCCCAGCACCTGGATCCTTCGGTGCATAAAAAAGTGGCGATGTACTGTACCGGTGGAATTCGTTGTGAAAAATCCACGGCGTACTTAAAACAACAGGGGTTTGAGGAGGTATACCATTTGCAGGGCGGTATTCTCAAATATCTTGAGGAAATTCCACAGGAAGAGTCTCTATGGAAGGGAGAATGTTTTGTATTTGATGAACGGGTTACCGTGAATCATCAGCTTGAAAAAGGCAGCTATGATCAGTGTCACGCTTGCCGTTTGCCGATTTCAGAAGAAGATAAATTCAGTGAGCACTATCAACAGGGAATCAGTTGTCCCGCTTGTTATCATGACCGTTCAGAAGAAGACAAAGCCCGGTACCGGGAACGGGAAAAACAGGTGCAGTTAGCTGAAACCAGGGGCGAGACTCATATTGGAGAAATCAACTGCAAAAACAAATAATCGTTGAGAATTAATTTAATGCGTTTGTGCTTCGTTTTGCCTGCCGACCGCCTATTTACTGATGGTGCATAGGATGGTGTGAGTGTCCCGGTACAGCATGACGCGCATGGTCGCTGAGTTGGGCGTCAAACCACTGATGGATGGCATGCTTAAGTTTCTCAACCTCGGTGGAATAAGTAATTTGTGCGCCGTCTGGCAGTTCCTCATACTCGAACTTAATCTGACCCGATTGTGCCGCTTCCAATTCAGCCAAGCCAGGCATGTCCTTGCCATGAATTTTCTCTGGATTAGAAAAGTTGCCGCGCTTGAATTCGTTGGAAATTTCAGATAGGTGAGCTCGAATTGAATTAATTTGCCCGGTATCCGATTTGTTTTTAGCAATTACCTGCTGCACCCCTCCGTTCGGAGTCTGGGTAAAAATATGTGTGGTTTTTCCCAGATCAAACGGCATGACATGCGAGCCCCGCTCTGCAATCTCATCAAGCCGTTTTTCATCTGCTTTTTCCACAGCATGCACAGGAAATATTGTTAGCAGAGGTAGCCAAAAAGACATCAATAGTAGTTTCGTCATGTTATTTCTCCAGAATCAGAACAATATTTGCCTATTCTACATGATCGTCAATAATCACAAAGTCAGCTAACGGCAAATCAAGATTTCCAGTGTTTCTTGAAAGCTTCCTGATGTGTCTTGCCGCAGCGTCATAGCGCAACGCGTATTGTTTGGAGTAGGTATTTTTATCGGTATACAGGATATGTTCCTTACTTCGTTTATCTTCATCGACCGCAATTTCATTGTGGTGCGGCAATAGTCCCCGGCTTGGGAAACGCTTATCTTTCGATAAGAATCCTAGGGGGCGTTAACAATTAAGCCAGCCATATCATGGAAGTAGCCAAATATAGCATGGCTTGATAGTTTCGTTTTAATCGTTCATACCGTGTTGCAATTCGGCGAAATTGCTTAAGCTTCTGAAACAGGCGTTCGATCAGGTTTCGTTCTTTATAAATTTCTCGACCATACTCCCGCTGAACTATACGGTTTTGTCGAGGAGGAATTACCGCTACCGCACCTGACGCTTCAATGTTATTAATAAGCCCGTCACCGTCATAGCCCTTTGTCCGCCAAAATATAATCGGCTTGAATCTGCTCAATCAGTGCGTTCGCCTGACCGTACTCCGAGGCTTGTCCTTCTGTCAGTCGCAGTCTAACAGGATTGCCCAGAGCATCAACTGCTGCATGTATTTTGGTACTCAGACCGCCTCTTGATTTCCCAATCGCCTCTTCCTGCTGTTTTTTTTAGGGGGAGCACCATGCTGATGCAGTCGAACAATCGAACCGTCGATCATTAAATATTCAAAGTCGCTGGCCTCTGATAAGGTCTTGAATATCGCTTCCCAACGGCCCTTTTTTTGACCATCGATTATAACGTGTACACGGTATGCCAGCTCCCCAGAGCTTCTGGCAGATCGCGCCATGGTGCGCCTGTGCGGCAAACCCACAGTACGGCTTCCAGGAACAAGCGGTTATTTCTCCCTGTTACCCCGCAATCACTGGGTTTGCCCGACAACAAGGAGTTCTATTCGTTTCCACTGCTCATCAATCAACACATTCCTGATCATCATTAATTCACCTTCATATTCAATCTATTGGTAAATTATTGCAGAAATTACGTTAATTGTTAACGCCCCCTAGGATAAAAGTAATCCGCTCAGCCCAGACAGTATATTTTGATAAAACTGATATGAAAAAAACTTCAAACTACTTTCTCTTTGCCAGAGCTTTCATCAAGTAGTCCCTAAGCATACTCATGGATGAAAGCTCGCCCGGCTCAACAACGCTCGTTTCCCCCGTTTGCCAGTCGGCATAGATCAAACCGACAGCACGGTCATTGAAAACAAGGGGCAGTAGAATGAAAGCGTCCACATCCGGCAAAGCTTCTCTCAGCCAAGCAGGTATACTGGATGCCGCCTTGCTTGAGGTAATATCCTGGATAAATACATCGGCTTTGTTCGCCAGCGACAAATGAAACACATCAGTCGCATAAGCCTCTGGAAAAAATGAGATCCGGCAGCGCCTCCGGCATCCTGTTACCAAAACCCACCTTAGCTTTGAACATCCCGGCATCGCGAAAGAAAGTAACCACGCGATTAAACCCCATGCTTGCATAGATGGTTTCAAGAACCATACTCAGCGCGCTATTAAAATCTATTCCTTGAGTCAATGCGGCACTAAATTCATGAACACTGGATGCCAGCCGTTCACGAGCATCGATTGGTTTACCGAGAATCTTCCTGCTTTCAAACTTGATAACATGTTCTGGGACAGTACGCTGAGCCGAGTCAATCGAATCCATAATTTCCTCACTGGAAATCAGCAATGACTCACTATAGTGTGACGCAAAACGCTTTAATTCCTCTCTGCTACTGTTGTTAGCGAGCATGGATGCAGCACTTCCGGCAAAATTGGCCATAACCTTAAGCCAATCTGCCGAACCCGGTATGCTGGTTTCTTCGAATGTCGCTGAACTTGCCATGCTATGGGATATCTTCTTAGGCAGTCGCCAGTTCCTGGCAACTCCCTGAGAAATTTCGTCAATCGCCACGCCAATAACTTCGAGCGTTGCGCTGTTCTCACTCACTTGGTACTTCCGTACAATTTTCTGAATCTGTGACCACTCTTCAGGAAAGTAGAATACCAGCATGAGGCGCCCCAAATGATGTAACAGTGCACAAACTACCGCTTCCTCACCATTAACTATAATAGATTTGGTCACAATGATTCGCGCAACATCTCCCGCCAAAATTGCTTTTGACAGTTCCTCACGGGCCTCTGCAGAATCCGGAGCAGCCGTAGAAAACATATCAATGAATCGGATACTGAGCGCAATATGTGCAATCGCATCCAAACCAAGTACTACTGCTGCCTGAGTAATCGTTGTGATCTCTCCGCCCATACCGGAATACATGGCTGAATTGGCTAATCTGATCACTTTCTGGGTCAACGTGAAATCACTTAGAATCGCACTGGTGATAGCTGCAATATTTTTATCTTCGTCATGCATTAACTCGTCAAGATGCTGAACAGATTCTGAAAATGCAGGAAAATCGCCTTTTTCTCCCATGCGTTTCATCAATAGCGCAAAAAAATCATCCTTACCGTTTCTGAGCATCGAAATTAATGCTGTCATGCCATGTGCTGCTCTCTAAACATTTCAGAGTTTACTGGCCTGCCCGTAAGATAGCCTTGCACCAGGTTACACCCTTCCTGCCTTAAGAAACCCAATTGCGCATCATTTTCCACTCCCTCAGCTACTACCAGCAGTTTCAGCCCTTCTGCCAGGCTCAGAATCGTGCCAACAATGGCCATATCTTCCGCACTATTAATCACATCATCTACAAAAGATTTGTCAATTTTCAGCACCGATAATGGAAATTTCTTTAAATAAGCCAGTGATGAATAGCCGGTGCCAAAATCATCAATAGCGATTTTTATTCCTGCCGCATGCAGCTGAGCCAGAATCGCCCCTGATTTCTGCGGATTATCCATTAACACGCCTTCCGTGATTTCCAGCATCAGATTCTCAGGTAATAATCCGGATTCACTCAGTGCTCCATCAATCATTTCCAGAAAATCATCCTGCACAAATTGACGGGGAGATACGTTAACTGAAATATAGAAATCTTTAAGACCTTCTTCCTGCCATTGCTTCGCTTGATAACAAGCGCTGCGCAAAGCCCAAGCACCGAGAATCTTGATCAAGCCGCTGTTTTCCGCCAATGGAATAAATTTCATCGGTGAAATAAAGCCGTGATTCGGATTCTGCCATCGCATCAGCGCTTCGGCACCTCGCAATTGGCCGGTTTGCGCACAAAAAATCGGCTGATAATGCAACATGAACTCACCATTCTCAATACCTTCATACATGGCTGATTCAAGCGATAAATCACTTCTCTCAGTATCATCAACCTGGTCGCTATAAATATTCCAGTGATTTTTACCCATTGTTTTCGCTCTGTACATTGCCTTTTCTGCATTTCTATATAAGTGCGAAGAATTATCGCCGTGCTCTGGATACATTGAAATCCCAAGACTGGCACTGATGTGTAAAGTGTGTTCACTGATACGGAAAGGCCGTTGCATGGCTGTCAATATTTTCCTGGCTATCAATTCAATATTGGCTTGCCCTGCCCCCATCATGATCAAGGAAAACTCATCGTCACTCACTCTCGCAACCGTGTCACTATTTCGCACAGCATTCTGCAAACGTTCAGCGACAGCTTTGATTAATTCATCGCCGATACTATGTCCCAGCAAGTCGTTAATTTTCCTGAATCCATCCAAACTTAGAACGATCAGTGACAGGTAATTTTTTTCCCGCTGCGCCGTATGAATACTCATACTGATACGATCATCGAGTAACACCTTGCCCGGTAATCCGGTCAGCACATCATGCGTGGAAAGATAAACCAGTTGATTTTCATTATCCTTCCAGTGCGTCGCATCGAACGCTGCAATAAGGAACTCGTCTTTTGGTAACTGAAGCACATAACAATCTACCCACACCGGCAATACACGCTGGCGCAAGAGGCGGCAAACAAAAACTTGCTTTTCTCCACTATGCTTCGCTTTCTCGCGAGCTTCCGTAAATAGCACTATATCTTCAGGATGAATGAAAAATTCGATAGACTCTTGCAGCAACTCTGCAGGCAATTGCAGAAATGCTTGTGATGGCGCAGATGCTTGCTGAACGATTCCATGCGCATTAATGCGCACAGCAAAATCACTTATAGATGAGAGTAAATCGAAAGAAGCAAGTGAATTCACTATTAAAAAACCCCCTATAGGCCAGCAACTTAATTAAGTATGAAAGCCACCCTATAATTTTTCACACGTAGCCGATTGATATATTCTGTAAATACAACAACACCGCTTCCAGAGACATTCAAATACGCATGCGGTGCAGTCTATGTTACGGCGTGCCGGTCGACTCACTTGAGGTTTGGTAAAACAATCACAGAAAATGATTAACCAAGAAAATAAATAAAGAATTTTATTAGTGATTTAAAACAAGGAAACGGGAGCTTACGCTTAGGATGGACAGTACGACACTTTGGCGCTTAATAGGTGCCGATTTTTTGGCAGAATCAGATTGTAAAATCTCTCTTCGATATAAATCTCGCAGCAATTTTTATTGCTGCTTTTTTCTAAAAACTTTTATAAAATTTCGTACCAGCGATAAAGTAATTCTCCTTCCAGAAATAGATAGCGAATACGCGCTTAAAGTGCTTCAAAAATGCCTGCCGCGCCCATGCCGCTGCCAATACACATGGTTACCATGCCATATTTCTGTTTATGGCGACGCAACCCATGAAGTAAGGTTGCCACTCGAATGGAGCCGGTTGCGCCCAATGGATGACCCAGTGCGATTGCGCCACCAAGAGGATTCACTTTACTTCGGTCCAATCCCAGATCATGAATCACAGCAAGGCTCTGCGCAGCAAATGCCTCGTTCAACTCAATCCAATCCAGATCACCCAGTTTGATACCGGTTTGCGCCAACACTTTGGGTATGGCTTTAATAGGTCCCACACCGCAATTTCTGGCGGCACGCCCGCCACTGAAAAACCAACAAAACGCCCTAACGGGAAAAGATTAAAACGTTTCATCGCCGCTTCGCTCATCAACACCACAGCACCCGCACCATCGGACATCTGCGAACTGTTCCCTGCGGTCACTGAGCCTCTGGCGGCAAATACCGGCCGCAATTTAGCCAGCGCGTCCAGACTCGTATCGGGGCGCGGGCCTTCGTCCGTATCTTTGACTGCAATCTCTTCATGCACTTGATGTGTGACTAGGTCAGGACGCTTCTCGTCTACCCGGTACGGCGCGATTTCCTGTTGAAACTCACCCGTTTCAATGGCTTTCAAAGCGCGTTGGTGGCTGGTCAAAGCGAATTCATCCTGATCTTCACGCGACACTTTCCATTGTTCCGCGACTTTCTCTGCGGTCATGCCCATGCCATAAGCGATTGCCACATTTTCCTCATGTTCGAACATGGCTGGATTCATGGAGACCTTGTTGCCCATCATCGGTACCATGCTCATGCTCTCAGTACCTCCTGCAATCATGACGTCCGCTTCTCCCAATCGGATACGGTCTGCCGCCAGTGCAACGGATTGCAGACCCGATGCGCAGAAACGATTGACTGTCATGCCGGCCACGCTATTCGTCAAGCCTGCCAATAACAATGCCACGCGCGCGACATTGATGCCCTGCTCCGCTTCCGGCATGGCGCAACCGACAATTACATCGTCAATCGCTGCCGGATCGAGTCCTTCGCATTGCCTCATTACAGCATGCAACACATGCACCAGCATGTCGTCGGGACGCACGTTCTTGAACATGCCGCGTGGCGCTTTACCAACGGGTGTCCGTGCAGCAGCTACAATATAGGCTTCTTGAGTTTGCTTAGTCATTGGTTTCTCCGTGGATCGTCGATCTTGGAATATTTTTTAAATGAAATGATCACTGCCTAAAAATCAGTTTCTCAGCGGTTTCCCGGTTCTCAGCGTATGCTCGATACGCGCCTGGGTTTTTTCGGTTGCCAGGAGTTCCATGAAGGCTGCGCGTTCCAGCTCCAGGAACCAGTCTTCATCGACCAAACTTCCTGGTGTCAGATCGCCACCACACATCACATGCGCCACCTTACTAGCAATCAGATTATCATGCTCGGATATAAATCCACCTTCCCGCATGTTAACAAGCTGGCTTTGAATCGTCGCAATGCCGGTATTACCCGCCACCGGAATTTCCCGGGCTCGCAATGGCGGGCGATAACCTGCTTCCGCCAGCGCCAGCGCTTGCGCTTTGGCAACATGCAGCAACTCAAAACGATGCATCACCACGGTATCGGCAAGGCGCAGATAACCCAGTTCTTTCGCCTGCTCGGCGCTTTTCGCCAATTCCGCCATTGCCACCGTCTGGAAATAATATTTCAATTGCGGAAAAGGATCTCCGTCTTTGGCATTTTGCGCGGCTCTCATGGCAAACTCTTTACACCCGCCTCCAGCCGGCAACAATCCAACGCCCACTTCCACCAAGCCGATATAACTTTCCAGCGTAGCCACGGCGCGGTCACAGTGCATGACAAACTCGCAACCGCCGCCCAATGCAAGACCATCCACGGCGGCAACGGTTGGAATCATCGAATAGCGCAGTGCCTGCGAAGTTTGCTGAAACAGATTGATCATTCCATCGACTTCAGCCAGTTTCTTTGCCATTAACACATCAGCAAGATCCAGCTCACGTGCTACCTGGAGCACAGTCGCCTGGGTCGATTTTCTTAATTTCTTTAAAAATGACTGGAAAGCGGTGGGCGGTTGATGTGGAGCAGGCGGCGCGCTGCCATGCTGCATATCCGGTTTAGGCCGTTCAGTGGCTTTCTGTAAATTCGCACCGGCTGAAAACGGCGGCTCCGTTTGCCAGATCACCAAGGCGCGCCAATTTTGCTCGGCTTCTTTGATCGCCTGTTGCACACCTTCCAGCACATCCACGCCTATCGTATGCATTTTGCTCTTGAAGCTGAGGATGGCGATTTGATCGCCGGTATGCCATAGCCTGACAGTATCGGTTTCAAAGATAGTTTCACCGTAAACCGCTTCCTCGCCAATTAGCCGGTCCGGAAAAAGTTGGCGTTGATACACCGGCAATTTTGAACGCAGCTGTGTTTTTCCAGTTTCCGGAGCAAATGAGCCTTGCACTGTGTGCACGCTTTGCGCAGCACTTTCGGCAATCGTCATCACCCATTGCGGCAATGGCGCCTGGCTCATGGTTTACCGGCTGCAATATCCTCTTGAATCCAGTCGGCAATCTGCTTCCAGCCAGCTGCCTGCCAGATTTCAAAAGGCCCCTGATTCCAGCCAAATCCCCAGCGCACGGCCAGATCCAGATCGCGCGTATTATCGGCAATCGTTTCCAGTTGCACAGCGCAATAATGAAACAGATCACGGAAAATTGACCACAAAAACTGTGCCTGCGGCTGCTGGCTACTGTGCAATGCAGCAAATTTTTCAGCCGGGCTGCTGTATTTCAGCAAACGTTTCAAATCCTCATCCACTTCCGCAGCTGACAGCCGATAGGTTTGTTCCGCCCGATCAAGTACATGGATTTCATTCTTGATTTTCTGATACACCCCGCGTTTAACTTTCTCTCCCAACGCACCAATCTCAATCAATCCTTGCAGCCAATCCGGCACGGCAAAATAAGGATGCCAAGGATCTTCCGGTAAAGTATCGCGCATCGTATTGATGACATGCGCCAAGGTATCCAGACCCACGACATCAGCGGTGCGGAATGTAGCACTTTTGGGGCGGCCAATCAGTGCGCCGGTTAACGCGTCGACCAGATCAAAGCCAAAATCAAATGCCCGGCCATGATGCATTGTCGCCAGCAGAGAGAACACGCCGATGCGATTGGCAATGAAATTCGGCGTATCTTTGGCACGGATCACGCCTTTGCCCAGATAAGTCACCAGAAATTCTTCCAGGTGATCGAGCATATCCGCATCACTGGTTTTGCAGGGAATCAATTCCACCAAATGCATATAGCGCGGCGGATTGAAAAAATGGATACCGCAGAAGCGGTGACGCAATACTTCCGGGAAAGCCTCGGCTAATTGGTTGATCGACAGCCCGGAGGTATTACTCGCGAAAATAGTTTGTTCGCCAAGGTATGGCGCAACTTTGGTGTATAAATCCCGTTTCCAGTCCATGCGCTCGGCAATCGCTTCGATCACCAGATCGCAATCCTTGAGCAATTCAAGATGCTGATCATAATTCGCAGGCTGAATACAGGTTGCTTTGGCTTTAACCGATAGCGGTGCAGGTTCCTGTTTTTTGAGTTTCTCCACCGCCTTGGTCACATTGGCGTTGGGATTATCCGCATCGCCCGGTAACTCAAACAGCAACGTTTCGATGTTAGCATTCACCAGATGTGCCGCAATCTGCGCCCCCATCACACCAGCCCCCAGAACCGCCGCCTTGCGCACTAAAAAACTTTTATCAGCCAATTTCGCCTCCCGCCTGATCCGGTTATGGAATAAAACCTTATTCATGCCACCTATGGCCGAAAGAGTACAAGCATGAACCCTAAAGTGCAAGCTTGTTGGTTACAAGATTATGAATTGTGCTTAAAGCGCCTCACACTGTGCCTGTAGCCTAAAAACTAAAGCCCCCGTTCCGGTTTATGAATCGAAAGTTTTAAGAGAGCAAGTTAATTGCCTTGCGGAAGGAAGGACTAGGAGGCTGTCCGAGAATAGTGATCGTAGCGAGGAGAAGCCATTTTGAGGCAGATTTTCGATCATTTTAGGCGAATAGTTGCTCTATTTAACGAAAAAACGGATGACCAAAGGCCCCCGCCTTCGGACAGCCTCCTAGGCATCAACCCCAGATCCCAGCGAACTGTTCCTCATTGAAACCAACCGTCGCGCGTTTTCCATCGGTAATCAGGGGCCTTTTGATCAGCCGGCCATTGCTCGCCAGCAAAGCCAGGATCTCCCGGCTGGATAACGCAGGTAATTTTTTCTTAATTTCTAATTCGCGGTATTGCACCCCGCTGGTATTGAAGAGTTTGTTCAGTGGAACATTGGCGCGCTCGACTATGGCGGAAAGCTCCCCTACTGCGGGCGGATTCTCGGTAATATCAACAAATTCGTAAGCAATTCCGGCTTGCTGTAAAAATAGCTCCGCCTTGCGGCAGGTGCCGCATTTTTTATAACCGTAAAGTTTGAGCATGTTCGTCATAAAACAGGTTGTGTGTTTTCAAAAAAATCATTCGCCGCCCTTAGGCCCCCAAAACACAACCCAAGTAGTGAAATCTGATGAAAAATTCTCGAAACGATGTTCGACGTGGGCCGCCACAAAAAATACCATTCCTGGCTCAAATTTATGACGCTCGCCAGCAATAACAATCTCACCGTCGCCGGAATGGATAAAATACAACTCATCCTGATCGTGCGGAGTCTGGATATCGGTATCCTTGGGTGCATAGACCTCAACTGACATGGAACCGTGCGCAAATGCCTGCATAAATGGCTCACCCATCGGCCACTCCGCACTGGCCTTACCCGGTATTCGTTTCATCAGATCAGATATTGTTGCTTTCATTCGTGTCACCTCATGTCCTATTGAAAAGCTGGCGCTGGCGTGTCGGCGCATTCATTTGGCGAAGAGACTAGCGCACCACTGTTGCTCGCAAGGAACACCGTCGTGATCGCCATCCATCTGGACATCGGGGCAGTTCCGCAGGAAAAAGGCGGCTTCGGCACAAGACGTCATCTGTGCGCAGTGGATACGGCCATCGCAATGGAAGGACGAGTACACCGACTGATCACTGGACGGTGCGACCACTGGTTCTTGAGGAGCGATGCGGCCGGAGTATTGGTTATAACCGTAGATCGCCAGAGCGATAACGACGGCGAGAGGTATAACTCGACCAAAGAAGTATGGCTTTTCATTCCGGCGATGGGACGCTGCTTGGCGCTTATCGCGGATGGCAGGACGAGTGGGGCAAAGAAGGTTCTTCGCCCGTTTCTTCCCTTCCCGGTCAATCTCGATTTCGAACGTGAGCCGTTCTCCGATAGTTGGGCGATGACCATCTTTCGGAAATGCCGAGATGTGAACAAAGATCTCAGGATCACCTCGAACTGGCGTGATGAATCCGAAGCCTTGATCGTCATTCCACTTAGTGAGATTACCTTCGATGCGCATATTGAAAAGTCTAATCTAGAGCTAAGCAGGCTACGCGCCTTTTTGCGCAATTCCACTTGTGCGGCGGGTTAACCGCCTGTCCTCGAGTTCTGACACTGAAGGCCTGCATACCAGCATCACCGAAGATACCAGCGCAATAGAGTTCTGCAAAGTAGTCAAGCTGAAATGATTGCCGTGGCATAGCCGAAGGAGGAACTACATTTATACTTCCGGAATGACGTGATAGTTTACGCCAGAAATAATTTCTAATATTGTAAAACTCATATTCTTCCATTATTTATCAGAGTAATACGCCAATTCATATTTCATCCGAACATGCAATGTTAAATACACAAATAATGAATAAAGCAAAGCATAAAGGTCAGTCATAGCAATCAGCAATCAGTCGACTGGATCAACATTAAGCCAGATCAGATATTGCACAAACCACACGTAATCCTTTTTATGGGCATCTCTAAAAATCCAAATTTCGTTACAACATGCTTTGTTGCTCGCAAAAAATATTTTCTTACATATCAGACATATGCTGCGTCACCATTTTTTGTTCACGCCTCGTTTTGTTTAAAACTTTGAATTTTTAGAGGTAATGGAATGGACGCCCACTACCCAAAACGGCATCAAAGTGCCAAAGTAGTGGTGCAATGACCACTAAAACAGAGAGGAGCGTCCGACATGAAGATTACAACAATAGGCATTGATTTGGCAAAAGAGGTGTTTCAGATCCACGGTGTAGATGAGTATGGCAAGGCTGTGCTGCGTAAGCAATTACGCCGCGGACAGATGACGGAGTTCTTTGCCAATCTGGGGCCTTGCCTGATTGGCTTAGAAGCGTGCGGTAGTTCCCACCACTGGGCGAGAAAGTTGGGTGGATTTGGGCATACTGTCAAGCTCATGTCGCCCCAGTTCGTCAAGCCCTATGTCAAGACTAACAAGCATGATATGGCAGATGCAGAAGCGATCTGCGAAGCAGTTACTCGACCCAATATGCGTTTTGTACCGATCAAGACTGTTGAGCAACAGGCCATTCTATCAGTGCACCGAGCCAGACAGGGATTTGTCAAGGCGAGAACTTCAGGCAAATCAGATACGCGGTCTACTCTCTGAGTTTGGTATCGTCATTCCTCAGGGGATCCAATCGATTGGCAAACGCATGCCTGACATTCTGGAAGATGCTGAAAATGGTTTGCCAGGAACAATGCGCCGAGTGCTGGAAAGACTGAATGACCACCTGAAGGAGCTGGATCGGCAGGTGAAAGAGTTAGAGTTGCAAATCAAGCTTTGGCACAAGGAGAACGAAGCCAGCCAAAGACTGGAAGCCATCCCTGGTGTTGGCCCGATTACAGCGAGCGCCATTGTGGCAACTGTGGGGAATGCTACAGAGTTCAAGAGCAGTAGACAATTGGCCGCATGGCTAGGGTTAGTGCCCAAGCAGCATTCAAGCGGTGGCAAACAGTTATTGCTTGGTATCAGCAAACGCGGGGATACTTATCTTCGCACCCTGCTGATCCATGGAGCAAGAGCAGTCATCCGCTTTGCCGAGAAGAAGGCCGAGCCAGAAAGCTGGCTTCGCAAGCTGATAACACGGCGCAATAAGAACGTTGCTGCTGTTGCCTGGCAAATAAGAACGCTCGCATCATCTGGGCATTGCTCACCCAGAAAGCGACATTTCACCCCGATCACACTATGGCAACATACTGCTGCGGCTCATTGATCGTGAGGGTTGATTAGAAGCGTATGGGTATGTTGCATTAAAAACGAGTTTAAGGAGAAAGTTACCACCGATTGCACAGGCAATCATGACATGATGGCGAGACTGGTCAGACCGTGAGTAGCTAAACCTGACTTAGCCCAAGTGCATAGAGCACGTGAAGATGATAAGGTGCTACTCAGCAAATTCCATCAGGGACAGAGGCAATGCGCTTCACATAAAGTCCGGATGTATGGCTGCAATCTTTACCTTCTTGAGATCATAGATTGAAGGCTTTGCAAAAATGTGGGCGTCCATGTATGCCCTTATTTCACTACGAAGCCGCCGGCGGATGCTTGTTGATATAGTCAATAATATCCCCCACATTACGAAGACTCTTGACTTCCTCACCATCAAAACTGATCCCAAAGGTATCTTCCGCATCAAACAAAAGCTGAACGGTATCCAGCGAATCAAGTCCGAGCTCTTCGAATTTTGACGCGACAGTGATCGTGGCGACATCAACGTTCTCAACTTTTGAAGCTATAAATGCGATGACTTTTTCTTCGAGGTCTGCTGTATCCATATCTTGATTGATACCCATGTTAAATTGTTGTAAAGACGATACTGGCGTTGTTTCCGCCGAATCCGAAAGCATTGCATATGCCGGTTTGTAATTTTCTCTGGACGGCGTGATTCGGCGTGTAATTGAGATCGCAATCCGGATCGGCTTCGTCGAGATTGATGGTTGGGTGTATCGTACCGGTATGCAGCGTCATGATAGTGGCAATGCTGCCGATCGCGGCCGATGCGCCGATGCTATGTCCGATCATCGATTTGGTGGCGCTGATACTGATCTCCCGCGCGCGTTCTCCGAAAAGCTGCTTTATCGCCCTAGTCTCGACGGCATCTCCCAGCGGGGTAGAAGTCGCATGCGCGTTGATGTAATCCAATTTCTCCGGTTGCATGCCGGCATCCTGAAGAGCAGCCTGCATGGCCGCCGCCTGCCCATCCATGTTCGGCATCACGATTGCGCCGCGTCGCAGGTGCAACCGTAGCCAGCCAGCCGGGCATATATTTTGGCTCCCCGCCGTTGCGCTTCTTCCTCTTTTTCCAGAATGAGTATACCCGCGCCTTCTCCCATGACAAAACCGTTACGGTTTCTGGCAAAAGGCCGTGATGCACGCGCCGGATCGTTATTAAAGCCAGTAGCTAAGGCATGCAGCGCTTCGAAACCCGACATGGTCAATGGCAATACACATGCTTCCGCGCCTCCTGCAATGACGGCATCGGCTTTTCCCGTGCGCAACAGATCAAGTCCCATGCCGATTGCATTCGCACCCGAAGAACATGCCGTGCTACAGGTAAGATTTGCTCCTTTAAGTCCGTATTTGGTAGCTATCCAAGCTGCTGCGGAATTTGCCATGATGCGGGGAACAGTGAAGGGTGGCACGGATTTTTTCTGAAACTTACGGGCAGCGGAGGATTCGAATGTTGAAAATCCGCCCATTCCTGATCCCAAGCTAACGGCCAGGCGGTCTGGCGCATAAGACTCAAGACTGCCGGTATCTTCCAATGCCAGATTGGCGGCGCACAGCGCCAATTGCGTGAATCGATCGGTTTGTTCGACCTGTTTTGCTGACAGAAAAGTGTTAGGGTCAAATTCTATTACTTCGCCCGCAATCCGGGAATGCTGACCAGACGCATCGAAACTTTGAATATTGCTTATTCCACTCGTACCGTTAATAGCCGCATTCCAGAACTGGTCAATGCCGGTGCCGATCGGTGAAACAATCCCCATTCCAGTAACAACTACGCGCATACAAGACTGACCAGAGAGGTTTTTAAGGCGGGATATAAAAATATGGTTATATTTGTATGAATATACTCAAAGCCGGATGGGCTGTCAAACGCGTTGATTGCGATCCATACTTATCAATACTTGAAGATCGTTGTGCCATCCGCTAGCCGGCCGCTCGGTTGCTGGCAACGTATTTCTCGCCCCATTAACGTCTTATAAGCGAATTTCGGCCGCCGCTGCCAGGTTAGCAGCCATTCCTTTTTGCCCAGATGGTGGTCCTGACTCAGTCCCTCGACAAGCTCAGGACAAACGGCAGAACCAGGATTCCCTTCATGACGGGCTTGTCGAACCAGGGACGGAATCGACTTATCCGGAGTATTCTCAACACCCCTCTGTCCATCACTGGGGAACAAAAACTGTTCAAGAACATCCCGATAAAACGTGCGCCTTTTCCAGTAACTCACATGAATGGCATCAGGCCCAAACCAGCTCGATTCCTGTTCATACAGCTTGAAATGCAAACGCGATGCCATATCGATCAACCCACGATGCACTGCTCGGGCACGGCGCACCGTTTCAACTTGGGGTAACCGGCAGAAAGGATAAAAAATATTGCGAAAAAGATGTAGCGCCGTTCGGAAAGATCTTCAATCGAATCCATCGGCAGATTGGTCACGACAATCTGCGCAGACTGTTTTTGCAACTGCTCAACGCACCATTCCACCTGCTGCAGAATTTGTTCCAGCGCCGATTCGTACAAAATATCGTTACCGATATCCGTCAGCAAAGCATAAGTGGGCGGGATTCGTTGAACTCAATGCGAGCCACATTCCACCAGCAATCCTCGGCAATCCACGCGACAGCATTTGACTGAATGCGCCATACGCACGGCCATGCCCGACAGCCGCCAGAATTTCACTTGGCCCGTCGAACCGCTGCTGCATCAGGTGGATAACCAGGCGTAACGATAAAGTCAGGTTGCTGGCACCGAGCAGGATGATGCGGTTTTTAGGTGTTTTGCGATAACTAATCACTATGCTGCGTTGAAAGATTCATCAATTCTCCCCGGTATTGAACTGATTCCGTATTTTTGATTTCAACGGAAACCGTTCCAGATGTTCGATTCATTCAAAGTTGCTTTCTTAAATAATGATAAATATCCTTGCGGGTATGCCTTCAATCAAGACGTTATATCGCAGAAATATTTATTATTGCCCGGCAATTTTAGCCCATTGGCTTGCGAACGGTATCTTTTTGCTATTAGCCGTTATCGCAACCACTACTTTTGCCCAAACCCAGGAATCCAAGTCCACAAAACCCATTACGCTCAATCCGATCAACATCACTGCTACCCGCAGTGAGCGCTCACCAACGCAGATTCCCAACAGCATCACACAGATCACCCACAATCCGCAGCATAACTATCAACCCGGCGCGACGCTGGACGAGTTTGCGCGCGGCACACCGGGGGTATTCTTTCAGAATCAGTTTAACTTCACGCAGGATTTGCGCATTGCGATTCGCGGGTTTGGGGCACGGTCGCCGTTCGGTGCGCGGCATTCAGATGCGCGTGGATGGCATTCCGGCCGTTACGTTGCCGGACGGGCAGACGCAACTGGATTCGATCGATCCTTCGTTGATCGAACCCATGGACGTAATCCGTGGGCCTTCCGCAGCTTTAGCGGCGAATGCATCCGGAGGCATGATCGACATCACCACGCGCGAAGCGCCACAAGAAAAATTTGTCATCATGCCGCGCCAGGTGTTTGGTCAGTACGGTTACTTGAAATCGGAATTGTTCATGGGCGGGCGGCAAGAGAATTTTGGTTACAGTTTGTATGGTTCGCACTTGCAGCAGGACGGCTGGCGCGATCACAGTGCGATGCAAAACACGTTTTCACAAATCAAGCTGAATTTCCAAACCAGCGTGAATTCCGATTTGATGTTGATATTCCGTGAATTTTGTCACCGCTGTCAAAGACCCTGGCGCCCCCTTGACTAACGCAGAAGCCCAGGATCCCCGCAAGCATCTCCACGTAATGTTCAATACAACGCCGGTGAGGAAATCCGACAGGAAGAAATGGGAGTGCGTTTCCGTCAAAGACCATCTGCGGGAAAAGAGTTCAGCGTGACTGCACACATGTTGCACCGCGATTTTCAAAACCGCCAGGCGTTTTTTGATGGTGGGCAGGTGCAGCTTGATCGCTGGGTGGGCGGATTAATGGTGCAATTTGTTAACGATCACACTTTATTTAACCGGCCTAAACTGATTTCTGGCTGGCGTCGATTACGGCAGTACAAAACGATGACCGCCAGGTTTCAACAACAGATTCGGCATGCGCGGGTGCATTGAACTTGGGAGCTGCCAACTCGAGCGCACAAAGTGTTTCCAGGACTATCTTGCACTCAGGTGGAACACGGCGAAACAAACTCGATCTGGTCATTGCGGCCGCTGGTTGGTTGAATTATCAGGGTGAAAGAGATGCCTTAAGATGGACAAAGCCAATCCGTTTCAGAACAGTTTCGCAAGCCAGCGGCTCGGCCGGATTGGTCCATCACCTGACCTGAACAATATCAGATTATACGCCTGTCTTCCGGTATTTGAAGCACCGACCACGACCGAACTGCTCAACAACCCCGCCGGAAGAGGCGGATTCAATCCCAATCTGAATGCACAGACATCGCTTAGCAACGAACTGGTTTTCGCGTAACACGGCTGGATTCCAAATCTGGTACGGCCGCTTTATCCCGCACCTGGGATGAAAATCCGCCTCGAATTGCCTCCTCACGCCAGGCCGGGCGTTTTTCCGCAACGCCGGACAATCGCGCCGGATCGGCGTGGAGACACGTCTCGCTACGCCGGAATGGAAAGGGCTGGCGTGGAACCATACACGTATTCGATTTTAATTGAGAAGTATGTGGTGAATGACGCGAATCTGAGACGTAAATATTTTCCCGGCATCCCCACGCACCGTTGGCAGGTTGGTGCGCTAACTTCGCACCCGTTCGGTTTCTTCGGGCAAATTCCCCATGTAGCTCGTGTCGGCGAGTTTTACGTCAATGACGCCTCACACTGCAACCAATCCGGGCTTATCAACCTCCAGCAGTTATTGGCTGGCTGGGAATTGAAGCGTTAATGGATCGGAGGTTCTGTGTTTTTTTGGTGTCAACCAACCTTCCGACGCGCGAAATACAACCCTATACCTGGTATCAACGCCACAAGTCAGCTTTGGTCGCTTACGGCCCTTCCATTTCAAGGTGTTTGTGGTATGTGCCAGTTCGTGGCAGCCTTCTAGGTTGAATTTTTCCCGTTACAACTTGAAAATCAACGGATTTGGTCACAATGTCTTCCTTATCGCCAGCAGTGGTATCTGTCAAATTTTGTTAATAGTTTGGGTGGCGGGTTTCGTTGTTTCGGTGCACAATTTGTTCTTTGAAACCCTTTTTCTGTTCTGTGGATACCCAATTTGCGCAACTATCTGGAAAATCATGAAACGAAATCTAAGCACACTGTTATTGATATTGGGTTAATGTTGTCCGGTAATGTGTTTTGCCTTTGATTCAGCTGTACTCACAAGGGTCTACCAGAAGGCTGAATTAATGCAACCATTACTAATCAACAACCATAAACACTGCACTAAAAAATGATGTTGCTGAGCTACGAAGCGATTGAGAAAACTCACTGTCCAAA
>JADKHF010000012.1 GCA_016721865.1 Nitrosomonas sp. | reverse complement strand
TATCACGAACTTGGTGCAATCTCCCCGGCCATATGGCTCAACGACATAACCATCGGCCCGCTAATGATTCTTGGCTCCTACATCGGGAAGAGCGTATTAGAAAGATTATCAATCCGGGTATTCATGATTATTGTAGAAGTCGCAATTATTGGATTTGGATTATGGTTTCTTAGCAGGTAACTTATCAAAGCAGGAAATTATCGACTATCAGAACGCAATGCCGGATAAGATTTACTCTTTTACTCTATTCCCATAACATGCTTATTTACTTGTGGGCACATCTAGAAATCCAAATCATGATTTATCCCTCTTCTTGCATCCTGATACAAATTATCCAAATTGCCCCCCAAAAAAAAGAAACCCGCCCAAGCGGGGATTAATTCAAAAGAAATTAATCAGGCAAGTATCCGTCAAACACGCTTTCTAAATTCATTATTATGTGGATCAATTTCAATTTTGTCGCCAATTTCCACAAAAGCAGCTACTGGAATCTCAAACCCAGTCCCTACAAGACGGGCTGGCTTCATGATTTTACCCGTTGTATCCCCTCTCACAGCAGGTTCCGTGTATTCAACTTCACGCACAATTGTATTAGGCAATTCAACGGAAATGGCTTTACCTTCATAAAAAGTCACTTGACAAATATCTTCCATACCATCAATCAGATAATTCAAAACATCCGGCATATTGTCAGCTTCCACTTCAATCTGGTTATAGTCGGCATCCATAAAAACATATAGTGGATCAGCAAAATAGCTGTAGGTGCATTCTTTTCGATCCAGAACAACCAAATCAAATTTTTCATCTGCTTTGTAAACGGTTTCCATTGTAGTGCTGGAAAATAAATTCTTCAGCTTCATTTTAACCACAGATGCATTACGGCCAGATTTGGTAAATTCTGCCCGCTGCACGACCATGGGATCATTACCAACCATTACGACATTACCTGAGCGTAGTTCCATTGCGGTTTTCATTTTTCAATTCCAAAATTTAAGTTGTAAGCAAGGTTGACGTTGTTTTATATCAGCAAACATCAAATCCATAAGCTTTTAATTATAGCTGATTTTCAGCAAACTGCACCAGACTCGATGCCAAATCATTTTGTTTCAATAGCCGCTTAATCCAGTAGTTGTTATGTTGCGTGAGAAATTCACGGCAGGAGAGAAAGTTCAACCAGACAGTGCTATTTATTTCATACCTGCCATTCCAGCAAGCCCATATATCACGCACTGCATCAGCCATTTCCCTCGACATACCTGCGGTATATAGATCAAGAAACGCATCCAACTTCATCCAATGCGCACCTTCTGTTTGGGGGTAAATATTCCAGACAAATGGGCTACCTGCCCATTGGGCACGAAGAAAGGAATCTTCACCTCGCACAAAATTAAAATCGCAACTCCACAGTAACCGGTCATAATCAACCTGCTCCATAAACGGAACAATCTGAACAGTTAACTGCTCATGCCTTAACAGTCTCCCAGTCTGCGATTTTGCTTGATGAAATAATGTCGTAATGCGCTCAGCCACACTCCCTTGTGGAACAATTAATAATACTTATCGGTACTGAAGATTTTGATAATACCTGAATAAATTTTATGACTGGCGCAGTGTCATAACAAAACATCGAAATGCGTATTTCACCAGATTTATACTCAAGCAAACGCTTGCGTTGCAAAAATGCATGCTCTGCTGTTGTGGTAAAAGCCTCTCGTTGAACCATCAAATTCTTTTCACGCAATAGCCCTCCCGTGCCTTGCACAAAACCCGGAAAAAAATGTTTTGATTAAAGGAAGATGTGGATGGTGATGGCAGACCACATTGAACCACCCAAGGCTCAGCGCTGAGATATTCCAGATTAATCCAGACCGGTTGTTTTTTTCTTTGTAACAACGCCGCCACATAAACATCAGGTAATTCACAAGCGAATGCCTCAATAACAACTTCAGCAGGCTCAACTTCGATAAACACGCGTTGCCAATGACAGATTTCAACGCTCAGGATGACTTGCTGTTGTACTTTTGGGTTAACATTCGACGCAATATAGGCAAAGCTGGTCAGATCATCAACCCAAAGCCGTACCAGTTGATGATGATCCTGTGTTAATTGCCGCGCCAGACGCCAACATACGCCAATGTCACCAAAGTTATCGATAACTGTACAAAAAATATCCCATCGGTGTTGCATAGCATTCTAAAGAGATGAAATTAGCAACCTGGTTACTTTATTAAAGGCGAGAGCATTGCAGTATTCTGGTAAGACGTATTTAACCGCAAAAGCAGCCTAGCGAATGTTCTCATTAAGAATGCTATTTTTCTGCTGTTCAAATTCCTTTTCCGTAAGTATGCCTTTGTCTCTTAGTTGTTTCAGATACTCTAATGCCATTAATTGATCATGTTTCTGCAATTCTGCCGTAGGAGCATGTGTGTCTGACTCATTGAGGTTAATGGACTGTGTTTTTACTAATCCGATAAATTTCCCAATTTTCGAGAGCAACACCTTTATTAAACCCCATAATTTAGGCAACAACCAGATTGCAACACCTAAGAAAATAACAAATAAAATAAGGAAGATCTCCGGATGTCTTAGAGCTGTCCACATTCCCGAGAGCACTAATAAATCCCCTGCAATGGAAGCTGACCAATTCGTAAACGGCTCGGGGGAAGTATTAATCAACAGCCGCGTACCCGTTTTAGTCGCATGGCTCGTTGCAGCCACGCCCCCTCCCAAAATGCCCGCTGCAATTTCGAGCGCTGGTGTCACATCACCGACTGCGCCTGCTGCCAGCATGGCACCAGCCGGAATACGAACGAAAGTTTGAATGGAGTCCCACACGGAATCCAATCCAGGTATCTTGTCCATGAAAAACTCTATGAAATACATGACACCGGCAGCCCCAATCACCAGTGGATCTTGCAATACCAATAATTCGGCAGGCAAATCGATATGGCCTGTTGAGCCACCCCAGCCTAACACCAGCAAAACAGCATACAGATTGATGCCACTTGCCCAGGAAGCACCCATCATTAATGCAACGGTTGCTAATAGAGCCTCATAATTTTCCATATTCTAACTTGTTTTTTAAAAGAATTAGCCATTCAATCGAGAATACCTTCATGACGTTAGGTATCATTGATCTTTGTGCTTCAAGACATGATCAGCCATCAACACTGCCGCGAATCAGAAGAATCGGAATATGCGCTGTTCGCACCACGCCTTCAGCAATACTGCCCATTAACATGCGGCTAAAACCAGATCGGCCATGCGTCCCGATGATGATCAAATCTGCCAGATTATTCTTAGCTTCAGTAGCAATGATGCTGGCAATACGTTCCCCCTGCGTTTCAAGCAACTTTATTTCGGCTGTCACACCAGCCTGCTGCAATTTCTTTTGTGCCTGCGCCAGTATCTTTTCTCCAATTCCTCTCATGGATTGGATTAACTCCGCATAATTTAGATAATCCTCAGTATCAAAATACCAGATATCTTCTAATACATGGACCACTTTCACCTGAGCATTCTGCTGTTGTGCAATTTTAATGGCTTCATCCAATGCCCGCTCAGAAGTGGCGCTGCCATCAATTGGTACTAAAATTCGCTGATACATGGCACCCTCACAAAAGTAATTTGATCAAGAACTTCATTTAAACAAAAAACTCTTAACAGACTTCATATTGATATACCCTCATCTTACATTATCGAGCATGGTACGGAAATTGCTTAGATTTCCAAACTCTATGTTGAATTGATTTAGCATTTCTTTCAACCACGAATTCCCCGCATTTACATGGCTCTTGAATACCTGGAAAATTGCATAACTCTTGCGCACACTTTGTGTTTCTATCAATCCCTCACTGTTATGAATCGGATAATAAAAGATTAAATGAGAATTATTTTTTCATTCTTGCACTAATTAAAATCAGCCCAGTCTAATATTCTTATTATATGTGCCGATACGAATATTCTGAGAAATACTGCAGGAAAAATAATATGCTTAATCGTTCGAGGTTAGAGGGAAACAAAATGAAAAGATTTTTGTTTCATGCCGTGTCATTGTATCCATTAAATGTTTCTGGCTTGTTTTTAAATCGGCTAACCTGTAGCTTGCTTGCACTGCATTTGGCCGGGTGTGCTTCGCAGGAACCAATTCCCACTCACACTATTAAGCCAATACCAATTATGGTATTTCAGGACGAAAGTTCGAAAAATGAGATCGCACGCCTGGAGAAATTGATTGCAGAAAAGGATGAATTGATTAAGAATCAGAAAATTCATCAGCAAAATCAGGCGAAAACTCTACGAGAAGTCAATAGCGAAGCCATTCGCACACAGGTAAAACAACATAGATTAGCTACAAAACCAAGCACAGCCTCTGCAATTGCAGAAATCGAAGTAGCATTAGAACAACTAAATCAAGTTAAAATTTCTGTCGTGCCGCAAATATTGCAGATCCAGGCGCAACATTTGGTGGATACCGCATCAGTATTTTACTCAAAAGAGCAATATGCCGAAGCCATGAACCATGTTGCAAAGGCCAAACATTTAATTGGTTTGATAACTGGCTCGAATCAAAAGAAAACATCCGGTGAAAATAATTCCCTGCTCGAATTTCATACACCGATAAAATTACTTACTAAGGTAAATATCAATTTGCGCAAAGAGCCCAACACCCGTGCACCCATATTAGATACCCTGAAAAAAGATGCGACATTGATAGCAAATGCTAGTCTAGGTACGTGGCTTCGCGTTCAGACTGCTGGCAGTCAAGGTTGGGTTCTTAGCACGGCGCTTGAAATAGAGAAGAACACAAACCCATAACTGAAATTATGTTGCGGCGCTGGATTCAGGTTGTATGCAGCAAACTTGGTCGCGCCCGGCATGCTTGGCGTCATAAAGTGCACTATCAACCCTGGAAAGCAAAGCAGTTACGGATTTATCCTGAAACTCACTTTGAATGACCCCAATACTGAGTGTCACTCTGAGCGTTTTATCTAATGTACTACAGTATACACCGGCCACATAAGCCCGAATCCGCTCCGCAGTTTTCAAAGCATCCTCGACAGTGGCCTCAGTTAAAATGATAATGAACTCGTCACCGCCATAACGAGCAGCAAAATCAATATTACGAATACATTGAGAAATATTTTTCGCTATGGCAGCTAATATTTCATCACCAGCAACATGTCCAAGTTTATCATTCAGTGTTTTAAAATAATCGACATCGATCATGAGTACTGCAAATGGGCGCCTTGTCCGCTCATAACGAGCCAGCTGCTCACTGATGATCAAGTTGAGCTTGCTGCGGTTATATAACCCCGTCAAACTATCAGTTGTCGACAGTGTTTCCAATAGCAGATTTTTTTTCTGCATGGCGTCGCTTGCCGCAGTAATTTCAGCTTGGTTTTGACGTAACTTATCGGTCATCTGATTAAACATTTGCGTAAGTTGGCCAAGCTCGTCATGCCGCATATTAGTCAACTCAACGTTAAGATCACCCTTTACAATTCTCTCGGTCGCATTGATTAATCCCCGTAAAGGGACCACGATAGCATGACTCAACCGGAAAGCGATTATAGTAACAATAAGAATGATGATACTAATCAGTCCGATATATAAATCACGCTGCTGCATCCAATCAGCATAGATCAATTCATGGCTTCTGCTGGCGATTATTGTAATGGCCGGTTTCTCCGACATATAAGCCAAACCCACTACATTTTCTTGACGAGGCCCATTAAATAATTCATATCCCCCCGGATTATCCTGTAATCTTTTTAATACGTCAGGTTCAAGCGATACTGGCTTATCTGTATTGGTAATTGAAACATCACTGGCCAGCATGACGTATCCATCCTTATCTAATAGAACAACGTCACCTGGCGGAGATTTTATTTTATCTTTTAAATTCGACTGGAGATTTCGTAAATCAAAAGTTACGATCAGTGCTCCGAGGACAAAATCATCCACCGATAACACAGGAACCGAAATGCTCATTATCGCAGTTGTATAATTTGCATTCCATTGTGGTGGCAAAACAATATCCCCTAGGATGGATGCATCGTGTAGCCAATTTTGAAAAGCGTCACTGGAAAGGCGAATCCACATTGCTGGCAATTATTTTACCTTCTGTATCGATTACCGTTAATTCCAGTACTGTTTCCATTCGTTTATGCACAGACTTTAGGTACAGTTCCAATGCTTTCTGCTGTTTTATAAATTTATCATTCTGAGACTGATGTCCTGAAGATAATCCTTCAATAATAGTTTTAGATGTTGCAAGTTCGCGAACAACAAGAATTTGCTCTTTAATCCATAAATCTAATTCCCTGCTGGTATAATTAGCCAAGGCACGCAACTCACGTGTAACATTCTCGCCAATCATCGTTTCGTTCTGCTGAAACGACAATATACCCAACCCAAGTGATGGAATCAGCGTCGCCAGAATTGAAAAAAATATTATTTTGCTTTTAATGCTTTTCAATTTATCTTGATAAGAACTATAAAATATGTGCGATATTAAGCGCTACGGGTTGTTTGTCCGGTAATTACTCATCTGATAACCTTGCCACAACCTACCTGCAATAAATGAGGCAATTGCATTGGCATGTTGCTGAAGACTCGGATTACTTAGTTCTTCGGTTGTTTGCCGGAAAAGTTGAAGCCAACGTTCAAATAACTCTGCGGTGAGCTCAGGAAGTGCGATATGTTTAGGCATAGGCGCGCCGCGGAATCGGCTGGTGCCGCGTAACTGGGCAGACCAGAAATTGATCATTTGCACAAAATGGGCATCCCAGTCGATCACATGCGCTTCAAAAATAGGACCCAGTGCAGGATCTTTTCTGGCTTTTGCATAAAAGGTATGAACCAGTTGTGCTATTTCTTCTTCAGTATATAAACTTGGATCGGGTATTGGGAATGGTGATTGACTCATAATTTTTTCGGGCTTCCTCTTGAGAAATCATTACTAGTTAAAATTTATCTACTATTTAGATAAAAATGAATTGGCAATGTATTACAAATACGACTGAAAGTGTTTTCTATTGAGACAAATAAGTTTATCTTTGGTTGTCTGGATTGTCCAACCCAGAATTAAGTTGAGCAACTCTGGATCGTAGCGGTAATTGCAAGACCCATTCAGTTATGCTGGAGGCATCGATTAACATGAAAAATTTATATGGAAAAGCGCTGCTGGTTGATCCGGCTCTCACCAAATCAACTGCATTTACGCGAGAAGAACGCGAACGCTATGGTTTACGTGGATTACTTCCCTATGATGTTGCAGGCATCAGCAAACAAATCGATCGCGTTCTGGGCAGCATGCGGTGCAAAAGCACTGCCATTGAAAAATATATTTTTCTAAATGCTCTGCTGGAGCGCAATCAGCGGCTCTTCTATCGAACAATGATTGACCATATTGAAGAGATCATGCCTTTGGTTTATACCCCGACAGTAGGTGAGGCATGCAAGGAATTTGCACATATCTTCAGAACATCGCAAGGTTTTTATATTACTCCTGAAGATCGTGGTGAAATTGCAACTATTCTGAAAAACTGGCCGGAAGAAGATATACGGGTGATTGTTGTTACAGACGGGGAGCGTATTCTGGGGTTAGGGGATTTAGGTGCCAATGGCATGGGAATTCCTATCGGCAAAGTCGCACTGTATGTGGCCTGTGCTGGAATTCATCCGGCGCAATGCATCCCCATCATGCTGGATGTAGGCACAAATAACATAGCAATACGTGAAGATCCGCTTTATTTAGGTTATCCCTATCCGCGAATCAACCGGGAAGAAGTTTAACGATCTAAATATCATGTTTCTGGGCACAGGTTCTGCAGCGGGCGGTACTGCAGAATTGGTGGTAAATGCATTCTGTGCGGCTGGATTAAGCAAACTGCAAGCGCAGAGACGGTTATGGTTTATTGACAGAAAGGGATTGGTAACAGCGAAAAACGAAAATATTAAACCACGCATCAAACCATTTGCTCATGAATATGCTGCATGCAGTTTTGTCGATGCTATCGGTGAGATCAAACCCGATGTACTGATCGGCGCCACCGGTGTAGCCGGAACATTTAATGAAGCCATTGTACGTAAAATGGCCACAGTAAATGAACGCCCGGTCATTATTGCCTTATCGAATCCAACTTCACACACAGAGTGTACTGCTGAACAGGCCTATCAATGGAGTGAAGGGCGAGTAATCTTTGCCAGCGGCAGCCCTTTTGACGCCGTACAGTACGACAATCAGTTATTTAAGCCCGCTCAAGGTAATAATGCTTATATTTTTCCAGGTATAGGTCTGGGTATTTACGCAAGCTCGGCCCGGCTTGTCACACAAACCATGTTTTTAGCAGCCGCCGAGGTATTGGCAAACACCGTTACACAACAGGAAATTCGCACTGGCGCGGTTTATCCCGCACTGACACGAGTGCGCGAAGTATCCCATGCGATCGCTGTAGCTGTCTGTCAGGTTGCAGTTCAAGAAGGATTGACGGATTCCAGCCTGCCTGAGGATCTGTCCGGCTATGTTAAATCGCTGATGTATGAACCGAACTATTAAATTCGCCTTACAGGCAGGCAAGTTGATTCAATTTATTTGAATAAATTGATAACACCATCCAACCCTACATAATCAATCGAATAAGTTGCATGATCCCTTACGATGGGCTTGGCGTGATAAGCGATGCTGATTCCGGCCTCTGTCATCATGTCCAGATCATTGGCACCATCTCCAATCGCGATAATCTGCTCACGTTTGATACCGAGTTCATCACGAATCTGTTTTAATACTCGGGCTTTTCCTTGTCTGCCGATAATTTCTCCGACCACCTTTCCTGTCAGTCTATTGTCTTCAATCTCCAGCACATTGGCAGCCGCGAAATCGAATCCAAGTTTTGCTTTAATCCGATCGGTAAAAAATGTGAAACCGCCAGAAATAACCATCGTTTTTAACCCAGCCAGTTTGGCTTGTTGCAACATTTTTTCAGCACCGGGATTAAGTTTGACACGTTCGTCATAGACTTTTTGCAGTGCATCGCGATGCAAGCCTCGCAATAACGCAGTGCGGCGTGTAAGGCTTTCTTCAAAACTTATTTCGCCCTGCATAGTCTGCAATGTAATGGAAGAAACTTGGGGTTTTATATCCTGCATATCAGCAATTTCATCAATAGATTCAATAGCTAATAATGTAGAATCCATATCCATTGCAATCAATTTAAAATCAGTGAGCTTTAGATCTGAGTTTACAAGAGCAAAATCCAATTCTGCATGTGTACAATATTCCGAAATATCGTGGGAATGAATGGCATTTGTCAACCGGAAAGCCTGGCCGGTAATCCGTTCGATTCCATCTGCCCGGGACAGCTTTGCTAAAGACCGCAAATCACTATTATTAACTTCAAGTCCCTGAATAATGAGATTCATTTTTCTTATTATTTTCTTTAAGGCAAGTTTGCCGGGTCTTGATAAGTTGCGCCAGCACTCCACTCCACAATCTGATTGCGGCCGGCATGCTTGGCAGCATAGAGCGCGCGGTCTGCGGCTTTGATTAGATCTTTTGGATCGTGAAAATGTGTTTCATTTTCATAACAGGCAGCAACACCGATGGAAGCAGTGATTTGGATTGTTACATCACCATCAAATTTATACGAAATCGCTGCAATCGAATCTTTCAGACGGGAAATAAGATTTCTGGAAGCGGCAAGTGTTGTGCCCGGAAGAATCAAAGCAAATTCTTCGCCACCATAACGGCTCAGCGTGTCATCCTGACGGATCTGATCAAAAAGTGTTTTTACGACAGTAGCCAATAATGAATCTCCAACAACATGCCCATAGGTATCATTGACATTTTTAAAATGATCAAGGTCTATAATAGCGATAGTCAAAGGCAGATTGTATTGCGTCGCCAGGCTGAATTCGCGCCGCAATGTTTCATCAAAATAGGTCCGATTGTATGCACCGGTTAATCCATCTCGTTGCGATTTATCTTCCAGATCCTTCATTCTGGACAGGTCGTGTATCATCAGCAACTCCTTGGCTTCTGCCAATATTCCTGCGGCTTCGGATGGGTGGTGAATAGTCACTTCAAAAAGATCTTCCACAGCACTCAACCCAACTTCCATAATTTTGATCACATCAATGAGTGCAGAAGGTTCAAGCTCAAGCCAATCCTGTGTCGCTTTATTTAGAGCGGTCAATTTTTCGGCTTCGTGTGGATACAAGAAATAATCAGCCAAGTAACGGGATACCGCCAAACAAGATTGAAGCGTTGGTCCTAAATTTTGGGGTTCCGGTTGGGAGTGACTGTTGATACAGGATAAGGCGATATAGTCCGGAATATGCCATTTTTTGAGAAGCGCGTAACCCAATTCATCATGCCCCGCGCCAAAAGATTCGCGTTCAATCTTGAGCAATTTGTCATGATCAAGAGTGGATGCAAAGATTTTGCCATACTCTTCAGGCATTATGGTCCAATAGGCAAGAATTCCAATTTCCTGCAATAACCCGGCCAGAAATAAATCATCCAGGAAACTCAGCTCAAGCTTTTCTCCAAGCGCGCGACTTGCCAGCGCAGATGTAATAGACCGGCGCCAGAAAATATTACTGTCAAAAGCACCGTTACCATTTGATAACGGGGTCTTCATTAATGAACTGGCCAATGAAAAGGATAACGCAATGACAAGCACTGTATGTGTTCCAAGAATGCTGACAGCTTGTCGGATATTCGTCGCAACTCGACGCGATTTATACAAAGGGGTGTTAGCCGTTCGAAGTAATTTTGCCGAGAGAACTGGATCCAGAGAAATATATTCACAAACTTTCCTGATATCGGCATCAGGATCATTAGCCATTTCGATTATTTTAACAGCAACCGCCGGTAAGCTTGGTAGTGTTGTGCAATAATTTAGTCGTCTTTTCAATGTATCATCAATCACTTCTTATCCTTATAATTAGATAACACCCATATATTATTGAAAATAGAATTAATATAGCATGAAGATAACATATTTATTGCTTTGATATAAGTTATTTGCAATAGCCCACAAGATCTGACTACCCCACTGTCTGTTCTACCCCACTGTCTGTTCCAACTCACAAGTATTCATTCTTTCAATCAAGCTGATGTTATGCTATTAATCTTCAAATTGAATTATTTTGATTACTTGAAATAAAGCAGCTATAAAATAGCAAAAAATATACTGCATAAATGGAATTGCCCAAAAGAAAATTCGACAAAGGAGTCTAACGTGGATTTTGGAATAAAAGTAGGAACCCCGGAGAAACAAGGTGGAGCCTGTGTGACCGATTCAGCTAAAATCTTGGATAAAACCACTCAAGGTTATATTAAAAATATACTTGCTCTAGGTGATATGGATGGTAAGGCTAACACCTCACTGTTATTGCATAATGTGCCAGATACGCTGTTTAAAAGGGTTTTATTGATTGGATTAGGCAAAGAACAGGAATTCAAGGAAAAAACATTTCTGTCTGCAATCAATACTACTTTGAATACCTTGCAAAAAACAGCAGTTACCGATGCAACGCTGTTTTTATCCGATTTTCCAATCAAGGAACGCGCAAATCACTGGAAAGTTTCGCAGATTGTCATAGCCGCAACCAGCAGCAGCTATCGGTTTGACCAGCTCAAAAGCAAGCCGGAGAAGAGTCAGCGTAATTTGCGAAAGTTAGTATTGTGCATAGATAGCCGTACTGAGTTGGCGACCTGCGAAGAAGCCATGCAGCAAGGCCTGGCGATAGCACATGGAATGAATTGGGCAATCTTGCACCGAATATTTGCACACCCACGTATCTCGCCAAACAAGCTAAAGATCTTGCCAAAACCCACAAACTCAAAGTATCTGTACTTGAAGAAAAAGATATGGAGAAGCTAGGCATGGGTTCTCTTCTCGCCGTAGCGCGGGGTAGTGAACAACCAGCAAAATTGATTGTGCTGGAATATCAAGGATCAGGCAAAAAGAAAACCCCCATTGTTTTGGTAGGAAAAGGGGTTACCTTTGATACCGGCGGCATTTCCTCAAACCTGCTGCTGAAATGGATGAAATGAAATTCGACATGAGCGGAGCCGGTAGTGTTTTGGGAACCCTGCTTGCAATTGCCGAAATGAAGCTACCGATCAATGTAATTGGGATCATACCAGCAACCGAAAATATGCCCAGTGGCAAAGCAACAAAGCCGGGCGACGTGGTAACCAGTATGTCTGGCCAAACGATCGAAATTTTGAATACCGATGCAGAAGGACGCCTGATTTTGTGTGACGCATTAACTTATGCAGAACGCTATAATCCGAAAATAGTGATTGATATCGCAACTTTGACCGGTGCGTGTGTAATTGCACTCGGTAATTTTACGACAGGGTTGATCAGTAACGATGATGAGCTGGCGAAAGCGTTGTTGGCTGCTGGCGAACAAGCCGTTGATCGTGCCTGGCAGTTACCTTTATGGGACGAATATCAGGATTTATTGAAAAGCAATTTTGCAGATATTGCCAATATCGGGGGACGAGCCGCAGGAACCATCACAGCCGCCTGCTTTTTATCACGCTTTACAAAGAAATACCGCTGGGCTCATCTCGATATCGCGGGTACGGCATGGAAATCCGGCAAAGAGAAAGGTTCAACCGGCCGCCCAGTTCCACTACTGACGCAATTCTTAATTACACATGCCAAGACAATCAGTTAACATAACTCCAAAATTTACCGATTGAATGACTCAAATTTATTTCTACTCGGGATCCAACGATAAATTACAAACAGCCTACCGACTTTGCTCCAAGGCTGTCAAACAAAATATGAAAGTAATGGTTTATTCACCTGATGCGACAGTACTTGAACAATTCAATGAATTACTTTGGACTTTCTCCCCTGCCAGCTTTATCCCGCATTGTGGTATCCAGGATGATCCTCAGTTGATCAATGTAACGCCTGTTATTTTGAGTGATCAGATACCGCCGGATATCCACTATGATGTGTTGCTTAATCTGCATCAGCAACATCCACCTTTACTTAATCAATTCAAGAGAATCATAGAGATAGCAGGTGTTTCTCATAAGGACAAGCTGGCAAGCCGCGAACGCTATCGTTTTTATAAAGATACCGGTTATGCAATACAACATTTCAATCTTGATTGATCAAACAGATCAGCATAACCGCTGATTTTTCAACGATGAATGATGATAAAACTTCAATAGATCCCGATGATTCTGAGATATTGGCCAAGTTCCGTAGCTTGCTGAATAAATACCAGAATCAGGGAAAATTAATCGCCACCTCTAGCACTAAAGTAACTTCTACTCAAACGTCGCCAGTTGATAATTCAGCACCAGCCCCAACGGATAAAATACCAGTATTGACTGAGACTGTAATTCTCCATCCAGCAGTCATACAACCACAACCAAAGCGGTTGACACCCATCCGGCAAATACTGGATGCGGCGCTGGATGACGCCCACATCGAGATGGATGCCTTAGATAGAAAAGCTTTGGCGAATGCATTGGAAGCTCGCCTGGTTGATCAAATCACATAACCCTACTTCACATCCCCTTCTCCTTCAGTCTCCGGACCCAGAGAGTTCTTCTCTGCACATTAAACCAATTTTCCTCAGTTGGTTACTGTAAAATTGCAACAAACGTATCCCTGACAAAGGGTCACGTCAGAACAGGAGGCTCACCCAATGGGCGGCAATAAAAGCAAAGCAACTGGCAGAATATGGACCACAAGGCTTCGATGCAGTGGAAGGCGCGGCGGGCAGGTGCGTTGCGCGGCGTGTAGTTGTGCTGTGGCGGGGAAGTCAAAGACAGCAACTCCCGCCCTTGCCAGATAGCTATTCCTCGGACGCAGGCATAACCTGACTCGTTATAGGGCGCCTCTAAAAATTCAAAGTTCTAAACAAAACGAGGCGTGAACAAAAAATGGTGACGCAGCATATGTATGCTATGTAATGAAATATTTTTGCGAGCAACAAAGTGTTGTAACGAAATAGGGATTTCTAAATATGCTCTATAGTTATCGAAGCCATCATCAAGATTAATACCCAGAATGAAACAAATAACGACAAGATCGTGAGAGGAGTCTTCACGGCAAGAATAAGCGCTGATTGAAAAACAAGATGGTAAAAAAACTGAAATGACTGAAAGAAATTTGAAAATATTCGGCATGGAAGCGGAAAATGGGAGATGGATACTGGTTGTGATTGGGCTATTGATCAATATTTGTCTTGGATCCATTTATGCCTTCAGCATTTTCAGAAAACCTTTAGAGGCATTTTGGGGAATAACTTCAAGCCAAAGTGGTTACCCATTCATGGCTTTCTTGCAGTATTTGCGATTGCGATGCCTCTTGCAGGAAATCTAATAGCGCGATGGGGTCCAAAAAAGACGACTATGCTTGGAGGCTTGTTGGTAGGAACAGGATGGATTGTTGCAAGTTTTGCATCAAATATTACTACCCTGACCATTTTATACGGAGTAATAGGCGGAGCTGGGGTCGGCATCGTTTATGGCTGTCCGATTGCAGTTATCGCGAAATGGTTCCCGCAAAAAAGTGGATTAGCGATTGGTTTAACCGTAATGGGTTTCGGCGTGTCGGCATTAGTAACAGCTCCGCTCATGAAAGCGATGATCGATAATCCGTCTATTGGAATACTGAATACATTTCTATACTTAGGCATAGGTTTTTTGGTTGTCATAATGCTTTTAGCCCAGCTATTGAGTTTTCCACCTGCTGCGTGGGCACCTGCGCGTGTAAAAACAACTTTTGTTGTAACGCCAATAGCGCCAATTTCTGATCTTAGCCGGCAGGAAATGTTGAAGACCCGCAGTTTCTATGCATTGTGGGCAACGTACACGATTGGCTGCCTGGCCGGATTAATGGCGATAGGAATAGCATCTCCTGTTGGAACAGAATTAGCTGAGCTGGATGCGACAACCGCAGCGCTTGCTGTTTCATTGTTTGCGATATTTAATGGCCTGGGACGGCCACTATTTGGCGCCATTACCGATAAACTGGGCCCGAAGTATACCGCGATGGTCTCATTTGCCATGATACTTGGCGTATCTCTGCTGGTGTTTTTTCTAGGAAAAGGCAGCGCAATGCTGTACTTATTCGCATTCTGCGTGTTATGGATGTGCCTGGGTGGATGGCTTGCCATTGCGCCAACCACAACCGGAATATTCTTTGGAAAGAAACATTATGCACAGAATTATGGACTGGTGTTTACTGCCTATGGCGCAGGCGCCATCCTGGGAACACTGCTGTCCGGCAATATCAAGGACCTCACTGGAAGTTATTTGGGTGCATTTCCAATTGTCGCGGGGTTGGCAGTTCTTGGAATGATCATTGCCGCTATGGGGTTAAACCCCGTAAAAAGCAAACAAGACAGCTAGCACGCAACAAGCAATTCGCGGCTGACTGGCGGTCGCAAATTCACGCGAGACGACATGAATGCACGGTGAATTTATCGATACCAATATTTTCATTTTCAACCAATCGCAATTATGTGAATATTGGAATCATTTATCCTTAACCACCTCTCCTGGATGCCCATTAAATTATGAGAAACATAAGAATATTAACCATCAACATTCAAGTGCAAGCCTGGCCCGCAGGGCCTCACAGCGATGCAAAATGGCGTGCGGAAGCGGTGGCAAAAGCGCTGGATCCGGTCAATTTTTCCTTTGATGAGCATCCCGATGTCGTGGTATTCAATGAGGCGGACAATGAAGATGCGAAAGAGATTCTGGAAACGGGCCTCAAAAATATGTACCCCCATTTCATTGTGTCGTTCAACGGCGGCAGCGGTGACTTAAACGATGGGGGACTTGCCATATTCAGTAAATTTGAGTTTCGCGAATTACCTCCCTCGGCGCACAATTTCTCCAATAACAGAAGCCGGTTTTATCCTTATCGAAGTGTGGGAATACCCGGTATGTTTTATCCCATGAGCGCGAGCGATGACGGTTTGGCGGAAAAAGGCGTAGCGATCGTGCAAATCAGCACCGGATTACACTTTGAAGTCGTAACCATCGCCTTGACGCATTTACAGGCATTCTATGAAGAAGTCGGCGAACATCACACCATCCGGTTGCGGCAATTGAAAGTGATCGAATCCGGGCTCATCGACCTCCTCGGCGCGCCGGAAGATAATAGCAATTGGGATAAAGTCATCGTACTGGGCGATTTGAATATCCGCGGCGACACACCGCCTTACTCCACCGAAGGCCATGGCGAATGGACCAATGTGTTCATCAACAACGGCGGCCCGTACAATAACGCCTCGCAAGGAATCACCGTAAGACAAAACAAGCTGATTTTCACCGAGCAATTGATCGACGGCTGGCGCACGTTCATGACACCACCCGGCGCCTTTATGGAAGCGGATCCAGGCTTGACCAACACCAATCTGAAAGAAGGCAAGTATTTGCCGGCGGGATTGAAAGAGCGGCTGGATTACATCTGTTTTCCGAAACAACGCACGGATACCGTTGGCGAAACGCCTCGCCGCCTGGTTGCGCAGCACATGCGGATTTTGCCGTCCAATTTCTCCGCACTGGATATGGCGTTTGAAAGAATCCAAAGCGACCACAAAGGCATTTTGGCGCAAGTGCATTGGCAGTTTCCGTACAACACCCCCAATCAAGCCAAACTGCAAGGCGACTTTGTGCACTTTCAGGCTCCGGATTCATTGGCAAAAGTAAATATCGCCAATGACTTGAAGATCCCCTCTCCCGGTGTATTCCAGTGGATTTATATCCATGGGCCAGGCACCTATACCTTCACTTACTCGCCCAATCTGGAAACCGCTTTTTATTACGAAAACAATATGTCCACAAAAATTGACCCGTTCAATCAAATCAAATGGGGCGAACTGGGACTCGACCTCGACTGGTTAAACAGTCTGCAACATGAATTCGGACTGTCTGAGGCAGGCGATCAGGTCGACGTGCACAGGCCAATGTTCATCAGATTGAAAGCCGCTGAGAGAGGATCAATTCACCGGCAACATCGCTTTCTCTTTCATCAAGCACACCGGCGAAAACCGTTTCCTCGCCATCGGCTTATTGCCAAACGACATCCCCAAAGACCCCCGGTTGCCGGTTGGGCAGAAGAACGGCGCAAGGGACGAATGCTGGTTCAGGGCACCGCTGGCCGAGCAATTATTGAGCGGCAATCCCTATCGGGTAGAGTTTTACATCAAAAACGATTTTAACCGGAAAATCCGGCTCAGTCTGTTCGAAGGCATTTCCGCCCCGGCGCCTTTTCAGCAGATAACCCATGAAGACCGACTCACAGTGATCGACTATGATCGTGCCTCTGATATCAAGGATGTTTATATTTTACTGGAACGCAGCCAGATAACGGATTATGAGTTCCTGGCGGGTTATCGCTACAGTATTTCCTACCTGAATCACCTGGAAATCTACAGCATCGAAGACCAAAGCGGCCTGGGCGCGGACGAAATCCACCTCACCATGACCGCCGACGATATGGCGACAAATTTTCTGGACTTCACCGATGAAGACTTCGACGACGACGAACGGCGGATGCTCAATTCTTATTATCCTAAAAATACCGCTTTTGACAACCGGTTAAACGTCACGGTGTTCGAACTGGATAGCGGCGAAGACGACGACGGCCCCTTTACCGGCACGATTCCAGCCTTGAAGAAAGGCGAAAACAGCCGGGAATCATCGATCATCATCGAAGCGGACGGCGCGGAGTATCAGATTAGTTACAAACTGAGCCGGTATCCGAATCGGTGAAGGCGGAATTCGTTTTTTGACGGCTTGCTGTTGGGATTACAAAGGACATCCCAGCCAGTCGTGCTGATTACTAACGTTCGGAATCACAGGCACTGCGCGGCTTTATCGCGCAGCGTCCGATGGATTGCAGGGTTTGGCGTCGCTGTTTCAAGAAAGTACATTAGCTTCTTAACGTCTCCAACCATACGTTCGTGAGGCGAAGTGCGCTGGTTGCTGGCATCGTAAATTGACTTTACCGAATGGCGTAGCGAACGAAATACTGGGCGGCGCCCATTGTGAAGTTGCTCCCAGAGAACCTCATAAAGTTGGTGCAGAAATGTTGTAAGGCTCCATAGTTCACGAACCGTCCCGCGAGCAAACAGTGCTTTGACCTCAGCATGTTCCTCTTTCTCTCGATGGGCGAGATACTTGTTCCGTGCAGGTTTGATTGTTCGCTCGTAGATGTCGCGGTATTTCTCGACCATAGCCCGCAGGCGGTTGATGTCTTTGATCGTCGGATAGTATGCACCCTCTATGTATTCAGACAGCCACGGCGGGTCGATTTGGCTGCCGTTTCGTTTTCTTGAAGCAAGCCCCTCGCGTTGGAACAGTTCGAGATTCTGTTCCATTGCATCAAGCAGGGCGGCGACGTTGTACTTTGAATTCTTGTCGAATATTCGCCCCAGCGAGATGTAGGCCGAAGATTGAAGTGCTGCGCCACAAGAGAGCCAGAATGTCGGCGTGTCGTTAAGCCTGTTCAGGAGCTTCTTTGACTTCGATGCAGCGTGTTGGATTGCCATTTCTGCATAGATGTACTGTGCAGCAGTAGCCGATTCTCGTCGGAAGTTTTCCAACTGAATCTCAAAGCTGCGGTGACGAATCATTGCGATACCCAACTACAATTAGACGTCCGAAATTGAATCCGCGCGTCAAGAGTAATAGCCAATCCTGTAGAATTCATTCTATCTCCTTATTTTTGGACTGCGCCGCTTTAAGTTTCATCGCAAGATGGTATTAGATCCATACCAAAAAATTCTATGCTTGCGAAGCATAACCCCCAACCGCCGTTTCGTGCAATGGATCGTCGAATCTGTGGATTAACATGCACCATAACACAGCAGAATCATTGAAAAACGTATAGAATATGCGCCCCTTTCTTGCAACAATAATCCGCAGGTATCCACTTTGATTACAACCGCCAATATCACCATGCAATTCGGCGCCAAGCCGCTTTTTGAAAATGTTTCCGTTAAATTTGGCGGTGGTAATCGCTATGGTTTGATTGGCGCGAATGGTTGCGGCAAGTCAACATTCATGAAGATTCTCGGCCGGGATCTTGAACCCACTGCTGGCAATGTCACGGTTGACAGCGGTGAACGGGTGGGCAAGCTGCGCCAGGATCAATTCGCTTTTGAAGATTGTTTAGTCATTGATACGGTACTGATGGGACACGCGGAGTTATGGCAGGTCAAACAGGAGCGTGACGCCATTTATGCCAACCCGGATGCCACGGAAGAAGAATACATGCATGCCGCCGAACTCGAGTCTCAATTTGCCGAACTGGATGGGTATTCTGCGGAAGCGCGCGCCGGAGAACTGCTGCTTGGGGTAGGCATCCCCTCTGCCCAGCATCAGGGATTGATGAGCGCGATTGCGCCGGGATTCAAGTTACGCGTGTTGTTGGCACAAGCCTTATTTTCCAATCCGGAAATCTTGTTACTGGATGAACCGACCAATAACCTCGATATTAATACCATCCGCTGGCTGGAAGATGTCATCAATGCCAGCAAAAATACCATTATCATCATCTCCCATGACCGGCATTTTCTGAACAGCGTGTGCACGCATATGGCTGATCTGGATTACGGCGAACTGCGGATCTATCCCGGCAAAAAGGCCAGACAGGCCACCAGCCGTGCGCGGCAGATTGAGAAAATCAAACTGGAGGATGTCAAGCCATCCAGCCGCCAATATCCTTTTATCCGGTTTGAAGTGGATGACAGAGATAAGCTGCATCGTCTGGCCGTTTCCATCAAAGAAATCAGCAAGCGTTTCCCTGGAATGGACAAGCCTTTATTTGACCATTTAAGCTTTGACATAGAAGCCGGCGAGAAAATCGCCATCATTGGCCCTAACGGAATCGGAAAAACCACGCTCCTGCGTTGCCTTACCGGTGAGCTAATACCGGAGTCTGGTACGATCAAATGGCCCGATAAGGCACGTCCCGGTTATTATGCGCAAGATCATGCGGCTGATTTTGAAGAAACCCTGTCATTGACCGAATGGATGGATCAGTGGCGGCAAGGCAATGATGACGATCAAACGATCCGCGGCACATTGGGCCGATTATTGTTCTCGGGCGATGACGTCAAAAAATCCACCCGCGTGATTTCTGGCGGAGAACAGGGCCGCATGCTCTTTGGCAAGCTGATCCTCCAGAAACCGAATGTTTTGTTGATGGATGAACCTACCAATCATCTGGATATGGAATCCATCGAATCACTGAATAGCGCACTGGAGAAATATACCGGCACGTTGATTTTTATTTCTCATGACCGGGAATTCGTTTCTTCACTGGCCACACGAATTCTTGAAATGAAACCGGAGGGTATTAATGACTTCAAAGGTAATTATGAGGATTATCTTCAATCACAAGGCATTGAATAATATGGAACAATTAGCATGTCTTGCGGAAAACTCGACTGAATGGGTAAAAGTCTTAATAAGACACGTCTGTGGATTCTGCGTTTTGTTGATTGGTACAACGATTGTCATCGCCATAGCGGGACAAAATATGTGGCCCCTGCGCAGCGCAATAAAATAACCACTACGCAGCAATCACTTAAACGCATTAAAGCCCGGTGTGTAAATAAGTGTGTAAGCTGCTCGGCCTGCTAAAGCGGAAAACTACCTGGCAATGTGTTTCATTATCTCATTCACAACTAACTGAGCGCCAGCGTTGGATAAATGGTTGTCGTCAAAGTAAAGCGACACATCATTTACTACAGCCACACACCTATCCTTTATATAGGTATCACACAACATTTTTTCTGGTTTGATGCGAACAAGATTTGTGTGCTCACCAATAGCATCCAGCGCAGCAATCGCATCTGCGTTTCTTTCAATGTATTTTTGGTGGCTTGTAGATACAGACGAATCTTTCGTATGTATCAACTTCTTCGCTGCGTAGCTTGGAGCATTCCAACCAACTTCCGGCACTGGATAAACCAGAATAACCTTTTTTCCCGCATTCAATAAATCAAGCACGGCGTTTTTGTAGCTTAAAGCAACAGCCTTCTTGCGAACAGACAAGTCCCTGGTCTTATCAACGCCACTTACCCCTCCGTCAATCCACAAATCAGTTGCATTATGCTCAACACCACCTTCGCCATTATCAAATAATGTGCCTTCCAAATAAACCGTCCATCTTGCCATTACAACAATACTTTTATAATTCTCGTTTTCCAAAACCTTTCGAACAGCCGCATTGTTTTCTAAGCAACGAAACGCACCGCCTCTAAAAATGTTTTTGACGGAGCACATCCAGCATAAGTCATTTGTTTGAAACCAATATCCATCGCAGCTAACCCGTTGGATAAAGGCAAGCTGATAGTATCTGCGTGTGAATCTCCGATCAAAGCACCAGTTGTAAACTTCTGATTACCAATAACGCATGAGTCACTCGGGTCTTTGTATAATACCTCCAAAGGCAGTGCATTCCGATGACCGTGGTTTTTATCTAATGATGCTGTCTCAAAGCACAATGACAACCGAACTAAATCTATATGTATAGCCCTCATTAAAATGCCCCACTAATCCAAAAGCAACAAACAAACCACTACCCACACAACCATAAGAAAATATTTGCTTACGACTGAACCGCTGCTTGTTTCTAAACGGCGTCTCTACATACTTCCAGCTAAAGTAAGCGAGCACAACAGCGGCAATCGCCAGTGCGCTCAACAATAGCTTGCTTGGCTCATCTAAACTTTTATGTCGAGCAAACGCAAATAACGGTTGATGCCACAAGTATGTGCTATAGCTAATCAGCCCAATCCCCAACAAACAGTTTATTACCAAGTAGTTTTCCAACTGCTGTTTGTTGCGAAGCGCAGAGAATGATGAGTGCTGTGCCAACGGTTGGTATCAGCGTATATAAGCTCGGAAACGGCGTTTGCTTATCGAACGCAAAGATTGCGTATATGAGAAGCAACAAGCCAATCGCACCGCCAGCCTCATTTATTGCTTTACTTGATTGCCCCTTGTTGCCGTTTGAAAAGTAGAACGCCAAGCAAAAGCGCCAATAAGCAACTCCCAACCACGTGTCGGCAAAAGATAGAAAGTAGCAGCTGGTTCAACAGCAGAGCCCCATTGTGCTGCTGCCAAACTAACAACAGCAGCAACCGCCAGCATTGCCAATATCCAACGCGTACCCAAATGCCACGTAAGCATCAGGAAGATTGGGAAGAGTAAATAATATTGCTCTTCAACTGCCAGGCTCCACGTATGTAGCAACGGCTTTAACTCAGCAGCTGTTTCAAAATAGCCGCTTGTTTGCCAAAAAACACGTTTGAAGCAAAGCCGGAAACAGCAACCAGGCTTTGCGAAAAGCTCTTTCATATCTTGCGGCAGCCATAGCCACGCAAACGGTAAGCAAGCAACCATAACAACAAACAACGCCGGCAATATGCGTCGTGCTCTACGTTCGTAAAAGTTGATTAGCGTAAATGTTCCCGCTTGCTTTTCAGCAAGTATGATGGACGTAATCAGATAGCCGCTTATTACAAAGAAAACGTCGACACCAACAAAGCCGCCACTAAACGTTTGAAAGCCCGCGTGAAAAAGTATGACCGGAAGAACTGCTAACGCTCGCAGTCCGTCCACTTCCTGTCTGTAGACCATTACATGTGCGCTGGTTATATGTCAAAGCAGTGAGTATAATCGCCACAACTACGCAGCGCCATAACAGCACAGCGAAATCTGCGCCGCCACTCACACAACTTGACGCGCCCACAAGCAGGTGTTCAGGTTGCAAACAAAGAGTTAGAACACGATATCAAGCCTTTAAATCTTCCCTCAACAGGTGTGCAAGTTATAGAAACAGCCAAAGGCCGCTTACTACGCTCATTTCATATTGGAAGAGGCTTGAGTTTGACATTCCATCTGCTTTCCAGTACTTTCATTTTTATGAAGGCCATGTCATCTTTAGTCGGTGGTCATGTAATCCAATAAATTTGCGTCAAAATATCAATTAATGGTTTTTAGTTAATGACTTGTTTATAAATGATGCCTTGTGTTTATTTACAGTGAATTAGCGATGACAGAGCCTTTATGAAAAAGAGGAAAAAGAGCGTTTATTTTTCCTATACGCCAATCCATGCTTTGATGGTCGGATTTAAAGATTAAAGTAAAAATGTTAGCTTCGAATTGTTTTTGTCCAATGCGTGCTATTTTTTGTGCTGAAAATCATAAGGCGGTACAGTGCACCATAAATCTATTATCCGGGTCTCAACGAATTAAGAGCCTGGCTGCCTTGTGTGTTATTCCGGGGCGTATTGAGCAGATCAAGGATTTTTAATATCCATGCCAATTATTGGTTTCCAATACCTGGTAAGTTGGGTGTTGTCCTTTTTTTGTTTTAAGCGGCTTTCTTATCACCATGCTTTGCTCCAGTGAAAAACAAGAGCGCCAAATAAACTTAAGAAATTTCTATATGCGAAGAATGTTGCGCATTTGGCCTTTGACTTTCTCGTGGTGATCGTGCATTTTGGTATTTAACAATTTGCAATTCCTTCAGTTACAACCATGTCACTGGCAATGTATGACAATTTGACTCTGACGAGTATATTGCTTTTACTGCTTGTGCTTCCCAATTACATAGGATTTGTAATCCCATAGTCACACATGGTCGATTGGGGTTGAAGAACAGTTCTACTTGGTTAGCCATTGGTTATTAAGTGGGTCAAGAAGACAGTCCTATTGATATTATTCTTGTGTTCAATAATCTTCCTGAAAGAAATTCTGACGTTCTGTAATTACTATTTAATTTAGCAATAATTGGAAAGGTGGCAGCCTGGCGACTATTTCTGTTTGCATGCAATCAGTTCTCTGGGGGCGCTTGTTCATAGTAGTAACCAGAAATACTTTAACGCGTTGTTGACGCACAAAATAATTCAGGCAGTGTCAATTTTCGCCTTCATATATTTTCTCTGGGTGATTAATGTGAACCAGTGAAAAGGGCAATTGATTTTAGACTTCATGCGATTGTATTTATGATTGTAGTCGTTAATTCTGCAACAAATGAAAAAAAGCTTCCTAAGGATAAATAATAGGATTCTGATAGGATCGGCAAAGTCTCATATGGGTGTATATGTATCATCCAATCAGCATAGGCCAATCGCTCTGGCCCGCAATCTTCTGTCCTTTTGGATAATTACGCGTTATTGAATGCGACGATATACGTGCTGGCACTTATTTTTACATTGGGAGTTTCATTTGCTTCCTATCAATATTTTGAGGGCTATTTTTTGCGTCGAAAAGGCAGATGGAATTCTTGAGTAGTCGACAGGAAATATCCTGGAAGCATTCATTCAATGAATGCTAACGCCTGATCGGATTTAAAATTAGTGGAAAATTGTGTATAGAGAAATAAACGCACTTTCTCACACACCTCAGTGGGGTTAAGTACCCAATCGCGAACTTAATACATGCGGCGAACGCGTATCAAGACCACAAACTGGAATGCGACAATTAAAAAACGCTTCTTTTATCCTCAACTCCAGACCTGACCATATTGGTTCTTGTTATCAGGTTACGATACACGCTGCGGTGCACAGCAGCCAGTCATAATCAGAATTTCCGGGCGAGGCGTCTGGATATTCATGGAAAATCAAAAATCTTGCAAATTCCATGTTTGCCGGGTTTCAGACGAACGGTTCCAGCCGCAAGGCATTCTGGATCCTGTCACGATGATCCTGGCTCACGCCCGCAGCGTCGGCATAATCACGCCAGCGGGATACCACTTGTTGCACGTCATGCAGTATCGCCTTGGCTTGTCTGCGCTTCAAACCCGCCACTTTTTCAACGGCGATAAAATCACCCAGTTCGAATCCATCCCGCTTGCCATTCAGTGTCATCTGGTGCGTGGAAGTCCAACGTCCGGCGGGCTGATAACTGTAGGTAACATCAAATGCAGGTGCCAATGACCAGGTACCTTGCTTATCCATCAGGAATGCAATGTTTTTGACATGATCGTCCTGGTTGCGCGCGACGACGTTGAATACCATACGCCGGAACTGTTGTTCCACATCACGCATTGGCAACTGTAGCCATTTGATCACTTGCAAGGCTTGTTCGTAACTGTAGGCATCCGCCAGGTTGAAATCGTAATGCGCCAGCGCGCCCAGGGATTGCATGTGCAATTTGTCGCCGCTATCGGGATGATCGAGACGATCGAACCGTTTGGTCATGAAATGCCTGCGCCCTTTCTCTTCCAGCAGACGGCATTCGTTCATGTGGATACCGGCATCGCGTGCCATCAGATAATAGGCATACTCAATCGCGCCATAGCCTTGCGGATCTTCCAGTTCCTTGTCCTTGTTTCCGCCGACGCCATCAAACTTCAACAGCCAATAACCAAAACCTTCCGGCGCTTTCACCTGACCGGAGCGCACTTCATCAGTGACGGGGTTCCAGGCAATCACCGCCTTGGCGCGGGCACCGCCCGCCGAGGTGCCGATCTGCAGGATTTGTTTGAGCGCATGAGCTTTCTGTGCACATCATCACCAAAAGTTTCTGCAAGCTGCTGACGATGCGTGAGCACTTCCGACGCCAGTTTGACCAACTGCTCAACCTGGATTTTCTGTGACGTGCGTGCCTTCGGGCCTTTTACCGGGAAAAATTCCAAAGCGCCCATACCACGGCTGCCGGTATAGCACAACCGTTCCACCGCATTGAACGAATCCGGCTGACGGCCCTGCGTAGCGAGCCAGGCATCGATCAAGGCATTGCCGAACTTATCCGGCAGCGAATCAGCCAACAAGCCGGGCAAGCCGTGGAAAGTATCTCGCCCCAGTGCTGGAAAGCGATACACCGTGTTGGCCAATGGCATTGTGAGCGGCGCAATCTCAATGCCGCTGCGGGTAAACTGACTGTCGTATTCAAAACTCGCCACAATACCACCGTCTGTCAATGCTACAGCACCGATGGTACGCCCCCACAACTTCACTTCCGCAACTGTGCTCATGATTTTGGACAGCTTGTTAAGATGACGAATCACCCCAAGCCCAGGGTTTTTCGCCAGATTTCATGACCGGTGCAGTACGGCGGCCTCTTGCCCGTTGCCGCCCCTTGCCTGCCTGCTTTTCTTTTAATAGCGCCATCGGACTTGGACCTGTTTCCGGCAACCACTGATCCAATCCATCCATCAAATTCAATACACGGCACAGACGCACCAATGTTACCAACTGCACCGATTCACCGGCCTCAACCCGCTCCACCGTGCGCTTGGCCACTCCAGCTTCTACCGCCAGTGCCGCCTGAGATAGTGATTGCGCGATGCGCCGCTGCGCCAGGCGTCCGCCCAGTTCAGCCAAGATAGCTTCATTGGAAAGTTCATTATTTAACTTCATATTCGCCATTTATGTCGATTTAATGCAATTAATATACAATATATCGTCATACATGGCGAATTAATTTATTTTTATTCTGATTAGGACTGAGAACTTGTCCTTGAAACAATTAATCAGCACATGATTTATCGTGTTAACGGTAAAAGTTACACGGCGCCGCAAATGATGAATCGAAGATCATCCTAAACTAAATACATCCTTTAGTTCGTTATTACTCAGATTCCCAATCCATTCTTCCCCGCTACCCACAGTCATATCAGCCAGATTACGTTTGGATTGAATCATGTCATTGATGCGTTCTTCGAAGGTGGCACGGGTAATCAGGCGATGCACCTGGACATTATGCAGTTGACCAATACGATATGCCCGATCGGTTGCCTGTGCTTCAACCGCCGGATTCCACCACAAATCAAAGTGGATCACATTGGCGGCGGCTGTCAGGTTAAGGCCGGTGCCACCTGCTTTGAGCGAGAGTAGAAATATGCGTTCGGTACGATCATTCTGAAAACGTTCCACCATACTATCGCGTGTTTTGCGTGAAACACCGCCGTGCAGGAATTGCGGCTCCCGTCCGAATCGTTCCTTGATCCATGCTGACAGCAATTCACCCGCTTCGCGGAATTGTGTAAACACCAGTACCTTCTCATGCGCAGCAAGCAGGGGTTCAAGCAAATCAAGAAACAATTCGGCTTTGCCCGACAAATTGGCACCGGTATTTCCCTTTTTAAGGTATTGCGCAGGATGATTACAGATTTGCTTCAAGGCCATGATCATTTGCAGCACCAACCCCTGGCGTTTGAATGTGTCGGATTCGCCCCTGATCACCCGTAAGGCTTCACGCACCACGGATTCATACAATGCCGCTTGTTTTTCCGTCAGCTCACAATACTGATTCTGTTCAATCTTGTCGGGCAAATCGCTGATAATACTTTTATCCGACTTAAGCCGCCGCAGCAAAAAACGGGCTGGTGATGCGCTTAAAACGATTCGCCACATGTTGATCATGATGGCTTTGTATTGGTACCGCAAACTCTTTGGTAAAACCGGTGAGATTCCCCAGAAAACCACGATTGGCAAAATCCATGATGCTCCAGTATTCGGACAACCGGTTCTCAACCGGTGTGCCGGTCAATGCAACGAAACTCACCGCCGGGATCGCCTTGACAGCTTTGGTCTGTTCAGCAGCCGGGTTTTTGATGTTCTGTGCTTCATCCACGACAACGAGACACCAGGACAATTTTTTGAGCTTGGCCAGATCAGATCGCACCAAACCGTAGGTCGTCAACAGGACATCCGGACGCTCTTTCTCCAGCACGCGTTCCGTTCCATGAAAAATACCCACCTTCAGCGTCGGCGCAAAGCGTGCAATTTCTTTTGTCCAGTTGGTTAATAAGCTGGTCGGCACAATCACGAGCGCTTTTGCTTCTTCCAGATTTCCCTCCTCCTTGAGTTTCAGCAAAGTAACGATTATCTGAAGTGTCTTGCCCAGACCCATGTCGTCGGCGATAACGCTACCAAACCCGATACGGATATTGCGATATAACCAGGCATAACCACGCTCCTGATATGGCCGTAGAGTTGCATTGAGTGCACCAGGCAGCGGCACACTGCCAATTTCGGTAAGTTCACGAATAATGTCACGCGCCTGCGCATCAAGTATTATGGGTGACCCCAGATACTCCTCGGTCAAGGCAATACGCAACAACTCTGCCTGTGTGGTGCGCGGCGGTTTTTCCAGCTGCAGGCGCAGCCGTTCAATTTCGGCAGGATCCAGATAAACATATTCGCCCCGGAAACGCACAATCCCGTGGGCAGTTTTCACCAGTTCTTCAAATTCCGCTTGTGTGAGCTGGTTATGCCCAATCGCCACAGTCCAGTCGAAACCAAAAATATCATTCGCATTGAGATAGCCGGAACTGCCGGTATCCTTGCCGGATAGCTTCATCGACAGACGTGGCCGCAGCACGCGATCCAGCGCTTTGGGCAGAAGCGCGCGTATCCCCAGCAGCCGGATAACCGGCAGCACATCAAACAAAAATGCCGGGAGTGCTTCAGCGCTCAGCGCGATCGGTGTTGTTGCGCCGGTATTGATATAACCGTTAAAGTCCGGAAAGAATTCCGCCAGCAATGCCACCGTTCTCAATACACTGTAACGATTCTCCTGCCATGCCGGATCGGTCAGCAGGCTGGCAAATGAGGCAGGTTCCTGCAATAGGTCATTACGTGCCGCCACGCCCAGCGCCAGGCTAAATCCAATATTCTCTTCCTCTAACCGCAACACCGGCACATGGGCTTGATGACCAATATGAAAGCGTGCCAGCCATAATTGCACCCCGCTGCCCACTTCGCCTTCTCCAGGTCCGTCAAACCGCGCGTGGCCGTGACCAAAAAACAGATCGATCAGTTTGTTACCATAGGGCTTTTCAGCACCGGCATCACTCCAACGACCTATAAACTCGCTCAGAAATAAACTGCATAGCGCCACGGCCTGGACTTCTCCCGAAAGCTTGACCGCCTGCTTGTCACTGTGAAAAGCCAGCAACCCGGATGGCAGGCGCGCTGCCAACTGGCCGATCAAAGCGCTCACCGTCTCATCCAGCATCGCCGGCAGCCAGCGCAATCCCACGCCCAATTGATCTGCATTGAACACCTGCGGCAAGATTGCGCCCTTGGCCAGCAAATGCAAACTGGTCATACGCGCATGAAGCATAGCCGCTACTTCGGGCTGGAGGTCAGGCAAATCAGCTTCGGCAACCTGTTGCAAATCGGATACCCAGTCTGACCAGCGTAATGGCGCTGCCAGTCCGGCAAGGGTCGGCTGATAGCTAGTATTGAGTGCTATGTGCGGCTTATCCGCAGCGGTAATTACGGATTTCGCCTGATCCGTTTCCACAACAGAATTGAGTGCAAGCCGCGCCTGCTTGATCACTCGCTTCATCACTTTTTCATAGATCACACGAAAATCACCCTGCTGAAAGAAAGCAGGATTGGCAGGCAGCACACTCACCAGAGAAACCGCAAGATCAGGTAAAGTCGAGTAATCCAGCACGTTGCAGTCCGTTGCATCAGCAGCATCCTGCACCGTCGTTGCATGTTGATGTGACTGACCCAGCAAGTCACCAGCTGTCGGCAACGCTGCCTTGGCTTCGCTTTCAATCGAAATATGGCGGGCTTTCAGCTCCTGGATAAGATCGACTCCCTTCAACGAAAACACCATAAAAGGATTGCCATCAATTTCGCGGCTGATCAAATAGATCACCGCAGCCAGATGTTTGCAAGGCACGGCCCAATCCGGACAAGAACAGTGCATGGATAGACCCGACCAGCGCGCTGGAAAGATATCGATCTTCATCATTCTGGCGCGCTCCAGAACAGCGGGATCCAGTTCACGGTTAAGCATTTTCGAGATAACCACCGGATCCAGCGCCAGCGCATCGAGTAAAGTCTTGGCCTGTTGTTGCGGCATGGCAGGAACTTCGATTTTCACCGTGTAAGGCTGCGGGCGGGAACCTTTGACCTTGGCATGAATGTTTCCCTGCTGAATCTCAATTTTCGTCACCGAACCTTTATTGGCATAACTGCGCCCCCGCGGTAACCGATTGTCATAGTCGATTTGTGAAAGTGAGTTAAGCCATTGCGCGCCCCACCAAGTTTGTCCGTAACCTTTATGTGCTGACATGATTCAAGAATTTTAGAAAAAAATGAGTTTAAAAGAATTTAATCCGATATTGCACATGCACCAGGAATATAAGCAATTCTGGCAGCACTGTGTGATTTTTATTGCATTGCGGGAATGCATGATAACAAAGTGTTGTGACGAAATTTGGATTCTTAGAGATGCCCCAACGTATAATTACCGGATAATATGGATACCATCGAACAACAACTGGAAGCTCGCCTCGGTCGAGTACACGCCAGGCAGCGACTCGGAATCGAAGCGGAGCATGGGCACCGCGTCTTTGGCCGTGGATTGAATTTTTTCATCCTGAAAACTGGTATTCCGCACATGCATTGATCCGCTTTGCCATTCAGTTGGTTGGCCTGTACGAGCGCGGACAGAGTAATGCGCGCAATTTACAGGTCAAGAACAATCCGATTCACTTGCCACATTTGCCCCAGGCATTTCATGATTTCAAGATCCTGCACCTGACTGATTTGCACGTGGATATGGATGATCGCAATCTGGCTGCTCTGATTCAGACAGTCGCCGGTCTGGATTATGACATCTGTGCCTTAACCGGGGATTATCGTGCCCGGACTTTTGGTGAAATTGATGGTGCCGTTGCTGGCATGCAGCGGCTGATTTCCACATTGAAACAGCCCGTCTACGGTATTCTAGGCAATCATGACTCAATACGGATGTTGCCTGCATTGGAATCGATGGGGGTAATCATGCTGATGAATGAAGCAACTACTTTGGAAAAAGACGGGGCGAAAATTTTTCTCGCAGGTGTGGATGACCCGCACTATTTCCGTGTCGACAATATTCAGAAAGCTGCCCAGGACATACCCCATGATGCTGTTTCTTTATTGCTTTCGCATACCCCGGAAATTTACCGTCTGGCTGCGCATGCAGACTTTGATGTGATGTTCTGTGGCCATACGCATGGCGGTCAAATCTGCCTGCCGGGTGGAATTCCCATCACGCTGGATTCCAAGTGTCCGCGATATTTGGGTGCTGGCAAGTGGCACTATCAGAAAATGCAGGGCTATACTTCTGTTGGTGCAGGCACATCGATTGTAAACGCACGATTTAATTGTTTGCCTGAGGTAACCATCCACCATTTATTGCCGGCTTAACAGACCGTTGAAAAACTATCTGCGTTGCCGCTACGGTGTTAAAAACAGACTCAAAATGCTCATTTATTAAGCATAAACTGCGCTTTCTCGCCTGTTCTTGCCTTGCATCGGCTGCCTCGAAAACGTTTCTCAATGGCCTGTTAAGAACGTTCAATACGGTGTTTTCCGAATGCGGAGCCAGAATAATAGCCGCGAAAGTATTAGCTCTATCAGAAAGAATGCCACCACAATTACAATAATCTGTTCAATGCTGAGTCCCAGCAAATCTTTACAGCCCAGCAGTGGAAACAAAGATTCTGGAATTTGATCCAATCCCAATGTCATCGAGCTCGATACCAAACCCAAACGCCGCTTGATAAAACTCGATGTCATATCACCCGCCATCGACAGTGCACCAAATAACAAGCTAGTGTGGAAAGGAATCGCAAAAATGCTGCCCATCAGAACCGATACCAGCAGCGCAGATATCAGACCCCGGAAGGTTTTTGATGCGCCCAGAATAGGTCGGCCATCGAAAAATAGCCGATTGCAGTCAATGGGATAGGAAAATCGTTGGCCGAGCAGTTTTGTCAGTAGAATGGGGACGCCATTAATCCCTATCAACCAAAACAGCACAATGATTTCCAGTTGCAGTTCTTCCATGAGATAAGGCAATGGTAAAGTTAACGCAGAATGGTGTCACAGAACGGCATCAGGCCCAGAATCAAGAATTCTTGTTCTTACGAAGAATAACTCCAATCGTCGCTGGATGCAATTAATAGAATTCCCCGATTTCCCGTTGTGGCTGTATGCGCCGGTTTTGTAGGCGGCAATAATCGCTGCTTTGCGGTCTTTGTGTTGCGCTGCGATCTCAGACAGGAGCTTTGCAATCGGCCGCTTTTGCTGCTGGGGTATATTTAAATCGTCCTTTTCCCTGCCGATTCTTTTCTGCATTTCAGTGACGAAAACGGCATCCCCGAAATAAATTTGTCCCTTCAGATTCGACCAGATTTCAGGTTGATGCTGCACGCCTTCAAGGACAAATTGCCGGTATTTCTCCGTTGCAATTCTCCTTTGCTTCCCAAATAAAGACAAAATCCAGTCCGTTGTCAGCCATTCGGGTTTTGGACCATCATCCACCATTGCCGGAAAACTGCTCCACGGCCAGTCTTCGAGTCGTTTGACCATGCCTTTGGCCCTTAGTGGATTCAAAACAACTAGCGGGAAAGCTCAAGTAAATAACGGTCGTTATCCACCAGGATTGGCTTTGTAACGCCCTTGAAAAAGATGGCCGCCACGTCCATGTCGGCGATTCGACGCCTGGGTATAAATGCCATTGAGCTGACGCATACCTTTTGACAAATTACCGTCCAGCGTTTCAATTATGAGATGGTAATGGTTATCCATCAAACAATAGCCATGACACAGCCAGTTATGATCAGACACAACCGTTCCAAGGATTTCTAAAATCCTTACCCGGTCATCGTCATCTTCAAAAATAGCTTCGCAACGATCTCCACGCGATGTGACATAGTTAAGCGCATTCGGAAATTCTAAATGGAGTGGTCTTGTTATGACCTCCAGTATACATCGATGTTTCTTCGTTCGCGACCTGACCCCTTGCTTTTGCTTGCTTTTTTGTTTTGAGAGAATACGCCACAATGTCTAATTTACTGCTTGCTGCTTGGTCTGACAGAATACTTTACGTTTTACAACACGGAAAGGATGCATCAATCGCCGAGCTATAATATAACACGGCGGATGGGGTCTACCTCACAGCGAACGGAGGTGGAGCACGAATTGTGGATAAATACAGTAAAACAAAAAATCGGGGCAGCGCCGTTCCGCTGCTTGTAACAGGTTGCCCTCTTAAACTCGATGCATTATTGTCTTGATCGAGGGGGCCACTATATTATTGTTATTGCAATAAGGGGGATATGAAATGGATGAAAACACCTCTAAAACAATCCAGGAGGCTTCAAAGGCAACGGGGAAAGTGGCAGAGCTTCTTGCCAAGGTAGGTGATTAATGTGTGGTCCTTCCGTAAGCGAGTTTGCAGGGATGGCCGGTGACTGGGCTGCCTATATTCGCATGAAAAATCTATGCATGATTTACGATAAAGTACAAGATTTGCAATCGGCACGATCTACATTGGGAAAACATACTCCAATCCCTACACGTCTTGCAATTCCATTACTCCAGGCAGCTTCCAATGAAGATAATGAAGAATTGCAGGAGATGTGGGCAAGCTTGATAGTAAGCGCTACTGATCCCGAGAACAAATTCAAGCTTCAAAAGGTGCATATTGGTATCCTTGCTCAGGCTGAGCCCTTGGATGCTATGCTGCTTAAGCGTATGTTTATCAATTCCGTGTCAACCGGGAGCGATATCTCGATTTCTATTCATCTGCCCACTACGACAAGGATGCTTGAAGTAAGTGAAGATGAAGTACGGTATTCGCTTGAGAATTTGCTTCGGCTTGGATGTATTGCCTACGCAAATGTTATAAGGCCCAAGCAAATTGATGATGCAATTGAAACTGCAAAAAAATATCGTTCATCTGGCTCAGAAGACCTCGTGTATCTTTTGCCGAATCAATCACCGCCTATGACATATAGAGTTACCAATATCGGACGCCAGCTAATTAAAGCCTGTTGTGGTTAAAGTGTGGTTAAAGGTAGAGTAGAGAACAGACAGAAAAAGGTCTAGAATTAAGAATATTTTCGATGGATTGGATAAATTTCTGTTTTGTAATTTATATCCGAGGTTCTGTACCTGATCCCATTGTTTTGAGTTTGATTGAATTTCAGCGCAATTAAATATTGTATCCCCGGAATTTCAAGTGATTTGACCCGCTATGCTTTATACGCCCCGCGGGCTTGATGAAGCTTTTTGTAGCTTCCGATTAGTCTTAAGTGCTTGTCTAGGCCTTCTAGCTTCATGCTGGTTTTGGTTAGGCCAAAGAATTTCACTTCGCCAGTTACAGAGCCGATCACATTGTCCATGGTTTGTTTACCGAACATTTTATTCAGGTTGTCGATAAAATGCTCAAGCACCAATGTTTCGTCCAAAGTGATCTCAAGTACGGCATGAACTGCTTGATAGAACAAGCCGCGCTCTACGGTGTTGTCGTTGTATTGCAAGAACGCTTCTACTAACTCAATGGCCTCATCATGCCTGCCTAAGGCAAGGGTGATAAGAATTTTCAGCTCAAGAATGGTCAGCTTTCCCCAAACCGTATTTTCATCGAACTCAATTCCAATCAGGGTTCTAATGTCCGTGTAGTTATCCAGCTGACTTTCTTCTAAACGCGCCACCAAACTCGCCAAGGCATCATCACTCAGCGAATGAATATTCAAGATATCTTCGCGATAATCCAGCGCCTTGTTGGTGTTGTCCCAAATAAGATCTTCGATTGGATACACTTCTGAATAATCCGGCACGAGGATGCGACAAGCTGTGGCGCCCAGGTCATTAAAATTGGCAATATAAACTTCTTTGCCCAATCCCTTCAAAATATCCAATAAGCGATCCTTTTCCGCTTCGTTGGTGCCTGAGAAATCCCACTCGCAGAATTCATAGTCATGCTTGCTACTAAAGAAGCGCCAAGAGATCACACCCGTTGAATCAATAAAGTGCTCAACAAAATTTTCTGGCTCTGTCACTGCCAGGCTATTAAAAGTTGGTCGTGGCACATCATTTAAACCTTCAAAGCTGCGGCCTTGTAATAACTCAGTCAGGCTGCGCTCCAGCGCCACCTCAAAGCTTGGATGGGCGCCGAATGATGCAAATACACCACCCGTTTTGGGGTTCATCAGCGTCACACACATCACTGGGAATTGGCCGCCTAATGAAGCATCTTTGATCACCACGGGGAAACCATTCTGTTCCAGGGCGTTAATGCCCTCCAAGATGCCTGGGTACTTTTCAAGCACGTGTTGCGGCACATCTGGCAAGGCAATCTCTTCTTCAATAATTTGTTTTTTTACCGCACGTTCGAAGATTTCCGATAGACACTGCACTTGTGCTTCATGCAGGTTATTGCCCGCACTCATACCGTTGCTTAAGAATAAGTTCTCAATCAAATTAGATGGGAAATACACGGTTTCTCCATCGGACTGACGCACAAAGGGGATAGCGCATATGCCACGCTCAACCAAACCCGAGTTGGTGTCAATCAGATTTGAGCCGCGCAGTTCACCGTCCTGATTGTAAATGTCTAAACAATATTCATCCAAAATACCTGCTGGCAATTCGTCATTTGGCCCCGGCTTAAACCATTTTTCATTGGGATAATGTACAAAATCGTTGTTGGCAATTTCTTCGCCAAAGTACTGATCGTTGTAGAAGAAATTGCAGTTAAGGCGCTCGATAAACTCACCTAGCGCTGAGCAAAGCGCGCTCTCTTTGGTTGAGCCTTTCCCGTTGGTAAAACACGCAGGCGACGCCGCATCGCGTATATGCAGCGACCACACATTTGGCACGATATTGCGCCAAGAGGCAATCTCGATCTTCATGCCAAGGCCGGCCAAAATACCAGTCATGTTCGAGATGGTTTGTTCAAGTGACAGGTCTTTCCCTAAAATGTAAGTGCTGGAATCGCCTTCTGATTGACCCATAAGCATGATTTGTGTGTCTTCGTCGAGGTTCTTAATCGGCTCGATTTTAAACTCAGGGCCAGTTTCCACTACTTTTTTCACTGTACAGTGGTCAATCAATCTTAAGATACCTTGGCGATCTTTATCAGAAATACTTTCTGGCAGCTCCACTTGAATTTGAAAGATTTGGTTATAACGATTTTCAGGATCAACAATATTGTTCTGCGACAGCCTGATGTTTTCAGTAGGAATGTCACGGGACAAACAATACACCCGCACAAAATAGCCCGCACAAAGGGCCGATGAAGCCAGGAAGTAATCAAAAGGACTGGGTGCTGAGCCATCACCTTTGTAGCGAATAGGCTGATCAGTGATGACAGTGAAATCATCAAACTTAGCTTCAAGTCTGAGATTGTCGAGAAAATTAACTTTGATTTCCATTGAATAGCTTCCGGAGTAATGCGCCGCAACGCGGAAGCGTTTTAACAGACCGTTGAAAAACTATCTGCGTTGCCGCTGCGGTGTTAAAAACAGGCTTAAAATGCTCATTTATCATACATAAACTGCGCTTTTTCGCCTGTTTTTGCCTTGCATCGGCTGCCTCGAATACGTTTTTCAACGGTCTGCTAAACCTTTTTCTACTTGAGGTTTCTAGCGGCTGCCAATCGGCGGGTTGATCTTAATTGGGGGGATTATCTGGCTTTTCGCAGCAATAGTCTTGGGTAAATTACTGGTAAAAATGGTTCCAGAATCAAGAATCCTTATACTTACGAACAATAACCCCAATCGTCGTCGGGTGCAATTGATAGTACTCTCCGATTTCTCGTTGGCTGTATGCGCCGGTTTTGTAGGCGGCAATGATCGCTGCTTTGCGGTCTTTGTGTTGCTGCAATCTCAGACAGAGGCTTTGCAATCGGCCGCTTTTGCTGCTGGGGTATATTTAAATCGTCTTTTTCCTCGCCGATTCTTTTCTGCATTTCAGTGACGAAATCGGCATCCCCTAAATAAATTTGTCCCTTCAGATTCGACCAGATTTCAGGTTGATTTTGCACACCTTCCAGGACAAATTGCCGGTATTTCTCCGTTGCAATTCTCCTTTGCTTTCCAAACAAAGACAAAATCCAGTCCGTTGTCAGCCATTCGGGTTTGGCGGCATCACCCGCCATTGCCGGATAACTGCTCCACGGCCAATCTTCAAGCCGTTTGACCATGCCTTTGGCTCTTAACGGATTCAAAACAACATATCGGGAAAGCTCAAGCAAATAACGATCTTTATCCACCAGGATTGCTTTGTAACGTCCTTGAAAAAGATGACCGCCACGTCCATGCCGGCGACTCGACGCCTGGGTATAAACACCATTGAGCTGGCGCATACCTTTTGACAAATTGCCGTCAAGCGTTTCAATGATGAGATGATAATGGTTATCCATCAAACAATAGCCGTGGCACAGCCAGTTATGATCCAGACACAACCATCCCAAGAATTTCTAAAAACCTTACCCGGTCATCATCATCTTCAAAAATGGCTTCGCGGCGATCTCCACGCGATGTGACGTGGTAAAGCGCATTCGGAAATTCTAAACGGAGTGGTCTTGTCATGGCTTGCAGTATACATCAATCTTTCTTCTTTCGCGACCTGACCCCTTTCTGCCTTTCTGTGTGTGACTCCTTTCTGTGAATGCGTCTTTATGTTGTTTCACAAACTTGTATAATTTTTTAGTAATCCAATAAAGTAGTCACCAAAACCGTTAAGAAATGTTCCGAACACAATCAATTTAATTTCCAGTTTTTTTATTCGTTTCTTTATTTTTTCCGGAATGTGTTTTAAATTTTTATGGATTTTGATTTAATACCTACTTCAATACTTTTGCGTTGTTCATCAGTAACTAACCTTCCGTCTTTCTCAAATTCCAGTATCTCTTCTTGCATTATATTAGGGAGTTCTTTTTCAAGATCTCGTAGTGACTCTGTTTGCACCCATTCAGAAAAATTATTTGCAGCTAAATAAACACCGATAATAATTATTATCGCTCCTGAACGATTTAACAAAATGGGCTCACTATTAAATCCAAGCCATAAGCCAATAATTAAACAAAGAAAAAAAAGAGTCAGAGCATATATCTCAGGTTTATGTTTACCAGTAAAGATTAAGAAGCGATCCATAGATATTTAGCGCATCATACAAAATGTGCGTGACAGTTCAATTCGTTTAATAGATAGGTTAGGCTTTATCAAAATTAACGTCTACACCATATTTGCGTTTAACCTGATGCTTCACCATCTACGGTGAGCACCCAAAATTTCAGAAAATGGGTTATGAACTTCATACCACTTATTCCCAATTTTTGGAGGAATCCCGATGCGTGACATTCCCAGCGCGATAAAACCATATCGCTGTTCAGGGCGCATAAAATTTAATGTATCTTCTGAATCCCGGATTGGATATTTAGCAGTTGACATTAAGTTTGATACTGATTCCATAACTTCTTCGCGGTCTGACTCAGGAAGAAGATCAAAAGTATACTTCGCCCGAATTGCATTTGAAGCGGCTTTATATCTTTGCCGGAAGAGAGTCACAGATGAATATATAAATATCAATCCAAGAATGCTCCATCCCCAATGAATCGATTCAGATAAAGTTCCAGCTACTAACAAAAATCCAAATATTCCGAACCAGAAAATCATAAATTCCTCCTTGCTGTCATGCACGCCAAATAAAACAATATAGGCATAACTCCGAAAGAATGCGACAAATCTCTTTTGTTTTCCAAAATGCGTGCATCCATCAAGGGGCCACATCCATCAAGGGGCCAGGTCTATAACCAAGAATAATTGTTCTTGCGGCATTAGAGGTCTCGATAAATTAAAAATACACGTACACTTCAAAAAACGGCAAAAAAACCATTCGGAATTTACAAAGGGAGTAATCATGCAGTATCTCGTGCAAGCCGTTTAATTCAAACACCAACCTTGATCCTTTATGCATAATTGCCTACACTTGTATGCATTATTACATAAGGAGGTATCATGAGAACCACTCTGGATTTACCCGAAAATTTGTTAAACGAAGCAATGCGAGTAACCCACGCCGAAACCAAAACAGCTGTTATCGTGTTGGCACTAGAGGAGTTAATCCGGAAATCAAAAATTTCGGATCTTAAGAAATTCAAGGGAAAAATCGAATTGGATATTAACCTTGATGAAATTCGAGTGCGCCAGTAATGGCGGTATTGGTCGATACGTCTGTCTGGATCGATTATTTTCGAACCGGTAATAAATCAGCCGAACTGGATGATCTCATCGACGAAAACGTTATCGTTACCAACGATTTGATTTTAGCCGAATTAATCCCCTTCTTAAAGCTGAAGCGCCAAGCAAAAGTAGTTAAATTGCTGAGCGAAATAGATCGACTCCCGCTGCAAATTGATTGGGACGATATTATGGCTACGCAATTAAAGTGCTTAAAATCCGGATCCAATGGGATTGGCATTCCCGATCTCATCATTGCTCAAAATGCAAAGGAAAACCACTGTGCAATATTTTCGCTCGACAAACATTTCCAAATGTTGGGCCAAGTTATTAAAGTCAAACTATACCGAACAAAAGATTAACAACGTCTAAACTTTGGGGATTCGATTCTCTGACACATATTCAGTGGGGTCATGGGGTTAGGTACCGAATCGCGATCTATCTGCAATTTCATCCATTATTCAGGCATAAGAACTAAATTCTCTTGACACCATCACTCAACCACCACCTGCTGCACCTGCATCGGCCAAATCCCTTTCTCAATCGCTTCCCGGCCATCAAACGCAATATAACTCTGCCGCCCATAATGCGGCAGCGGGCGTATCAGCGCTTCGAGTGACGCGGCATCTTTTGCGGACACGATGGCCAGTGAGGCGCCGTCGGCACGAGCCAGTGTCCAGGCTTGTGCGGTGCCTTTTTTGTTGATTTCATCCGGTCTGGCTGGCAGTTGTTTGGCGGCAAGCCAGGCATCGATTTCAGGTTGCAGGCCAATGACCAGTGTGGGCGCTGCGGAGAGTTGCTGACTGGCTGCAATCAGCTTGGGTACTCGCTGTTGCAGTTTGCTGGCAAGAGTCTCTGCGATTTTTCGGATTTCGCCTTTGTCGGTTAAAACGATGGTTTCGGTAGTGGGATTGACCATCACTTCGCGCAGGATAGGCGGTGCCTCATTAGGTACTAATTGACGGAACAAGCGCAAATCCGGATCGAGCGAGACGGATAACGGTTTATCCGCCAATGTCAGTGCGAAAGTTTGCTGCTGCTGGTGCAAAATCGAGCCATTGAATTTCTGTTTTTCCTGACTCTGGATCGCAATCGGAACTCTTAGCTGGTACGCTGGTGCGGATTGTTCAGTGTAATCGATAGCCCATAGCCTGAATCCGCCGAGGTACTTTTCGCTTCGCTGATGGTGATTTCCGGTGCACCGGTGCGTTCCAGCCATTGCGTAAAGAACGGCTGCAGATTCTGTCCTGAAATCATTTCAAACATTTTCTGCAGATGTTGCCAGGAGGTGACTTTAAAACGCTGCACGCTCCAGAATCCCTGGATGGCACGCTGAAAAACAGTTTCATCCAAATGATCCCGCAGCATGAAGAAAAACATCGCCGCTTTGTTATACCCGACAATCTTCGATGCGCTATGGGTGCGCGAGGTAAATGCGCTCAGTGGCGCGTCCTGTCCCGGTTGCAACGCGGCGAAGTCACGCAACCAGCCCAGGCGCATTTCACGCGCGGCTTCGCTGCTTTCCTGTTCTTTATACGCATAATCGGCCATGAAAGTAGTCAGCCCTTCCGACCAGTTGCCGCTTTTGTAATCCGGATAAACCCCATTGCCCCACCAGTTGTGCAAGACTTCGTGGCCGAGCGAGGTATCGCGGATAAACGGCAGTTGCAGCACATTGATGCCGAGATAGGTCAATGTCGGCATGCCAAAACCGGTCGGCGTCGGGCTGGACACGATACTGTATTCGCTGTACGGATACTCGCCTATCCATTTTTCATATAAATCCAGATAACGTTTGACGGCATCCAGATAGTCGCGCGACAGGTTGCTGATTTGCGGATGAAAGTAGGTGCGCAGTTGAATCGGCCGGTTGTTGATATTTTGATGCGTCTGGGTTTCTATTACATACGGCCCGGCCATTAAATCGATTCCTTCGGCCGGGTGAGGAAATTCAAAAGCGGCGCGATAGCCTTGTTCTGATTCGCTTTCCTCAATCAACCGGCCTGCCACCAGGCCACGCTGACCGGCAGGCAATTCCAGTTTGACTTTATAGCGCGCAAGTCCATCTGCAACACGTGGATACCAGCCCGATGCATCGGGTAAGAAGGTACCGGCTTCACCGCTGACCGCAATCGGTCTTCCCAAAGTCTGCTGATGATCGAGCGAATCGTCCAGTGCCGCCAGTTTCCCCCGCCAATGAATCTCAAACTGGTGCTGCTGACTATAATTAAACGGGATTTGCCAGAAATACGGCTGATTGACCTGTTCACGACCGGCGCCCAGCACATTGCCATTAAATAGCGCCCGGGTTACTTCAAATGCCTGCCCCAGCACCAGGTTAACTTCCCTGGGATTTATAACCGTGATGATGCTTTTGCCTTCGATGGTACGGGCGATGGGATCGATCCGTACCGTCATGTCGTAGTCAGTCTCGTTATATCTAACGAGGGCTGCAAAAGCAGTCTGTGCAACGCTGCCGAGGAATAAACAAATGAGAAAATTTCTGATGAATGTGCGACCTGTCATAAGGTAATGAAGTATCGATTAATGGTTGAGTAATGGAAACTTGGCGATGATTTGAATTTCCTGATCATCTCTTTTGACTTTTAATGGCAACCAGGTTCCCGGCGCCTGGCGTTTCACAATGGTGACGACGTCTTCAGTATTAATAAGTGGCAAACCGGCCATTTCAACAATGACGTCACTGTCGCGCAAATCGGCAGCCTCGGCAATGCTGTTTTTCTCTACCTGCAACACCACGGCACCGCCTCTGCCCATTTCAAAGCGAATACCGAGCCGCTGAAATTGCGGCTGTAAAGACTCGGAAACATTGGGCAGAACGCCAAACACCGCATCTGCCAAGCCCTTCACCAGATTTTTACAGGATTTATCGCTGTCCCACGGCAATAACGCAGCTACATTCTTGACACCCAGATCATGCAATTGATGGGTGACACCAAAACCATGCAGCACATGGCCTGCGCCCATGACACCGACAACCAATGGCTTTTCTGATCCATCAGATTCCGCTAAAGCTTTTTGGAGTATCTGCGCCATGGCGCGATCCCACAATTGTTGCCCGGAAATAAAGCGCCTGAAATCCGGATCATCCTGATTCATTTCCTCTTTTTGCTTATCTTTGCGATCATGTTGCTTATAAATCGGAAATAAATAATCCAGATAGGCCTGGCTTGGCTCAGCAGGTAGCGTCAATCCTTCACGTTCTTCCACTGCAACGCCATAAAAACCTTTCTCAGACACCTGACGCCGCAGGCTGGCTTCAATATTCAAAGCCCGCATCGGGATATGGTTCATGCGCGCAAAATGAAATAAGGGCAGATACAGATTGGCGTCGGTATTCCAGACCCGATCCCATTCCGCCGCACGAAGAAATTCTTTTTCCGTCAACTCACCGGCTACCCATTTATCCAGCACTGCCTGCACCCGGCGTGGAAACATTTCAAATCCGATCACCATATTCGGACGCACCGCGTGCAAGGCAACCAGCGTTTGCAGTTGCCAGCGGTGATGATCGGCATTGACATGCGTTTCACCCAGCAGCACCACCGATGCTTTCGCTGCGCGCGAGATCACATCCTGCTGCGTCGTCTGACCAGAACCCGGAATCACCCAATTCCCCAATGGGACGCAATCCTTCGACACTGGTTTCTTTGCCGGTGTAATGGCAGCCCAGGCATTACTCAGGCACAAACCCAATACTAATGCGGTCAGGCTCAAAACCCTGTTGCGTCGGCTTACTCTAAAATTTGTCATTGTTGATAATCCTATTAGCAAATCAATTGATTAGCGGGTTATCCCACCCATTTTCGGGCATTCCTGAACAGGCGCATCCACGGGCCATCTTCAGTTGCACCAGATCGTGCATTGGGATACCAGGAGTGCTGCGCTACCCGGAACACCCGCTCCGGGTGCGGCATCAATACATTAAAGCGTCCATCGGGCGTGGTTAATCCGGTTATTCCCTTGGGCGATCCATTCGGGTTATACGGATAATTCTCAGTCACTTGCCCATAATTATCCACAAATCGCATCGTCACCAGTGCATCAACATTTCCGGGTTGAGCGGAATAAAATTCAACCCGTCCTTCACCGTGGGCTACCGTAATTGGCATCCGGCTGCCCGCCATGCCGTCAAAAAACAGCGACGGGCTTTGCGGTATCTCTACCATGACAAAACGTGCCTCAAATTGTTCCGACATATTGCGTTTAAAACGTGGCCAGGCTTCGGCGCCGGGAATGATTTCATGCAGATTGCTCATCATCTGACAGCCATTGCATACACCGAGTGCAAAAGTATCGCTGCGCTGGAAAAACGCTTCAAATTCATCGCGCGCACGTGGATTGAACAAAATAGACTTGGCCCAACCCTCGCCGGCACCTAACACATCGCCATAGGAGAATCCGCCGCATGCAACGAATCCTTTAAAATCTTTTAGCAACACGCGCCCTGCAATGATATCGCTCATGTGCACATCGATCGCGGCAAAACCTGCCCGATCAAACGCCGCAGCCATTTCGACATAGCCATTCACGCCTTGCTCACGCAAGATCGCCATGCGGGGACGCGCACCGGCTTGAATATACGGCGCAGCAATATCTTCATTGACATCAAAACGCAGTGCAACCTGAAGGCCGGGGTCGGCAACATCCAGAAGCCGGTCATATTCCTGTTGTGCACAAACCGGATTGTCCCGCAGTTTTTGCATCTGATACGTGGTTTCTGACCAGGCGCGCTGCAAATCCACCCGTTTCTCCGCCAGCACCGGTTTGTTATTGCGCATCAGGCGGATTTCATCGGTTGTATTCGGTTGTCCGATAATAAAGCTGTAATCACGCAATCCGGCTTCTGTCAGAACCTGCATGATTTCCTGACGCTGCGCGGTTTTAATCTGCAAAACAACGCCCAATTCCTCATTGAACAGCACAGCAAACAAACGTTCCAGGAATCGGCCGCTCAATTGTCCGGGCTGCAATTCAGATCCGTCGATATCGCTGCACTGCGCGTCAAAACACAACTGATCCAGATTGACCGTCAATCCGGTATGCCCGGCAAACGCCATTTCGCACAGCGTCACGAACAGACCGCCGTCGGAACGGTCGTGATATGCCAGTAGCTTGTTTTCCTGATTGAGCCGCTGGATCGCAGTGAACAGCGCCTTGAGTTTCCCGGCGCCTGCTTCGCCATCAATATTGGGTGCCACATTGCCGACTTGTTTATACACTTGCGCCAGTGCCGAACCACCCAGACGATTCTGCCCCTGCCCCAGATCAATCAGGATCAATTCGGTGTCACCACAATCGGTGTGCAATTGCGGTGTCAAAGTTTTGCGCACATCAGTGACACTGGCAAATGCGGAAATGATCAGTGATAACGGTGCTGTCACTTCCTTGCGGATTTTCTCATGGGTGTTGCTATCCGTTTCCTCCCAAACTGTCTTCATCGACATCGAATCTTTCCCGACCGGAATACTGATGCCCAGTTGCGGACACAACTCCATGCCGACGCTATACACCGCGTCATATAACCCGGCATCTTCGCCCGGATGACCGGTCGCCGCCATCCAATTGGCAGATAACTTGATTTTTCCGATCTCCGCAATCGCTGCGGCAGCGATATTGGTGATCGCTTCGCCGATCGCCATGCGCGCGGCGGCTGCTGGATCGATCAATGCCAATGGCGTGCGTTCCCCGATGGCAAATGCTTCTCCGAGAACAGTCTGATAACCCATACTGGTAACTGCGACATCGGCAACCGGAATCTGCCACGGACCGACCATCTGATCGCGCGCCGTCATGCCGCCGACACTGCGATCACCAATCGTGATCAGAAAGGTTTTGTCTGCCACAGCAGGCAAACGCAATACGCGGTACGCGGCTTCGGTCAAATTCACCCCGGATAAATCGATAGGCGGCAAGTTCCCGGGACTGTGTGCCACATCGCGCGTCATTTTCGGCGGTTTGCCGAGCAATACCGGCAATGGCATATCCACCGGTGGCGTTGCTGACTGCTGATCAGTCACCACCAGTTGTTCATCGGCAGTGGCTTCACCGACGACAGAGAACGGACAGCGTTCGCGCGCGCAGATGCTTTGAAACAGCGTCAACGATTCCGGTTTGATCGCCAATACATAGCGTTCCTGCGCTTCGTTACTCCAGATTTGCATCGGTGACATGCTGGATTCTTCGGAAGGAATATCGCGTAAATTAAAACGCCCGCCTCTACCCGAATCGTGCACCAATTCCGGAAACGCATTGGATAAACCACCTGCGCCGACATCATGGATGAACAAAATCGGATTGCCTGCACCGGTTCTTTCCAACTGCCAGCAGCGGTCAATCACTTCCTGAGCACGCCGCTCCATTTCCGGATTACCTCGTTGCACCGAGTCAAAATCCAGCGCTTCCCGATTGGTGCCGGTATCCATGCTGGAAGCAGCGCCACCACCCAATCCAATCAACATACCCGGCCCGCCCAATTGAATCAGCAAAGTACCCGGAGGAAATTTTTCCTTGCGCACATGCCGGTCCGAAATCTGCCCGATGCCACCGGCCAGCATGATCGGCTTGTGATAACCGCGCATTTCTCCGGCAACCCGCTCCTCGAACGTGCGGAAATATCCCGCCAGATTAGGCCGCCCGAATTCATTATTAAACGCCGCGCCGCCAATCGGCCCTTCCACCATGATCTGCAAGGCAGAAGCAATGCGCCCGGGTTTGCCATAAGTTAACTGGCCATCGGGATTGGAACGATCGTATTCCCACGGTTGCGCATAACCGGGAATATTCAAATTGGATACCGAGAAACCGGACAGCCCGGCTTTCGGTTTGGCGCCACGGCCAGTTGCACCTTCATCGCGGATTTCTCCGCCGACACCGGTTGCAGCGCCGGGAAAAGGCGAAATGGCGGTCGGGTGGTTATGCGTTTCGACTTTCATCAATATATGCGTTTGTTCCTGGGCATAGCCATAAACCTGCTGGTTACCCGGATAGAAACGGGCAATCTCCGCCCCTTCGATGACGCTGGAATTATCCGCATAAGCCACAATCGTGCCCTGCGGATGCGTTTGATGCGTGTTGCGTATCATCGCAAACAGGGATTTATCTTGCGGTTTGCCATCCACAATCCAATCCGCATTAAAAATTTTATGGCGGCAATGCTCGGAATTCGCCTGGGCAAACATCATTAATTCAACATCCGAGGGATTTCGCGCAGCTTGCTTGAAATGACAGGCCAGATACTCAATTTCATCTGCCGACAGCGCCAATCCCATGGTTTGGTTCGCCTGCCGCAGCGCCTCGATACCGCCGTTCATCACATCAATGGTGTTAAGCGGCTTCGGTACAAAATGCTGAAACAACCTGGCGGCATCATCCAATGAGCCAAACACGGCTTCTGTCATCCGGTCATGGATGAGCGGTGCGAGACGTGCCTTATCTTCCTCAGAAAGTTTTGTATGGCATTGAATGTAAAATGCGATGCCGCGCTCGATGCGTTCGACAGCATTCAACCCACAGTGGTGCGCAATATCCGTCGCTTTACTCGACCAGGGTGAAATGGTTCCGGGGCGTGGTAACACCAGAAAGAACTCGCCGGGATACTGATTATTTTCCTGAGCCGGGTCATTGTTGAGTAACTTTCTCAGCGCATCCGAGCTCGTCATCCTGCAGGTTTCGTGTTAGCGAACAGAAATGCCAGTATTCCGTATGGACCGCGGATACTTGCAGGTTCAGTGTATTAATTTCTTTGAGTAATTTTTCCAGACGAAACGGAGGAAAGCGCACGTCCACCACAAAATTGAAGCATCAGAGGAAATAAGCGATTATTTAAAGATTGCAATTTTACACGAGAAGATGTACTTATCGTGGATCATCCCGCGATACTGAAAATTATGACGATAGCCGATCCGGTTTTTTTAACCGCCGAAATACGTGAAATTGAACATCAGGCCACCATGCTGCCGAAACCTCCCAGCTTGATGGAAAAAGCGGGCCTGGCCGCCGCGCAAATCGTCCGTGACCAATTACACAAGAATCCCAACCATCACGTATTGGTGCTCGCCGGCCCGGGCAATAACGGTGGCGATGCTTTTGTCGTGGCGCGTTATCTGAAAGAATGGGGTAACGCCGTTACGGTGGCATTTACCGGCGACCGTAACCATGTTCCACCGGATGCCAGACAGGCGATACAAGCCTGGCTCGACATTGGCGGCAAAATTTCTGCCGACATACCCGACAGCGATCAAAATTGGGATGCGGTAATTGACGGTCTGTTTGGTATTGGTCTGGATCAATCCGGAACCGGCCAATCGAAGGCAAATACCGGGATTGGGTGGAAACGGTGAATCAACTGAATGTTCCCATCGTGGCCTTGGATATTCCATCCGGCCTGGGCAGCGATGACGGTTGCATTTATGGCACAGCAATCCGCGCCACCATCACTGTGACATTTATTGGACTCAAACCCGGCTTGTTCACCAATTTCGGACCTGAATATTGCGGCGCCGTTCTGCTGCGCGATTTGGATATCCAGCTCGCCTCCCCACCCGCGCCACACACCTGGTTACTCACTCAAAAACTCGCACAATCGTTACTACCACCGCCCCGTTCCGCCAATAGCCACAAAGGTTCTTTCGGCAGCGTTGCGATACTCGGCGGTTCCACCGGCATGGTCGGTGCGGCGCTGCTGGCAGGACGAGCAGCATTGCATCTGGGCGCAGGGCGCGTCTATTTGGGTTTGCTGGCACAGCCTGCGCCGCCGGTAGATTTCTCACAACCGGAACTCATGCTGCGCTCCCCGTCCGAGCTTTTCACGTTAAAGCCATTGAATTGCCTCGTGGTCGGCCCGGGATTGTGTGAGTCATCGGAAGCGCTATCGTGGCTGGAAAGTGCACTGAATAGTGAATTGACGCTGGTACTCGATGCCGATGCGCTAAACCTGATTGCGCTGCACCCCCACTTGATCAAGAAACTCGGCCACCGTAACGCTTACACCATCTTGACGCCACATCCCGCCGAAGCAGCCCGCCTTTTAAGCACCAATACCGCCGCCATACAAAACGACCGCATGAATGCAGCGTATCAAATCGCGCGGCAATTTAATTGTTACGTTGTATTGAAAGGCGCTGGCAGCATTTGTTGTTTCCCGGATGGAAAGCGTTACCTGAACACCAGCGGTAATCCCGGACTCAGTACCGCGGGTACCGGCGATGTGTTAACCGGAATGATCGCCGCACTGATTGCACAAGGCTTGGATACGGATCAAGCGCTGTTGCTGTCGGTTTACCTGCACGGTGCTGCGGCGGATCGATTGTTGCAGCAGAATCATGGACCGCTGGGAATGATTGCATCGGAAATCATTGTTGCTGGGCGGATATTGTTGAATGAGTGGATTTATCAGGAAAAACAGTGCAGGGCGGAATAAATTTGCATCGCGCATCCTGCGTCTATCCCTGTGGCAAGACCACCAGGAATCGCAAGCTTGAACACAACTCATAATCTGAAAGATTCCATATTCAGCGTATCTTTCTACGTTTCGTTTGTTGAACCCAGATTTTCTAATGATTCATAACCACTTTTCAAACTATCGCCTTATTTGTCATGGGGCCTCACTGATTATCCGCAATTCCTGATCCAAGCCTGTTCAGGCTATAAACTTTACCGCACGCTGACCGATAACCAATAGAAACTTCTGATCAAGGTATTGATCCAGTTCATTCAAAAAAATTATCAAAAAATCTACTCGACATACTTAAATATATGCCTAAATTACGCTTTAGAATCACTAAACCAAGAGCAAAAAGTCGCCCGTCTCATACAAATAATTTTCTTCGAAACATTGGTCGTTTAGTTCAAGAAAAATTCGTCACGGTTCTGGATAACGATGCGTTACCTTTGGTTATTGCACCAGTTATTTTTATTATCCTTGCGGGCCTGGAGTGGTGGCTCTGGAATCTGGAAATTTCCGCGCCTTCTCCCGTTCTTATAGCAACTGTCGCATTTGGCCTGGGTGCATATTGTTCCTACAGATTATTGGGATATGGTAAATACGAGAATAAGCAGGGAGACCGGAAGGCAACCAGCAGCCAGCATTCAAAACTACTCCAATAGAATTTCTCATGATCTAAAACCATTTTTAATTTGAGTCTCAGGAAGTTTATACTCTTGGTTTGTTTCCTGGAAAATAAACTTCAAAATGCCCAGCAAAGTGTATTACAACAGCGCTTGCCCCGTTTGCAATGCAGGAATCAAAGATCAGCGCAAACGCATGCAGGAGTGTGGAGTTAACGATATTGAATGGGTAGATGTGCATAACAACCCGGATGCGGTTTCAGAAGTGGGAAGTTCGCTTGAGCAAGTACGCGAACGATTGTATGTCAAAGATGGCAAAGGTCAGCTTAATATTGGTGCCGATGCATTTATTCACCTTTGGCAGCAAACACCGAATCAGCGCTGGTTAGCCAGGTTGTTTCAATTGCCCATCATCCAATCACTCGCACGGCTAGCCTATAACGGCTTTGCTTGGCTGCTTTATCGCTGGAACCGGGCATTAAGACACTGGTAGCTTCTTCTTAACACTGTTTTTCAGGAATATCGACATTACGCCATTTTCCAACCCAGACTGGTTTCGGCATAGAGCGGTATCAGTTTCTCTCCCGCAAACGCGAATTGCTTTGGAACAACCCAATTTTCTCTTTTGAGCCTGATATAACCAGTGTTGCGCGGCAATTGATAAAAATCTGCGCCATAAAAGCTGGCAAAAGCTTCCAGCTTATCCAGTGCACCAGCTTGCTCGAATGCTACCGCATATAACTCAATGGCTGCATGCGCTGTAAAAATCCCTGCACAACCACAGGCATTCTCTTTATTGATCTGCGAATGGGGCACTATCCGTGCCAAGAAAGAATCTCGGATTACCGCTGGTAGCTGCTTCCAGCAAAGCCTGCCGATGAATCTCGCGCTTTAATACAGGCAGGCAAAAGTAGTGTGGACGGATACCGCCTTGAAAGATTGCGTTCCGATTCAGTAATAGATGATGCGCGGTAATGGTGGCCGCAACCTGTCGGGATGCATCTTTTACAAATGTCACGGCATCACGGGTCGTGACATGTTCAAAGACGACGCGTAAATTCGGGAAACGCTGCGTCAGTGGCGCAAGTATCCGATCGATAAAAACTTTCTCTTTATCAAACACATCAACATCAAGGTCCGTTACTTCACCGTGCACCAGCAATGGCAAATTATTCTTCTCCATTGCCTCCAGAGTGGCATAGCATTTGGCAATATCAGTCACTCCAGCATCCGAATTCGTTGTTGCGCCGGCCGGATACAGTTTCACACCGTGCACTGCTCCGCTCTCTTTAGCCCGGATAATTTCAGCTGGCGGCGTATTATCCGTCAGATACAACGTCATCAATGGCTCAAAACCGGATTGCAGGGTTGTCGGCAATGCTGCACGTATTCGTGCGCGATACGCCAGTGCCATATCGGTGGTTACAACCGGCGGTTTAAGGTTCGGCATAATGATGGCGCGCGCAAATTGTTTTGCTGTATGGGGTAACACGGCACGCAACTGCTCGCCGTCGCGCAAATGCAGATGCCAGTCATCCGGTCGAATAATGGTTATGCTGGTCATGTTTTATCAGGATTATGTTAATGTTTGTATTATAGCGCAGCCATTTTGCGCTATTCGGGATACCCGGTTGACTTCAAATCCAGCGCCAGTTGATAGAGTGTATTTCTGTTTTCTCCAGTAATTTCTGTGACCAGTTTAACTGCCTGCTTTAATGGCAATTCAGCTAACAAGCATTTTAATGTATGTCGGGCCTGTTCACTGATCTCGGATTTATCCGAGATTTCTGCACCGGATAGCAACAAAACAAACTCGCCTTTCTGCTGGTTGCTATCTGCCTGTAACCAGGCAAGCGTCTCTTCCAGTGTTCCCGCGTGGATAGTTTCAAATAGCTTGGTTAATTCCCGGGCAATGGTCAGTTGGCGTTGTGACCCAAAGATATCCATCATATCAGCCACACATTCCAGAATACGATGGGGCGCTTCATAAAATATCAACGTACAATGCTGCGATTTTAATGCTGTCAATTCACTCTTGCGCAACCCGGTTTTAGCAGGCAGAAAACCATAAAACAGAAAATGAGGATCCATGATACCGGCTGCGGACAGGGCACAGATTGCTGCGTTAGCGCCCGGAACCGGAATAACCGGATAACCTTGTGCTCGCACGCGCTTAACCAGAATTGCGCCGGGATCTGAAATACCTGGAGTACCCGCATCAGTCACCAAGGCGACACTTTTCCCGGAATCCAGGATTGCTGATATTTTGTCCGCAACAGCCGTTTCATTGTGTTGATGCAAGCTGATCAGCTTTGCCGTGATGGAATGCGCTGCCAATAAATGTCTGGAATTTTGTATGTGCTCAGCCGCAACCACATCCACTTTCGCCAGTACGTCCAACGCACGTAAGCTGATATCGCTTAAATTTCCTATTGGTGTGGCAACCACATATAATGCACTTTTTTCCAGCATAATCCTCACTATGCAACGTTTCCTGACAATTGTTCTGGCGCTAATCTTTGCACTATACGGCAGCCAGATGGCAATGGCCACTTACCCGGAAGAACATTCTCAACCAGAAAGCGCAACTGAATTGCCACTTGTGCCGCATATTGCATTGCTATTACCACTAGAATCTCCATCTTTTGGAGCGGCGGCCAACATCGTAAAAGACGGTTTTGTTGCCGCCTTAATGCGCGGACAACCACTCCCATTAATCATCCGGTTATATTCAACATCGGATGATCCTCTCGACATTCTGGCTACCTATCATCAAGCATTGACTGCTGGCGCTGTTTTCATTGTGGGGCCGCTTACCCGCGATGGCGTTTCAGCCATGGCCTCCAGCGGCCTGTTGAAAGTGCCTACTTTAGCATTGAACACTTTAGATAATACTGCGACATTGCCGCACAAATTTTATTTGTTTGGCCTGCAAATGGAAACAGAAGCCAGTCAAATCGCAAAATTGGCGCAAAATAGCGGCAGAAACCATGCCATTATCATCAGCGATGATGGTTTGTTATCCAAACGCTTGCAAAATGCTTTTATTCAGCAATGGCAGGGTGAGTATGGCAAAACTGCCGAATCATTCCGCTATTCCGATGATCCAGCCAGACTGCAACTATTCCGTAATTTGACAGCCGGTAGCAATCATCTGGTTTTCCTTGCTCTGGATTCCGCCAAATCACGTGTACTGCGTACATACCTTGATCCGGATGTGCCTGTATATGCCACGTCGCAGGTTTTTACTGGCGCCGATAACTTCCTGCTCAATAATGACTTGAATGGCATCCAGTTTCTCGATATGCCCTGGTTAATACAACCCGATCACCCTGCTGTCATGGCCTACCGCCACAACGACAAAAACCAGAAGTACCGATATGGAACGTCTTTATGCCTTGGGTATTGATGCTTTCCGCTTGATGACCTATCTACTGCAGCCACAATCCGTTGAAGACATTTCTTTTGACGGTGTAACCGGACACATTCATTTCGCCCCCCCCAATCAATTTATCCGTGAAGCCGTTGCTGCGCAATTTGCGCAAGGTAAAGTACAGCTTCTGGATGTACAAAAAAATATCATAGAAAATGAAGGGCAGTGATGCCGAGCAAATAGCCGTATTGTATCTGCAACAGCAACATCTGCTGCTGATCGCACGAAACTATCGCTGCCGTTTTGGAGAAATTGATCTGATCATGCGTGACGGAACCACTCTGGTTTTCATCGAAGTCCGCATGCGAGCGAATGAAAATATGGTGGTGCTGCAGCCAGCATCACACCGGCAAAACAAGCCAAGCTACTGCGCACCGCGCGGCATTATCTGTCGGAGTTAAATACTGAACAGCCCTGCCGTTTTGATGCATTATTATTATCGGGTACGAATGGTCAGGAAATTGAATGGATCAAGAATGCGTTTGGTGAATAATTGGTCAAAATATATCCCAATAATCATAAATGAATACTCCGTCCGCCATCTACCGCAATAATCTGCCCGGTGATATAAGGCGCATCGGCAATCAGAAACTGTACTGTTTTGGCAATATCATCCGGTTCCCCGCAGCGTTTGAGCAATGTACCGGAAATAATATGCTTGCGCGCCGCTTCGTCGGCCCATTCTCCATCTTCCGGCCATAAAATCGGCCCTGGAGAAACGCCATTGACACGCACTTCTGGCGCCAATTCCACAGCCAGCGACTTGGTCAGTGATAATAGCCCGCCTTTGGCAGCATTGTAGATCACATAATTCTTTAATGGCCGCTCGGTATGGATATCCACAATATTCACGATACTACCGCGTTGCGCTTTCAGATAAGGAGCTGCTGCCTGGGATAAAAAAAGGGGCGCCCGCAGATTGCTGCCAACCAGATCCTCCCAATCTTCCAGCGTGCATTGCTGAAGTAGTGTCGGAAAAAAGCTGGAAGCGTTGTTAATCAACACATCCAGTTGCCCAAACCGGTTGGCTGCCTTTTCGATCAATTCGGGCAATAATTCTGTGTCTAGCAGATCTGCCTGCACCAAAGCCACTGAATCGGAACGTTTCTGAGTTAATTCATCGCACAGCGCTTTTGCTTCATTGAGTGAAGAACGGTAATGCACAACCAATCTGGCACCTTGTGCATGCAGCCTGCGGCAGATGGCGGCTCCGACTCGCTTTGCACCTCCGGTAACCAATATCACTTTTCCTTGCACATACGCCTCCTTCAAAGTGCTGCTAAACTATGCCGCGATTCGTTGACAACTTTTGCAATTTACCACAAAGAAATATTCTTGCTTATGTCTTTACATGCCACTTTGCCGCCTGCCAGTGAAATCGCACTGGCTCACAGTCACACTTTACAAACACTAATTCGCGATATGATTCATGCAGCGGGTGGCTGGATTCCATTCGAGCAGTTTATGAATCTGGCATTGTATGCACCGGGACTGGGTTATTACAGTAGCGGAGCAACCAAACTGGGCAGCGCGGGTGATTTTGTCACCGCACCGGAAATTTCTTCGCTGTTTGGCCGCACACTGGCACAACAGGTTCTACAAATTTCCCGGCAAATGAAACACGCCGACATTCTTGAATTCGGTGCCGGATCCGGCAAACTGGCACTGGACTTGCTGCTCGAACTGGAAAAATCCGATGCTTTACCCGGAAAATATTTTATTCTGGAAGTCAGTGCCGAGCTACGGCAACGGCAGCAAACGCTGTTTGCCAATAAAGCGCCGCACCTTGTGCAGGCAATTGAATGGCTGGAGCAATTACCCGCTCAATTTACTGGCACCATTCTTGCCAATGAAGTGCTGGATGCAATGCCCGTCCATATTGTGACATGGCGTAATAACGAGCTTTTTGAGCGCGGTGTTACATGGGAAAACCATCAATTTGCCTGGCAAGATCGTCCTATCAATAATGCAGAACTCAGGCATATTGCCAGCCAGTTAACGCCTCAGATCAATCCGGACAATCACTTAGTCTTTTCCTATTTCAGAAATCAATCTACCGTGGTCACTTTATGCGCAGTCTGACAAACCTCTTACAACAGGGAGTCATTCTATTGGTTGACTATGGTTTTGGTCTTAGCGAGTACTATCATCCCCAGCGCAATCAAGGCACTCTGATGTCCCTACCGGCATCATGCACACGATGATCCGTTTTACCTGCCCGGCCTGCAGGATATCACCAGTCATGTTGATTTCAGTGCAGTTACTCAGGCTGCGGAAGATAGCGGATTAGCGCTTCTAGGCTATACCACCCAAGCTTATTTTTTGATTAATTGCGGCATTACCGGAATCCTCGCGCAAACACCCGCAGAAGACACGAGCAGCTTTTTGCCACAATCCAGTCAATTGCAAAAACTGATCAGCCCTGCTGAAATGGGTGAACTGTTTAAGGTCATTGCTTTTGGAAAAGATTTTTCTGAACCCCTCATCGGGTTTAGTGCTGGAGATATGAGCCGTTTATTATAGGGCATCTCTAAAAATTCAAATTTCGCCATAACACTTTGTTGCTCGCAGAAAATGTTTCCTTACATATCAGACATATGCTGCGTCACCATTTTTTGTTCATGCCTCGTTTTGTTTAGAACTTTGAATTTTCAGAGGCCCTATAAATATTTTGATCGGGCATCCCACCGCAAGCAGCGGAGAATTGAACCCGTAGAGATTAAATTTTCCTCATGTTTCTGGCCATTGCTCTTCACCGAGAATTTCTTACTGTGCAGAAGCTCAAAACAGGCAGAATTGAGCGAACACTAAATCTTCACACACCTATCTCAAAGAATTCTCTTATCCAAATGATTTGGATACTCGCTATCCGGAACAGAATGCATACTCACTCCAATTACAGATTTTTGACATTACTCATGATGCGATTGGCATGTAGATTGACATGTATCTGATCAAAGAATGGAATTTTCCGGAAGAGATTACAATCACCTTGGTGTATATCTTCCAACTGACAATTTGCTCTTTCAACTCTGTATTGAGTTAAAATATACAGCTATGCCTAACTTATATCACCCCGATCAAATTATCCGTCCGGAAATTCTCGCGCTTTCCGCTTATCATGTGCCCCTTGCAACAGGCATGATCAAACTGGATGCCATGGAAAACCCCTATCCTTTGCCGTCTGTATTACGGGACGAAATTGCTCAATTAACGACAAATGCCCCGGTAAATCGTTATCCCGATGCAAGCGCCAGCTCACTTAAAGCAACGTTACGTCAGGCTTTGGCCATTCCGGAAGATATGGATATCCTGCTGGGTAATGGATCGGATGAAATCATCCAGATCATCGCCATGGCACTAGCTAGGCCTGGTGCGGTATTAATGAGTGTTGAACCTGCATTTGTCATGTTCCGGATGATCGCCGCATTCGCAAACATTCAATATTTTGGAATACCTTTACAAAAAGATTTCTCGCTTGATCTGGGAACCATGTTAGCTGCAATTGCAGAACATAAACCTGCTGTCATTTTCCTGGCCTACCCTAACAATCCAACCGGAAATTTATTTGACCCCGAAGCGATTTTAAGCATCATTCAGGCAACTTCTGGTATTGTTGTTGTCGATGAAGCCTACCATGCATTTGCTGATGCAAGCTTTATCGATAAACTAACCCAGCACCCCAATTTATTGTTAATGCGTACACTGTCCAAGTCAGGATTGGCCGGCTTAAGATTGGGGCTATTAATCGGCCAGCCTGAATGGTTAGTGCAACTGGAAAAGGTGCGTTTGCCTTATAATATTGGCATAATGACACAATTAATTGCAGAGAAAGTATTGCACCATACCGCAGTATTATCGGAACAAGCGGAAGCGATCAAGTCAGAACGCGAAAAAATGAGAACATTTCTTGGTACAATGAATAATAATATTGCGGTGTATCCTTCGGATGCTAATTTTATTTTATTTCGTGTCCGCGCAGCCAGCCAAATCTTTCAGGCGCTTAAGCAACGCAAGATACTTATAAAGAATCTTGATGGAACACATCCCTTATTAGAAAATTGTTTGCGTGTAACGATAGGCACGCCCGATGAAAACTCACAATTTTGCGCAACATTACACACCATACTGAGTGAATCAGTTTAAAATCCACTCAATTTCCTTGTATTAATCAAAGATTTTATTCTATGCGCCGGGCACAAGTCTTACGAAATACGCTGGAAACTCAGATTAGCCTCAATCTGAATCTGGATGGAACAGGTCAATCTGATCTGAATACAGGCGTGCCTTTTCTGGATCACATGCTCGACCAAATTGCTCGTCATGGCATGATAGATCTTGAAATCACTGCCAAAGGTGATTTACATATCGATGCACATCACACTGTTGAAGATATTGGTATTACTTTTGGGCAAGCCTTTGCCAAAACGGCGGGTGACAAAAAAGGACTGTGCCGCTATGGCCATGCTTACGTACCGCTCGATGAGGCGTTATCACGTGTAGTTATAGATCTTTCCGGGCGTCCAGGTTTGGTATTCAATGTTGATTTTGTCCGGGCACATATTGGTGATTTTGATGTCGATCTCATCCATGAATTTTTCCAGGGATTCATTAATCATGGCTTGATAACGCTGCATATCGACAATTTATCCGGAAAGAATGCGCACCATCAGGCTGAAACCGTGTTTAAAGCGTTTGGTCGTGCGTTGCGCATGGCTATAGAACATGACCCAGCAGCAACCGGGATTATTCCATCCACCAAAGGCACTTTATAAGCAACCTTGTTTAACTACATTACTGTATGACTGATATCGCAATTATTGATTATGGAATGGGAAACTTGCGTTCCGTACATAAAGCGCTTGAACATGTTGCACCGGCGGCCTCGATTGCAGTCACCAGCGACCCGGATATTGTACGGAAAGCAAAACGTGTAATCGTACCAGGACAAGGCGCCATGCGCAATTGTATGCATGAGCTGGAAATTCGTGGATTACGTGAAGCCGTCATGGAAGCAGCTGTTCACAAACCGTTTCTTGGCATCTGTATCGGCTTACAAATGTTGTTTGAAGAAAGTGAGGAAGGACATGTGAAAGGTTTAAATATCCTGCCTGGCAAGGTTGTGCATTTTCCTGCCACAGGCATGACAACAAACAGACGGACAAAAACTTAAAGTACCGCATATGGGCTGGAATCAAGTTTATCAGGCTATCAAACACCCTTTATGGGAAGGTATCGCAGAAGATGCGCGTTTTTATTTCGTGCACAGTTATTATGTCGAGACCACTGATTCCGCATCAATCGCAGCACGAAGTAATTATCCATTCCCATTTACTTGCGCCGTGACAAAAAATAATATTTTTGCCGTACAGTTCCATCCAGAAAAAAGCCAATTGGCAGGATTAACCTTATTAAGTAATTTTGCCAAATGGACGCCCCATTTCCAAAACCAGAAAGTAATAAATTGACTCTATTAATCAACTATTAACTCTGATTAAGCCATGCTGATTATTCCTGCGATAGATCTCAAAGATGGACACTGTGTTCGACTCAAACAAGGAGTCATGGAAGATGCAACCGTATTTTCCAAAGAGCCTAGCGAGATGGCAACACATTGGTTAAGTCAAGGTGCAAGGAGACTTCATCTTGTCGATTTAAACGGTGCGTTTGCCGGAAAACCCAGAAATGAAGCGGCAATACGTGAAATTGTGCAAGTTATCGATAACCAGATTCCAATTCAACTGGGTGGCGGTATTCGTGATCTTGATACGATTGAACGTTATCTGGACAATGGTATCACCTACATCATTATTGGCACTGCAGCCATTAAGATTCCAGGTTTCTTGCAGGATGCCTGCAATGCTTTCCCAGGCCAGATTATGGTTGGACTGGATGCAAAGGATGGCAAGGTTGCTGTCGATGGCTGGTCTAAAATAACCGGACATGACGTGGTGGATCTGGCGAGAAAATTTGAAGGTTACGGCGTAGAAGCAATTATTTACACAGATATCGGCAGAGATGGCATGCTCAGTGGCATCAACGCCAAGTCCACGGTTGAACTGGCCAGAAAATTGACCATACCGATCATTGCCAGCGGTGGAATTACCAATATCGATGATGTCCATACACTATGCGAAATTGAATCAGAGGGCATTATCGGCGCTATTACCGGACGCGCTATCTATGAAGGCTCGCTGGATTTCAAGGAAGCCCAGATACTGGCTGACAAACTGAGTAAGAGTAACGGTATTCCATAAAATAAGCCCTTGCAATTAAATACCAGCACAATTCATTTTCCCCTTTATTCTCACAACCGGCTTTTAAAACTGATGAGCCTCGCTAAACGTATTATTCCATGTCTGGATGTAACCAATGGACGTGTTGTTAAAGGTGTTAACTTTGTTGAATTACGTGACGCGGGTGATCCGGTGGAAATTTCACGCCGCTATGATGAACAAGGCGCAGATGAACTGACTTTTCTGGACATCACTGCCAGTTCTGATAATCGTGACCTGATTCTGCATATCATTGAGGATGTCGCCGCACAAGTATTCATTCCCTTAACTGTTGGTGGCGGTGTGCGTCAGATAGAAGATGTTCGCCGTTTATTAAATGCCGGTGCTGATAAAGTCAGCATCAACACATCGGCAGTGTTGAATCCTCAGCTGGTAGCCGATGCTTCCGATCATTACGGCTCTCAATGCATTGTAGTAGCAATTGATGCCAAGCAGGTCAGCTCAGCCGATGATTCACCGCGCTGGGAGGTTTTTACCCATGGCGGACGTAAAGCAACCGGCATTGATGCCGTCGAATGGGCGAAAAAAATGCAATCCCTTGGAGCCGGTGAAATTTTACTTACCAGCATGGATAGAGATGGCACACGTAACGGTTTTGATATTGCCTTGACCCGCGCTGTTTCAGATGCGATTGATATACCGGTTATTGCCAGTGGCGGTGTTGGAAATCTAGATCATTTGGTTGAAGGCATTCTGCAAGGACATGCGGATGCCGTTTTAGCAGCAAGTATCTTTCACTATGGTGAATTTACAGTACAACAGGCAAAACAGTATATGGCACAGCATGGTATTGAAGTAAGATTATAATGTTAAACTCGTTGGCGGAATTTGTAACTTAACTCTAAAAAGTTCTAATTTATTTATGCCTGATACCTGGCTTAGCAAAATCAACTGGTCTGAAGATGGACTGATACCAGTGATCGCTCAGGAAGCTGACAGTGGCAAAATTCTTATGGTTGCGTGGATGAACCGGGATGCGCTCAAGCTGACGGTAGAAAAACGTGAAGCTGTATATTGGTCACGTTCCCGCAAGAAACTTTGGCATAAAGGTGAAGAATCCGGCCACATTCAAAAAATAAAAGACATCTATTTGGATTGTGATGAAGATGTTCTGCTTCTCATCGTGGAACAGGTTGGAGGGATTGCCTGCCATACCGGCAGACACAATTGTTTCTTCCAGAAACTCGAAGGTAATGAGTGGATCATCGCAGCTCCCGTTATTAAAGATCCGAAAGAAATCTACAATAAATGACTGACACAACTGTTCTTCACCGGCTGGCAGAAACCATTGAATCACGCAAGTCGGCCGACGCAAGCGACTCATACGTATCCAGGCTGCTTCATGGCGGGCAGGATAAAATACTCAAGAAAATTGCGGAAGAATCTGCAGAAACATTGATGGCTTCGAAAGATGGAAATGCCGAACAGGTTATTTATGAGACGACAGATTTGTGGTTTCATTGCTTAGTATTACTCGCCTACCATGGACTTACGCCTGATGATGTATTGAAAGAACTAGAAAGACGTGAAGGTGTATCCGGCATACAAGAAAAGCATCACGAACAACGGACTAAAACATGGATAATTGTATTTTTTGCAAAATTGCAAGAAGAGAAATTCCTTCTAATAAAATCTATGAAGATGAAGAAATTATTGCATTTAATGACATCAATCCCGCTGCACCTGTCCATTTGTTGATAATCCCAAAATTGCATATTGATTCACTCGCTGATGCTCAAGATAGTCATCGGAGTTTATTAGGTAAAATGCTATTATTAGCGCCACAATTGGCCAAGGAACAAGGTTGCGAAGATGGTTTCCGCACCATCATCAATACCGGTCGTGTAGGCGGACAGGAAGTATTTCATTTGCACTTCCATATCATCGGTGGCCGGGAACGCCTACCTGGAATGATTCATCACGATTAGGCCAGCACTGTTTCATTTAAAAGGAGAAAGTAATGGGCACATTCAGCATTTGGCATTGGATTATCGTATTGGTTATTGTTGTTCTGGTATTCGGTACCAAGAAATTACGCAATCTGGGTAATGATCTGGGAAGCGCCTTAAAAGGATTCAAAGAAGGCATGAAAGAATCAGAAACTGAAAATACCCTAACTCGATCAGCACCTATCAATGGATCTGTGATAGAAGTCACGGCAAGCAAGGAAGTTTCCGCGACGAATACCTTCAAGGACAGTAAATCAGCGACCGAAACCAAATTCAGCACACCGCAGTCAACTGGCGCAACCAGTCCGATAACGGAGACAGAAACCCAGGAAAAAACGCAAACCAGAACTTAGACATTTCATTAACCTGGGGAAATTTCCAGGAATACTTAGACCTGATCGATGATTTCATCAGTACAGCCGCAAGCGACAAAACAGCATGTTTGATATCAGTTTTATGGAATTACTGGTTATTTCAATGGTTGCATTGATCGTGATTGGACCTGAACGATTACCCACCGTAGCGCGTACATTGGGAAATTTATACGGACGCTGCCGAAATTTCGTGTATAGCGTTAGAACTGACATCCATAATGAAATGCGCATGGAGGAACTGAAGAAAATGCAATCTTCCATGCAGGAAACGGTTCAATCCATTGAGGATTCAGTGCAGCAAGGTGTTGATCAGTTGAGAACAAACGCTGCTGATGTCAGAATTGAAAATACTCCGCCTGCAAACTTGTTCGCATCACAGATTCATGAAGAATCCCAGCAACCGGTCTCAGGTAGCAATGAATCTCCGCACAACTCCCTTGATAACGAGAAAAAATAGCAGTTCGCCTGTCTACAATGATGTTTTTTGATGCTCATTCAACGTAACCCGTTCCACAACGATCACCATGCTTGAAGGCTCATTCCTATCACACTTGGTGGAATTGCGTGCCAGAATGATACGGATTCTGGGTGGGCTCATGTTTGGCTTTCTTCCCTGTGCATTTTACGCACGTGAACTCTACACCTTATTGGCGCAACCACTGCTGGAGAAACTGCCGCAAGGCGGCCAGATGATCGCCACGGATGT
>JADKHF010000011.1 GCA_016721865.1 Nitrosomonas sp. | reverse complement strand
TATCAAAATGCTACCTGGATTATTCTGCTCGTATTGTTATTGACTGGACTGAGCACTGTTTATACAGTCAATAATCTTGGCGTTCATACCGATACGACGGACATGCTCTCCGAGGATGTTCCTTTTCGTGCCAATAATATCCATTATAAAAAATCGTTTTCCCAATATGAAGATACGTTCTTGCTGGTACTGGATGCTCCAACACCTGAACAGGCGCATCAAGCAGCTAAGCGCTTCACCAACTATCTAGAAAAAGACAGCACGCAATTCTCTAATACCTACTATCTAACGGGAGAACCTTTTTTTGAGCAGAATGGCCTTTTTTTCAAGAGTCTGTCTGAATTAGGCCGCATTACCGATTATCTGGCTGCAGCACAACCACTGATTGCGCGCATAGCAGAAAGTCCAACACTCTATACATTTTCTTCTGTTCTGACGGAAGCTGTCGATGAGTTGCACGCGGGCCGTCAGTTAGAACTGGAACCGATACTCAATGGTGTCAGTGCAACACTAAATGCACGGCTTTCCGGTAAATCCCGTGCATTATCCTGGCAGGCATTATTAGGTGGAGAAGCACAGAAAGAAACCTATCAAGAATTGGTCGTAGTAAAGCCTAAGCTCGATTATTCTCAAGTATTTGCTGCTGAAGAGCCAGTCAACGCTATTCGCAATGCTGCAAAGGATATGGGGTTTTCCCCGGATTCTGTTGAGAAATTGCGTATTACGGGTGAAGTAGCGCTTGCTCACGATGAGCTGGACAGTGCGATGCGCGGTGCTCAGAATTCTGGAGTGTTGGCATTAGTGATGGTGGCTGCGGTTCTTCTAATTGCATTTCGTTCTGCCGGAGCAATAGTCACAGTGATTTTGAGTTTGATTCTCGGTTTATTGCTGACAGCGGCATTTGCCACTGCTGCGGTGGGGCATTTAAACCTGATTTCCATCGCATTTGCTGTTTTATATATCGGTCTTGGTGTTGATTATGCTATTCATTTTTTGTTACGGTACGAAGAACTAAGGAAGCCTGATCAGTCAGTTTCAGAAGCGGTATATAAGGCTGGTGGTGACATGGGGCAGGCACTGCTGATTTGCGCAATAACCACTGCGATCGGTTTCTATGCTTTTATACCGACTACTTATCAGGGAGTTGCAGAGCTTGGTCTGATATCAGGAACAGGTATGGTGATTAGTTTCCTGGTTACGATGACGCTGATTCCTGCTTTGCAAAGATTTTTTCCCATCCAAGTTAGAAAATCATCAACTTCGATTAGATCAATCAATAGAGTTCTGGATCTGCCCAGACACTCGCGTAAATTGGTATACAGCGTAACAACCATCGCAATTCTGGCTTCTGTCGTGGCTTTACCCCACGTCAAGTTCGACTATAATGTGTTGAATCTAAATAATCCGCATGCGGAATCAGTTCAGACCTTCCGGGAATTATTGAAAAACACGGAAGATTCACCTTGGCATATTAATATTTTGGTTGATAATTTCCAGGAAATAAGTGATACAGTAAAACGTCTTAGTGCCCTGCCGGAGGTAGAAAAAGTAATCAGTCTGCTTGATCTGGTACCTCAAGAACAGGAAGCCAAAAGTCTTCTGATCGAGGAGATGGCAATGACGCTTGGGCCCATTTCTTTTTCTTCCACAGCATTTCTGATACCTGGCCATCATACAGTTTCAGAGCAGCGAAAGGCGCTGGAAAAGTTAAATACAGCATTAGACCGGTTTATCGAGGAGAAGCCAGGACATTCTTCTGAAGCCTCTGCCCGCGCGTTGCGTGCATCACTTTCTAATCTGTTGGCAGAGCTGGATAAGCGTACGATAAAAAATGATCAGGGGGGAGAGCAATTATTACGTGCGGTTAGTCATGATTTACTCAGCCTGCTGCCCGGTTCTATTAAACGTCTGCAATTGGCATTGGCAGCGCAGCCGTTTACGCAACAGGCATTGCCGGCATTAGTAAGTGCGCACTGGCATGCGAGTGATGACGTATATCGCATTGCGGTTTATCCGTCAGAGAATATCAATGACAATGACGCTCTGCGCAGATTTGTTCGTGCTGTGCAACAGATTGCGCCCAACGCGACCGGTGTACCCATAATCAGTCTGGAGGGAGGGGAAGCCGTAGTGGATGCATTTATTCATGCTTTTTCGCTGGCGCTGCTGGGTGTCATATTCACACTATGGATGATGCTCAGAAGTATCACTGCCACATTGCTGGTATTAATACCACTGTTATTGGCGGCGCTATTCACCGGCGCCTGCACAGTTCTGCTAGGGTTGCCGTTCAATTTTGCCAATATTATTGCTTTGCCGCTGTTACTGGGTATTGGTATTGATAGTAGCTTGCATATGGTGCACAGAAGCCGTAACACCGGCACGGTTTATGAGAATTTATTGCATACCAGCACAGCGCGTGCCATTTTTTATAGTGCACTGACAACTTTAGCGGGCTTTGGCAGTCTTGTGTTTTCCACACATCGGGGTACTGCCAGTATGGGATTACTTTTGACGGTTGGTTTGTTGCTGACATCGATCTGTGTACTGATAATCCTGCCGGTTTTGTTGCAATCAGCCAGTAAAAAGAAAGAAAGCACTGCTTAAGGCACCACTGAGTTCTTTATTCTGGCTTGGCCGCTTCAGCGCGCGTTAAAGCCGCAGCAAAGAAGCCGTCAGTTTGATGCAGCAGAGGGGATAGCTGTAAGAATTCACCGGTATCCAGCGGTATCTTTTGCTGTGCCAGTAACTCGGCGCAATTTAACAAGCTAAACTGTGGATGTGTGTTTAGAAAATCTTGCACTACTTGCTGATTTTCTTCCGGCAAGAAACTGCAGGTTGCATACACCAGCCGCCCACCCGGTTTGAGCAAGCTGGCGGCAGCGGAAAGAATGGCAGCTTGTTTTGCTTTAAGCTCATCAATACTCTGCGGGGATTGGCGCCATTTTAAATCCGGATTGCGTCGCAATGTTCCAAGCCCGCTGCACGGTGCATCCACCAGCACCCGATCTATTTTTCCAGCCAGTCGTTTGACTTTAATGTCGTTCTCGTTCGCAATACGTTGCGCATGCAGATTGGATAAACCTGAGCGCTTGAAGCGTGGTTTCAGATTGCTCAATCTTTTTTCAGAGATATCGAAAGCATAAAGACGCCCTTTTGAATTCATCAAGGCGCCCAGTAGCAGGGATTTTCCACCTGCCCCGGCACAAAAATCGACAACCATTTCCCCCCGCTTGGGTGCCAGCAAGTATCCGAGTAATTGACTCCCTTCATCCTGTACTTCTATTTTTCCGGATAAAAAGAGTGCATGGCGATTGATCGCAGGTTTTCCGGTAAGCCGGATCCCACATGGGGAATAGGTCGTCGCTTGCGCTTCAATTCCTTCCTGGCTGAGCGTCTCAAGCACTTCATTACGTTTGGCGAGGAAGGTGTTGACCCGTAGATCAAGCGGTGCGGATTTCTGTAAGGAAAATCCCAAGTTGAGAATATCTGCATCCGTCATAAATGGCTTTAATTTCTCTACCAGCCATTCGGGGAACTCTGCCTGGATCGCCAGTGGCAGCGTATCTAATTTGATGGCCTTGATTTCTGATAACCATTTTGTTTCAGATTCGCTGATAAGTGATGCCAATTCACGCAAATTCATGCCACTAAATTTGACCAGATAAGCTAAAACCAGTGAGCGAGGTGTGATGCGTTCTGTCAGGCTTTCAAGAAAAAAACGGTGGCGTAATATGCCAAAGACTGTTTCTGCAATGAATGCGCGATCTTGTCCACCCAGCAAGGGGTTTTCCCGGAAGAAGTGCCGCAGAATTCCGTCGGCGGGATATTCCAAAGGAAGTACAGTTCTTAGGGCAACAATAGCGGCATCCAGCTGAAAAGGGGTTAATTGCATTGATTTCCTGGTGTGTGTTTGATCAACTAAGGAAATGTTGATTAGGTTTGTCCGTGGTAAGTGTTTCTTTAGCCACTCTGATTAATGATCGGCTTTATAGCTAATGTTAATTCCTGTAACTATTTTATCGATTTCACGGCCATTATCTTCTACCGAAACAATTCGAACAGGGAGCATGTGATTGTTCAGTGCGAGCCACAATTTTCTTTTTAGTTTAGAATTCTTTTCTTCTTGTCGAGTCAGTACGACTGTTTCCATTTTTCCGATCGGTGTACTGATGACTTCTTCAGTCACTTTATAATGCGACAATTGCAAGCTATGCCCATTCGTGACGTACCGGTCAAGATGATGTTCAGGCAGTGGAGCAAACATAAAGTTGTACGATAAGCTTAAGCGATCCAATGTACCTTCCGGTAATTTTTCCTGTACTTGATGGCCTTTATGTTGCAGCGTGATGACATGGTTTTTCCAATCAAACACGGCCAGACCAGGTTCTTTTTTTCCACGCTTCTCATAAGCGCGAGTGGGTCGTAGTCCCTGTTTAGTAATGGTTCCTTCGCTATGGCGCACGATGCTATTGGGCTCTATGATTTTAAAAACTCCAGAGGCTTGTGCTTCGCTGTTAATCGTATAGCTATGACCACCATTGATATGTTTGATTTCCATAACTTCATTAATTTCTCCCTGACCGATATCGGTTGATACGGCGTAACTAATTTCAATACGCGACGGTATTTCCGTGGCTGATACTGAGAAACTGAGTATCCACAACAGGAAAATCGATGGTAGAAATTTCATTCGGGTAATCCTGGCGAATAAAGCGCAATTTCACTGACACTAGAATCTATCACTTCAACGTGATTCTCATTCAATCTGATTCGATCTTCCATAAACCAGCGCACAGCTTGAGGGTAAATACGGTGTTCCTGCTGTAAAACCCGGGCTGCCAGCGTTTCCTCAGTATCTGACGGTAAGACAGGGATGGCAGCCTGAATCACAACAGGACCATGATCCAGTTGTACCGTGACAAAATGTACGGTACAGCCATGTATTTTAATCCCTTCTTGTAGTGCTCTTGCATGCGTTCCCAAACCTGGAAATGCGGGTAATAATGAAGGATGAATATTCATTAACCGGCCTTGATAACGTTGTACAAAGCGATCGCTTAGTATACGCATGAAGCCGGCCAGTGCAATCAGTTTGGGTTGGCAAGTGTCAATTTTTTCTGCCAATGCGGTATCAAATGTTTGGCGGTCTGGAAAAGTACGGTGATCGACGACGATAGTTTTCGCGCCATATTTCTGGGCAGTTAGTAACCCTGATGCGTTTGGATTGTTACTGATTACCGTGATACGATCGACTTGAAGTCCGGCTTCCAGCAGTGCCTGCATATTACTGCCGCGACCGGAAATAAGAATAGCCAGTGATTTCATGATGCTGTCGGATGAATAACCATTTACACTAAAACGGTCGCCGCCTGATTGCCGCTGCGTGATTTAATTTCACCCACCGGCCAGACGGTTTCTCCAGAAGCACGCAAACTGCGCATGGCGTTTTCCGCATGATCAGGAGCCACTACGATCACCATGCCAATGCCGCAATTAAATACACGCGCCATTTCATGATCTGCGACATTTCCATGTTGTTGCAGCCAGTGGAATAGCGGCGGCATTTCCCAGGCATCTTTCTGCAAAACTGCCATAACTTGGTCCGGCAGAACACGTGGCACATTTTCAACCAAGCCACCGCCGGTAATGTGCGCCAAACCTTTAACAGGTAGTTGTTTTATCAGCTCAAGTAACGGTTTTACGTAAATACGTGTCGGTGCCATTATGGTGTCAGCAAGTGTCTTGCCATGAAAGTCTGCAGATAAATCGGCGCGGTTATTTTCAATAATTTTGCGGATCAATGAATAGCCGTTGGAATGCGCGCCACTCGATGCGAGGCCCAGCACAATATCGCCTTCCTGTATCGTGGAACCGCTGATAATCCGATCTTTCTCGACAATACCGACAGCAAATCCGGCAAGATCGTATTCATCTTGCGGATACATACCTGGCATTTCAGCCGTTTCGCCGCCAATTAATGCGCAACCCGCCAGCTCACATCCTTTGGCAATACCGCTGATCACCGCAGTCGCGGTTTCCACGTTTAATTTGCCGCAAGCAAAGTAATCCAGGAAAAATAAAGGCTCCGCACCTTGCACCAGTATATCGTTCACACTCATCGCCACCAGATCAATGCCAATGCTGTCGTGTTGATTAAGCTGAAAAGCCAGTTTAAGCTTGGTGCCCACGCCATCCGTGCCGGAAACCAGAACGGGGTTTTGATAGTTTTTGGAAATTTCAAACAATGCACCAAAACCGCCAATTCCGGTGAGCACCTCGGGGCGTAATGTACATTTGGCAAACTTTTTGATGTTTTCAACCAACCGGTCTCCTGCATCAATATCTACACCGGCATCACGATAGGAGAGTTGCGTTGTATCAGGGTGATCAGAATTGGATGAAGTCAAGTTGAACTCTCGTGCGGTTACAGAATGAGTGCTGCTTATAAAGTGCAATTTTACCGCAAATGAACGATCAGCATGCTGTGGATATTTAAAATCGAATTAAATTGATGCTTTGTGTTTTTGAACACTTTTTGAACACTGATAGCAGGGTCGTCGACCAGAAGGCGATAGAATTAAAAATTGTTTATCGTCAAGAATCTTTATTTAACAGCAACTTATTGGCAGGTACACAAGTTGTGCAAGGGTGGATTAATCAACATACTTTAATGTGCCTCTATACTATTTTCAGTGGTAAGGATAAAACATGGGAATTTTGCGTAATTTTAGCTGCAAGAAAAAACTGATGAGGGTATGATCAACGCTAATTTTTGTTGCAGCGATACCGTCGCCAGGCGTTATTAATTTCTTTCCGGGAACCCGTTGATTCTGGTCTCCAGTTTTGCTGGAGGTGTTTTTTAATTGCAGAGGTCGTTCATGTCTTTCAGTATAGCCAACCTGTTATCACAACATCGCACCGATAAATTTGACTTGCACGAGCGGTATCTGAATGCTCAGATGGTCAGGGTTCTGAAAACGATTGGCTATGACCGGAATTATGAGCGTGCTGCCGGGCAATATCTGTATGACGAACAGGGTAACGAATATCTGGATCTGCTGAGTGGCTTCGGTGTTTATGCGTTTGGCCGCAATCATCCGACCATCGTCAATGCATTAAAGGAAACTTTGTCGTTGGAACTGCCGAATTTGGTGCAACTGGATGTGTCCGTTCTGAGCGGTTTGCTGGCGAAAGAGATTCTCACAACGACACCGGATAACCTGGATAAGGTTTTCTTTTGTAATTCCGGGACAGAGGCGGTTGAAGCATCGATAAAATTTGCTCGTTTTGCTACCAAACGAAACCGGATTATCTGCTGTGAACATGCCTATCATGGCTTGACGATGGGGGCGCTGTCCTTAAATGGCGAACAGATTTTTCGCGATGGTTTTGGTCCATTGTTGCTGGATTGCGGCTCTGTTCCTTTTAATGATCTCGCCGCGTTGGAGAATGCTTTAAACAATAGGGATGTGGCCGCTTTCATTGTCGAACCGATCCAGGGCAAAGGGGTGAATATTCCGGATGATAACTACCTGCCTGAAGTCGAACGGTTGTGCAAGAAATATGGCACATTGTTTGTCGCTGATGAAATTCAAACCGGTATCGGCCGGACCGGAAAATTCTGGGCGATAGATCACTGGAATGTCAGGCCCGACATGATTTGTATGGCCAAGGCGCTGTCTGGCGGTTTTGTTCCGGTTGGCGCTGTGGCCATGACCCATCAAGTTATGGAAAGTGTGTTTAATCGTATGGATCGCGCTGTTGTGCATGGTTCTACATTCTCCAAGAATAACTTGGCGATGGCCGCTGGTTTGGCTAGTCTGGAGGTAATCAGAAGCGAGAATCTGGTAGAAAACAGTGCAAGAATTGGTGCGGATATTATTAGCCGGATAAATGCATTGACGGGACAATATGAGTTCCTGAAAGAAGCTCGCGGTAAAGGTTCCATGATTGCGATTGAATTTAAATCACCCAACAGCCTGTCACTAAAAGCCGCATGGATGATGCTGGAAGCTGCCAACAAGGGGTTGTTCTGTCAGATGATCACCATTCCGCTATTCAAAGAGCACAGGATTTTAACTCAGGTTGCCGGGCATGGCATGAATGTGGTTAAACTGTTGCCGCCACTGATACTCACTCAAAAAGACTGCGATCACATCATCAGCGCCTTTACCAAAACAATTGCGGATACCCATCAAGTGCCGGGTTCTATTTGGGAACTCGGCAAGAATCTCGCGGGCCATGCGTTAAAAGCAAAAGCTGGTTAGAGCGGCAGTATGAGCACTGAACACGCCGACGATTTACATTATCTCTGGTGGTTGATGTTGGCTTGCGTGATGAGCGGGTTGATTTACCTGCTCAGTCCGATACTGACTCCGTTTCTGCTGGCTGCGGTGATTGCTTATATCTGTAATCCCATGGTTGCTTTTTTGGCCGGCAAAAAGCTATCCCGCACAGTGGGAGCGGTATTGGTGATGTTTTTTTTGCTCGGAGTGTTTGCAGCCTTGATTTTGATCCTGGTGCCTCTATTCGAGGAAGAAGCGAGGCGGTTATTGAATAAGATGCCAGCCTATCTGGACATGCTCAGGAATCATGTGATTCCTTGGCTGGAAACAAGATTCAACATCAGTTTGCAACCGGATATGAATGTGCTGAAACAGGCAGTATCAGAACACTGGAAGAGTGCGGGGGGCTTGGCTGCAAGGGCGTTGCCTTCTTTGACCAGCGGCGGGATGGCAATCGTGGAATTTCTGGTTAATCTGTTACTGGTGCCCGTGGTATTGTTTTATATGCTGCGTGATTGGGATATGTTGCTCAAGCTGGCCGATGAAATGATTCCGCGCTACTGGCATCACAAGGTTTCTCTCCTGGCGCGTGAGACGGATCGGATTCTGGCAGAATTTCTGCGCGGGCAATTATCCGTCATCGTCCTGATGAGTATTTGCTATATCACGGGTCTCTGGCTGGTGGGATTGGAATTCGCATTACCGATTGGATTGGTAGCCGGTATTTTGGTGTTTGTACCGTATCTTGGCATGATCGTCGGTCTGACGCTGGCGACCTTTGCTGCATTGATGCAATTTCAGAGCTGGGGCGGGGTAATACCGGTGTGGGTTGTGTTTGGTATTGGTCAATTGCTCGAAGGCATGCTGATTACACCCTGGCTGGTGGGTGATCGTATCGGGTTGCACCCGGTCATGGTGATTTTTGCGTTATTGGCATTTGGCCAGTTATTCGGTTTCTTTGGCATCCTGCTGGCGTTGCCGGTAAGTGCCGTGTTGCTGGTTTGGCTACGCCATCTCCATCAGCGCTATCTGGAGAGCAATCTCTATAATTCATAGTCGCGGTCATTGAGATGCGAGGGTATGAATATTGAGCGATTACAATGAAACAGTTGCTGCTGGACATTAAACCCCTGCCACTCCCTGCACTGGAGAACTTTCTGCCAGGGCGGAACGCTGAGCTGCTGCACATGCTGGCAAGTATCCTGTCCAAGAAGGAAAAAGAACGTTTTGTTTATCTATGGGGCGGCCTGGGGTGTGGTAAAAGCCATTTATTACAGGCAACTGTTGCAGCCTATACACAAAGAAACTCAAAAGCGGTATATTTCTCCGCTAAAACAAACGTGCGAATTTTCTGTGGATAGCGATATGGACTGCGTCGCAATCGACGATATTGACTGTCTGGATGCCGCAGCCCAGATCGGATTATTTAATCTCTATAACCAGTTGCGCGATGAAAGTCAGGCATTTCTGCTGGTCAGCGGCGCGGCTGCACCAGTGCATTTGAATATGCGGCAGGATTTGGTGACACGTTTGGGATGGGGGTTGGTATATCAGGTGCATGAATTAACTGAAGAGGAAAAGATACAGGCGATGAAAAGTCATGCCGCGGATTGCGGTTTCGATTTATCACAGGAAATTTGTCTTTATTTGCTACGGCATGGGCGGCGTGATTTGCCGTCGTTAATGATGACCCTGGATGCGCTGGATCGGTATTCCCTGGTTAATCGGCGTCAAATTACCATACCTTTATTACGAGAATTATTACAGGTGGCTTCATGAATTTAGCATTATTTGATTTGGATAACACACTGATTGCTGGTGATAGCGATTTCCAATGGGCGCAATTTTTGATTGAAAAGAAAGCATTGGATCGTGAATTGCACGAAGCCAAGAACATCGAATTTTACGAGCAATATAAAGCGGGAACGCTGGATATTCATGAGTTTCTGGATTTTCAGTTAAAGCCATTGGCGCGTCATTCACGCATTCAACTGGAAGCATGGCGCAGCGAATTTATGTGTAAGAAGATTATGCCGATGATTGCGCCAGGCACGCGTCAGTTGATTGAGCGGCATATGCTGGATGATGATTTATGCATCATCATTACCGCAACCAACAGTTTTGTCACAGCGCCCATTGCACAAGCACTAGGTATCAGTCACTTGATTGCGACCGAACCGGAAGAGAAAGATGGCGAATTTACCGGAAAGGTGTCAGGCACGCCCTCTTTCAGGGAAGGGAAGATTGAACGGCTGGAAAACTGGCTGGATGCGCATAACTTGACCTGGTTATCTTTCCTGCGAAGCTGGTTTTATAGCGATTCGCTTAATGACTTGCCATTGCTCAGTAAAGTGACACATCCGGTCGCAGTGGACCCGGATGCTACATTGAGAAGCCATGCAGAAAGAAATAACTGGCCGATTATCAGCTTGCGTTGATGAGGTGGATTGGCAATTGATTGTTCAGGGAAATGCCTTTGTCAGATCGATAAGAGGAGGGTGGTGTGGTGTAAAGATGTGACTCATGTGACTTTTGGTCGTTTTTTTGACTTTGTCTGAGCTGGATAACCATGTGGATTGATGGCTATAGGTATCACCCAATCTGCCGCCCATGCTTAATATTGTAACCTCTGCACCAAGATACAGCGACGTTGACCGACAAAAGTCTGACGGAGCAACCTATACACCCGTAGTCCTTGCAGAATTTGTCGCTCAGCAAATGCTCCGGGAAGCAGCGATTCCTGAACGCGGCAAAATCCGGGTGTTAGACCTAGCCGTTGGAGACGGCGCATTGCTGGATGCATTGATCAATCAAGTACCTCAAGCTATTCGAAAACGGCTGGAGGTCGTTGGGTACGATACCGATCCAGAGGCCATACAAGTTGCTGCGCGGCGTCTTCGACAGGATTTTCAGACTTAGATGTGCATCTGGAACAAAAAAACTTCCTTACCCACGTTCTGAATCTTAAGGGTTCCGGTGATCTGTTTTCCGTCGACGAAGTGCAGGAGCCTTTTTGTCTGGTGATCGCAAATCCACCCTACGTCCGCACCCAAATCATGGGTGCTCAGCAGGCACAGCAGCTTGCGCAAAGCTTTGGGCTGACTGGGCGAGTAGACATGTATTACCCGTTTTTGTTGGGAATATCTCAAATCCTGGAAGAGAACGGAGTCGCTGGGGTAATTACCTCGAATCGCTTCATGACCACGAAATCAGGGCAAGCAGTTCGTCGGGAGTTGTTGCGTCGTTTTCGAATTTCGCATGTTTGGGACTTTGGCGATACTAAGCTTTTTGAAGCAGCAGTACTTCCGTCGGTGCTTCTCGCACATGGTGTATCTGGCACAAGGCAGCCCCACAAAATAGAGGGCATTAATTACTCATCGATTTATGAGACTGAAGCCCCGGAGTGCATAGATGCCAACGATGTTATAGCTGCCTTATCTGTTAAGAATGACACGGTAGTTGCAATTTCAGATGGCCGACACTTCCGTGTCCGGCATGGAACCTTGGACAACGGTGGAGACGTTGAAGCTGTATGGCGGATTGTTATCCAATCAACCGACAAATGGCTGGCTACAGTTGATGTCAATACTTGGGGAACATTTCGTCGCATCGGGAAAATACGTGTGGGGGTTAAATCGACAACAGACAAGGTGTTTATACGCAGTGATTTGAACGATTTTCCCGATGGGCGACCCAAATTGCTTCGCCCATTAATCACCCGTCGCTTTGCGCGTTGCTTTAAAGCATGCGTGCCGTCAAAGGCAAATCACATTAAAGAAATTCTTTATCCGCACGAAGTCACCGAGAATGGTAGAGGCGAAGTGGACTTGAGCATGTGCCCCAAAGCGGGCCACCAAGCCGGGACGGCAGAGCCATACTTTGCACACCTACTGGATCGGTAACATCCGTCTGGTGCCCGATGTCGAGGTGCAAAGCGGCAAAGCCAGTGCGGCGAAACATAGCCTGCCGCGCCTGTGCCAGCTAATTGAGAGACTCTCCCCCGAGGAATGCCTCACCCTGGTGCGCGGTGACAGTGCCTTTGGTAATGAGGGCGTAATAGCCGAGATGGTGCGAATTGAACAGCACTGCCTCTTCAATCTACGGCAAACTGCGGGAGTCAGGCGCCTAATCGAGCTTTGCAAACAAAAGTATCGATATCTTGCTTTTTGTAAATCGCATACAAGTAAGAATAAAACTTACGTCCGTGACAATTGAATTGGTATTTTCAGTGATCTGCTGGAGCATCAAGGTTTAATGCAACTGCATACAAATCATGAGTATCTGAATCAGTGATCTCAACTTCAATAAAATCTCCAGGCTGAACGTGATCCGTTTTTTCCACGTATACCAATCCATCAATTTCGGGTGCATCAGCACTGCTTCTTGCAATCACCTGATCTTCAGCAAGCTCATCAATCATAACCATCATCTTCTGACCAACTTTTGCTGCCAGACGTTGACGGCTGATCTCCTCCTGCAATTGCATAAAACGTGCATGACGTTCTTCCTTAATTGCTTCTGGCACAGGATCAGCTAGCTGATTGGCTGTTGCGCCTTCTACCGGTGAATAGGTAAAGCACCCGACGCGATCTAATTGTGCCTCCTGCAGGAAGGCTAATAATTCTTCAAACTCTGTTTCAGTTTCACCGGGAAAACCTACAATGAATGTGCTGCGTATTGTGATGTCAGGACAAATCTGGCGCCATTGCTGAATGCGCGCCAAATTATTCTCTGCATTGGCGGGTCGTTTCATTGCTTTCAGAATACGTGGATTTGCATGCTGAAACGGCACATCCAGATAAAGAAGTATCTTGCCTTCCGCCATGAGTGGGATCACTTTGTCGACATGCGGATAAGGATAAACATAATGCATACGCACCCAGACCCCCAAGGTACCCAATGCCTGCGCAAGCTCGGTCAAACGGGTTTTAATCGGCCTGCCCTGCCAGAAACCTGTGCGATATTTTACGTCTACGCCATACGCGCTGGTATCTTGTGAAATGATCAAAAGTTCCTTAACACCGGCATTAACCAGATGCTCTGCTTCCTGCATAACCTGATGAATCGGTCGGCTCACCAGATCACCACGCATGGAAGGAATAATACAGAACGTGCAACGATGATTGCAGCCTTCCGAAATTTTGACATATGCGTAATGTTTGGGCGTTAACCGGATTCCTTGTGGCGGCACCAAGCTGGTAAAAGGATCATGCGGTTGTGGTAAATGGGTATGGATAGCAGACATCACTTCCGGCAATGCATGGGGGCCGGTAACGGCTAGCACTTGCGGGTGGGCTTTTTTAACCACGTCCCCATCCTCTTTCGCACCCAGGCACCCGGTGACAATTACTTTCCCGTTTTCGGCTAGCGCTTCACCGATCGCATCCAGCGATTCCTTAACCGCACTATCAATAAACCCGCAGGTGTTAACAACAACCAGGTCAGCATCTTCATATGAAGATGATATTTCATAACCTTCGGCACGTAACTGGGTCAATATTTGTTCGGAATCCACCAGTGCTTTTGGGCAACCGAGAGAAATAAAGCCAATTTTTTTTTGTGAAGCTTGTTTTAATGATGACATGAAATAAAAATTAAATGAAAATAGGATATTGTTATTGAAGAATCTCTGAATTCTATCTGATCACCGGTTGCAGCAATTTATTTCTTCGAAGCGCTAAAAAATGAGAGGCATCATAAATTATTTAGGAAAAATGCAGCTTATAGTCAATGGAAGCAAATCGGCTCAAAACCATAGAAGAATTTCTGGAAGTATTCAGCAGAATCAGGAAAATCCTGCTGACTACCTTTCAAACTATATTTCAACTGCAGCAAAAATACATCATAGATTAATCGATCAGAAGAAAACTTTCTGTACAAATAGCAAATCGAACTTGATCTGAATATTGCATAAATAGGAAAAATAACAATTCAAGTATTTGATATAATTTGAGTTATCAAAGAATTGATTCGTAAAAAATGTCTACAACTACTCGCTCTTCTGCCAATTCTACCCCAGAACAGCTCTGCTTTAATTCAATTCCCAGCTTCACACTTCACGCCGACTTTGCCGGAGGGGTGCTCTCCTCTGATTTGGGTGCGGTGGTACTGGATGCAGTCGATCATCGTATCGGCCTGATTGATCGCCTGACTTCGGTGATTTCCGATCCACGCGATGCGCGCGATATTACTCACCCCCTGCGGGATTTGCTGAAACAGCGCGTATTTCAGATCGCCTCAGGTTATGAAGACGGCAACGATGCTGATACCTTGCGCGCCGACCCGCTGTTCAAGCTAGCGGCAGGGCGCGCACCGCTGGAAACCGGCAATCCGTTGGCTTGTGACGCAACGCACTCCCGCCTGGAGGGATCGCTGCGCCGCAGTGACATCTACCGGGCTCCAGAGCATTGATCGAACAGTTTGTCGCCACTTACAGCGAGGCGCCGAACAGCATCACGCTTGATATTGATCATACCGATCGCTGCGCACGGCCAGCGGGAGCTACCTTTCACAATCATCACTATGGGTACTATTGCTACCTGCCACTGTTGGTGTTCGAGGCTGAGTCAGGAGCCTTGGTGACTTCCGCGTGCTGCCAAAGGTCAAGCGCCCGACGGGTGTCGAGAATGCCATGATCATGAAGCGAGTGCTGCATGTTTTGCGCCAGCACTGGCCGCATACCCATATCCTGCTGCGCGGCGACGGGCATTTCTCCAATCCGGAGCTGATGAAGTAGATCAGTGAAATTGGCAATGCCGATTTCATCTTTGACTTAGGCGGCAACGCCGTTTTGTCCGCCAAAGCTGAGGGACTGATGAAGAATGCGCGCGGTCATCTCGCGTTGCATCAGTTGATGGCTGCTCAAGGGATTGGGCCGGTCGTGTCGTCAGTGCGCCTGTTCGGTGAATTCGACTATGCCGCCGGGTCCCTGGCCACAAGCGCATCGTGTGGTGCTCAAGGCCGAGGTGCTGGCGGGGAACAACGGGCTGCCAGCCAAGGACAGTCATCCTTTCGCTGTTCAAGATTGCCGTACGTGTCAAACAGTACAAAGACCGGGTGCTGCTACACCTATCCAGCGCCTGTCCGGTCAAGGCGCTACTGGAAAAATCTGTCAACGACTCGTTTCAGCCCGCAGGAAATCTGCCATGCTGGCCTCTCCATAACCCGGCACGTCCGGCTTACGAGACGCTGCCACCTTCTTCTTTCCCAATAACCAGTTCACGCTCAACCTTGGCCGTAGGGGTAGGGGAGATATCGCCTGAAAATCAAAAGAATAGGTGAGCAGCAACAAAAATGTGGGACAGAAAGTTTATGCAAAGTTCGGGCTAGCAGGGTTCGCAGCTGCGTCAAGGCACTATTGTTGCTGCTACACTGATTGCGGCTGCCGTCGTCCAGAAATCGGCAACGCAAACGTAATAGTGAAATGAGTTCGACCTAAAAGGATTGCAGCTATTACTTTGGGTTAAAAGCACACACGAGCGTGGATGCTGATCCCCGCTTGGTCATAGTCTGGAGCTCAGCGCAGCCAAATAGTAACCGGCGGCAACATGATTGATGCACTGGTACATGGTGAAGAGGGGGTGTATTGGATAATCGGGCTTACACATGCAATGATCGCAATCCAGAAGCAGAGCGTAAGCCGGATGAAACGGTTTGGGCTATGCTGTTTAAACACAAGAAAGGCAAAGTTCTGGCGACAGAAAACACGCAGTCTTGAATCGCATGCCGATCTCACTACTGGCGAAGGTGGAGCCCCCGTTCCATATCGACAAACGACAATTTAGTTATACCAAAACCCGTTATCGAGGGTTATTTTAGAACGCACAACAATTTTACTTGCTGTTTCCTTTGGTTAATCTCTATCATGTTCGTAAGGTGCTGAAGTCACGAACAAAATAATTTCGTACAGCATTCTGAAAAGCCAGGGCTAATCTGTTCTGATTGCTAATATATTCAAAAGCATGATGTTACGTTGATTTCCGGTTAGTCTCCAAAAAACACTAACAAGATCTGATTAAAAATTATAAAATCAATAATATATAATTTCTGGTTATTCGAAAAAGCTGAATTTCTTGGTTTCTGAGGTTAGAACAAATTTGCCGTGCCTGAAAAGCAGCTTCAGGGGACAGAATAATGCGTAATCAGCTATAATATTGCAGTTACTGATCGCACAAAAATGCCAATTTAGCTACTTTGCCAATAATTTATATCCAAAAACAGAAATAATTGACTTATTCAGAGCTTCCTTGGCTAAGCGGCCAGTCTATTTGACCACAAAACTTGTATAAACAGGCCTTACTAAGGTATAGTTCGCTTTCTGCCATAAAAGTCCAAGCAGGAGAGCGCGCTATCTATTTCAGCGCCGCCGAAGGCGTAACCCCCCCGGAATCGCTCAGGCATGGTCAAGTCAATCTTGTTCCCTGAGAACCGCTTGTGACAGGCAATCTGGAGAGTGCCGAGAAATTTATTTTTGGCCACCGAAGGGGCACGCGGATAGTAATCTGTAAATCTCTCAGGTAAAAAGGACAGAGGGGTGTGAAGTCATTTTGAAATGAATGGCTTTTTTTTATTTTCGGGAGAATAATCCGTGCTGAAAATGACACCCCTTAATCAAACCCACCGGGATATGAATGCTAAAATGGTGGATTTTGGTGGCTGGGATATGCCACTGCATTACGGCTCACAGTTAGACGAACACCATAAAGTACGCCAGGATGCTGGCATGTTTGATGTCTCTCACATGCTTCCGGTTGATATCAAAGGTGACAATGTGCGCGGTTTTTTACGCCAATTGGTCGCTAACAACGTCGATAAACTTACTCTTCCCGGCAAGGCGCTGTATTCATGTATGCTGACCCCGCAGGGCGGCATCATTGATGATCTGATCATTTATTTTCTGTCTGAAACCTGGTTCCGTATCGTCGTGAACGCCGGTACAGCCGACAAAGATGTTGCCTGGATGCTCAAACAGCGCGATGAACATGCACCCAATTTGGAGATTGCGCCGCGGCGTGATCTGGCCATGGTCGCGGTGCAAGGCCCTAATGCGCGTGCCAAAGTCTGGCAGGTCATTCCAGGCTCTCGGGCAGCCACGGAAGAGCTCAAGCTATTTCAATCCACTGAAGTAGGTCAGTATTTTATTGCGCGTACGGGCTATACCGGTGAGGATGGTTTTGAAATTATCCTGCCTGCTGTCGATGCGCCAGTGTTTTGGAATGCGCTGCACGCTGCCGGTGTTGCCCCGGCCGGATTAGGCGCCCGCGACACGTTGCGCTTGGAAGCCGGGATGAATTTGTACGGTCAGGATATGGATGAAACCAAGAATCCGTTGGAATCAGGCTTGGCTTGGACGGTTGAGCTAAAAAGTGAACGGGACTTCATCGGCAAACAGGCACTGTTAGATGCCGCTGTGACACAACAGCTAGTTGGCTTGGTTTTGCTCGATCGCGGTGTGCTGCGCAGCCACCAGCAAGTGGTCAGTCAACGCGATGGCGTTGAATATCAGGGCGAGATTACCAGTGGCGGATTCTCACCGACGATGAATCAATCGATTGCTTTGGCGCGTTTACCGGTGCAGATATCCGTTGATGATGAAGTCAGCGTGGTGGTACGGGATAAGAAACTGCGCGCCAAGGTGGTAAAATACCCATTCGTGCGTAACGGAAAAGTATTGGTTTAATTCCAAACTGTAACAAAATATTATTTTAATCCGGAGTGAAAAAATGAGTGTTCCAACAAACTTAAAATATAGCAAATCCCATGAATGGGTAAAGCCTGAGGCTGATGGCACGGTAACTGTTGGGATTACCCATCACGCGCAGGAATTACTCGGCGATATGGTATTTGTCGAGTTGCCAGAAGTTGGACGTAAACTTAGACAAAAAGAAGAATGTGCTGTCGCTGAATCCGTTAAGGCCGCTGCCGATGTGTATTCACCGATTTCCGGGGAAGTGATAGCCGTTAATTCTCCGCTGGTAGATGAACCTGGAAAAATTAACGAAGATGCCTTTTCAGCCTGGTTGTTTAAGTTGAAACCGAGTAATGCGGCTGAACTGGATGGATTGCTGAATGCTGCAACCTATACCGAACTGGTTGAAAACGAGAACCACTAAGATCATATCTGTATTGAGATTTGATTCATTTGCCTACTTTAATACTTTATTACTTTAAGTTTCTTAAATAAATCATGCCGTTTATTCCACATACCGAAGAAGATATCGCCGAGATGCTAGCCAGCATTGGTGCAAAAACAATTGAAGAACTGTTTGATGAAATTCCTAAAGAATTAGTCTTGGAGCTGGTGCCTACGAACATCACATACCTGCTGCTGTCTGGCAAATTACAACGCGCGGAGAGTTTTACTCTTCCTATACACCGTATCAGGCTGAAGCCAGTCAAGGTACCTTACAATTATTGTATGAATACCAGACGATGATGGCTTCATTAACGGGTATGGATGTGTCCAATGCCAGTATGTATGACGGTGCATCCGCTCTGGCTGAAGCTGCTCTGATGGCTGTTCGCTCACATAAATCGTCACGGCGTATTCTGATTCCGAAAACGGTACACCCCGTTTATCGTCAGGTCGTTCGCGCGATTGTCAGCAATCAAAAAATTGAAGTGGTCGAACTGCCATTTAATACACAATCCGGGCAAGTAGAGCCGGGATCGTTGTCTGATTTTACCAACGAAGAGTTTGCAGCACTGGTGATCCCGCAGCCTAATTTCTTCGGTGTGCTGGAACAAGTGGACGCACTGACCGACTGGGCGCACAGTAAAAATGCCTTTGCCATTGGTGTCGTGAATCCGACAGCGCTGGCATTACTGACACCGCCAGGCGAGTGGGGAAGCAAAGGTGCTGATATTGCCGTGGGTGAAGGTCAACCACTGGGTATCCCGCTTTCCAGTGGCGGTCCATATTTTGGCTTTATGGCGTGCAAGAACGATCTGGTACGCCAGATGCCTGGACGTATTATTGGCCGTACCACGGATCTGGATAACAAACCAGGCTTTGTACTGACCTTGCAAGCGCGTGAACAACATATCCGTCGCTCCAAAGCCACCTCCAACATCTGTACCAATCAAGGATTGATGGTTACTGCTGCTACCATTTTTATGTCGTTACTGGGACCAGAAGGTTTGCGCCGCGTCGCTGCACAATCGCATGCCAATACACTGGAACTGCTCGAACAATTGGAAAAAATCAATGGTGTGAAAAGAGCATTCAGCGGCCCGGTATTCCACGAAGCTGCACTGACTTTATCTGCGCCAGTTGCAGAAGTATTATCCAAGTTAAAACAAAAAGGCATACTCGGGGGGCTTGATTTACACGGACACTATCCTGAATTAGGCAATGCATTGCTGGTTTGTGCGACAGAAACTAAGACAACGAATGATTTACAAAATTATGCTGAAGCCTTAAAGCACGCTCTTGGTTAATAACATTATTTTTTAAATTCATCATAAAGGAAAAACTATGGTTACTCTTAAAGAAAAACCCATCAAAATTGAAGGTACTTTTCCCAAAGTCGGACAGAAAGCGCCAGCATTCTCTCTAGTGGACAGGAATTTGGCTGATGTTACTTTGGCCAATTATGCCGGCAAAAGGAAAGTGCTGAACATCGTTCCTAGCCTGGATACGCCAGTATGTGCGATTTCGACACGAAAATTCAACCAGCAAGCCAGCAATATGGATAATACCGTAGTGTTGATCATTGCTGCTGATTTGCCTTTTGCCATGAGTCGCTTCTGCGATGCTGAAGGACTAGATAAGGTAATTACACTATCAACTATGCGTGGCGCTCACTTCATGAAGGATTATGGGGTTTTTATAGCTGATAGTCCATTTGCTGGCATCACAGCGCGCGCGGTAATCGTTCTGGATGAATCCGATACCATCATCCATGCCGAACTGGTTCCAGAAATTGCTGATGAACCGAATTACGAAGCAGCCTTAGCTGCCTTAAAATAAATTTACGTTTTACCCATAAAAAATGCTGATATTTGAACACTCGCGCCCAGGGCGCCGTAATTATTCTCAGTCACCGGCAACAGTCGCAAGCACGGCTAAGATCACACTAGATTTGCTGCGTAAATCACCAGTTATTTTGCCGGAAGTGTGTGAGATGGAGACGGGGGGCGATTACACTCGTCTATAACAAAAGAGTGTTTCGGATGATACCGAGTTCTACCCGCTGGGCTCATGCACGATGAAATACAATCCGCGCGCCTGTAACTCTTTGGCTATGCTGCCGCAATTTCTCTCCCGTCACCCGCTTGCACCGGAAGACACAGGGCAGGGCTTTCTTGCCTGTATGTTTGAATTACAGGAAACATTAAAAGCGGTCACGGGCATGGCAGGTGTCAGTCTGACGCCAATGGCAGGTGCACAAGGTGAGTTGATTGGTGTCATGATGATTCGTGCCTACCATGAATCGCGCGGTGATTTTGCACGTACTGAAATTATTGTACCGGATGCGGCGCATGGTACTAACCCGGCTACCGCTGTGATGTGCGGTTTCAAGGTCGTGGAAATTGCCACCGACAAAGAAGGTAATGTCGATCTGGCTGCATTAAAAGCTGCTGTCGGACCGCAAACTGCCGGATTGATGTTAACCAATCCATCCACACTGGGCGTATTTGAGAAGAATGTTGCGGAAATGAGCCGCGTTGTGCATCAGGCCGGCGGGTTGCTGTATTACGACGGGGCCAATCTTAATGCAGTGCTGGGAAAAGTTAAGCCAGGTGATATGGGTTTTGACGTGATTCATATTAACCTGCACAAGACATTCTCTACACCGCACGGTGGCGGCGGACCAGGCTCTGCACCGGTGGGTGTTGCCGAACGTTTGCTGCCGTTTATGCCGATTCCGATTGTGGCCAAGGACGGGGATACCTATCGCTGGGTTACCGAAAAAGAAAAACCCCAATCAATTGGCCGGTTATCGGCTCACATGGGTAATGCCGGTGTTTTGCTGCGCGCTTATATCTATATTCGTTTGCTGGGAATGCATGGTATGCATCGCATTTCTGAATTTGCTACACTGAATGCCAATTATTTGATGGCAGAGTTGAGTAAAGCGGGTTTTGAAATAGCCTATCCGACACGTCGTGCCAGCCATGAATTTATTGTCACTCTGAAAGATATTAAAGATAAAACCGGTGTCACTGCGATGAATCTGGCTAAGCGCTTGCTCGATAAAGGTTATCATGCACCTACTACGTATTTCCCGATGCTGGTGCCAGAATGCTTATTGATTGAACCGGCTGAAACAGAATCCAAGGAAACACTGGATGCGTTCGTCAAATCCATGAAAGAAATCCTGCAGGAAATCGAGCTGCAGCCTGATTTGGTGAAAGGAGCGCCGCACACCATGCCGGTACGTAAACTGGATGATGTCAAGGCCGCGCGTGAACTGGATCTGGTCTGGAAGCCAAGCGCCTGATCAAGCAAAATAATCATATTACATTTTACATCACGGCAGGGTAAGTCACAGATAATCGAGTTTTAGGAAGTCTGATAAACCTGCCGTTGCTACCCCTATCGCTAACTGTCAATATCAAAACCAAAACCATGCGCACACTGATTTGTGGCTCCATCGCTTACGATAATATTATGGTCTTTCCTGATCATTTTAAGAATCACATTCTGCCGGAAAAAATTCATGTATTGAATGTCGCATTCCTGGTTCCAGAGATGCGCCGTGAATTTGGCGGGTGCGCTGGTAATATTGCTTACAATTTAAAATTGCTGGGCGGCGAACCGGTCATGATGGCTACCGTTGGCGATGATTATGCGCCTTATGCTGCACGGTTTGAACAATTAAACCTGACTCAACAGCATGTGCAGCAGATCCCTGAAACCTTTACCGCGCAAGCATTCATAACCACTGATCTGGATGATAATCAGATTACTGCGTTTCACCCAGGCGCAATGAATTTCTCGCATCTCAATTCCGTGAAAGATACCAGCGATATTCGTTTAGGGATCATTGCGCCGGATGGGCGTGATGGCATGATGCAACATGCCCGTGAATTCCATGAAGCTGGCATCCCGTTTGTTTTTGATCCGGGCCAGGGGTTGCCAATGTATAACGGGGAGGAACTGCTGGATTTCATCGATAAAGCGGATTATATCGCCGTCAATGACTATGAAGGCCAGATGCTGCAAGACCGCACAGGACGCAGTCTTGAATCGCTGGCGAACCAATCCAAGGCGTTGATCATCACACTAGGCGCACAAGGCTCCATCATCTACGCCGATGGCAAAAAAATTGAGATTCCCTGTGTCAAACCCAAAGATATTGTTGACCCAACCGGCTGCGGCGATGCGTATCGTGCCGGTCTGTTGTACGGCATTGTCAATAATTTGGATTGGCAAACAACCGGGCAACTCGGCTCACTGATGGGTTCCTTAAAAATTGCCCAGAAGGGCGGGCAGAATCATCGGTTTTCTCGTGATGAAATTGATCAATACTATTTTGAGAGTTTTGGTGCTCATCTCTTCTAAGTTTGTTTATTCACATTGGTTTGTTTGTGGATTTTTTAAATTTTGTAAACAACTTACCAGTTTATGAATAATAGTAGAAGGATTATCAGTTTGATTGGCAATAGACTCATCAATTGCTCTTTGAGCATTGGTTTTAGCTGACTCCAGCTTTAACACTAACTTTCTAAATATTCCTAGATTCCCCTTTTGATACTCTGGTAAGTATTCTTTTAGCTTATCGATTGTTCCGTCACCAGAACTTTTATTTCCAATTGCATTAAAAGGCTTAGCCGTATAAGTGAAGTGTAGTAATAACCAGTATTCAAAACAAGGCACTGAGTTAATAGCGGTAAAAGACTTTTTACTAGTAATAGCATTAAGTGTTTTTTGATATGTCGTATGTTTATCCTTATCAAACACGCAATAAATTTTATCGTAAGGATCATTGTCTTTTTTGCCTTGCGAGCACATTTTGAGCGTGCTGATAAACGCTCCATGGATCCGATCCTCAATTGCCATCTACCACAACATTTGCTGTATTGAGTTGGTAGAAATCTTTCAACTCATTGAAATAGTTTGGTTCAGTTTTTTGACCTTCGCAGACAATCAATATTTTCTCATAGCTTGATCGCTTTGCTCTTTTCCTAGCTAAGTCCTTTTCGTTTTTTGCTTTACGCTTATAAAAAAAATTTTCATTACCCATTTAATCCGCCATGGCTGTTTTAATACTTGCCAGGTACGGTAATGCACCGTAACGGCCGGAAAGGTATCCGTGCTCAAGGTTTTCCACGCCTTTTCGAGGACTAAAATCAGTTAATGGGTAAAGGGTTGTAACTTGTTGGGAGTCTTTCTCGCAAAACCAAATTTGATCACGGCGAAATACTTTTTGATTTAGGATCGAAGTATCGTGTGTAGTGAAGATCAATTGCGCATTTTTAGGATTTGTTTCCGGGTTATGAAATAAGCCAACTAAAAATTTGACCATTAAAGGATGAAGATTGTCATGTAATTCATCTATAACAAGAATATAACCATTCTCTAGAGTATCTAACCAAGGCCCAGCTAAGGCAAATATTTTCTGAGTGCCGTCAGATTCGTCATCTAAATCAAATAAAATCTTTCGGCCTGTTTCTAAGGTATGAACTGTTTTGACTTGTGTAATAGGTTTGTCTTTATATTGTTTTTCTAAATGTCTTTTTATTTCTTCTGGTATATCATCAGGCAGATTTTGTGGATCGAATTTTTCTTTTTCCAATTCAATATCATTAATATCGACATCAGCTGCTTTCAGAAAAGCGATAACTTGCTCTCTGGTATTATCTTTTTCGCAGATTTTCATTGAAAATCCCGGATGCCATCGACCAAATCCTGCAACATGCAACGTGTTGTCGAACCATGAGAATACAGGAGAAAGTTGTTGATTATTTAATTGCATGGCAGTTGAAAGAAATAGAGCATTAGATCGTGTGGTCGCCTTCCAGAGTTCTTTTTTACCCGTTAAGTTACCCATGCTTCCCCACCGATATGACTGACTTTGTTCGTCATAACGTCTTTCAATCCAGCGCTGTGCTTTTCCGGATGGATAGGCTAACAACCATTCTTCAATAATACGCTTGGGTGTTGCTGAGAATCCATATTGATAACGTATTCCTTGATTAAGAAAAGTAACTTCAAATTCAGACGGTTTTAAAGGACTGCCTTCATCTAATAAAAAAGGGGTTATAGGTAATTTTTCATCTGCCTGAATTTTAGCGGATGATTGAAGTACCAGCTGCCTCATAACTTGTAATGCTTTTATAAAATTGGATTTTCCAGCCGCATTTGCCCCGTAAATTGCTGCACTCCTCAGTAGGCTAGGTACTGCTGGTATCCCTGTAAGAAAAGTGTTGTTATTCGCTAATTCAAGCCCTTTTGCTGCGACCATACTAAGTGAAGCCTGCTCACGAATAGATAGAAAATTACTTACATTAAATTCAATTAACATACTTTAGCGCCATTTATATTGTATTTTATCTTTATTCTTGCAAGTTTTATGCAAAATAATACATTAATTGCAATTTAACATGTTTCTTCCCTCTTATGCTAATAAAATTAATCATTCTAACTAACAATAATGATTGTGCGTGTGTTTTGTTATCTAAGTCAGCTTTGTAAGCATTAGAGGCATTGCTTTAAGACTTGATCGCCAAGTGTTTTAACAATCAAAATTCTCTTATCCAAACTCAACCCATACCGGTTGATGATCCGAAGCTTCCGTTGCTGCATCAATACCATGTGATTTTAGATGGTTTACCAAGCCATCGGTAATAAAAACGAAATCGAAACATTCGGAGCAGTCGACGAAATCTACCGGGTGAATGCCGACTGTCGGCGCATGCGTTGTATCAGGGTGTAGCACCAGCCAGACATCGTGAAAGCTAGGTATGTCATCGCTGAAGGGAGCGAGAATTTGCAATCTCTCAGGGGCTGTGGCTGGGAAGTTCATGTCTCCGCACAACAAAGCCTGTGCAGGCCGGGGAAAGACTTCGAAGGTTCCACCTTGTTCTTCTTTTAGAAATTTACGTTGCGACATGGCGCAAGCTTCATGATGCAAGCGGCGGATGGCGTCGATTTGGATTTCACGCTGATGCTGGGAGTAGTATTCGAGATGCGTGGTCATTACACGTAGCGGACCAAAATCCGCTGTCACAACGGCTTCTATTAATACTCGCTGCATGCTGGGTGTGGCTAATTCCGCTTGCCACGGCAAAAGATGCCGCCAGATCTGACCGACGGGTAGCCGGGAGAAAATGGCATTGCCAAAAAGGCTGCGGCCGCCGTGGCAATCCGGCACATCCGTCGCGGGACCATAAATCGCGGTGTAACCGGGTAATCCAGCCGATAACTCAGCAATCTGATCTTCACCTTGGCTGCCTGGTAAGCCGGAAAAATTGACCGCAATTTCCTGTAAACAAATAACATCAAAATCACCCAGTTGGTGGATAGTCTGTAGAATGCGTTGCAGATCAACGCGTCCGTCCAACCCGCATCCCCATTGAATATTCCATGTCAGCAGTTTCACTATTTTCCTCCTTTGTGTCATGTTCGCCGGACAATGTGAATCACCTTGACCGGAATGAACGGATGGCGCTATTCATTTGATGTATTTTAATCTGTTTTGCATTGCTTGCATCTTTCGACTATTCAGCTTTCATTCATCCATAAAACAATAGGCTATGTCATCGTTAGTTAGTGGTTGTCATGTAACCCAATGAATTTGAAAAAAATATCAATTATTGTTTTTTTTTTGGCTAATGGCTTGTTTATAAATGATAAATTGTGTTTATTTGCAGTGACCAACAATTAACGATGACATAGCCAAACAATACAATCAATTCGAATGAAAAAGTTAAATCAGGTTAATTGAGAATATTGCGGAGCGGGCTGAATAATCAACAGCAAAACCTAAGAGTGTGTGAGTTAAAGATTAATCGGCGAGGTGAAGGACATGAAGAATCTGAATTGGATATATTTAATCGTTATAGTGCTTGCGCTAACAGTGAATGATGCCGTTTGGGCGCGTGGAGGGCACGGGCATGGTCACAGGCATAATCATTTCAATTTAGGTATCAGTGTAGGCGGGTATTCTCCCGGTTTTTATGGCTCTGGCTTCTATGGCCCGGGTTTCTATCGATATCGTTCTTATGGCTACCCTGATCCATTTTACAGTAGACCGTATTATAGCTTCCCACCTACAGTAGTCGTGCCGGTAACCCCATCTGTCTATATCCAGCAAGAACAAGTCAGACCGGTCCGGCAACAGACTAATTACTGGCACTATTGTCAGAACCCTGAAGGTTATTATCCGTATGTCAAAAATTGCCCGGACGGGTGGCTACAAGTTGTTCCCCAGCCACCTGGACAATAATGCAAAGAGGTAAAGCTTGTTAACAATCAGAATTCTCTTCATTCTACTGATTGCTTGTCTACTAACCGCATGTGTTCACCTGCCAGCAGGTCCTAGTGTCTAATTGCATAAGTTAACGATTGTATTTCTGAGTTGAGCACCTCTTACCTCGCGCTTCCTCCAAATAAACGGCGCAGCAGTTTTATTGTAGTGTTTCACGAACGCTTTGATGGCTTGCGTCAGTTGCTCCGTACTTTGGAAGCTTGCCCCATTCAGTGTTTTGCGTGTAAAGATGCCAAACCAAATTTCTACTTGGTTAAGCCAGCTTGCTGAAGTAGGTGCGAAGTGGAAGTGGACGTTAGGATGACGGGCTAGCCAGTCATCATTTTCTCTTGTGGGTTGCGTAGTTGTCCAAGATCACGTGAATTTCTTGGTTGACAGGCACCTCAGCCACTACGTCATCAAGAAAGGCCTGGAAGTCTGGACGTTTCTTGACTGCCGTGACCTTGGATTGGATTACGCCAGTGGCTACGTTCAGCGCGGCAAATAAATTGACGGTACCGTGACGTCTGTACGTGCTTTTGATTCCGCGCACGATTTTTCCGCTGCTGGTATGAACGTAGCCAATTTTTCTCTCTAAGGCTTGAATCGATGGGCTTTTCATCAATACTCAGAACCAGTGCGTTGGTGGGTGGCCCCAGGTACAAGCCTATCACATCTGCTGCTTTGGCCGCGAATTCCGGATCAGTACTCACGCACCAAGAACGCATGCGCCGTAGTTGAATGCCCTCCTTGCGAAGAATGCGCCAGATAGCGTCATCTGACACGCCCAGTGCCTGAGCTAGCGTTCTTCCGTCCCAACTGGAAAGCCCTTCGGGTGGAGTAAGTTCAAGCTGTTTGCGTATTCTATCGCGCAAGTCGCTGGCATCGTAGATGGGTGGCTTGCCACTGCGCGCTCGGTCATGTAACGCCGCGATGCCGCCCTCCATAAATCTCTTGCGCCACATCGCTACCGTATTCGCCTGCAACTTCATGCGTGCCGCAATCTGGTCGTTACGTTCGCCCGCCAGACAGCCCAACACAATCTTTGCACGCTCAACCAAACGAGCTTGAGTGCTGGCACGGGGTTATTGTTGGGTGGAGGACTGATTGGATCAAGCACTGCTACGACTTCAGGGTACGCCAGTCAGCAGCGATACGACATCAGTTATACTCAGTGTATGTATGCCAAAGGGCATCGTGTTCCCGTTGACGGCAGAATTATGAATAATCCACCGAGTAATAGTGGCGGCAGAGACAGGAGAACTTCAACGCTACCAGCAAATTTTGTACCTCCGTTACCACCACCCGGCAATCCGCCGCCACGATAATATTTCTCAGTGGCTTGGTATCAAAAAAATAGCAAGCCACTGATGTATTCTCAACTTAAGGCAAACAATTATCAGTGCTGCATTCTTCGCCGTTTCAGTAATTTATCCGTAAACAAAGCGAGCAACAAGATGGTGATAATGTAGGGCACGGCAGCAAAGAAAGTATCTTTGTAATTGGTCATTTGTACTCGCAATGGATATTCATAATGTAGCGGTGGTACACCTTCTCCTGTAACAAATAACGTATATTGCCCTTCATCCAGATTAAATTCACCTTTAATGACTCCATCTGAATGATTGGTTGAATACAAAGATGTTACAGTATCACTTAAGGCTTTGCCGCTCCCCTTACGATTTTGATAATAACTGGCATGTCACGCAGTGCCTGATCAACAAGATCCAAGACCCACAAAGTTTCACCCTCTTTAGGGATTCCAGTACAATATTCCGCTTCCGGATCGTATTGTGGCTGATAGGTACTCAAATGCACCATGCTGCCTGATATATTGCGTACACAAACATCTGCTTCTAAAGATACTTTGCCGTGGGCAGAGGCTAAACCAGAATTAAGTGCTACAGAAAGCATAGCTGCTGAAGCCCATATTTTTATTATTTGTCTAATCATATAACCCCCCCTACACTTATTAATCAATATTATACGGAGTATTGCTACACACTTTTAGTTCCATGACCTGGTTAAAACAGGCCATGGAAAATTGTTACAAACACACAAGTGAGGTTAAGGAACTATCCGGTTATTCAGAATTTCTTTGCTTTGATTATTCCAGATAACATCGGTCAGGTTGGAGTAACGGGTGATAATCTGTGCTGCAATACCACCTGAAAACAACCCTGCCCAGCCCAGAATCACAAAGCCCCAGTGCAATGGTGCACTGAACAGCTCTTCCATGAACCAGAATGCATGACCCCATTCATTCAATCCTACGTTTGGCAAAATCATCAATGGACCAGCAATTGCCATAACCAGCGGGAATGATGTACCGCGGCTATACAGTGGCAAACGGGTCATCGCGTACAGGTATGAAGCTATACCACAGACAATGTACATCGGGAATGAACCATAAAATACCACTACGTGACTTGGCGTAAAGCTGGTGTCACGAATAATCACCTGGTGCCACGATGCATCTTGCTCAGTGAAGAAGCTGCCGCCCCAGTAAACACCAAACAGATAAACTCCCAGCCACATCATCCAGTAGAAATAACGTTTAATCTCTAACTTGGGATCCAGGTTGTCCAGTTGCTCTTCGTGTCACGGGTCTTCAGTATCCAGCCCCAGGTGACTAATGCAAACAAAGGCATCAGGTCATGTGAACTCGCCACAGCCCCATCCACACCTTGTCAAATTCCGGTTCCATCGAGTCCATCCCATGTGAATAAGCAAATGTCCTTTGATACCAGATCCAGAATATCGCTACCAGTAGCATGGTTAGCATGCCCAGCTTGTAGTACTTTGAGTCGTACCACAGCGACATGTCATAGTCAGCGCCTTACTTGCGCTCGTTGTGCCATAAGTTGTTGCCATCATAACCTCCGTTTATCTAGTTAATTAATTCAGCGCACAGATTTATTAAAGTTCAACTATCTATTAAGATGTTTGTCTTCATAAACCCTTTTTTACGCAGTTAAGAATAGCCTATTGCGATTCTTTTACAATGAGTGGATCCACTCATTTTTTTGCATAGTACAGTTTTTTCAGCAAAAGAAATAATTGCAATTAGTCAATGCAAGAATGATGAAGAGATTTAGATTCGTCCCAAATGACCAAGAATTACTCATTGAAACGAGGTCTATTTAATAAAGTTGGTAGCGGGCTATCCGGAGGAGAGCGATTGCTCGACTGCTGTGCTCTTAATCGCAGCGCAAAACTGATCAGACTATTGGGGCCGCTCAGATTGAGTTTTCTGGAAATATTAACGCGATGATTTTCTATTGTTTTTTTGCTTACAAACAATTTTTGAGCAATTTGTGGGGTTGTGTATCCTTCTGATATCGCATTGAGTACTTTTCGTTCTGCTTTAGTGAGGCTTGTCATTTTACCAAGTGTGGCCTCAACCAATTCATCCTTCTCCAGTTGGCGCTTGCTTTTCTTGGATAATTTCTCAAGCCGTGCTCTTATGCTGCAGATCAATTCCTCCTTTGTAAATGGCTTGGTGAGATAATCATCGGCGCCCATGTTCATACCATTACGGGTATCAGTGCGGGTCGATTTTACGGTAAGAAAAATAAATGCCGTAGATAATAATTGTGGTATCTGCTTTACTCTGGCAAATACTTCGAAACCATCTATTCCAGGAAGCATGATATCGCAAATGATGATGTCCGGAATAAACTCCAATGCCATTCTTATTCCTTCCTCACCGATAGGTGTGCTGATTACGCGAAAACCATAATGCGCAATTATTGCGGATATGTTTTCACGTAGCGCTTTCTCATCTTCTATTACAAGAATAAGCGTATTTTCCATTGTTTCAGTTTATTTCAATTTATATATGCAATTGAATTGTTACTGTGCAACCGCTTCCGGCGTCACTTGCAATACTGATATCGCCACCGTGAATTATGATTAATTTTCTGGCGATCATGAGTCCCAGTCCGCTCCCGGGAAAAACCTTGGCATTGGATGCCCGGAAAAACGACTGGAACAGAAATTGTTGATCTTTTTCAGGAATACCAATTCCATAATCCTTTATTGTGATTAAATAAGCATTATCATAAAATATGACAGTAAGTTCAGGCGCTTGTTTGCCCTCGGAATATTTAAATGCGTTCGACACAATATTGCGTAAAACATTCCGCAACAGAATTTCATCCATACTGATAATGCGATCTGGTGCATCGAAACGGTAGTTCAGCATTCTCTGCTGTCCATTGGGTTCAATATTAGATTGAACAAATGCATCCATAAACTGCCGGAATGGGTGATTCTTCTTGAATAATTCTATTTTGCCTTCGTCAATCCGGCCAATATCCAGAATGTTTTCCATCAGTTCCGTCATGCGCATTGTTTCCTCTGCCATAGTCGTTTTGTGTTTCTGGAAGAACTCGATAAAGGAAGCGCTGAGGTTGGTTGATTCCATTTTCAGGTCCAGTAGATCAATGCTGGAACGAATGGTTGCAAGTGGTGTGCGGAATTGGTGTGAAGCCAGATTGACGAATTGGGTTTTGAAGCGGTTGAGTTCGCGTTCTTTTTCCATGGCTTTTTGAAGCCGCTGTTCCGCCATTTTTATTAGCGTAATATCATTTTCAACAGCCACATAGTTGATCAATTTTCCCGCATCATCATAAACCGCAGCGATGTTAAGATAGAGCCAGATCTTGTCGCCGCTTTTTGTATAATTCAGAATCTCACCGGAAAATGTACCTGTATCCCGGAGCGAGCGGGTGATTTCACGGATTGTTTCGATAGAAGTTTCTGGTCCTTGGAGAAAAATTCCCGGATCAATTCCAATCACCTCTTCAGACTTATACCCCAAGATTTTTTCAAAACTATTATTTACCCAAATCACGCGCTTTTCTGGATCGGTAATCATCACGATGCCATTGGTTTTTTCAGCAACTATGGCCATTCGCTGTAATTCCAGTTCGCTTTTTTTTCTTGCAGTGATATCCATACCGTATCCGATGAGAAACTCTGCATCACCGTTCTCATCTAAAAGCGGATACATGTTGCGCAGATAGGTTCGCTCTGTGCTATCCGACTCAGTAAGCCTTTCTTCAAAAGTCACTGATCTTTATTAACCATACATTCTTTCATGACTTCATTACGGCTGGATTCAACAGCAGGGATCCAGTTCCCAAGATCGTTATGCTCGCTATGGTTAGCTCCAATCATAATTCCACGGCGTTCCTTGCTCTTAATGGCTGCTTCATTAGCATAGATATTGCGGCCTTCCTTGTTCATTACAACCAGTTCAATAGGTAATCTGTCGAGTATATAATTGAAAAGAAGATGTTCTTTCTTCTTATTTTCTGCTACCTGTTTTTTTTCTGTGATATTTTGCAAAATGCCATACAAACCGATTAGGTCTCCATGTTCATCAAGCATTGGGTAAATGGTTGTGGTGTGCCATTTGAGTCTGCCGTCATTCATCACAATCATAAATTCTTCAGTTCGCTCAGTTCTCTCTGCGGTGACATGCGCAATCAATATGAGCATTTTTTCTTTCTCAGATCCCTGATAAAAATGAGTGCTTGCAAGTAGGGTTGAGCAGTTATGATTTTTATCTAATTCATAAAAGTCATAAAGATACTCTGACCATATCGTAATGCCTGTCTTAAAAATATAAGACCAATCGCCAATCTCGGCTGTTTTGCTGAGAAGACAAAGCCGTTTTTTCTGGGATTCCAATGAATCGAAAGCATCCGGGCTAAAATTGGATTCGGAAATCATGAGAAGTTATGTTATGAAGTTGAGATCAGTTGGTAATCGTCATGCCCAACAGATTAAATTGCAAGTTAATTTCTAATTTTCATACGGCAATCTTAATCCTGAGACTTGCATGAATTCAATCTTAACTTCAGTAATGATAGCGGCGAGAGGAGTTTTAAGGAAGTGTTGAGAAAATGAAAATGCCAAATACAGTAAGAAACTGGATATTAAATGTATACCCCCAATTTTACGGAAGAATGATGGAAATTGCATTTCCAAAAAAAAGCGCCACTCAGGTAGCGCTGCAGTACGGTAGCTGGAAAGAGTTTACGGCTAAGCGGTGGTATTAATATTTTTCCCAAGATGCGTGGGTAAATTCTGTTCGGAACTGTTATCTGAAATCGCCTCAATCAAAGCGAGAACACCCTCAGCATTCAGATCAGATCGACCGCCTTTCTAGGAACCGCATACTGACTGCCTGATTGGTGCTTGCACCAGCCATTGCTGTGGCTACATTTGCAATACCAGTAACATCCATGAAATCTCCCCTTAATTTTTATACTGCTAATAGCGGTAAGCAGCGTAAGATATTTGAGAGCAGCATGATTAGTTCCAGAACTGAGCTTCGATATATTTGCTCGCTTTGCATATCGTAATACTGTGGATATACGCTATCTTGATGGGTGTATAGGATGGTCAATGATTTTTTAAGAATGTCGAGAAATTCTTTTTGAGATGATCTTTCCAATTCAAACCCACTTGTAGAGGAATTTCTACCTGAAGCCCTCTGTCCTCGGTATTTTTGCCATTTAAATACAAAATATACTGTCCTGGTTCACGCAACTTAAATGCCAGTGTGATCACTCCCGATAGGTGTTGCTGTGCGGGTACCGATAGCATTTCGTGTTCTTTCTGATTTTCGTTCTCATCCATTTCTATTTGAACTAAACGCAGTCCCAGCAGGAAATCGCGGGCCGATTCTGGGTACAATAGGTCAATTGAAATATTAAGTGTGGCGGGTTCAGGCACTTTGCCGCATTGAACGGGTACATACGGCGATCGGATTGTATCCTCAGATGATTCAAAATCTTCTGGGAGGTAGTAACCCGAGTAGCCGATAATTAACGCTTCCGTTTCTATGGTGCAAGCCCCACCGCGGAAGCCTTTCGGATAAGTTTCGGATGAATCACCTTGCGAACTTGTGCGATACAACGTTCCAAACGCTATAAAAGCTGCGATAACACCGACCCAAATTGCAATCGGAAATTTTCGGGATGGCAATTTTGGCCCGGTTAGCATAACAATCCTTTTATCAATTCAATGAAGAAGTTAAGATTCTATCTATCAGTCAGTCAATCGGATTCGCTTTATTTAATTGGGTGACCGTATTAGTCAGATAATTTAGGAGCGCCGTAAACATAACTGATGATAGCTTGATTAACAAGTGATTCTTCTAAATTTGATTCTGCTAAATCAGCAATATATCAATGCATATTCTGTAACTTTGAATGAAATATCATGCAGATGGTTTTCCCCTTAGCAAAGCTGACATTCATGCGAGATTGTACCGGGGCTTGTGCAATCTGCACTCACAAGCACGGAGCCGAGTACGACAGGTTGTCGCGGGCAGAGAGTACATCATTTATTATACAAGCTCTTGATTTTCATGATTTTTAAGATCAGAACGCCTTTTCACTGACATGTTTCTACCCCTTTGACTGAGAAACATTATTCAGCAGCAACACATGAGTATTTAGAGAATCACTGAGAGATTGCCAAATCAGTATATTCCAATACAGAAATGAGTCTGAAGGAAGGGTTTTGAATCTGAGTAATTGAACTGTTTTCTGATTCGATCTGGTTGATAGGGGTTTGCCCTTGCTAATTATATTTCTTAAGCCTGTTTCCTGATTAATGCAGAGATATCTTTAAACAACTTTTTTCTTGCGTTGTTCAATACCAAGGCGGCATCATTGTCGCTCATTTTTGCTGCTTGTGCATCCAGTTGTTCGAAGGTCACGCAAGCTTTGAGATATTGACTAGCATCGGGTATTGATTTGAATTTTTCATAAGGCGTTTTCATGTCCTTGTAGCGGTATTTCTTGCGCTCTTTTCCCTTGTCGTCTGTGATTGTTTGCGGGAAGAAGCACGGGCGATGAAAGTTGACGTAAGGGTTAAGATACTCATTACAGAAGGCATTGACCAAGCTGGCGCAGTATTGCGGAATATGCGCATAGCCAAAATGCTTACGCACCACCGATGCGTTCTTGGATTCTGCCAGTGCATTATCGTTGGAATGACGGGGCCGTGACTTGGTGAACTCAACCAGCAATTTCTCCAGCAGTTTCGCGACCTTGTAGTTGATATACTCCGAGCCGTTATCCGAATGGAATCCGAGAATGACAAACGGAAACCCTTCCAATAACTGCCGGATGACCGGCAGCAAATACGCCTCACTGATCTTCTCGCAGGTGGCGACGAACTGCATCTGCGTCACACAATCCACCGCGTTGATGTGATACACGCCTTTGACGCCATCCTGGTCGCCTTGATGCACGCTGTCGATACGGATATAGCCTGGAATACCATTCGGTTGCGGGGCGCGGCGTTTGCCGATGGGAATCCCAGTTGGGTTTGTCTTGGTCCAATGCCGTCGTTTGTTCTGGTACTGCTTGTTCCCACGCAGGTTGTACAGGTGAGAAACCGATATGTCGGCCAGGCGCTCAAAGCGCACATCACCAAATACTTGAAACGCACGCTCCATGAGCTTCTTGGTGGCAGGCCCGGACAGTGTGTTATGCAGCACATCCATCTCGGCCAGAAAGGCTACGTCCGCCACTGTGTAACGGCGAGTGAAGCCGTTTTTTGGGGCAACACGCTGCGGGTGTTTAGATAGCTTCCCATCCTTGCGGTATTGTCGTACCAATCGTGTCACTTGCTGCCGTGACAACCCAGTCATGCGCTCGATATATCGCAGCAATACGCCTTTTTCTACCCGGCCATGCGAGGCGTAGCCAAACCGCTTGAACACACGCTCGATAAACTGATTACGCTCTCCCTTGGAAACTCGAAATGTAACCTCCGATGTCCCGTCCAGAAATGCCTTGATCTGCGACAAGGTCTTTAACTTCGCTTCTTCCATATTGATCACCATGCTTCGCATAATGACCGATTCAGCAATTCAATTTCAGACTCATTCCTTGGTGGAAATATGCTCCCCCTTCAGACTCATTTCATATTGGAAGAGGCTAAATCTTGCCTTGATTAAATATTTCGGTTTAAATCAAAATACCTGTTGCATCAATAAGTGGACTGACAGAATCCATGTTTACGGGGAGATCTGATTTAAAGACGAATAGAAATAAGAAGTGTAATATACATTGACTACCTGTCATACGGACTTATCTAACAGGGTGTTGCGAAATATGTTCGAAGCAGCCGACGCAAGGCAAAAACAGATAAGCAAATGTAGTTTATGATTAATAAATAAGCACGTTGAGCCTGTTTCGTCCCAATCTGAGCGCTTGGGGGCAGTACTGACGGTACTACAGGTATGCGAATGTGTCGCGCAATAATAAGGAGATTGACAGCATGAGTACAGTTGGATCACTTAATTCAAAGATAATCAGCGAAGTGCGCGGACCATCATTGTGGTTTATTCTATTTATCACAATCTTAATCTCAGGTTGTGATGTGGCGGAGAAGGTGGAAGATGCGACCGACAAAGTGAGTGATATTTCGGGCGATACGGTAGCCGTACTGGAAGGCGCCATTGACGCCCTGGAACGTAACTCTTCATCGTGGCAAACGGTGCTGCAAGATACCACGAAACAATTGACGAGCGATGCGCAGTCTACGATTCGGAATGAAGTTTCAGATTTGCTGAACCGTAGCGTGGCGGCCTCCGGTAATGAATTGCGGTGTAATCTCGATTTTATTGGCGCGCGTGTTAGACAAGCGTTAGAAAGAATTCGCGCACGCTTATTGTTTCAAACCGTGCCACCCGTTGAACCCGCTTTGTGCCATGTCGTGCCTGCAGCGGTGGATATGGCTTTGGATTCTAGCCGCCGCAACAAGATAGAGTTTTTTGGTTACGATTTTGATACCACACCGATCAAAGTCACTTTGAAAGACAAATCGCGCACGCTGGATGTATCAACGAATTTAAATCGAATTACACATTATCATATGGCCCTCAATCTTGGTGGTAATGGTGTTCCCGTTTCCAATGCAAGTAATCAACTGATTCTGGAATGGCAAGACCGTCTGGTTTCCAGCATTCCAGTCATACAACCGACAACGCGGGTTTGCAACGAAAAAACAGAAACCTATTCTCGCAACACCTATTTATCGTTTACGCCGCCACATACACGGGGCGACAAGGAATATCATGGGAATGGGCCGGAAGTATGGGCCAAAGCACGCTGGATCAATGAAGGCAACAGTGTCAAAGTGCGGCTCTGGATGAAAGCGCAGGAAACCAAAAAAGACTGGACTACGGCTGAAGGTACGCGCATTGAAACTTTTTACACCGCGCCACCGGGCTATCGCATCGAGAAAATCATCGGTGACGAAGAAAGTTAGGCGCATTATGTCGATACTGATCATAACGAGGATCGTCATGGAGGGGGCCAGGTGGACCGGTCGAAATTTGTATTCCGTGGCGACCGCAAGGGCGACGATGCGGGAAGCTATACCGGTGTCGACGTTTATTTCAATCCGCTGGTCATGAAGCTGGTTGAAGTGGCCAACTGTGCGCCCGAATCGAGTATTAAATCCATGCAAAAGAAAGGATTGATCGACTCGGTGACTATCGAACGCCTACGGCCCATGATGATGAAATAGTGCGTAGGCTGCGATGAGTTGACGAACCCCGGCAAGTTTCTTGGCAGTGTGATGTTGGGGTTTCTATTATTACCCCAACCTGCCGTGCTGAGAACGACGTAGCGGCATATTTTTTATTCGAGTTGCGCAATAACAAAGGTGGAGCTGCTTATGATGGCGTTAATTCTGTCGAGTTAGATATATCAGCGATAGATACTCTATGAGATCAAACGCTCAAAAGTATTCTATCCATTAGACTTCCTTACTTTATTAGCTTATGTTTTTAGCTCTTGATTTATTTCCACATTGGACTGTTGGAGAGGGTCACTTCGCGTTGTGAATCAGACTGTGATCATTCAGACACTGCAAGCCAGTCTGCCAAATCTGCTGGCCATCTATGCCTTCGGCAGCCGCATTCAAGCTACAGCACAAATGGATAGTGATCTTGATTTGGCGGTGCTGGTAGCCGGATATGTTGAGCCATTGGTATTGTGGTCGCTGGCAAGTGATCTGGCGGATGTGGCTGGTTGCCCGGTCGATTTGCTCGATTTGCGAGCCGCTTCCACCGTAATGCAATATCAAATCATCACGACTGGTCAACACTGGTGGGCATTGGATGCACAAGCGGCTTTGTTCGAGGCTGCCATCCTGAGTGAGAAAACGGAACTGGACACCGCCCGTGCCGGGTTGCTATCCGACATTCAAAAAAGGGGAAAGGTCTATGGCCGATGATGTGCTGATCAACAAGGCTGCCACTATCGAGCGATGTGTGACGCGGGTGCGGGAGGAATATGCAAAAGGTCCTGTTACTTTTCCCATGGATTTCACCCGGCAAGATTCGGCCATTCTGAACATTCAACGTGCTTGCGAAGCAACGCTGGACATGGGGCAGCACGTAATCCGGCGTGAAAAGCTGGGGGTGCCGCACAAAGTGCGCGCGATGTATTTGCGCTGCTGGCGCAGGACGGCTGGATCGATACCGTGCTTGCTGATAAGCTTAAACGCATGGTGGGCTTTCGCAACATTGCTGTGCACGACTATCAGGCGCTGCAACTGACGATTCTGATCAGTATCATCGAAACGCACTTGGATGAAGTTTTTAGAATACAGCCAGGCGTTGTTGCTGGGTAATGCTACTCAGGCAAAGGGATAATAATATGATGTCCTTCAACAAACCCCGGCAATTTACGCGCGCGGGTTTTATGTAATGTTGGGCCTTGCAGAATCTCAAGAAACGCAATATATCCACATAATTAGTTAAATGATTTTTTAAGTTGATTGAGGAGCGGAAACGAGTTGCATGCCAAGTTTTTCAGCGCGCTTGGCTAGGTGATGCATAACACGCTGGCGATAGCGGCACCACAGCGTTTGTAAGCACTCCGCCAGTTTTAATGGTTCCAGACGCCGAGATCAGTTCAGCTTCCATTCGGAGCGCCTGAGCTTCGGTTAGGTCTTCAACGAGGATATCCGCCATCGGAGTGGAGCAAGTAACAATGATCTCTTTAATCCTGGCGTACTTCTTCGTTGCGTCGGGGGTAACGAAGTGATCGAAAGCCCTGGCCGGAGAAGTGCGCGGGTCTTTCAGCGCGTATACGTAGAAGAAGTTGGTGGCCATATATTCAAATGTCCAAGATTAACCAGAGAGCTAAAAAAGCAAAATATCTTCATAAAACTATTCATTTCCATAAGACTCATTATTCCAATTACAGATAGAAATAGAAATAATTATATTTGTTTAATAATCAAAAAAATTCCTTCAGGCTGACTACTCGGCCGCAAGGTCCCGAGATTTCTTCAGTTAAAAACAGTTGGTTGTGTAATATATATATTTGCATGTCTATCGAGAATTGGAATTAGATATCAATCCATTAAACCGGATAATCTTTTTATCGCCACCTAAAATTTTACGGATCATATTTTGCTTGGTTTTTTCCGTGCCCTTTGCGATAACAAAAATTCCAAATCAAGCCATATAGAACTCAACCTAATATATTAAATGCTGAATAACCCGCATTTGTCATTCCGAATGACATGAGGAATCTTTATTAGTCAGCATCACTAAGGGATCGCGCCCTGACATTACTCATTCATAAAAGGTTTTTTTCAGAATCAACGTGAGTTATTCAGTATTCCCTAGGGGGCGTTAACAATTAAGCCAGCCATATCATGGAACTAGCCAAATATAGCATGGCTTGATAGTTTCGTTTTAATCGTTCATACCGTGTTGCAATTCGGCGAAATTGCTTAAGCTTCTGAAATAGGCGTTCGACCAGGTTTCGTTCTTTATAAATTTCTCGATCATACTCCCGCTGAACTATACGGTTTTGTCGAGGAGGAATTACCGCTACTGCACCTGACGCTTCAATGTTATTAATAAGCTTGTCACCGTCATAGCCTTTGTCCGCCAAAATATAATCGGCTTGAATCTGCTCAATCAGTGCGTTTGCCTGGCCGTACTCCGAGGCTTGTCCTTCTGTCAGTCGCAGTCTAACAGGATTGCCCAGAGCATCAACTGCTGCATGTATTTTGGTACTCAGACCGCCTCTTGATTTTCCAACCGCCTCTTCCTGTTGTTTTTTTTGGGGGGAGCACCATGCTGATGCAGTCGAACAATCGAACCGTCGATCATTAAATATTCAAAGTCGCTGGCCTCTGATAAGGTCTTGAATATCGCTTCCCAACGGCCCTTTTTAGACCATCGATTATAACGTGTGTACACGGTATGCCAGCTCCCCAGAGCTTCTGGCAGATCGCGCCATGGTGCGCCTGTGCGGCAAACCCACAGTACGGCTTCCAGGAACAAGCGGTTATTTCTCCCTGTTACCCCGCAATCACTGGGTTTGCCCGACAACAAGGGTTCTATTCGTTTCCACTGCTCATCAATCAACACATTCCTGATTATCATTAATTTTCCTTCATATTCAATCTATTGGTAAATTATTGCAGAAATTACGTTAATTGTTAACGCCCCTAGTCCTCCCGCCGCAACTGCGGAAACAGAATCACGTCACGGATACTCTGGCTGTCGGTCAATAGCATGACCAGACGGTCAATACCAATGCCTTCACCCGCCGTGGGTGGTAAGCCATATTCCAGCGCGCGGATATAATCCGCATCGTAATGCATCGCCTCGGCATCACCGGCATCTTTGGCATTGGCTTGCTCCTGAAAGCGCGCTGCTTGATCTTCCGAATCGTTTAATTCCGAAAATCCATTGGCAATTTCACGTCCGGCGATATAGAGCTCAAAACGATCGGTGATTTCAGGGTTACTGTCGTTGCGACGTGCCAGCGGTGAGACTTCTGCCGGATAATCGATAATAAATGTGGGTTCAAACAGTAAATGCTCTGTGGTTTCATCAAACAATGAAAGTTGTAAGCCGCCGATACCATCATGCGAGTTATAGTGTATGCCCAATGCTTGTAACTTATTGATCAGAAATTCGCGATCCTGCAGTTGCGCATCGGAATATTCCGGATGGAATTTCTGAATCGCCTGGGTAATGGTTAAACGCATAAACGGCATCGCCAGATCGATTGCTTTGCCTTGGTAAGTAATCTGCGTAGTTCCCAAAACTTTTTCAGCCACAGTGGCGAACATTTTTTCGGTGAAATCCATCAGGTAAGTAAAATCCTGATAGGCTTCATAGAATTCCACCATGGTAAATTCCGGATTGTGCCGCGTGGAAATTCCTTCGTTACGGAAATTGCGGTTAATTTCAAAAACTTTTTCCATGCCGCCGACAACCAGCCGTTTCAAGTAAAGTTCGGGTGCGATGCGTAAAAATAATTCCATATCCAATGCATTATGATGCGTGGAGAAAGGCCGCGCCGAGGCCCCGCCGGGAATCGGATGCATCATCGGGGTTTCAACTTCCAGATAATCGCGTGCAACAAAGAATTCACGAATTGCCTGAATGACTTTGGAGCGAACCGTAAACACCTTGCGGGCGTCTTCATTCGTGATCAGATCCAGGTATCGCTGGCGGTATTTCTGTTCCTGGTCGGTCAGCCCATGAAATTTTTCCGGCAGCGGGCGCAGCGATTTTGTCAGCAATTGCAAGTCCGTCACGCGGATCGAGAGTTCGCCGGTCTTGGTTTTAAATAATGTGCCTTGCGCGCCGAAAATATCGCCCAGGTCATGGTGCTTGAACGCGGTATGCACCGCTTCTCCGGTATGGTCATCTGAAATATACAACTGGATGCGCCCGCTCATGTCCTGAATCGTGGCAAAACTGGCTTTCCCCATGACGCGCTTTAGCACCATGCGCCCCGCGACTTTTGCAACAGTGGGCTGTTCTTCCAGTTTTTCTTTAGTCAATTCGTCGAATTGCTGATGTAATGCTGCCGCCAGATGCTCGCGCCGGAAGGTATTCGGGAAAGCGTTGCCTGCTTGCCGCAATTCGGTCAGTTTGGCGCGGCGTTCAGCAATAATTTGATTTTCATCTTGGGGAGCAGCTGATGGATTTTCCTGGGTCATGTTATGGTTCGTTGTGTAAAGATTGGGAATAAAGTTAACTCATTATTGGCAGGCCGTTGAAAAACTATCTGCGTTGCCGCTACGGTGTTAAAAACAGGCTGAAAATGCTCATTTATTACGCATAAACTGGGCTTTCTCGTCTGTTTCTGCCTTGTGCCGGCTGGCCTCGAAAACGTTTTTCAACGGCCTGTTAGAGGGGTGATTATACGCTGCAAGCGAGGAATCTCGCTAAGTATCAATTTCTGGATTCGGATTGGTGCTGATCGGATTAAAGCAATGGCTATCAGCTCGCGACTTCAACCCGGTTTCTACCTTTATGCTTGGAGCTGGCAATTTCGCATAGCACCGCATCACCCGTGAGATGGCCGCAGGTATCATTAATGGTTTTGAAGTGATCAATATCAATCATGATCACCGCAATTCCAATTCCACCTCGTTTGGCACGCAAGATTTGTTTATGCAGGATATCAAATATGGCAGGGCGGTTGAGCAAACCGGTTAAGGCATCATGTGTGACGCGTCGTTGCAATGATTTTTTCTGCGCGATGAGTTGCTTGTTTTGCTTTATTCCTTTGTATAACCGGGTTCTCTCAAGGATGATCGCCAATTGGCTGGCGATTTGCAGGGATAAATCCTTATGCAGGTTTTTGTAAATGTTTTTCTTGCGGCAAGAAAAGAAAACAAATCCAATCGGTTTTCCAGCAGCAGCCAGGGGGCAAATGAGACAGGAGCGAATACCTTCTTTAAAAATTGCTTGTGCAAGTCTGGATTCTGAGTGTTTTTCCAAATGTGTGGTTAAATCATCAATGATCAGCATTTCGTTAGTATCGACGATTGCCTGTAAGCCACTGTCAGAAATAGGAATTGAAAGGCCAGCGATTAATTCAGGTTTGTCATAATTGGCGCGCGACCAGTACAATTTAAGCTTGCTTCCTTCATTTTCAAGTAAAGCCAAGCTAATCCTGTCATACGGCAAATGATCCTGAAAGGATTCATAAATGTGGTCCAGTACATCGATCAGTTCTAGATTGAGGTTGCACTCAACCATAATCCGATAGAGAGATTGATTTCTTTCTGACTGTTTCTTGAGATAAGCGGATAGTTTCTTGAGTGATTTACCCAGATGACCAATTTCATCGTCACCGATCGGGATATCCGGCGTAAAATCGCCGCGTGCCATCGCTTCGGCTGCTTTACACAAGGCTGAGATTCGATCATTTTTTTTCATGTCTTTGCCACCGATGAAAATAATGTTGCACATTAAATCAAGACATTCGCTTATCAGTATACGCTGACCACCTCATCAGGCTTTGAGTGATCCTCAGATTATTAATTCAATGGAATAAATATAACGCATTGAACAATGGAATAGTTGAATAAAGGCACAATACAATCATTTGGAGGTATTTTTATGTGAATATTTAACAAGGCAGGGTATTAACGCACTGTCAATGCTAAAATTCCCAATTTGGTGTTTATGAAACCGGGAACAGGATAAAGGCGCGATGATTGGGATTTTGGTTCTCACACATGAAGATTTAGGGGATTATATGATTCGCTGCGCAAGTCATGTAGTTGGCATGAAGCCACCGCAGTTGCTGTATTTGGAGTGTTTTTCCTCAGGATGATCCCGATTCCATATTAACCAGAGCGCGCGCATTGATAAAGCAACTGGACAGCGGTGATGGCGTGCTGGTATTGAGTGATATTTGTGGCGCAACACCCTGCAACATTGCCAGTCAGTTAACGCAACCCGGTAAAGTGGAGTGTATCGCAGGCGTCAATCTGCCTATGCTGGTACGTGTGTTGACCTATCGTCATGAACCGCTTCCTGTGGTGATCGAAAAAGGATTGAGCGGCGGCCGATGCGGTGTCATGCATATCGGTGTGGAGTCTTGCCATGCAGACTAGAGAAGTGGAAATTGTCAACAAACTGGGATTGCATGCGCGCGCATCTGCGAAACTGACAAAACTGGCCAGCCAATTCAAATGCGAAGTTTGGGCGATGCGGAATAATCGTCGCGTGAATGCAAAAAGTATCATGGGCGTTATGACACTGGCGGCTAATAAAGGGTCGCGCATCCAGATCGAAACGACTGGCGATGATGAGGTTGAGGCGATGGCGGCTTTGGTGGCATTGGTAGAAGACTATTTTGGTGAAAGCGAATGAGCTTTATCCTGCAGGGTATTGGGGTATCTGAAGGCATCGCCATAGGTCATGCGCATTTGGCCGCACCGGCTGCTTTAGAGGTGATGCATTATCTGATTCCGAAAAATCAGATAGACAAAGAGATTGCGCGTCTGGATAGTGCCTTTGCTGTCGTTCGTGAAGAATTTGAGACGCTGCAAAATCCGTGGCCGATGGCCATGCACAGGCGGAATTTAGTGCATTCCTGGACCTGCATCTGATGATCCTGGACGACCCGATGCTTTCAGATGCGGCGCGTGGCATGATTTCTCAGACTCAGTGCAATGCGGAATGGGCACTGACTCAGCAGATGCAGGTACTACTGGCGCAGTTTGAGGAAATCGAGGATGCTTATTTGCGCGAACGCAAAGCCGATGTGGTGCAAGTGGTTGAGCGTGTGCTCAAAGCGATGTTAGGACATCCCGGTTATTTGCCGGTAGCATCAAGACTTGCCGGCGACAGTATTCTGGTTGCGCATGATCTGAGTCCTGCCGATGTCATGCAATACAAACAGCATCAATTTACCGCTTTCCTAACCGATTTAGGCAGTCAGACCTCGCATACTGCAATTGTTGCGCGCAGTCTCAATATCCCTTCCATCGTGGCGTTGCATCAGGCGCATCGGTTAATTTTGGAAAATGATCGTCTGATTGTGGACGGCACGCATGGTATTGTCATCGTCAATCCGGATAAGTATGTTCTGGATGAATACCGCCTGCGGCAAGGCCAGTTGGAGCTGGAGAAAAAGAAACTGCAGCGCATAAGGAGCATTGTTGCAGTAACACTGGATGGTACACCGATCGATTTATACGCCAATATCGAACTGCCGGAAGATATTGAGCAAGTCAAAACCAGTGGTGCCACAGGCATTGGTTTGTTCCGCAGTGAATTTTTGTTTCTTAATCGCGATGACTTGCCGGACGAAGATGAGCAATTTGAAGCGTACCGTACGGTCGCTGTCAAAATGCATAAACAGCCGGTAACCATTCGTACATTTGATCTGGGGGCAGACAAAAGTCTTAAAGGTGCTGTACAAGTTGCGGCTAATCCGGCCTTAGGGCTGCGTGCAATCCGGTTGAGCCTGGCGGAGCCGAGAATGTTTCATACGCAGCTACGCGCTATTTTACGCGCTTCTAAATACGGTGATGTCCGTATCCTGGTGCCTATGCTATCCCATGTGGCGGAAATTGAACAAACGTTACACCTTATCGAATACGCGAAACAGACCTTGCGCGATGAAAGGATTCATTTTGATGAGCACATTAAAGTGGGCGGGATGATTGAGATTCCAGCGGCTGCGTTGAGTCTGAATCTCTTTATGCGAAAACTGGATTTTTTGTCCATCGGTACTAATGACTTGATTCAATATACCCTGGCCGTTGACCGGATTGATGATACGGTGGCGCATCTTTATGATCCATTCCATCCAGCCATACTGTGGCTGGTGTCGCATATTATTCAGAGCGCCAATCATGCCAAGGTACCTGTGTCGATTTGTGGTGAAATGGCGGGTGATAAGCAGTTTACCCGGCTGCTGCTGGGTTTCGGGCTGCAGCAATTCTCCATGTACCCGGCGCAATTACTGACAGTGAAAAACCAGATATTAAAAAGCCATTTGCCTGATATTATTCCGCTGACACAAAGATTATGAAAACGGATCAGCCGGAAAAGATGGCTGCATTACTGGCTAAGTTGAATGATTAGAAAAACTCTGAAAGAGCTGATTGCGATCATGGTGAATTAGCCGATGGGTTGATCAGAGTTTTCCTTAGTGTATGCCAGTTTCTTTGACGATATAATTGGTAACAGGATATTTAGTCGTTTCTTCAGGATTTTCCTTATATAAATGCAAGATTCAAAATCAGTTGGTGTTGTGACACCGCAATATGTAACCATTGACAAGCCGTTGCAATTGAAAAGCGGGTTGATGCTGGACAGCTATCATCTGGTGTATGAAACCTACGGGCAACTGAATGCAGCACGATCAAACGCGGTATTAATTTGTCATGCGCTTTCAGGCAATCACCACGTGGCCGGTGTGTATGCGGATAAAGAGAAAAGCTACGGCTGGTGGGATAATATGGTGGGTCCGGGCAAGCCGATTGATACCAATCGTTTCTTTGTGATCGGTGTGAACAATCTGGGCGGTTGTCACGGTTCTACCGGTCCTGCCAGTATTGATACGAAAACCGGAAAACACTATGGCGCGAGCTTTCCGATTGTTACCGTGGAAGACTGGGTGGAAACTCGTGCAACTGGCCAGGCATCTGGGGATTGAACAGTTCGCCGCAGTAGTCGGCGGCAGTCTGGGCGGGATGCAGGCAATCCAGTGGACGCTGGATTATCCGGAAAAAGTGCGCCATGCGCTGGTGATTGCCGCGGCGGCCAAATTGACTGCACAAAATATCGCGTTTAACGATGTGGCCCGCCAGGCGATCATGACCGACCAGGAATTTTACGGCGGGAATTACTACGCTTACGACACGTTGCCGAGGCGCGGTCTAAGATTAGCTCGTATGCTGGGACATATCACCTATCTGTCTGACGATTCGATGGCGGCGAAATTTGGCCGCAGTTTGCGTAATGGCGAACTTTCTTTCGGTTTTGATGTCGAGTTTGAAATCGAATCCTATCTGCGCTATCAAGGCGACAAGTTTGCGGATTTGTTCGATGCCAATAGCTATCTGCTGATGACCAAAGCACTGGATTATTTCGATCCGGCCAATACTTACGGTGGCGATTTGAGCGCGGCTTTCCGCGTTGCCAAGGCGGATTACCTGATTTTATCGTTTACATCCGATTGGCGTTTCTCGCCGGAACGTTCCCGCGAGATTGTCAAAGCGCTACTGGATAACAAGATTAACGTGAGCTATGCAGAAATCACCTCCAGCCACGGCCACGACTCGTTTCTGATGGAAACGCAGTATTATCATCAACTGGTGCGCGCGTATATGGACAATGTTTCTACCTGAGTAAAAGAGCTATAAATCAACCATGACTGATACAACAGCACCATCTACTATTGCATTACGCCCGGATTTTGCCGCCATTGCTGAATGGATTAAACCCGGTGCGAAGATTCTGGACTTAGGCTGCGGCGACGGTTCATTGCTGCGCTATTTGGGCGACACGCGCAATGTTTTTGGTTATGGCGTGGAAATCGACGACGACAATCTGCTCAATTGCTTTCGTAATGGCATTAATGTAATCCAGAATGATCTGGAAGCAGGGTTGTCCAGCTTTGAATCGGGCTCGTTCGATTATGTCATTCTGTCCTAAACTTTGCAGGCTATGCGTTACATTGAAGGTATCATTCAGGAAATGCTGCGGGTGGGTAAGGAAGGTATCGTCTCATTTCCCAATTTCGGCTACTGGAAAAACCGCATGCAGGTTATTTCCGGGCATATGCCTGTGTCAAAAACACTGCCTTATCAGTGGTATGACACGCCCAATATTCATTTATGCACGTTGGGAGATTTTGAAGCGCTATGCCAGCAATGTGACGCGCGTATTCTCGAGCGCAGGGTGATGGTCGGCGATCATCCGGTTAGTTTTCTGCCGAATCTGATGGGAATGCTGGCGTTTTACCGGTTTGAGCGGCGGGAATGATCGGTTCCCGACAATTTTCATTAGAGAAGCAGGTGTCTAGGAGCGATTCGATGAAGTTTTTCCGGAATGTCCTACGGTGATTTCCATGCATTCAAGCGCTTTTAGTTCGGTTATCGTAAAACCAGCTTTTTGTCTTGCTTCATAGTCAAATGGACCGGACATCTGTCGTGTAAAGTATTGGCTGATCAACTCTCGAAAAGTCTGCTCCGAGTCCAATCCGCGTTGCTGACAGAAATATTTAAACCAGCGCGATCCGATTGCCACATGCTCGACTTCATCATGCAAAATGATCTCTAACACTGCGACCGTTTTCTCATCACCGACCTGACGCAATCGTTTGATAATTCCGGGTGTCACATCCAATCCCCTGGCTTCCAGCACACGTGGCACCAGCGCCATGCGCACCATCGGATCAAATGCCGTGCGCTTAGCCATATCCCACAAACCATTATGTGCCGTAAATTCTCCATAGTCAGTGCCCAGCTCGTTCAAGCGCGTGCGCAACAATCGAAAATGATAAGCTTCCTCTTCCGCCACTTTTATCCAATCGCTGTAGAACTGTTCAGGTAGATCACGGAAACGATATACGGCGTCCCAGGCAAGATTAACGGCGTTGAATTCGATATGCGCCATTGCATGGACCAGGGCGGAAAGACCCTCTTTGGTACCCAGGCCGCGTTTGGGTACCTTGTCAGGTGCTACCAGAACAGGTCTGTCCGGATGTCCAGGCTCGCCAATCGGCTCAGGTCCATCTTTGCAGTCTAAAGACAATAAGCCGTCACGCCATGCCTGCGCCGTTTGCTCGGCCAAACGCAGTTTTTTTTCGATTTCACAGGCGGTCAGGCAGCGCGCAGCAGTTTCAAATAGGGATTCCATAAGCCTGATCTGATTAGAGTATTTTATGGCCCCATTCTCCCGTGTTTCTCGCCGAAAAGCGAATGAACCTACTACCGTGCTCAATGCGAGGTCTGGAGAAACAGAAACTGACCTTAGATGAGAGGATTATTGTATTCTTGCGGTATCCCTATTCATGAGCTAAAACCGCCAATGCATAACATACCGAATGATCAAGCACTTCATGTTTCCTTGCCGGAAGGGCAGCCCATATTGCGCGTGGTGCCGATGCCATCAGATACCAACTATGCCGGTGATATTTTCGGCGGCTGGATCATGTCGCAAGTGGATATGGCGGGGAGCATACCGGCTATCCGGCGTGCGCGCGGACGGGTCGCAACGGTGGCCGTCAATTCATTTGTATTCAAACAACCCGTGTTTGTCGGCGATATCGTCAGTCTCTATGCGGACATCATCAAGGTGGGGCGTACTTCGATTACCGTCGATGTATCAGTATACGCCCAGCGTGGCGTGCGGGAAGGCGGTGAGGAGATCTGCATTAAAGTGACCGAGGCTGTACTGACTTATGTTGCCATTGATAACAACCGGCGGCCTAAAGTGGTGCCGCAGGATTGAAAAAAAGCCACGCACTTATCGCGAGATTGCCAGGAAAGTCTATCTCAGCCTGATCAAGCTGAGACGACCATCCAATACAGCAATTGCAGTTCCTGCAATGGAATTTGGCGCCAAAATAAGCGTGAGTCTGATTGGCAAAGGGTTGGCGCATGTCGACAAGCTGCACTGGGATGCACAGCATGAAGGCCATGATCCTGAAGCGCAAGTTGAGGCCTACAAAAAGCGTTACGGCTATTATCCCGAAGTCGTCATTGCTGACACGCTATATGGTTCACGTGATAATCGCAGCTATCTGGAATGCAAGCATATCCGCTTCTCAGGCAAACCACTGGGACGATCGCCAAAGATTACACCTGAAAATAAAGATGAATTGATGCGTCTGAAAACACAACGTCGACGGGAATATCGTGAGCGCATTCCGATTGAAGGAAAGTTTGGTTACCGGCTCAACAATATTCGAGCCAAACGCAGTGATACATCTGTCGCATGGATTAATAGTATCTTCCTGGTTATGAATCTGCTCATCTTGGTGTGGGCTTTTATTTGCCTGAAGAATCTTGCTGCCAGAATGGCATCTTCGGCGGCAAAAAAGAGCACGCCCAGTGAAATTCCGTTTGCGTGTGCCTGTCAATTCTTTTCAAACCGGAATTTTTACTTGGCAGCGCATATCTGATCGCTGAATTTCTGAGTAAGCTCTACTTAATCCTTGGAATCATAAAACCGGATCGAATTACCGCCTGCCTCTTTGGCCTGATACATAGCCAGATCCGCTCCTTTTATAATATCTTCCGTGCTGGTTTCGTGACTGATGAACAGTACTACGCCGATGCTCGATGTGCAATGTTGCTCGATGATGGTTTCTGCTTTGCCTTCTTGCTGAATTTTAATCAGGTAAGGCTCGGATAAAGCAGTGCGGATTTTCTCGGCGACGATGGCGGCTTGCGTGGCCGATTTGGCCTTGTCCGTATCCAGTTCATTGAGCACCACCATAAACTCATCGCCGCCGAAACGCCCGACGGTATCCACCTCACGTACACAACCGATAATGCGCAGTGCTGCTTTCAGCAGCAAAGAATCACCAGCATCATGCCCGTGCGTGTCATTGAGTGATTTGAAGTTATCCAGGTCGAGGAAAATCATTGCACCATAACTGCCACTGCGTTTGCTGGCAGCTATGGTTTGCTCCAGCCGGTCATTCAGCAGGCGGCGATTCGGGAGTTGCGTCAAGGGGTCATAAAAAGCCATATTGCGAATTTGCTCCTCGGCCTCCTTGCGCTCGGTAATGTCCGTATGCGTACCGATCATGCGCGAGGGTTTGCCATCCTCTCTGCGACTTACCACCATGCCCCGGGCGAGTATCCACTTGTAGCTGCCATCCTTGCACCGGACACGGTGTTCGCTGGCGTAATCCGGTGTCTTGCCGTCGAGATACGCTTGCATCGTGGTGAGTGATTCCGCTTTGTCGCCGGGATGAATGCGTTTTGTCCATTCCTCCAGGCCGTTGCCAATTTCATTTTCAGAAAAACCAAGCATTTCCTTCCAGCGTTTGGAAAAGAATACGGTACTGTTTAACAAACTCCAATCCAAGACACCGGCACCGGCGCCTTCGAGGGCGAATTTCCAGCGGAATTCGCTTTCCTGGAGTGCATTCGTTGCTTGCCTTAATTCGGTGATGTCCATATTGATGCCGAGCATCCGCAATGGAGTTCCTTGTTCATCTCGGAATACCTTCGCCACGGCCTTGATGTGGCGAACCTCGCTGTTTGGCCAGACTACACGGAACTCCGTGTTGAAAGGTTTCTTGCCCGAAAGTGCATCATAGACTTCCTTGTCTCCACGTTCGAGGTCATCCGGGTGCAAGGCGGTCCGCCATGCCTCTTCGGTGCCGATGAAGTCTTCGCGGCGGATCTGATAGAGCGAGTACATCGAGTCGTCCCATATCATCTCCTGGGTTATCAGGTTCCAATCCCAGATACCTACGCCATTCTGAAGCGTTGCCAGCGTCAGACGTTCTTCCTTTTCCCGCAGTTCATTTTCAGCATGTTTGCGCTCGGTTATATCTGCAACCGATGCGATGACGTATTCGATGGATTTGTCGGGCTTGCGTTGACAAGCCACGGTCAGATGTGTATAGATGATATTCCCGTTTTTATGGATAAATTTCTTGTCCAGCGAGTACTTTTCGATTTCCCCGCACAACAACCTCCTGAACTGCACCAAGTCCGGTTCAAGGTCGTCTGGATGGGTCAGCTCTACCCAGGTCATTTTGGTCAATTCTTCTTTCGTGTACCCAAGCATTTCGCACAGATGCTGGTTTACATTCAGCCATTCCTGTTCAGGAGAGGTGATAGCCATGCCCACCTGACCCAATTCAAAATAGTTTCGGAAAAGACTCTCGCTCTTTCGCAAGGAATCTTCCATGTGCTTGTGTTCTGTGACATCTTCATGTAATGATACCCAAATCTTTCCGAATTGGGGATGGTCAAATGTTGAAACACTGGCACGGCACCAGAAAAAGATTCCGTCCTTCCTGATATTTTGTACCTCACCGCTCCATATACCTGTTCGCGCAAGTTCGGTCATTATTGTAGCAGCTACCTCTTTTGGATCTTTTTCACCGTGGGCATTGACTATGCTCACATGCTTACCGAGAAGTCCTCCTGATTCATAACCAAACATGCGATCAAACTGTGGGTTGGTGAAAACAATTACTCCGTCGCTGGCGCGGATCAAATAAATGCCTTCTGCCAGACTTTGCAGGATATTGCTGTGAAAACGCAACATTTCATCCACTTGCTTGTTTGGAGACTTGGTATTTTCTTCTGATTTCTTATCGTTCTCGGTAGTGCTCTGAGGCATGATATTTATGGTGTATGACAGGGTTGAAGAAAGCGGTGTAATCTGATGATAAAGATCTGTCCAGACCACCTATCAAAATAATGGAATCACAGCAATGGCAATTAATAATGGGTTAAATGTCATTAAATTATATAAATAAGTGCTATTTTCAGTTAGATACTTCCTGAGTAGGGTTGAAGACGTTAAGTCGCGCCTTACAATGAAATTTCAGCGGATTTTCCCGTGCTTCCCCCTTTACTGTTTTTACTCAGGTTGTATAGCTGATGAGAATCAGCTGATTTCAACTAGTTATTCCTTAAACGCACCAACTTGAGTGGCCTCATGCTATTCCTTAGATTAATTTGGTACTATAGTCAATCAATCCTGTTTATCTAGTTCATTAATCCTGATTTAGTACTTAAATTCACCCCCAGAAAGTATCAACCTCGAAACAGTCCATAGGCATTTTAATAAGTTAAATGCACTAAAAATGCCCTGGGTGTGAATAGTCTGAGAGGCTGTGAAAAAACCATTTGTGCACTGGCTTCAACTGACCAGTAGCAGGTAAAATAACGGAAACGAGCCATTTAATTTGTACCTGCCATGACAACGTCATCAATCCCTGATTTATTTCCTGAAGACTCAACATGATCATTAATCCCAGGCCCTTGGCTAAACCCTTGGTTGCGGTCGTAGCGCGGGTACTGATGCCGAATCGGTCGCAAGTGGAATTACGACCGAGCGATCTGGAATCGTTGTTACCGGAAGATCATCGGGCCAGGATCGTATGGGCGTATGTAGAGCAGGCTGACTTGAGCGGAATCTATGCTGGAATCAAGGCAGTGGAAGGTGGCAGCGGCAGAACACCGATTGCACCGGAAATTTTGTTTTCGTTGTGGTTGTATGCCACTGTTGAGGGAGTAGGCAGCGCACGGACGATTGCGAGGCTAACCGAGGCGCATGATGCCTATCGGTGGATTTGCGGAGGAGTACAGGTCAACCATCACACACTGTCGGATTTTCGGGGGAGCATGAAGCGGAGTTTGATGGCTTACTTACAGACAGTGTGGCGGCCTTGTTGGCGGTGAAAGCGGTCGAGCTCAAGCGGAATAGCACAGGATGGCATGCGGGTAAGGGCGAGTGCGGGAGCATCATCATTCCGGCGCCGGGGGACGCTGGAGCGCTGCCTGGAAGAAGCGCGCACGCAGATAGAGACCTTAAAGCGGCAAGTTGAAGACGATCCTGGAGTCATGACGCGTCGGCAACAAGCAGCTCGGGAGCGTGCTCAACGAGAGCGACAAGAACGGATCGAACAAGCGCTGCAGCGCTTGCCGGAATGGAAAAGCTCAAGGAAAAGCAAGGCAAGAAAACGGAAGACGCGCGGGCATCGACCACCGATGCCGAGGCCACGGTCATGAAGATGGGTGATGGCGGGTTTCGCCCAGCTTACAACGCGCAATATGCCACCGATACCGAAACTCAAATCATCGTGGGAGTCGAGGTGAGCACGGCAGGTAGTGACATGGGGCAACTGGTGCCAATGATCGATCAAGTTAATGAACGCTACAGCAAAAACAGCGCATGGGAACAGACGAAGCCAGGAAAGTATACAAGGAGCGAGCCGCAACCGCCGAATGTGTCAATGCACTAGCCAGGGGAACGCGACTAACCCGGCTGAGAGTACGTGGCAGAACCAAGGTGCGGGGCGTATTGTTACTCGCATGCGCTAGCGCACACACAACTTGATGCGAACCTTTGCCTTAGCGCCCGAATTGCTCGGATTTGGCACCCAACACAGTCCATTTCGTTAGTGGCTGGCGGGCAAAGGAGCAGAATGATCGCAGAATCAGGGGGAAAGCGGCTGGCTTGACGCGCTTTTGAAAGACAGGGTGTCAATCTGATGTATGCCATGGAAAATCGTGTCGGCTCAATGCCGTCTTCGCCAGAATGCTACCCCTCGCAAAAATCGATTTTTTCACAGCCTCTGAGCGAAACAGGATGCAGTGGGCTGAATCTCCAGTTTGTGTAGTGCTGCTGATTGAGGTGATTTTTATAAGCATCTATATTAATGCAATAAACTTAGAGTAAAGCGAATATGGAACACGTGAAAATCTTAACATGCCGTTGAAAAACTATCTGCGTTGCCGTTGCGGTGTTAAAAACAGGCTAACATTCTCATATATCATACATAAACTGCGTTTTTTCGCCTGTCATTGCCTTGTATCGGCTGCCTTCGAAAACGTTCTTTATTGGCCTGCTAAAGAATCAGAAATGCTTGGCGAATAATTTCCCGCTCAATTATGAAAACCGTCGACTCGGAATATGCTGCAGAATTGATCTTTGAATTTCTCAAAGCAAACCCTTGGCTGAATACGCCTGGAGTAATGACGAGAGATGATTATCACGCGAAAGACGAGGCCATCCTGTTTCTGCAGCAGATGGTGATTCATGGAGCAAATAGCTTTGGTGACATTAGCCAACCAGCACAACGGATAGTAAGTGCGTTTCTGCTGGACTTTATGGGCAAGCTTGTGCATCCAGAACATCCTTTATACAGAAAGGCGTGGCTTGTTGATGACTCAAAGTCGATGCCTGATCAGGCATTACAGATCATCGCTGCTGCAATCGATTAAAGTCATGCTTCGATCTTGATCATACAGCCACACCAAATAATCTGCCTACTGCCGCAGTTAAACCCATTGCAAGAGCTCCCCAGAATGTAACTCGGATAGCACCGACAGCTATTGCCGCTCCTCCTGCATGTGCGGCAAGACTGCCTAAAGCTGCCAGAAATACGAGTGACGATGCCGCAACTGCTGGTATAAGTTGAATGCCCGGCATATTCCATGCAACCAATAGTGGCAACGCAGCGCCAATAGTGAATGTGCCAGCAGAGAAAAATGCGGCTTGAACGGGGCGAGCTCTAACGTTTTCAACAAGGCCTAATTCATCTCTTGCGTGTGCCCCCAATGCATCATGTGCCATTAGCTGTTCTGCCACTTGTTTTGCTAGAATTGAATCCAGTCCTCTTTTTTCATAAATATTGGCAAGCTCCTTTAGCTCAAATTCAAAGTCATCGTTTAACGATTTTTTCTCAAGTTCAAGATCTGCATCTTCTGTATCTGATTGAGAGCTAACCGATACATATTCACCGGCAGCCATAGACATCGCGCCCGCAACCAAACCGGCAACACCAGCAAGAAGAATATCTGCATGCACGGCCTGGGCCGATGCCACGCCGATAATAAGACTGGCTGTAGAAACGATACCATCATTTGCACCGAGAACAGCAGCACGTAACCATCCTATACGATGTGATCGATGTACTTCATGGTGACTCATTCATATTACTCCCCGCGGTATTTTCTTGAGTACTCTTGGATAGCACATTTTTTATCTTCATTGCCTGATTCCTGCTCTTCTCCGGTTTGCAGAACCAGGTAATTGAAAGAACATTCTTTTATATTAAGCCTGTTTCCAGTTTCACAACATCGTGCTGATATTTTTCAATACTGGAATGTGTCAAAAACTCTGCGTCTTATTAGTATAAGATTATTTGAGTTCATATTTCATGCTAGTAGTAGATTATCCAGTCATCGAAAACGGGAAGCATCGAGAGGCTCTAAATTACTTTTTATTTTGACCAGTGAAGATTGTATGCGATGAAAAGTTTATAAAGTCTGCAATTAAACAATCGTTTTTCATAGCTGCGAAGGCCGGAATACTGAGATCCTATTCATCTTATAATGCCTGTATCGATAAAAGATTCTGACGGGGGAAGTAGCGGAGCGGATTAGAGAGAGTTGGTTTACGGCAGATGTGTGAGGCATTTGAAATCAAGATTATACGAAGTGTGTTGAGTAAGAACCTTGTGCATTTACTGGTGAGTTGTCCATTGGAGAAATTTCCGAGCGAGATTATCAGACGAATTAGAAGCAGGAAATCAATCTATGTGTTTGAGAAGCTTTTCCACCTGAATAGAGATACCGGGGGGATATTTTTGGACACGAAGGTAATATTTGTGCGCAGCGGAAAAGATGGGAGAAGAAATGATCCAAAAAAACTTAGAGCATCGTTTTAAGGGCAAATCCAAGCGATGATTTTAGAAGGATCCACAGCACAGACTGAGATGCGTTTTTAGTCGATACGTATCGGACGTTCTAGCAAAAAACTCACCGGCTTAAGCCGATGAGTTTTTGGTTTTTCTGTTTCTTATTAAGAATATACCTTCATTTTAATTTTGGGCAATCAATGTAGGTAGAGGAAGTAGATATAGGGTGTGAGGTGGTGATGACCGCAATCCGTCGCTTCTGATCTGGCGTATTGTCAGTATTTCCTACTTCACCAACCGCTTTGATAGTTAATTGGCTAGTTCTGGCACCTTCTTTTGTCAAAAGATGGACTATCGCATTGGCCCTTTTTTCCGACAATGCCAGGTTTGCTTCTGGTTTGCCTACGGTATCAGCTGATGCAGTAACTGTCGCAGTTGCATCTGGATGTGCTTGTAACCAACGACCAACTTGGCCAATGGATTCATCTTCAATTTTAAACGGTACAGCGCTACCGCTATGAAAGTAGGCTGCTGTGTGATGCGTTGCTTCAGTTCTATGATGGTTTTGTGAATGCACTTCCGTCAACCATTTGCACATTTCTTTCTCAGAATCCATGCGATGGTGCGCTGCTGCTCTGGCAGCATTTATCGCTTTTTGTTTTTCATTAATATTCCAATAATGTTTTTTCTCAATATGTCCCAGAATGGTGTTGGCTGTTTCCAGTTCCTCGTGTGAGAGTTCTGCGTGCAGAATGGCCTGACCATAATGACCTGCTCTGGCGGCATTGATTTCAGACTTTAAATCTGCGGTGTCTATTCTGGGTGTAGCACATGCGGTCAGCAATAGAGCTAAAACTGCAAGCGGTAGATATATTTTATTCTTTCTCATGATGTTATCCTTATCATTCAATTAGTCACACAACCACTACTTTTTACTCATCGCCACTATCGAGCGGTCCGTAAGTGGTCCAATAACCACCATAATGCCTGCCAAAGAATCGACTGTCCTCACTAAAGCGTTCCCAGACATAGGGAGGCGAATTAAATTCCCCAGTTGGAATTGGCGAAGTAAAAAACTCTCCTACACCCAAGAGCGTACGACTAATACCCTGAGCAGTTCCGCGCAATAGACCCCATGTCACACCTACAAAAATATTATGTTCATTACTGATATTAATAATATTTTTAGGGATTTCGATCAACCCGGTGTAAATATTTACAAACCCTTGTAATGCTTTGTTAGGAAATTTGTTAGGTAAGTAATCCGTAAATAATCCTCTGCATCCGCATAAGCAGCGGGTGCCGTAATTAAGACGCTGGAAAGAATGCAGACGGCTAAAAATTTATTCTTATTCATCAGTGGCTCCTTTTTTAAGTTTTGATGCGATAGTAATAATACAGGAATAAATAGAAAATGTAATTAACCACTTAACCCATCTTTAACATCACATGTGATTCTCGCAGGTTATTCCACGCGCATTGCATCCGAAGGCCGCTTACTGCGCGCTTTCTTATACTAGCAAATCAATACAGATATAAAAATAGGGAATATCCTTATTTTTACAAAAAGTAATACAGCGATAAGCTAATGAATTGGATGTTTGGTGGGCATAAAGTGTGGTGGCTGAGGCCCACACAGCATGAAGACGACTGATTGACTACGGATTAATTCTGAATTTACCCGCCCCAAAAGCGCACGCGCCCGGTATCGAGATGGACAAAATCGGAGGAGGGATAATAACCGACACCACCCATTTGCAATGATAGGGCAGCAGTGCGCAGATCGGATAATTTACGTCCCGGTAAACGGATATCGATGGCTTTGCCGAAGGTATGCAAGCTGCCTTTTGCTACACCATTACTGCGTGCAGCCAGCATTTCGTTTGAAGCGGGTGAACGGTACGCAGAAACCACATGAAATTCCTGATTTGTTCCCAGTTTGTGTTGCAGCAGATGAAGAGTATCGAATAAATCCGGATCTATCGTATAGCGGTCACCGGTACGATGGTCACGCAGCACATGATTGATAGCGCGCATTCCTTCAGGGATATATCGGCCATTTGCCCAGTAGGTCGCGCGAGTGCGTTCACCGGTATGTAAGTTAAGAAAGCTCAGGTTTTTTTCAAGTGGCCTTTTGATCGCTGCATGCGCAGATGCTGCGGCCATTGGTAGCGTCAGCAAAGTGCATGCGCCCAATCCTGCTTTTAAAAAACGGCGGCGGCTTGGTTCTACTTCTGCTTCTTGTTCGGATAAGTAGGTTTGATTCAAAAAGTTTCGTATCATCGACTATTTTCTCCCTGAAAACATTGCGAATTTGTGCAAGAGTTAATCATTACCAGCCAGCATACTGCAATGCGCGCATATCCCGGTTATAAATATCAGGTGAAAAATGCACCTTTTCTTGCTCATCAATCCAGGCCGTAATATACACTAAGTAAATGGGCAGCGGTTTGGGTAAATGCATGGTGGTGGTTTGGCCGCTTTCCATATCAGCAAGAAACTTATCCGGTAAATCCTGCTTGCCCAGTGCGAAAGCTGCTAATTCCAAGGGTTTTTCCAGCCGGATACACCCGGAACTGAATGTACGAATATCCCTCTGGAAAAGTGACTTGGAGGGCGTGTCATGCAAATAAATATCAAATGAATTGGGAAACATGAATTTAATCCTGCCTAACGCGTTGTTTTTTCCAGGATCCTGTCGCAAGAAATAAGGAAACCCCTTTCTGATGCCATGCCAATTAATAGTTTCCGGATCAATGGCTTCGGCGCTACGGTTATTGCCGGGATAAACCTTGAAACCGGCGCTCGTGAAATAAGTTGCATCGCTCTGCTGTTTGGGTAACAAATCCTTCAAGGCTATACTGGCAGGAACATTCCAGTATGGATTTAGAATCATATGCGAAATATTGCCATTAAAAGTAGGCGTTGAACGGTAATCGCGTCCGACAATAATGCGCATATCGAAAACATGCTTGTTTTTTTCGGCAACTGTTAGCCGGAATCCGGCCGTGTTGACCAGTACGTAGCGTTCACCCAGATTTCTCGGAAGCCAGCGCAGGCGCTCCATACTGATGCGCAACTGGCGAATTTTCCATGCAAGGGGGATATTCAAGGCACGGATGGTATTTTTTCCGATAACGCCGTCGGTATTCAAGCCATGTTGCGCCTGAAATGCCTGAATAGCAGTGACTAGCTCGTCATCGTAGTGCTCGCTTTCAGTTGGAGCAATGTTATATTCGGCGTTTCCATCCGCAGCATACGCTTGCGCGATGCGCTGACGGATCAAACGAATGATTGCATTTGTTGTGCCTGGACGAATGGATGGCGTGTCGGGAATATTAATCCATCCTGCGTGGTTGCTGGCGAGCTTATGGTAGCGCGCCAGTGTTTGCTTGAGTAACTGATAGCTCGGTTTCTTTGGCGGTAAATCATTGAGCGATTGTTGCAAACGGTTTGTATTGATTGCTTCGAGCAAGAAAGTTACCGCATCAAATTCAGGTTGTGGAATATGCCAATCCCGGTCAGTCGCATTGGCGGAGAATCGGCCGCGCGATAGATCCCGCGCAAATATCAACAGCGCGCGGGTCGAGCGCACTTCCAGTTCAATGGTTGCTGGTAAGGATAGACCGGCTTGTTGCTGCAGTTGCTGCAGTTGCTGTAATTGCTGCAATTGATAATCGCGGCTATCCAGACCTTCAGATTCAGCACCAGCAATGAAGGATAATGCTATTTCAAGCGGGGATGACTCCGGTTCCGGCGTTACCCACACCGGCTGATAATTCCGGGCGGCATAAAATCGCTGTAAATCGGCACTCTCGGCTTTAGTTAAAACGAATAAAGGTTTTGTTAACTGTTGTTCTAATTCTTTGGCTTCAATGATCAGTGCATGGGATATCGAAGGATTTGCAAGAAAAAACGAACAATAAGTGAGCTGGAGAGCCAGTAAAAGTGCTTTAAGTGGATAGCGCGGCAAACTGTAGTTCCTTTCGATACGGCAATGTTTTTATCGGGAGGTGATCGGATTTTACCATCAATGTCGTGCCGTCACGAATTTGGATGAAGGTAAAATGCTGTTTATTTCCGATTCTCAAATAAAAGATTCTTATTGATCATACAGCAGCTTGTTTGACTAACTATCTGGTATTACGTATATTTTGCATAAAGAGAACGGGATTTCTTCTATAAGCGATTGAACTAGAATATAAATAATGACAGCTAAAGCGCACGTGCAGCATTTATTGGACTTCATTGATAAAAGTCCGAGCCCATGGCATGCAGTCGCTTCAATCGAAGCGGCAATCGAAGCATTTAATTTTGTCCGCCTCGATGAAACGGCTAAATGGCAATTGCAAGCGGGTGGGCGATATTATGTAGTTCGCGATGATTCATCGATCGTACTGTTCGTGCTGGGATATAAAGCCCCCGCTGAATCAGGTTTCAGGATTGTCGGTGCGCATACGGACTCTCCGGGACTGCGGATCAGGCCGAATGCCGCAACCGTGAGCGATGGTATCGCCCGACTTGGCGTCGAAATTTATGGCGGACCGATACTCGCGACCTTTACTGACCGCGACCTAAGTCTGGCCGGGCGAATCAGCTATGTCGATGACCGGGGACGCCTCACACACAAGCTGGTCCGTTTCGGTCGATCGCTGTTGCGCTTGCCGAATCTGGCGATTCACATGAATCGGAGCGTCAACGAAGACGGCCTGAAGCTGCATAAACAGAATGAGTTGCCGCTGTTGCTCGCGCAATTGACTGGCGATCAGTTGCCGCAGCCGTATTTTCTGGCGCTGCTGGAACAGGCGGCAGGCATTGGCGCCGCGCAGATTTTGTCGTGGGATCTGGCGGTTTATGACACACAGAAAGGCGTGTTCTGGGGTGCGAATCAGGAATTTTACGCCGATAGCCAGATTGATAACCTAGCTTCCTGCCACGCCGGGCTGCAAGCATTGCTTGACGATACCGTCTTGAATCATGCCGGAAGCACACTGGTCTGCGCGTTTTTCGATCACGAAGAAATTGGCAGCGAAAGCCATATCGGTGCCGGTGGCAGCTTTTTATCCGATGTATTGCAGCGGATCAGCATAGCGACATCATCGGAGCGCGAGGATACTGCGCGTGCGTTAGCCCGGAGTTTTTTGATCAGCGCGGATATGGCGCATGCCTATCAACCCAATTTTCCTTCTGCCTATGACGCGGATCACAGAGTCTCCGTCAACAAAGGCCCGGTGATCAAATCTAACGCCAATCGCCGCTACAGTTCGGAAAGTGTTTCGATTGCGCATTTTATCCAATGTTGCGAAGAAGCCGGTGTTCCCTATCAGCGCTACTCGCACCGCAGCGACCTGCCGTGCGGCAGCACGATCGGCCCGATCGCTTCGGCAAAGCTCGGCATCCGCAGTGTCGATATCGGCTGCCCGATGTGGGCAATGCACAGCATCCGCGAAAGCGCCGGTGTGCAGGATCATGCGTATATGATCCAAGTGTTGAAGCTGTTTTTTAGCAATTAGGCGGCTGTGAACCATCCCTATTTGTTATTGTTTATCTGAAGTTTCACGCTTTTGATTTTGAGGTAATATCGAACGCATGACATATTTCATTGAAAAATTGTATATTTTTCCATCAAGTGAATAACTGCGTTTAAAGATAATTTTGATAGGGTTTGCTATAAATAGCGCAAACCCTATCAAAATTATCTTCACCCCATAAGCACTGCGCACCTTTGTAATCTTAAAATGGTGAAACTTCAGATTGTTTATGGCAGCACCTTTTGGATGTATTGCTGTTCTGCAAGGTAATCTTCTGCAAGGTAATCCTATGATTAAAAGGAGACCGGTATTTTTCTTTGTTAACTATCGTTGCCCATCTATGGTTTTTGCTGTTATTACAGGTGATTCCGCGTGCCATCTCAATTTTTGTGTACTGGTGATATGATGATAGCCTGATGAAATTAAGCGATTTAAAAAACTGGACAGAATATTGGGAGCAGCTCCGTACAGCGCTGCTGGAACCCGGCGTTGACAAAACATTACTGGAAGCATCTTTGCGCGAAGCGCGTGCAAAGATGCCGGTGCCGGTGTTATGGTTGCTGGGTAAAACGCAGTCTGGTAAAACTTCGATTATCCGGGCGTTGACAGGGAGCGAAGCGGCTGAGATCGGCAACGGTTTTCAACCGTGTACGCGCAGTTCCCGTTTTTATGATTTTCCAGCCGAGGTGCCGGTGATCAGGTTTCTGGATACGCGTGGCTTGGGCGAAGTTTCGTATGATCCCAGTGACGATATGCATTATTGCGAGTCTCAGGCGCATTTGCTGGTTGCTGTGATGAAAGTCGCTGATATCAATCAGACTGCGGTGTTTGAGGCGCTGCATGCCATCCGGCAGCGGCACCCAGAATGGCCTTTGCTGATTGTGCAAACCGGTTTGCATGAGCTTTATCCCAGTGAATATGCGCATTTGCATCCGTGGCCGTATGCCGATGATCCATTGCCGGAGACTGTTCCGATTGATTTACGCCGCGCTTTGCTGACACAACGGAGTGCTCTGAAACAATTACCTGGTTCTGCGCCGATGTGCTGGGTGGCGGCCGATTTGACTTTGCCTGAAGATGGATTTTATCCGCCGGATTATGGTTTGGAAGCACTATGGCAGGCGATTGAATCACTTTTGCCGTTAGGTTTGCAACAGCAGCTTAGCGGCGATAAAGAAGTGCATGACCTGTATGCACGTGCTGCACACCAGCAAATTATGGGTTATGCACTTGCAGCGGCAGGGCTGGGCGCTTTGCCTGTGGTAGACCTGGTTGCAGTGTCGGCGGTTCAGGCCAAACTCTTGCATAGCCTGGCGATACTGTATGGCCAGCGCTGGGATAAAAGCACTATGACAGAATTTTTGGGGTTGATGGGTGCGGGGATTGCATCCAGTTATCTGATACGGTTGCTGAGCCGGACGATAGTTAAGGTGATTCCTTTCTGGGGGCAAACCGTAGGTGCAGTATGGGGTGCCAGTTTCAGTGGTGCTACTACGTATGCATTAGGCAAGTCTGCAATCTATTTCTTTGTCAGGCGCAAGGATGGCCTGAATGTTGATCCTGAAACATTGCGTCAAATCTATGCGGAAGAGCTGGGTCGAGGCGCGTCTATACTTAAGGGGCGTTTGCGGGGTAAATCAGAGTGAAAACAAAACTTCCAGCTGTTAATCCGTTAGGGTTATTGGTATTCATTCTGCTGATGTTGCCGCTGCTGGCGCTGCTTGGCTTCGGTATACTGTGGTTGTGGCAGAGCGGCAATCTACAGGTCTGGTTGATTGCGATGGTGATATGTGGCGGCCTCGGTCACGGTTTGCAGCAATGGCTCGTGCGGCGTGAACGCAAATTGTTAACGGATACGGGTACCGAACCTAATCCGGATTGGCCGCCGAGTACAGAAGAAGTGTGGCAAAAAGTCAAGGCACTGGCGGAAACCTGTAATCCTGAAGATTGGCCGCTTGAAGATGGCACATGGGTGCTGGAACTGGGGCGGAGGACTATGGAAACCGTTGCGCACTGCTATCATCCGGATGTCGAACAGCCGCTGCTCTAGCTGACTGTGCCGCATACTTTGTTTATTATCGAACGTGCGAGCCGTGATCTACGCCGGGATGTCGCCGAAAAAATACCGTTTAGCAATCGTTTTACTATCGGCGATTTTTTCCGGATACAGCGCTGGAAGTCCAAAGCGGAACAAATGGTTAATATCTACCGGACGGGTAGTGTTATTCTTAATCCGATCAATGCGTTACTTGGGAAGCTTGGCGGAATTTGCGCGAACGTAGTTTGGATCAGGTCAGGAATGAGTTGCACAGCTGGTTTCTGCGTGCCTATGTGTGCAAGGTTGGCTATTACGCCATTGATCTGTATAGCGGTCGCTTGCCGTTAGGTGATGAAGAGCCCACAAAATATCCAACCCCGGTATCTAAAGCAGATTTGGAACAAGCTGAGAAAACGGCAAAGGAAGTCGCCGAACCGCTTCGCATTCTCATTCTTGGGCGATCCAACGCGGGTAAATCCAGTTTGATCAATGCCTTGTTTGGAGAACTTACGACATCCACTGATGTGTTGCCTGATACAACCCAGGCACTTCAACCGTTTACATTGTCACGTGAAGGTCTAACTCAAGCATTAATTTTCGACAGCCCGGGGTGTGACAGTTCATTTTTCGACGATAAACAAATGTTGGCAGCAGCTGGGAATGCTGACTTGATTTTATGGATTAGCCCGGCTAATCGCCCGGATCGGCAGATTGAACGTGACAGCTTAAATGCTTTGCGCGCGTCACAGGCTGTGCGAATGGATCGCCATCCGCCGCCTTTGCTAGTCGTTGCCAGTTTTATCGATCGATTGCGGCCAGTGAATGAATGGCATCCTCCTTATGATTTGACAGATCGGCAGGATATTAAGGCAGCCAACATTAACGCCGCAGTGCGGGCCATCGCTACTGATCTGGCTGTTCCGGTTGAGCAGGTAATCCCTGTCTGTCTTCTGGAGGGTAAAGTTTATAACGTGGATGACACCCTGTGGGCAGCCATATTGAATCACCAGGATGAAGCACTTAGAGTACGCCTGATACGTTGCCTGGATGCAAGAAAACGTGCTGAAGACTGGGTCATGCTGCGCCGCCAGATGGCCGGTGCCGGACGATTTCTGCTGGATCTGCCAGAGATACTCGGGAAACATTCCGGGAGGTAGTGCGTATGGCTGTATTTAATTAGTCAGTAGTCAGTAATATGCGCGGTTTTGATTTTGCAGACAATGAATAGGTGAAGAAATGTTAAAAAAGTAAACTGGATTTCTAATGTACTTCAGTCAAACTGAGTCTTGTATTGTTCTGAATCTGATTGAATGCAACTACCTGTTGAGCTAATAAGTGAGTCTTGTCTTACCTGTATTTCCCTTTCTTCTATTACTGAATCTTATAGTATTAGTGGCTATTCCTGATCACGCACAGGCCGAGTATTGGTGGAATGCCAGCCGTGAACCGGTTGGATTGGCGCCTGATCCCGCTGTAACGTCGGAAGCGATTATTCAGATTTATGGCGCACGTGCTTATGGCTGGCGGGGTAAATTGGGAATTCATACCTGGATCGCGGTGAAGCCCACTCAGGCAAATTCATACACCATCTATGAAGTGATCGGATGGTTGCAGCGCAGGAAAATGCCGGTATTGGTGATTTACGAGAACGTGCCCGATAGGCGCTGGTACGGAAATGTGCCTGAAATATTGCTGGAGAAACGAGGTGATGGCGTGGATGTGCTGATTGAGAAAATTGATCAAGCGGCACGGAGTTATCCTTATGCTAAAGATTATACAATTTGGCCGGGCCCTAACTCTAATACATTCACGGCCTGGGTTTCTCGGGCTGTCCCGGAGCTGCAACTTGATTTGCCGCCAACGGCTATCGGCAAGGATTATCTGGGTTATCGATTGATTTCGCGAGCACCGAGTGGCAGTGGTTTTCAAATTTCATTTTTTGGTTTGATGGGTGTGCTGATCAGCGCTGTAGAAGGTATCGAAATCAATCTGTTGGGCCTGTCTTTTGGCGTAAATTGGAATTCGCCAGCACTCAGATTGCCGCTGGCAGGCCGCAAAAGCTTCGATTTATGGCATCAGCCAGTGATTGAAAAATAGTTGTAATCATTAGATCCTGAACCCGCGATATTTAATTGATAATTATTCGTATTCATAATATAGTAATCGATGATGATGCATTGAACCTAAAAATATTTTTGTCTGGAAGTTTTGTCATGCCAAGATTTAACACATGTCGTTTTTTTGTTGCGGTTTCGTTCCTTTTTTCTTTGTTTGCCGCGCACTCGGTACATGCTGAAGAAGTGGTGGTTTATTCTGCGCGGATTGAGCAACTGATTAAACCGATGTTCGATGCCTTTACCAAGGAAACCGGGATCAAAGTCAAATATACAACAGACAATGAAGGTGCCTTGCTTGCTCGACTGGAAGCAGAAGGAAAAAATACACCGGCTGATATGCTGATAACTGCGGATGCAGGTAACCTTTGGGCGGCCGCTCAGGCAGGATTACTGAAACCTGTTAAATCAGAAGTGCTGGAGAATAATATCCCAGCGCATTTGCGGGATCCAAAAAATGAATGGTTTGGCTTGTCAATACGTGCACGTACATTGATTTATAACACAAAGAAAGTGAAACCTTCTGAACTCTCCACGTATGAAGATCTGGCTGATCCCAAGTGGCACAAACGGCTATGCCTGCGCACTTCGAAAAAGGTTTATAACCAATCTCTGGTAGCGATGTTGATTGCAGAACATGGTGAGCCTGAAGCGGAGAAAATTGTCAGAGGCTGGGTGGCCAACTTGGCAACAGATCCGCTGTCGGATGATACTAGAGCGTTGGAATTCGTTGCAGCCGGAAAATGTGATGTGACTTTGGTCAATACTTATTACTTTGGCCGCTTAATGCAGAAAGATCCCAATCTGCCATTGGCAGTTTTCTGGCCAAACCAGAATAATAGTGGTGTGCATGTCAATATTTCAGGTGCAGGAATTACGCATCACGGGCGAAATGGGTTAGCTGCTGTCAAATTGCTGGAGTTTTTGTCATCGGATAAAGCTCAAAATCTTTTTGCTGATGTGAATATGGAGTATCCAGCTAATCCAAGAATTAAAGTGGATCCGTTTGTTGCGGCTTGGGGTAGTTTTAAGCAAAACCCCATGAATCTCGTTAAAGCCGGTGAGTTACAGGCAACCGCTGTGAAATTGATGGATCGTGCAGGTTACCAGTAAAAAATCAGAGCGAATGCGAGAAACAATGCAGACCTAATGGGTTGGTGGAAAATAAAACCCTATTCAGCCGAGAATTTTTCCGCATCATTCTATCCCATCGTTTAATGACCATCTGGCGTGTGGTTCCTTTTATCGCAGCAGCATTGGTGTTGGCGCCTGTAGGCGTGATCTTTTCATCTTTTCTTGCGCCTGCCAGTGATATTTGGCAGCATCTGGTTGAGACCACGCTACCCCTTTTGCTAATCAATACACTTTGGCTTGCATTGGGCGTGTTCGTTGGTACTGCATTGCTGGGTATCAGTCTGGCTTGGTTTACGGCTGTTTATGAATTTCCTGGCCGCCGTTTTTTTTCCTGGGCATTGTTACTGCCAATGGCGATACCCGCTTATGTAACGGCATTTGTCGCTTTGGGTCTTTTTGATTTTACAGGTCCTATACAGACCACACTACGTGCATGGCTGGATAACGATTTATCCTGGTTTCCTGATATACGTAGCAGGTTAGGTGTCATCATCGTTATGACACTTGCTTTTTATCCTTATGTTTATTTACTGGCACGGAATGCTTTCGTGAGCCAGGGAAAACGTTCTTTAGAAGTTGCACAATCTCTTGGTTTAAACCGCAGACAAGGCTTTTTCAAAGTGGTGTTGCCCATGGCACGCCCCTGGATAGCAGGAGGAATTATGCTGGTATTGATGGAGACCCTGGCAGATTTCGGTACCGTTGCGGTTTTTAACTACAACACATTTACAACAGCTATTTATAAAGTATGGTTCAGCATGTTTTCTTTGCATGCGGCTTCTCAGCTGGCTTCCTTGCTGATTATTATTGTTTTTGTCGTGATTGTTCTGGAGCAGCAATTCAGGTCTCGTATGCGTTATGCCGAGAATAAAAGAACTGAGCGAGTGCAGCGTATTCGGCTGATAGGTTGGCATAACTGGCTGGTTACCGGTTTTGTTATGTGCGTATTGTTTTTGCATTTTTGTTACCGGTCACGCAATTGTGTATTTGGGCCATGCAATCATTTACACAAGACTATGATGTAGCCCGTTATTTGGAATTTCTCTGGCATTCATTATCATTATCTGGTTTGGCCGCTTTGTTGGTTTGTTTGGTAGTGATTACCATGGTTTATGCTTCGCGGCGTTATCCTGATTCAGCCACGCGATATGCAGTGCGTACTGCAATCATTGGTTATGCATTACCCGGCACAGTTTTGGCGATTGGGGTGTATGTGCCGCTAGCCTGGCTGGATGGACAGATCAGTGAATTGGTTCAGCGTTGGCTCCAGATTGAAACAGGACAGTTGATTCAAGGCACACTGATCACTATGCTGATTGCCTATTTGATACGGTTTATGGCGGTCAGTCACTATCCCATTGATGGCGCCATGCAACGCATTACACACAGTATCGATGAGGCGGCAATGAGCCTTGGGTTGCATGGCTGGGCAATGATAAGAAAAGTACATGCTCCGATATTGAAATCGGGTATTTTTACAGCCGCTACCTTAGTGTTTGTCGATGTCATGAAGGAGATGCCGATTACACTGATGACGCGGCCATTTGGTTGGGATACGCTGGCTATAAGGATTTTTGAGATGACGTCGGAGGGGCAATGGGAGCAAGCGGCTCTGCCCGCTGTAACGCTTGTGGTGGCTGGATTGATACCGATTTTCCTGTTTATGCGTCAAACTGAAAAGTAAATTGATGAGTACCGCATTGCTGCAGCTTAAGAATGTCCGGCAAGCTTATGGTGAGCAAGTCGTTATTCGTGATTTATCCCTGGTATTGCATAAAGGGGATATCGGTTGTTTGCTTGGCCCAAGTGGTTGTGGCAAGACTACTGCGTTACGATGTATCGCTGGTTTCGAGCCGGTTACTGCGGGCGAAATTCTGCTCAATGGTTTTTGCGTAAGCAGTGCAGATGCCTTTGTTCCGCCGGAACAAAGGCAGATTGGTATGGTTTTTCAGGATTATGCGCTATTCCCACACCTTGATGTGGCTGCCAATATTGGTTTTGGCTTGCATCGGTTAACCAGAGCGAAACGCGAGCGGCGTGTTGATGAGTTGTTGCAAATTGTGCAATTAGTCAGCGTATCTAAAAAATATCCGCATGAATTGTCAGGGGGCCAACAACAGCGCGTAGCACTTGCGCGTGCGCTGGCACCTAAACCGGAGTTGCTGTTGTTGGATGAGCCTTTTTCCAATCTGGATGTCAGCTTGCGCGAACGCTTAAGCATGGAAGTGCGTGAGATTCTTAAGAATCAGGGAATTACGGCTATTCTGGTAACCCATGATCAGGCAGAGGCATTTGCGATTGCCGATGAGATTGGTGTCATGCATCAAGGTGAGATTCAGCAATGGGATACAGCTTTCAATCTTTATCATCGTCCAGTAAATCGTTTTGTGGCAAATTTTGTCGGCCAAGGGGTATTTCTTCCAGGTACAGTCATTAATGCTCAGCAGATTGAAATTGAACTGGGAATTTTAAAGGGCGAAATTCCGCGATATTGCGATAGTGGTTGCAAGGTAGATGTGTTAGTACGTCCGGATGATATTGTGTACGATGACTCCAGTCCGTTGCAGGCAACAGTTATTTACAAAGCATTTCGCGGCGCAGATATTTTATATACATTGCGTCTTGATGGCGGAGCTAAGGTGCTAGCGTTAGTGCCCAGTCATCATAATCATGTGATTGGTGAGAAAATAGGTATCAAGCTTGAAGCAGATCATATTGTGGCATTTCATCAATCAATGCAGTGACAGTGAGTTTTGAAATCATTTTGTGTAGAAACTTTACCTCATTTGTTTTCCTGAGCATATTTTAAAAAAATGATGCTTCCCTTTTAACAATTTTTTCTATAGCATAGCAAAGTAGTGTGTATACCTTTCTTTTACAGCTCTATTCCAAGCAATCCCGTAAACCAATCTTTGAGATAATTAGGTTTACTAATCTTAAAACTGAATAATTTGAATGAGGATTATATGAGTCAGCATATTCATTACGTTACTGATGCTAATTTTGATGCGGAAGTTTTGCAATCGGCAACCCCTGTGCTGGTTGATTACTGGGCGGAATGGTGTGGTCCGTGCAAGATGATAGCGCCGATACTCGATGAAATTGCGGGTGAATATGGAGAACGCCTAAAAATAGCCAAACTGAATATCGATGAAAATCAGATAACGCCACCGAAATATGGTATTCGCGGTATTCCAACATTGATGTTATTTAAAAACGGAAATATTGAAGCGACTAAAGTTGGAGCATTGTCGAAATCGCAATTAACAGCATTTATTGACAGTCATATTTAAACCCGCTAGGCTTTCATAATTAGGTGATTTGTGGGTGATGCAGATTTGTAAAAGACCACACCTTATATTTAATTATCCCGTCCGTAACAACTTTCCTTCTAGCGTCACTATCTTTTAAGTAAGTATTCTTTTTTCACGAGCTTCTTCATGCGTTTATCTGATCTAAAAAACCTACATGTAACTGAATTAGTAAAAATGGCCATCGAAAATGAAATTGATGGCGCTAACCGAATGCGAAAGCAGGATCTGATTTTTGCATTGCTTAAAAATCAGGCGCGTAAAGGTGAGAATATTTATGGTCATGGAACACTGGAAGTATTGCAGGATGGGTTCGGTTTTTTACGTTCTCCAGACACCTCGTATTTGGCTGGTCCTGATGATATTTATATTTCGCCTAGTCAAATCAGACGCTTTAACCTGCATACAGGCGATTCGATTGATGGTGAAATTCGTCCTCCAAAGGATGGTGAGCGCTATTTTGCGTTGGTAAAAGTTGATAAAGTTAATAACGAACCCCCAGAGAATTCCAAACAGAAAATCTTGTTTGAGAATCTAACACCACTATTTCCCGATGAACGGTTGATACTGGAGCGTGACATTAAGGCTGAAGAGAATATTACAAGCCGTATTATTGATTTGATTGCTCCTATCGGTAAAGGTCAGCGCGGTTTGCTGGTTGCCAGCCCAAAATCAGGTAAAACCGTTATGCTGCAGCACATCGCACATGCCATCGCTGCTAATTATCCGGATGTGATTCTGATAGTGTTATTGATTGATGAGCGCCCTGAAGAAGTGACGGAGATGATTCGCTCTGTCAGGGGCGAAGTGATTTCTTCCACTTTTGATGAATCAGCCATGCGGCATGTGCAAGTAGCTGACATGGTAATAGAGAAAGCCAAGCGCTTGGTGGAGCATAAGAAAGATGTCGTCATATTGCTCGATTCGATCACGCGACTGGCGCGTGCTTATAATACGGTAGTACCTGCTTCTGGTAAGGTGCTGACTGGTGGTGTGGATGCAAGCGCACTGCAACGGCCTAAACGTTTTTTTGGTGCCGCTCGTAATGTCGAAGAAGGCGGGTCGCTGACTATTATTGCAACAGCGTTGATTGATACGGGATCACGTATGGATGATGTGATTTACGAAGAATTCAAAGGCACTGGCAATATGGAAATCCATCTTGATCGGAAAATGGCTGAAAAACGGATATATCCAGCAATCAATGTGAATCGATCAGGTACTCGCCGAGAAGAATTGCTAATTCCTCCAGAGGTTTTGCAAAAAATCTGGGTATTACGTAAGTTATTGCATCCAATGGATGATATGGATGCTATGGCGTTCTTGCTGGATAAAATCAAGGCAACTAAGAGTAATTCTGATTTCTTTGATTCGATGAGACGGGTTTAAGCATAGATTTCATAGTTGCACCGATACGCGCATTAAAGGATAATACACGATTTTTTAATTCCCCTTTGGGGGATGGATTAATTGAGGATATTGGCCATGAAAGCAGACATTCATCCAGACTATCAGGAGATAACCGTAACTTGCAGTTGCGGTAGTGTTTTTAATACACGCTCGACCATGAATAAACCTCTGAATATTGAGGTATGTTCGCTTTGTCATCCATTTTATACGGGCAAGCAAAAGATTGTAGATACCGCGGGTAGAGTTGAGAAGTTCCGTCAGAAATACAGCAAGCAAGCACCCAAATAATCATTGATGCAATGCCATGGTGAAATTGATTCACCATCTGAATTTCTCCAGTTTGTACACGGTTTCTTAGATAAGCCGGGATCTATGGATTATAAGACAGCTGATTCCGATTCGAATAATGCAATCAATAATGAACAGCAAGCCAGATAGTTTCATTGTCAGGATCTGTCCATGCAACTCTGTGTTTCTTATGAGAGGGGATATTAATGAAGTCTCCCTCATTGAGCTGGACTGACGTCTGATCTTCAAAAGACAATACAGCTTTTCCTTTTAAAACCATCACCCATTCATTTTTTTCCTGATCATACCAATCAGATTCTGGCGATTTTTTGCCCTTTGAGATAATTCTTTCAATCGTTACCGTATCATTCTTGATAAGAAGTTCGAAGAACTCGTCTTTTTCTAAGTGTTGAGTAGTACTAGAGAAAATATTTTTGGCTTCATTTCAATATATATCTGGTAAAGCCGCCGTCTTTAGACGGTGACTTTGATTTTAATTTTTTGACTCATGCGCTTAGCTTGGTGCGATTAGAAAACTTTAGTTGTCTGCACCCAAGCTGCCGCCTATCTCACCTACTTTTAGTAGGTAGTAGTTTGGTTTTGATGTGAGTGTTTTGTCTCAGATCGTTATTCTACTGATTAATAAACAGTATTATTGGTTGCTGAGTACAATTCGATATTTTGCTTTACCACTTGCTAATCTTTCTAATGCTTCATTGATCTGATCAAAGCGAAAGATCTCAACGATTGGTTCAATATTATGTTGTTCTACAAAATTCAGCATCGTTTCCAAACTTGCTGGACTACCGACGGGTGAACCTGAAATAGAGCATTGATTTGAAATTAAAGGGAACACGTTGATATCCAGAGATTCAGGGATTACACCTAAAAATGTAAACGGCCTTTAGGGCGCAAGGTCGCAATATAGGCATTCCAGTCGAGCTTCACATTTACTGTCGATAAAATTAAGTCAAACTGGTTTCTTGCAGCACCAAGTTCAGCCGGATTGTATGTGTTCAGAACTTTATGTGCACCTAACGCCAATGCTTCTTTTTTCTTGTCATCACTGGATGTAAAAACGGTTACTCGGCAACCCCATGCTTTCAGAAATTGCAAGGCAATATGTCCTAAGCCACCTATGCCAATAACAGCAACTTTGGCAGTTGGCTGAATATCGAATTGCAGCAGAGGATTAAAAACGGTAATTCCAGCACAAAAAAGAGGTCCTGCTGTTTGAGTGTTTATGTTATCCGGTAGAGCAACAACGCTCGCAGCATTAGCGCGAACTCTATCTGCGAACCCTCCATAGCGATTTACGATCGTTGATTCTGCCTGGGCGCAAAGATTGTGATCGCCGGACATGCAGCTGTGACAGGTCATACAATAGCCAGCGTGCCAACCAAGGCCGACTCGTTGTCCGAGTTGGAAATTATGTACATGTGCACCTTTGGCTGCGATTGTGCCAATAATTTCATGACCAGGTACAAACGGATACTGAGTGATTCCCCAATCATTGTGTAGCATGCTCAGATCACTATGGCAAATACCACAATGCTCAATCGCTATATCAACTTCATGTGTGGCTAATAATCCAAGCTCGTATTCAAAGGGTTGAATTTTACCGTCCGCTTCAAATGCTGCATATGCTTTAATCATTAATTTTCCTTGGAGTTGATTTGTCATTTAATTGTTATGTCATTAAAATAAAATTGATATTTGGTACATTAAGTTTGTGTTTTATTATGGCTATATTCGCGTTAGTTATTGGCAATCATGTAACCTAATGAATTTGCGAAAAAATATCAATTCTTGGTTTTTGCTCTAATGATCTGTTTATAAATGATAATTAGTGTTTATTTGCAGCGATCAACAACTAACGCCAACATAGCCTTTATTATTTACTGACGATAAGTGATCATTTTAGCAGGGAACTTTGAAAGTTGAATTAGCCTATAAAAAGAAGGTTTATAGTATTATCCGTCCTATTAAAGTTTCACGCATTTCCCAGAATAATTGAAGTGGATTTCAACAATAAGGATCCTTGTTACAAGGATTATATGGCACAAAATAATTGATTTCATAGCGACTAATCCGATAACTTCTTATTGCGTATAGAATGAAACACTGGAGCAATATTACATTACCCATTCCAAAATGGTTGAATACCTGGTCTGCCGGAATTCCGCAGACTTTTCCAGAAATGAATCAGAGAATGTTTCTGGTCATTGATTTGGCTCGTTTAAGCATAAAAAATGGTGGAGGGCCTTTTGGTGCAGCTGTTTTTAATCAATGCACCGGCGAACTTATTGCGCCGGGGGTTAACTGGGTCGTTCCAGGTAAATCTTCATTGTTGCATGCCGAAGTGATGGCTCTGGCCTTAGCGGAACAGACGCTGGGAAGTTTTGAACTGGCAAGTCATGGTTTGTTTGAGCTGGTGACCAGTGTGGAACCGTGTTGTCAGTGTCTGGGTGTGTTGATGTGGGTGGGCGTGGCATCGGTTGTTTGTGGTGCGTGTTCGGAAGATGCGCAGGCGATCGGCTTTAATGAAGGTCCCCGCTCGTTGTATTGGGAGCAGGAGCTGAGACAACGTGGAATCAGCGTAACACGGAAAGTGATGCGTCTTCAGGCTGTAGAAGTTTTACAGAGCTATACTGGAGAAATTTATAACAGTCAGTTACAAGCTTCAATTCAACCAAGATAATTTAAAATATTCTTGTTCATTCGCTTACGATATGCACACTGTAGGAGTTGAGTCATTGGTTTTGGAAAATAGAGGGTTCGCATGAAACAAAAAATATTAGCGCATTGTATTTATTGTTTCATGATGTCGGCGACTATGACCGGTTGTGTTTCCGCGACAGTCACCGCAGTCAATCTTGGTTATTCTGACGCTTTTATCAGAGAATGGCTATACTCATGGAGTATTGCTTTTCCAATTGGCTTCGCTCTTTTGCTTCTACTGTCACCATTCTACAGGCGTATAGTGGAAGCAATAGTACGTTAGCTATTCTATTGATTCTCGGATTATCTTTATCATGCCGCTTTTCCATTGGAAAGTTATAGCTATTATAAAAAACAATAGCTTCAAAAAATGCATGCAAGTGTTTACTCCGATATGATGCACACCTGTATCGCTCTACTTTGAATTATTATTATCATGAATCAGTAGTGTCCGGAGATTCGAGAATTGTCGCATGATAACTCGTTGAACGACCATTACTAAATGACATATTTTTCTGTATTCGATTTCAACTTGCGCCAAACTTCTGACTTTTGTCAGGAGATTGCATATGCACGCAGGGAAATTGGTGTTTGCCCAATTAATGGAGCACCTGCCTTTGCGCACGTTTCATCAGTGCGTAGCCAGATATTCAGATCGATATCCAACACTCAAGTTCTCGCATCTCGATCGGTTTTTGTGCATGGCTTTCGCACAACTGGTTTACCGCGAGAGTCTGCGCGACAGCCGCATCTACATGGATTTCGCGATGAGCCTGATCCAGACAGTCAGAAAGCTTTACGCCAGCGACAGCTTTGCTGTCGAGCTGGAACAAACGGTCTACGCACTCGATACCACGACAATTGACTTGTGCTTGAGCGTCTTTCCGTGGGCACGCTTTCGCTCCACCAAGGCTGCCGTTAAGATGCATACGCTGCTTGACCTGCGCGGCAATATTCCAACCTTCATTCATATCAGCGATGGCAAGATGCACGAGGCCAATGTGCTCGACATCCTGATACCCGAAGCTGGCAGCTTTTACATCATGGATCGGAGCTTCACCGATTTTGCTCGCTGGTACACCATGCATCAAGCACAAGCATTTTTTGTAACGCGCGCTAAATCCAATCTGCTTTTTCGCCGCATCTACTCTCGCTCCGTGGACAAATCTACCGGACTACGCTGATCATCGCTCAGCTTTATCGTTGTCGCTGGCAGGTCGAACTATTCTTCAAATGGATCAAACAGCATCTTCGTATCAAGCGTTTCTACGGAACTACTGAGAGGCTGTGAAAAAACCATTTGTGCACTGGCTTCAACTGACCAGTAGCAGGTAAAATAACGGAAACGAGCCATTTAATTTGTACCTGCCATGACAACGTCATCAATCCCTGATTTATTTCCTGAAGACCTCAACATGATCATTAATCCCAGGCCCTTGGCTAAACCCTTGGTTGCGGTCGTAGCGCGGGTACTGATGCCGAATCGGTTGCAAGTGGAATTACGACCGAGCGATCTGGAATCGTTGTTACCGGAAGATCATCGGGCCAGGATCGTATGGGCGTATGTAGAGCAGGCTGACTTGAGCGGAATCTATGCTGGAATCAAGGCAGTGGAAGGTGGCAGTGGCAGAACACCGATTGCACCGGAAATTTTGTTTTCGTTGTGGTTGTATGCCACTGTTGAGGGAGTAGGCAGCGCACGGACGATTGCGAGGCTAACCGAGGCGCATGATGCCTATCGGTGGATTTGCGGAGGAGTACAGGTCAACCATCACACACTGTCGGATTTTCGGGGGGAGCATGAAGCGGAGTTTGATGGCTTACTTACAGACAGTGTGGCGGCCTTGTTGGCGGTGAAAGCGGTCGAGCTCAAGCGGGTAGCACAGGATGGCATGCGGGTAAGGGCGAGTGCGGGAGCATCATCATTCCGGCGCCGGGGGACGCTGGAGCGCTGCCTGGAAGAAGCGCGCACGCAGATAGAGACCTTAAAGCGGCAAGTTGAAGACGATCCTGGAGTCATGACGCGTCGGCAACAAGCAGCACGGGAGCGTGCTCAACGAGAGCGACAAGAACGGATCGAACAAGCGCTGCAGCGCTTGCCGGAATTGGAAAAGCTCAAGGAAAAGCAAGGCAAGAAAACGGAAGACGCGCGGGCATCGACCACCGATGCCGAGGCCACGGTCATGAAGATGGGTGATGGCGGGTTTCGCCCAGCTTACAACGCGCAATATGCCACCGATACCGAAACTCAAGTCATCGTGGGAGTCGAGGTGAGCACGGCAGGTAGTGACATGGGGCAACTGGTGCCAATGATCGATCAAGTTAATGAACGCTACAGCAAAACCCGCAGCAGTGGCTGGTCGATGGTGGCTATCCAGCCCATAATCAACTGGATCAAGCAGAAACGAAGACCTGCGTTTACGCGCCCATACCAAAATCGAGAGACGATGCCAGTGACCCCGGTCAACCGAAACCCGGGGACAGTCAAGCGGTAAGAGATTGGCGCCAGCGCATGGGAACAGACGAAGCCAGGAAAGTATACAAGGAGCGAGCCGCAACCGCCGAATGTGTCAATGCACTAGCCAGGGAACGCGGACTAACCCGACTGAGAGTACGTGGCAGAACCAAGGTGCGGGGCGTATTGTTACTCCATGCGCTAGCGCACAACTTGATGCGAACCTTTGCCTTAGCGCCCGAATTGCTCGGATTTGGCACCCAACACAGTCCATTTCGTTAGTGGCTGGCGGGCAAAGGGAGCAGAATGATCGCAGAATCAGGGGGAAAGCGGCTGGCTTGACGCTCTTTTGAAAGACAGGGTGTCAATCTGATGTATGCCATGGAAAATCGTGTCGGCTCAATGCCGTCTGCGCCAGAATGCTACCCCTCGCAAAAATCGATTTTTTCACAGCCTCTGAGAATGCAGTCAAAACGCAGATATGGATTGCCATATCGGTTTATGTCTTGTTGCCATCGTGAAAAAGCGGCTCAATACCGAAGCCTCGCTTTACACAATTCTACAGATTTTAAGCCTGACTCTTTTCGAGAAAACGCCTATCGATCAATTGGTTAAAAATACCGAGGTGCAAATAACCATGTCGAAAAATAATAACCAACTGAATCTATTCAATTAAATATCCGGACACTTCTGATGCATTCTCTATTGGTTGCCCGTGCACAATTAGATCAACCGGAGTCACAAGATACGATTGGTGCAGAATATCAGAACGCATAGCGATCATAATATAGTGAAAATAAAGATTAATAGGATGGAGAAGTATTTGGCAGGCATGATCAATCCTGGTTTAGGACACGGTGGTGAACATTGGAATCATAATTCCGCACTCTCATCTCCGATCTGGAAAGTTATGCCAAGTTACTGTCGGGATTAAGAGTTTGTTGGGCTTTCTAACGCGCCGCAAGAATAAAGGAACTTTAAGCTCTTGATTCAGCCGCATACTCCAAGAGACCCCGTCCGAGAGAGTGGCAGGATTTTTTATCTGGTCGACTGGCGAGTACTGACAAAGTGCAATACTGCTGTTACCTGAGGAAGAAACTAATCAAAAACTGAGTAAATCCATGAGACAGTCGAGAAATCCTCCAGAGTCCGTGCGATGGCAAAAAAACCAAACACTAACCATGAAAGTGATCATTGATAATGCCAGCAGTGTAGCAGGAACCATTAAATCTTTTTGTTTGTACTTAGCTTTAATTGCCTCGGCAATTTCGTTATAGGATTTCTCGGATACATCTATTTTCGTTCCAGAAATCTCAGGAATTTCATTTTCTGCCGCTCTGCTTTTTTTTTCTGTTTTCCTTGTAATAGATGTTACAGGCTGTTCTTTCTCTAGTGGCGGTGTCGGTGCTGTTTCCAGAGCAGCACTATCGGTTGTTTGCTCGATTGCTTGCTGCGATTCCTGTTTTTTTCTTTCTCTGTTGTTGAGTAAGATGATGTAATGAAAAACATCGGTTACAAGTCCTAACCTCTGTGTTGCTTCATAGATATCTTGCGCGTCGACGGTTGGTTTGTCTCGTTCATACGCGACATTGAATGATCTGTCACACAGAGAATTAATCGTCCGTGGTGTTCCGCCGGAGCTAAATGCGATCGAAAGCGCTTCCCATCCGGTATCTGAAATGAGGCTGGGGGCGCCACCGGCCACTTGAATGCGATGCGTGATATATTTCAGAACCCTATCGACATTCATTTTTCCCAGTGTTTCAAGCGCAGCAATCCGCTGTTTAAAGGGCGCCATCTCCGGTTTGTTGATCATTTCCATCAATTCTTCCTGACCGAGAAGTAGTAGCTGGATGAGTTTCGTCGATCCTTCTTCAAGATTGTTCAGTAAACGAATACCGTTGATAACATCTGCTGACATCAGGTGTGATTCATCAATGATGACCAGGCATTTTTTTCCTTCAGAATTGATTTTCAACAGCGTATTTCTGATATCCCGCATTACAAAGGTTTTCTCGGATGATGTGGGTTGTATTCCAAGCTCCTGCGCGAGAAACAGATACAGATCAGAGCTGTTGGCTGGCGGTTCGGCCATCCAGATTACTCTGATGTCTTCAGGAAAATCAGACTTTATCATCTGACTGAGGGTGGTCTTGCCGGAACCGATTGGCCCGGTTACGACGATAAAACCACGACCGCTTTGTAAAGACCCGGATATTTGTTTACGTATACGAGCATGATCCCCCTGATCATAAAAGAACAGTGGATCCGGTACATTCTCAAATGGAAGTAAATTAAGGTTAAAGTGCTGTGCGTACATGTGCATTAATTTTTTCCTTCTTGCGGCATTAGTTTTACTTCGACTCTACGGTTTTTTGCTCTGCCTTCTTCGGTCGTGTTGGAAGATATCGGGTGAGTATCACCATAACCAGTGATTGATATCCGATTCATCGAAATGCCATGCAACACCAGGATGTTTGCGATGGCTTTTGCCCGGCGCAATGATAGATCCATATTGTTACTGTTCAGTTTTCCGGTCGGAACATCGTCGGTATGACCTTCTATAAGAATGAGGCTTCCTGGAAAGGATGATATTTCTTTGACCAAATTTTCAATCGTAGAGTAAGCAACATCTTGGATAACGTCTTGTCCCGAACGAAATGTTTTGCCATCAAATACAGCCAAGGTCCGTGGTTGAATTTCAGTACTGAAAGTATTAATGTCCTTAAGCGCATCGTCAGTTGTTGCGGGTTGGTTTTCAAGCTGGGTAATTGTTTCTTCCGCTCCTTCCACAAGAACCTTGTTGGAATCCTGGTCTTCAGTTGAGTAATTGAAGGCGTTGTTATCAGATTCAGGCATAGGAGGTACTGGTATAGAAATTATTTCTGACCGAGAATCTTGATAAGATGTTCCGTATACTGATACTGGAAGTTTTAGAGCCTTATACGTGACAATGGCTGACAGGGAAAAAAATATAACAGACAGTCCAATAATAATAGAACGCATCATAAGGTACTCGATTTAAAATGTTTTTGAATTTAAGCAATTATTAACGGATACAAATCAAATTATTTTAGCGCATTGAATGATGCTTTGCTCATCTGAATGGAATTCATCAACAGGCTCTGGGCGCATATTGCCATCGGCAACCTCAAGGCATTTCAGTTGTACACCTTCACTGTGTATCGTCCAAGTATCTGCAGGATTATCTCAATAAGCTCTGTGAACCGGTTCAGCCAGCGTATGTGGAAGGCCCCGTGTTACCGCTACGCCTTCTCACTGCTCAATGTTTGCCTGCGGCACATCCAGATCAAACTAATAATGGTATAAAGGTATATTGAATCTTCTTAATTGCAACTAAAGCAAGACAAGATTATTTCTGTGAATTAGTTCCGGTTCATCAACATACCCCAGTATTGCTTCGATTTCGCTGCTGGCCTGTTTTAGGATCTGTTGTGTTTCAACGGCGCTATAATTTATCAAGCCGCGGGCTATTTCTCTACCTTCTTCGTCACGGCAAGATACGGCTTCTCCGCGCTCAAATTCACCGTCGACGCAGATGACGCCAATGGGAAGCAGGCTTCTGCCATCAGCTGAAAGCGCCTTCACGGCGCCTTGATCCAGTGTAACAGATCCACGCACTTGTAAATAATCGGCAAGCCATTGCTTACGTGCTGCCAATACCGGTATTCTTGCCAGGAAACGGGTGCCGATGGCTTCATCCTGACTAAGGCGGATCAAAACGTTGTCTTCATTGCCTGAGGCGACGATGGTATCTGCACCACTACGTGCTGCACGTTTTGCAGCGATTACTTTAGTTTGCATTCCGCCACGGCTAATACCACTGCCGATCCCGCCGGCCATTTTCTCAAGCGCAGGATCGCCTGCATTCACTTCGCTCAATAATTTTGCATCCGAATTCTTGCGCGGATCGCTGGTAAATAAGCCGGCCTGATCGGTTAGAATAACCAGCACATCGGCTTCAACCAGATTAGTTACCAGTGCCGCCAGAGTGTCATTGTCGCCAAAACGAATTTCATCGATTGCAACAGTATCATTCTCATTAATGATTGGAATAATGTTTAATTCCAATAAGGTCGTCAGGGTTGAACGTGCGTTCAGATAACGCTTCCGGTTGGATAAGTCTTCATGCGTCAGCAGCACTTGAGCGGTTTGCAGGCCATACTCAGAAAAGCTGGATGCATAGGCTTGCGCCAGACCCATTTGCCCAACAGCGGCTGCAGCTTGCAATTCATACAGTGCTGTGGGTCGGCTTTCCCAATTCAAGCGTTGCATTCCTTCGGCAATTGCGCCCGAAGAGACCAGTATGATTTCTTTGCCCATTTGTTTAAGGTTAGCAATTTGTGCTGCCCAACAGGCCAGTGCAGAATGGTCTAGTCCTTTGCCCTGATTGGTCACCAGGCTGCTGCCCACTTTAATTACGATGCGTCGTGCTTGTTTTAACATGGACTAACGTGTTCGTTTGCTGGAATTTGACTGTCTGGCTGTTGCGGTAAATTTTGTTCCAGATGATCCATGATGGCATAGGTTAGGAGCTTGCAGCCTTCACCAGTTAATGCGGAAATAATAAAGTATTTGCCTTTCCATTCTAGCTTTTCAATAAATTGTCGGCATAGCTCGGCACGTTTTTCTGCTGGCATCATATCGGTTTTGTTCAGTACCAGCCAACGTGGCTTTTGATAGAGGGATTCATCATATTTCTGCAGCTCTTTGATCAGTGCGCGAGCTTCATGAACCAGATCCGTATCTTCACTCAAAGGCATCATATCGACAACATGAAGCAATAGCCGGGTGCGTGATAAATGTTTTAAGAAATGATGCCCTAATCCAATACCTTCAGCAGCGCCTTCAATCAATCCAGGGATATCAGCCATGACGAAACTTCGGTTTTGATCAATTCGTACCATGCCCAGGTTAGGCTGCAAAGTAGTAAATGGATAATCGGCTACCTTGGGACGTGCGGCAGATACGGCACGTATGAGTGTGGATTTTCCTGCGTTCGGCATACCCAGTAAACCCACATCAGCCAGTACCTTGAGCTCTAGTTTTAGTTCAAATTCCTGCCCGGGTTCCCCGTATGTAAACTGACGTGGTGCCCGGTTAGTGCTGGATTTGAAGTGCAGATTACCAATTCCGCCTTCTCCGCCTTTAGCTAAAACCACCTTTTGCTGATCATGAACCAGATCAGCAACCGTTACTCCGGTATCGATAGCTTTGATAAGTGTGCCTACAGGCACGCGCAGTACGATATCTTCAGCACTTTTTCCATAGCGATCGGAGCCTTGACCATTCTGGCCATTCTTGGCCCGGTGAATACGGGCAAAACGATAGTCAATCAATGTGTTGATATTACGATCTGCTATTGCGAATACGCTGCCGCCGCGTCCGCCATCACCACCATCAGGCCCGCCTCTGGGAATAAATTTCTCTCGCCGGAAACTTGCGACACCATCGCCACCTTTACCTGCTAGTACCTGAATAATTGCTTCATCAATAAACTTCATAAAACCTGGTTATCGTTCCCTGTAATTCTTTTCGATCCTGCAAACGAAAAAGCCCCATCGTTTTAGACAGGGCTTCTGAAAGAATTTGGTACTTCTGTACTGTTATGCTGGTATCACACTAACTATTTTTCGTTTTAGTACACCCCTTGATACTAAAATTCACTTTCCCTGTAATTTTTGCAAATAAGGTATGATCCTTACCGATACCTACATTTTCTCCAGGATGAACTTGGGTGCCACGTTGTCTGATAATAATCGATCCAGCTGGGATTAATTCACCACCATAGCGTTTTACCCCAAGCCGCTTTGAATGTGAATCACGTCCATTTCTAGAGCTTCCGCCTGCTTTTTTATGTGCCATCTAGTACTCCTTAAGCTGAAATACCAGTAATCTGTATTTCAGTGTAATTCTGCCGATGTCCCTGATGTTTCTGGTAGTGTTTGCGACGACGCATCTTGAAGATACGAATCTTGTCGTGACGGCCTTGTCCCAGTACTGTTGCACTAACTCTGGCTCCATTGACAAGTGGCGTGCCCACGGATATTTTGTCACCATCCGCAACCATCAACACCTGATCAATAACTAGCTCGCTGCCACTTTCTACTTCAAGCTGTTCTACCTTCAGTTTTTCACCCACTTTAATCCGATACTGCTTACCGCCGGTTTTTATGACCGCATACATATTTTGACTCCATGCTTCCCTTTTACAGAACCGCGAATTATACATAAATAACCCTTGATTGTGGTGGAAAATTTCGAGCAATTTATCTTTATGCTTGACACTTGGGTGTTGTCATTCCTAACATAGCGTTTTCTACAAGGTAATATTGTGTCAATCGAATATATTAGAAGCTTCATTGCTCAAGACATGAACATCGTAGATGATGTCATCCGAGAAAAATTACATTCTCATGTTCTGCTAATTCGCCAAGTCAGTGAATACATTATCAATAGTGGAGGGAAGCGTTTGCGTCCTGCATTGGTGATTTTATCCGCAGGTGCTTTTGGTTATTCAGGAAAATTTCATTATAACCTCGCTGCCATTGTCGAATTTATTCATACGGCAACCTTGCTTCACGATGACGTCGTGGATGAGTCTGATCTACGCCGTAATAGAGAAACGGCCAATGCATTGTTTGGTAATGCAGCCAGTGTTCTGGTTGGAGATTTTCTTTATTCCAGAGCCTTCCAGATGATGGTGGATGTTGACAATATGCGTGTAATGCAAGTGCTGGCGGACGCGACGAATACGATTGCTGAAGGCGAAGTTTTACAGCTACTGAATTGCCGGGATCCACTGGTAACAGAAGAAAACTATTTACAAGTCATTCGTTTTAAAACAGCCAAATTATTTGAAGCAGCCACTCGATTGGGTGCGATCCTGGGCGCTGCTACAGCGGAAGAAGAAGATGCGATGTCAATTTATGGAATGCATCTGGGTACTGCATTCCAGCTTATTGACGATATGCTCGACTATTCTGGCAATAATCAGGATACCGGTAAGAATTTAGGCGACGATCTGGCTGAAGGAAAACCTACACTGCCTTTGATCTATGCCATACGAGTGGGAACACCCGAGCAAGCAAACATTATCCGAAAGGCGATTGAGGATGGCGGAAAAGATGGTTTTCAACCTGTTCTGGACGTAATCCGCCAAACAGCGGCCTTGGACTACGCTAAACGATGTGCCGCGACTGAGATCGCGACAGCGATAGACGCAATAGCTTTTTTACCGGATTCAGAAAACAAGAAATGTCTTCTGCAATTAGCGAGCTTTGCTGTGACCCGCAATCATTGATTAGCAGCTTGCGAATAGAGTTGAGGATTCAACTTGCGATTCCCCGTGGTCTTGCCGTAGGATATTGCGGCGCAAATTTATTGCGAATAGAAGTTTTTTCAACACATATTGTCTTTTTGCAATTCCAATCCTGTATTCCATTAGGTATCTAACTGAAAATTTTTTCATTTGGTTATTGCCGATTATTAAAAAGATTGCTTAGAATCTGCATATTCCGGCTTTTGCTGCCATGATAAATCGTACTGTTTAATGGCCGATTCTATATAGGGCACCTCTTTCAAGAAACAATTGCAAGTAACTGATTGCATGTAATATAAAATATTATATTCCAATGAGATTAATATGTTTCTTTCAAGTGCCTTGCGGTCGAGAACCGATTATTACGCTAAAAATTTCAAAGTTCTAAACAAAACAAGGCGTGAACAAAAATGGTTACGCAGCATATGTCTGATATGTAAGGAAACATTTTTTGCGAGCAACAAAGTGTTGTAACGAAATTTGGATTTTTAGAGATCCCTATAGTTGCTATTTAATTTCTTATTGATAGACACTAAAACTAGGATTAATCCACAATTTGCCTAAGCAAAGAAATTGTTATGCTTGATGTATAGTGATGGCAAGTTAAATCCAGATTGGAAAGTAATTCTCTGGTTCTCAGCATTGCAAACGATAATTAAATTTATCAAGAAATCCGATTGATGTTATGCGAGATGAAATCATTGATAAATTGATATGGGCAAATTAATTTTTTACTTACTGATAGCTGTACTGATTTACTGGCTAATCAGAAGCCGTCAACCCAAACAAAAAGAGGCTGAAGTGCTTCCGGAATCTGCCGAAGATATGGTTAATTGTGCTTACTGTGGTGTTTATCTAACTAAAAGCGAGGCTATCGATCATCACAATAAATATTTTTGTTGTAACGAGCATAGTCATCTGTATATAAACTCTTCATCCTGATTCGACTGCTGTGTCAACTTATTCATCACAAATAAAAAATTCAGTATTCTGGCCATTTAATTTCGGAATAACAGTGCTTAAATATACTGACCAATACTGGCATTCCCTTTATTATTTCAATATTTACCGGTTAATGATTGGCAGTGGACTGTTGATTGTTACGTGGAGATTTGAGTTTGCCAGTTTTGGTTCTTATCACTACCCGCTGTTTATTTATGCGGGCTTGTGTCATGTTTTTTGCAGTAGCATATCCATGCTGCTAATCAAATTGCGCTCTCCTGATTTTAATTCGCAGCTAACCATACAAGTCGTTATTGATATTGTTTTCATTTCTATTATGCTTTTTGCCAGTGGAGGTCTACAAAGCGGTTTAGGCGTTTTGCTATTGGTATCGCTAGCGGCAGCGGGGTTAATCAGTCGTGGTCGGTTAGCGCTATTCTTTGCAGCGATTGCAACCATTAGTTTGCTGTTACAAGAAACCTATTCCTTATTCACGATTGATTTCTATTCTGCCCAATACTTACATGCCGGTCTATTGAGTATGGCGTACTTTGCAGTTGCCTGGTTGGCCTATCAACTTGCTAAACATATTTTGGCCAGTGAGCAGCTTGCAGAAGAACGTGGAATTGATTTGAAAAACATGGCGCAAGTCAATCAACTAGTAATTCAGGATATACAGGAAGGTGTGCTGGTCGTGGATAAGGATGGGAACATTCGGCAACGTAATACCTATGCTGAGAAGCTGCTGGATATGAAACCATCTTCCGGTAAGACTGAATTGCTCAGATTATCGGATTATGTGCCTGAAATAACTGATAGGCTTGCAAGCTGGCAAGGAGGCAGCAATATTAGTTTTGATTTGTTACGGTTAGCGCATAGTAATGCATTGGTTCGAACACGCTTTCTTTCGATTCAAGGGAATTTTCGTAATGGCGTCGTTATTTTTCTCGAAGATATGGGACGCATACAGGCGCAGCTACAGCAATTAAAACTTGCAGCACTGGGTCGCCTGACGGCGAACATTGCGCATGAAATTCGTAATCCGCTTTCCGCGATTAATCATGCTGCCGAACTTCTGGAAGAGGAACAGCTTGATAATAATACGAATCCTCGTCTCGTGCGTATCATTTGTGATAATACGCAACGTCTAAACAAGATAGTTCAGGATGTTTTGCAACTGAACCGGCGTAATATTTCAAAATTTGAAATTATTGAGATACATGAATTTATTAAAAAATTTCTTGAAGAATTTTGTCATACTGAGAAAATCAATACGAATGTATTCATACTCGATGGCTCAAAGAATTATTTGATTAGTTTTGATCGCGGTCATCTGAATCAGATATCAGGAATTTATGCCGGAATGCATGGAGACATTGCCGTAAGCAAAGTGGCAGTATTCACATCGAACTTTCTGCAGCGACAAATGAAAATAATGTTTTTCTGAATGTAATTGATGATGGTCAAGGTGTAGACATAAAACAAGCAAAACAGATTTTTGAGCCTTTTTTTACTACCGCAGCTGGCGGCACAGGTCTGGGTTTATACATTGCACGTGAATTGTGTGAAACCAATCATGCATCGCTTGATTATATTGAGGGTTCTCCGGGCGGGCAATTCAGGATAATCTGCAAAAGCCGTCAGCCATGCTTATAGATAACGGATCAATAGTTAATCCACTGAGGAGGGTTTCAGTTCCCAGTATACTGATTGTGGATGATGAGCCTGATATTATCGAGTTGCTCGAACTGACATTAGCGCGCATGGGATTGGAGGTTTCCAGTGCAAAGTGTATCGGTGACGCAAAGCAGTTTTTACAATCACGTCAGTTTCAGTTATGCCTTACGGACATGCGTCTGCCTGATGGAGAAGGGTTGGATCTGGTCAAATATATTGGAAATCATTGTGCTGATCTGCCTGTTGCCGTTATAACAGCTTATGGTACTGCAGAAAATGCCGTTGCTGCACTTAAAGCCGGAGCTTTTGATTATTTGCCGAAACCGGTTTCTTTAAAACAGTTGCGGGATTTAGTTAAATCAGCCTTAAGCTTGCCGCCCATACAAACTGAACTTGCATCACAATCCCAATCCCAATCCCAATCCCAATCCCAATCCCAATCGAATCGGCGCGTATTGTTAGGGGAATCCAACCCATGCGTCAGCTACGCGCAACCATAGACAAACTTTCCCGCAGTCAGGCTTCTGTTTATATCAGCGGTGAATCAGGCAGTGGTAAGGAGCTGGCCGCCAGAATGATTCATGAAAGAAGTGCTCGTCATAAACAAGCGTTTGTTGCTGTCAACTGCGGCGCTATTCCAGAAAATTTGATGGAAAGTGAATTTTCGGCTATAAGAAAGGTGCTTTCACTGGTGCTGATAAAGAGCATGATGGGTTTTTCCTGACAGCAAATGGTGGAACGTTGTTTCTTGATGAGGTTGCTGGATTTGCCACCGGGCTATGTTAAACTGCTTAGGGTAATCCAGGAAAAACAAGTGCGAAGAATCGGGGATTCGCAAGAAAAAAATATTGATGTGCGTATTATCAGCGCCACACACAAGAAGCTTGGTAATTGTGTTGAAACCGGACAATTCCGGCAGGATTTATACTATCGTCTGAATGTAATTGAATTGACCATGCCATCGCTACGTGAAATGCGTGAAGATATTCCGCTCATAGCAGATGCAGTTCTAGCAAAGATATGCCGTGAAGCCGCAAGGCCTGCTTGCAGTCTGAAGAAAGATGCACTGGCGATGCTTATGAATTATGATTATCCTGGTAATGTACGTGAACTTGAAAACATACTTGAGAGAACACTAGCACTTTGTTTTGATAAGCAGATTGGTAAAGAAGGGCTGCAATTACCCAATAAAGCCAGAGAAATTCCACAAAATACTGGCAACTTGCTACCCATTAGTTTGGATCAAGCTTTGCCCCTGCAGGATTTTCTTGATCAACTTGAAAGGGATTCTATTATAAGAGCATTGGATCAGAGTCGATACAATCGAACACAAGCAGCTAAAATATTGGGCATCACTGTCAGATCACTGCGTTACCGGATGGAAAGATTGGGGTTAAATGAGAAATCCTAAAGCACAGGATAGCTGTTTGCCCAATTAAATAAATGGTCGTTTCTGAAATATACGTAACAATATGATATGGAGTGGAAATATATCATTTTTTTGAGTAGTCATGATGACCGGAAATGTGAAAATATTTATGTTTTTTCTGGTCGAAATGGTGATTAACAGGCAAAATGAAAAACTATCCGCGTTGCCGCCACAGTGTTAAAAAAGGCCAAAAATGCTCATTTATTACGCAAAGTTTTTGCCTTGTATCGGCTGCTTCGAAAACGTGTCTCAACAGCTTGTTAAAAAAGGATACCCGGTACCAGAAAGACAAGAAGCGAAAACAGTGCAGGAGGCGTGCAGCGATTGAGCCCATTATCGGCGACCTGAATTCGGATTATCGAATGGTGAGGAACTACCTGAAAGGCGCTATCAGTGATCGCATTAACCTGCTTATGGCTGCTTGCCATTCTGGGTTCTTCTTTTCGTGCCGAAAACTGCACGCTTCGCCAGTTCTTTGATGGAGAATCAATTCGCTTGATTTTGTTTCTATTAAAACACACCACCTTTTTGAAGCTGCTGATCCAGGATGGCGATTGATATGGTTTTTCAGGCTTGATTAATACGAGATGACACTGATCTTTCTCTGCATGATTGCGCCCTCTGTAATTTCCTTTGAATGTACAAAGCGCTCGCTGTGGGTTAAACCTACCATCAAGGTGGGTGGTTTTGAGAAACAGAATTAACGTGAACCACGCTCAATAAACCAGAGGAATCTCCTTGACCAATTCCAATTTGAAAACGGTCCGGATTTTATTTTCGATTTGGTAGTAACGGGCAGTTTTTGTCGCTGGAAGGATTTTTCCGATCTTGTCCACATAGGTCTTCTTGAGTTTGAGTTCCGCTTCTTCCACCGATAATGCCTCTTTCAACAGTTTCTTGGCTGTTTCTTCCGGGATCGTACCCTTGCCGGCGTTGTATGCTCAGCATAATCATTAATTGTTTTTCCAAGTTGTTCATTGATTTGCCATAGTTCCTTCTGATATGCATCGTACAGCGGCCAGAATTTCTTGCCTTCCGCATCGGTAAGGTCCATATTGCTGGCGACCAGCAACTTTTTGTCCGCCTTGATCTTCTGTATAAAGATCTCCATGTTTGCGTCGCCACTGCTCAAATCTGTATTCTGCGCCATTGCCGGTGCCGCAAGTAACATCGTTCCCAATAAAATAGTTGCTAATCTCACCATTGCATTTCTCCTTTGTGAACCGTGAAAAAGATTGCGCACTTCGTTAAATTTCCGAAATACACCCGAAACTTTCTGATGTAATTGCTCATTATGAGCATTATTCGAAGCATTGTATCACTATTACTTTGTACCTTACAGCGAGATGATGCTGCAAATACAGATAAAATCGCTGGTATTCACTCTCGATTAAATCAAGGATTGACCCGCGTGATTTTCGATCCCTGCAAACCCATCCCAGCCATCAAACCCTCCTGACCAAACACGAATGCATAGACATCGTGTCTCATCGTCGTAGTCGTTAATGATCTAGCCATACCCTCATCTAGAACAACGACACTCGGGCTACGCCGATTTCAAATCCACTACTTGAGTCGAGCTGAGAAAGCGCAGAGCCGCTCAGGAAAACATAAACATAACTGAATGACTGTGCGCCAGCTTGAAGTCCATATGAACCAGCAACGATGTTATAATAGCCTGATGTTTTGCTGCCTTTTCGCATAGCGCCTTTTCCATACTGAGCCCCTACAATAAATCCAGCTTTGACAATACTTGGAAACACCAGGATACCTTTCGCGTGTTTCGCCAGATCCTTAGCCGAGGGGGTTGTTCTGTAAAGCTCCGCTAGCGCAGCATCTACTTCCCGGTCAATCTGACTTCCGGCCTGTGCCATCAATGACGCCGCTAGTAACATCGATCCCAATAAAATTGTTGCTAGTCTTACCATTATATTTCTCCTTTGTGATCTGTGAAAATGATTATGTTCTTTCTTGAATCTCCATCACTCATATTACGAAGATTACCAGATTAAATTTTTTGTATATGCCGCTCTCCGCTACTCTGAAAAACTAAAATAAAACCTGCTTTAATATTACTACACTACACACTGACAATCGTAAAAGATCAGTTATTTTGGGCGTATTTGCCGCATTCTTTTGATTTGCAGGATAATAAATCCCACCTGCATGCATTTCTTTCAAATGTGCACAGAAAAGTTCAGGTTGTGATCCAAGAAGTATGAGCGTATACCGCTAACTATGACAAGGCTACTCCATTTGGAATTTTTTAAATACGCTTTATCAGGCAACATAACGTGGAGATCACCGAGAAATGATTTTTGTAGAAGAGGATGAACGATAGGAGTTTTTTTCCTAAGCGCGAGGATGCCATTCTGTCTGATATAATGCTGAGAAATTTTTCTTGTAGAGAAGCAGATCCCGGTCAATAACTGATCGAAAATAAAGGATGTTATGCATTATCCGTTCTTGAATTACAGGCGAATCGGTGTGCTGGTGTACCGGTTGTTTTTTGAAGATCAACGGTCTATCTCACTGATACTAGTAACCGATAGATTTACCGCCTGTCCATTTGGAACCAGGCACTTCAGCCGGCGTGCTGAACCACTCGATACTCACAGATGATCCAGACTCCCCATTTTCCAGATTTCTTCGTGGTGGGCGCGCCACGCTGTGGCACTACCTCGTTCTGCCGCTGGCTCGCACGCAACCCGCAGATCTGCTTCTCGCGACCGAAGGAAACCCACTATTTCACGTTGCTCAGCGCGGATCCCGCCGCGAGCGACCTCAAGCTGGATTACCTTGACCGCTATTTCGGCCACTATGCTGCCCCACATCGCTTGGCGGGCGAGGGATCGGTGTCGTACCTTTACCAGCCCGAGTCTCTTGAACGGATACTACGGTTCAATCCGGACGCGCGTTTCATCGCGCTTGTGCGCAATCCACTTGCGATGCTGCCTTCGTATCACCTGAAGATGCTCTTCTTGCTGCAAGAGGACGAGCCGGATTTCGGTCAGGCCTGGATGCTAGAACAGGAACGCACGCACGGGGAGAGAGTCCCGCGGGATTGCCTTGATGCCCGGTTGCTGATGTACAGCCAGGTCGCGATGCTCGGCGCGCAGATAGAGCGGCTTTTCGCCATCGCTGGACGCGAGCGGTCGCACGTCATCGTCTTTGACGATCTTCTCGCCGATCCGCTCGGTGTCTACCGGCGCGCCCTCGAGTTCCTCGATGTCGACTATGACGGGCAGATACATTTCGAGCGGAGATATGGAAGCCGGATGTACCGGTACCGCTGGTTGCAGCGTATGCTCTTCGTTCCGGTGATGCGCGGCGGCAAGATGCTTAACACGCTGCAGCGTCGCAGCCGCAAGTACACACGGGACGGTTCCAAGTTGCCAAGCCTTATCAAGCGCGTGACGAGATGGAACAATGTTCCGGCCTCTCCAGAACCGCTCACACAAGAGATGGTAGCTGTCATTCGTGAGACGCTTGCTCCCGACGTTCTGAAACTTTCCCGGCTGCTCGATCGCGACCTTTCCTCCTGGCTCGCCGGATGAACACTTAGAAGACGGATGGTGGTGGATGTTCAGGAAGTTCGATACGAAGCACAATGAAAAAATCAGGGATGTTCTCTATCGTCCTGGAGACTGGGGAATGGCGCTCCAAGCGCGCATAAAAGCAGGTTCTAGATAAAGAATTAAAGACCGATATCAGGTTTTTAAATTTACATCTCAATAGGTTGCGAGTTGTAAATCAGCGAAATATTTGCCAAGCGAGCAATCCAGCCAATAAGATTGCGATGAGGGCAAGTAGACGGTTTTGGCGCTTCTCTTCAATGACCAGATCAGTCATTCTTTTTTCCAGCATATCACTGCGCTTTTCAGCCAGAGCCTGATGTATCAGGCGGGGAAATTCCGGCAGGATGATTGCCCAATTGGGTGCCTCTTTTTGTATCCGGCTGGCTAATCCACGAAAGCCGATTTGTTCGGCCATCCAGTTCTCTAGAAACGGTTTGGCTGTTTTCCAGAGATCCAGATCAGGATCCAGATCACGGCCAAGGCCTTCGATATTTAGCAGTGTTTTTTGCAGTAAAACCAATTGCGGCTGGATTTCTACATTAAATTGCCGTGAGGCCTGGAATAATTGCAGAAGGACTCGTCCGAACGAGATTTCTTTCAACGGTTTGTCAAAGATCGGTTCACAGACAGCACGTATGGCGGATTCAAAATCGTCTACCCGGGTATCTTTGGGTGCCCATCCAGCTTCAACGTGTGCTTGTGCGACTCGCCCATAATCACGGCGGAAAAAAGCCAGAAAGTTTTGTGCCAGGTAATTTTTGTCTTCATCGCTCAGTGTTCCCATAATGCCAAAATCAACCGCAATATACTGGCCAGTTGCGCCAACAAAAATATTTCCCGGATGCATATCGGCATGGAAATAGCCATCTCTGAACACTTGTGTAAAGAATATTTCCACGCCGACACGCGCCAATTGTGGAATATCAATACCTTGTTCTCGTAACTCGTTGACATGGCTGATCGGCGTGCCTTTGACACGCTCCATGACCATCACGCTGTTGCGGCAGTAATCCCAATAAACTTCAGGGACAAATAACAGGGGAGAATCAAGAAAATTGCGGCGTAACTGGCTGCAATTAGCCGCTTCACGCATGAAATCCAGCTCATCATCCAGATGCCGGGCAAACTCTGAGACTACCTGGCGTAATTCCAAACGCTTTCCATCTAGCCAAAGTGCTTCGGCCAACCATGCACCTGTATCCATCAGCGCAACATCGTGCATAATGATCGGCGCTAAATTAGGGCGTAATATTTTTACCGCAGCTTCGGTTCCATCATGCAACACGGCAAAATGGACCTGTGCCACCGATGCGCTGGCTATGGGTATTTCATCAAACTTAAGGAATATTTCATTGATTTTTTTGCCATATACTTTTTCCAGTGATGATATGACAACTTCTGAAGGAAAAGGCGGTACCTGATCTTGAAGCTTAGCCAATTCATCAGCGATATCCTGGGGTAAAAGATCGCGCCGGGTGGACAACATTTGGCCGAATTTAACAAAGATTGGTCCCAATGCTTCCAGAGCCAGCCGTAATCTTTCTCCGCGCGGCTTGTCCAGTTTCCGCCAGAAAGTTAACGTTCTAACAATCACTCGTAGGAATTTCAACCGGCTATGGCTCAGAACAAATTCGTCTAATCCGAATTGGAAAGCAACGTATTGTATTTTTAGAAGGCGAAATAGGCGCATGGATTATAAAAAAATTGGAGACGAGCAATAGAATCTAAGGGGCGGTTAAAACTGCACACGTTTGTTTTTCTACAAGTATCCATTGGTTCAGCTATTCGAGAGAAAAATACGCTTCGTTTAATTACTCGCTCGCTAAGGTGCTTCGCTGGGTTAGTCGGTTTAAACGTTGCTCCAGTTGTTCGGTGTTGATCTGTAAATTCTTTACTTCTTCACTAAACTGATGGCCAGTAGCATTTTTTGTTAAAAAAAGATTTTCTTCCGTCCAGTATTCGGCTAATGCCTGAGAAATGTGATTAACATTTTCTGCCTGCCATTGCATAAGATACTTGCCGGCTTGTGTGATTCGATGCGCCGGTATATCACCAATGGCTGTGCTCAGATCATGCGCAAAAAGCGCGCTCAAATTAATCTGCTTGCCAATATTGATTAATTCAGCAGCAAAAGATTGATCGCCGCTGATTTTTATCAGCTCGAATGCGCTGGATTCTTGGGCAAGCAATCGGGGCAGAATCAACGGAGACAGCGTGAGTGTCGTATCTGCACTCATATCTCTACTCTCACTATTATTTACTTGTTGTACTTCACCCTCTGCATCAATCAGCAGACTGAAATTAACCAAAGGAGGAATCCGGATACAAGTTATTTTTCCGGTAAAAGATTGCAGTTGTTTGCATGCCCAGCTTTCTCCGCGTAAAGCATGATTGATGGATGTGGTTACAACGGATGTCAGCATCATATTTACGGGTTGAAGATTGCAATAACAGGAATAGAAGAAATCGTTGCGTCTTTTTTATTGGGTGTCCGGTATTATCCATGCACACAGGAATTCAGCCTCAGATATTGAATCAGCCGTTTCCTGCAAGCGTACAACAGGCTGCTGAGTATAACACTATAATTTGGGTCAGCTATACGACTCTGCATGTCTTCTTATTTGCTCAAGTTGTCGGCGCATCGGCGACCATTTCTGGCTGTTTCAGCACAATTTCAGTAGCCAGAGATTGCATATCAGGCGGGTAGTCAAATTGCCACAAAGTCCTTATCGCAATTACTTCCAGTTTTGCTCTGATGCTTTTCTTTGTGATAGATAGCCTTATGTGATGTCAATACTGTTTGATGCAATCTCAATCAATCACGCGACTGCTTTATCCATCCAGCTTTTTTTTCAGAATGGCGTTTACTTGCGCCGGATTGGCTTTACCCTGGGTGGCTTTCATAATCTGACCGATCAGTGAATTGAAGGCTTTTTCCTTGCCGTTGCGATAATCGGCGACTTGTTGCGCATTGGCGGCCAGCACCTGATCGACCAGTTTCTCAATGGCGCTGTCGTCGGAAATCTGCTTCAGTCCTTTGGCGGCAATGATTGCATCGACATTTTTGTCCAACTCGCCATTCCACATGCTTTCAAATACCGTCTTGGCGGCTTTGCCGGAAATGGTGCCATCACTGATGCGCGTGAGCAGTGCGGCGAGTTGCGCAGGGGTGATCGGGCAGGCGGTCATTTCGATGCCTTCCTTATTCAATTGCCCGCTGATCTCACCCATAATCCAGTTGGCGCACAGTTTGGCTTGTGCGGGTAATTGCTTGAGTGTGGCGTCAAAATAATCGGCCATTTCGCGAGAACTGGTCAGCACGGAAGCGTCATAGGCGGACAATGCAAACGCGGAAACATAACGATCCCGCCGCGCTTGCGGCAATTCCGGCAAGGTTTGCTTGATTTGATCAATCCAGCTTTGCGGAATTTCCAGCGGCAATAAATCCGGATCGGGGAAATAACGGTAGTCGTTGGCGTCTTCCTTGGTGCGCATGGTGCGTGTTTCGTCTTTGTTGGCATCATACAGACGGGTTTCCTGCCGGATCGAACCGCCGTCTTCAAGGATTTCAATCTGTCTTCTGGCTTCATAATCGATGGCTTTTTCCAGAAAGCGGAATGAGTTCAGATTCTTGATCTCGCAGCGCGTGCCGAGTTTTTCCGTGCCGCGTGGGCGCACTGAGACATTCGCATCGCAGCGGAATGAGCCTTCCTGCATGTTGCCGTCGCAAATGCCGATCCAGCGCACCAGTGCATGCAATGTTTTTGCATACGTCACGGCTTCCGCGCTGCTGCGCATGTCCGGTTCGGAGACGATTTCCAGCAATGGCGTGCCAGCGCGATTCAGATCAATGCCGCTCATGCCATGAAAATCTTCGTGCAGCGATTTTCCGGCGTCTTCTTCCAAATGCGCGCGGGTCAGGCGGACGTTCTTTTCAGTGCCATCGACTTGAATCTGAATGTTACCGCCTTGCACTACCGGCAATTCGTATTGACTGATTTGATAGCCTTTCGGCAAATCGGGGTAAAAGTAATTCTTACGCGCGAAAATGGAAGGCGAGTTGATTTTTGCCCCCACCGATAGTCCCAGCTTAATCGCTCGTTCCACCGCGCCTTTATTGAGTACCGGCAAAACGCCCGGCAGTGCCAGATCGATTACGTTTGCCTGGGTATTCGGTGCTGCGCCATAGGCGGTGGAAGAACCTGAGAAAATTTTGGATTGCGTTGAAAGTTGAGCATGTACTTCAAGACCGATGACAATTTCCCACTGCATGATGTATTTTCCGACTAAATTGATATTTTCAGAAATGAACGATTGGTTTAAACGGGCGACTGCGTATGCCAGCCGGTTGCCAGTTGATATTGGTGCGCGACATTCAGCATTTGCGCTTCGCTGAAGTAATTGCCAATGATATGCAAACCGACCGGCCGGTTTTTATCGCCAAAGCCGACCGGAATCGACATGGCCGGCATTCCGGTCAGATTAGCCGCGCTGGTATAAATGTCCGATAAATACATCTGGATTGGATCACCGCTTTTTTCTCTCCAAGATTAAAGGCAACGGTGGGGGTGGTGGGCCCCATGATAATGTCGCATTGTTTGTAGGCTTCAGCAAAATCCTGCGCGATCAGGCGGCGTAGCTTTTGTGCTTTGATATAATAGGCATCGTAATAACCATGCGATAACACGTAGGTGCCGATCAGAATACGCCGTTTCACTTCCGCGCCAAAACCTTCTGCGCGTGATTTGCGGTACATGTCGGCCAGATCACTGTACGATTTTGCGCGATGGCCATAGCGAACGCCATCAAAACGGGATAAATTGCTCGACGCCTCGGCAGGCGCCAGCACGTAATAAACGGGAATCGCCAGCGGTGCGTTCGGCCGCGAGCCTTCCACCGTTTCTGCACCCAGTTTGCGGTATTCATCCAATGCTTTTTCAATTGCGCTTTCGACATCCTTGCTCATGCCTTTGGCGAAATACTCCTTCGGCAGGCCAATGCGAAGACCCGTTAGAGGTTTTTGCAGATCCCGTGCGTAGTCTTCGGTGTCCCGTTGCAGACTTGTTGAGTCGCGCGGATCAAATCCGACCATGACGTTCAGCAGCAGCGCCAGATCTTCTGCCGATTTTGCCATGGGTCCGCCCTGATCCAAGCTGGAGGCGAAGGCAATCATGCCGTAGCGGGATACCAGTCCGTACGTCGGTTTGATTCCTGAAATGCCGCACAATGCAGCGGGCTGACGAATGGAGCCGCCGGTATCGGTGCCGGTTGCCGCAGGTGCCAGTCTTGCTGCAACAGCGCAAGCCGCGCCACCTGAACTGCCGCCAGGCACTGCAGTAACATCCCATGGGTTTTTTACGAGCCCATAAAATGAAGTTTCATTGCTCGACCCCATGGCAAATTCATCCATGTTGGTCTTGCCGATATTGACCGCCCCTGCTTGATTGAAACGTTCAATGACGCCGGCATCATACGGCGAAACAAAATTCGACAGCATTTTTGAGCCGCAGGTGGTCAGCCAACCTTTGGTACAGAAAATATCTTTCTGAGCAATGGGAATTCCCGTCAATTGGCCCGCTTGACCGGAAGCGAGGATTTTGTCCGCGGCTTGTGCTTGCGCAAGGCTTATTTCTTCATTAACTGTAATAAACGCATTGTATTCAGGATTAAGCGCCTTGATTCGATTGAGAAATTCTGTTGTTAGTTCAGTGCTGGAAATCTTTTTTTCGGCAAGCTGAAGCGAGAGCTGTTTAAGACTGGCATTAAACATGGCATTTACTGATAGAGAAAAATAAAATGTTGCGTATAATTATCGTTTTTAAATTCTAAGATAGTTCTTCCGGTTCACTTTGTTGAAGTGGTTTTTAGTCTATTCAATAACTTGTGGAACCAGATAAAGACCAGCTTCGACTTGTGGTGCTATGGACTGATACAATTCGCGCTGGTCGGTTTCAGTGACCTCATCATCACGTAAGCGTTGTGCGACACTTTGGGCGTGAGACATGGGTTCTACTGTTGATGTATCGACTGCTTGCATGGTTTCAATCAGATTGAAAATTCCGGATAACTGATTCAAAGTTTCTTTTGCTTGATCTTCATCAATCTCAATATAAGCAAGATCAGCTATACGTTTTACATCGCTAACAGACAAAGTCATTTTATATGGGTAACCTTATATTCAAATAAGTATTAGGGTATCATGCCCCGTTTAACCGGCGTATTATTTTTTAATGGTTTTAATAATTATTCGCGCTCATCATATTTACTAATAACGGATTCTGCCACTATGTTTAATTTCTTGAACAATAATATTCTTGGAAGCTATTTCTCAACAGATATGGCGATTGATTTGGGCACAGCGAATACGCTGATATATGTCCACGGCCAAGGAATCGTGTTGGATGAACCCTCTGTAGTAGCAATCCGTGAAGAAAGCGGAGCCAATGGCAAGAAAATGATTCAGCAAGTCGGTCTCGCAGCCAAGCAAATGCTGGGCCGCACACCGGGTAATATTACGGCTATCCGCCCGATGAAAGATGGGGTGATTGCGGATTTTACCGTGACTGAGCAGATGCTCAAGATGTTTATCCGGAAAGTGAATCCCCCCGTTTGTTTTCAGCCAATCCGCGTATTGTGATTTGTGTGCCTTATGGATCCACTCAGGTGGAACGCCGCGCAATTCGTGAAGCCGCCTACGGTGCCGGTGCCCGCAAAGTTGAATTGATAGAAGAGCCCATGGCAGCAGCATTGGGTGCTGATATGCCTGTTGAGTCTCCTACCGGTTCCATGGTGGTTGACATTGGAGGGGGTACCACGGAAGTCGGCGTCATCTCATTGGGCGGTATTGTTTATTCTAATTCTGTGCGTGTGGGGGAGACAAATTTGATGAAGCAATCATCAATTATATCCGCCGCAACTATGGGGATGTTAATTGGCGAACCTACCGCAGAAATCATCAAAAAGGAAATTGGCTCAGCTTTTCCAGGATCTGAAGTACGGGAAATTGAAGTGAAAGGCCGCAACCTTGCAGAAGGAATACCGCGTAGCTTCACTATTTCCAGTAATGAGATTCTGGAGGCACTGGCGGAACCTCTGAACAGTACTGTCAGCGCGGTTAAATCGGCTCTGGAACATACCCCGCCGGAATTAGGTTCGGATATTGCCGACAAAGGCATGGTCATGACGGGTGGCGGCGCTTTGTTACGTGATATTGAGCGTTTGATAATGGAAGAAACCGGTTTATCCGTAATTGTCGCCGATGATCCCCTGACCTGTGTGGTGCGGGGGGCTGGCATTGCTTTGGAAAACATGGATCGGTCGGTTGGTATTTTTGCCCGTGACTAAAAAATTGAACTATTAATCATTTTTTCTTACTTTAGGGGATCTCTAAAAATTTAAAGCTCTAAACAAAACGAGGCGTGAACAAAAAATGGTGACGCAGCATATGTCTGATATGTAAGTAAACATTTTTTGCGAGCGACAAAGTGTTGTAACGAAATTTGGATTTTTAGAGATGTCCTTTATAGACTGACTCATACACAAAATCAGATTCGTAAATACTGGACGTAATGGAAACAGCTCCTCAGTTTTTCAGACATGGCCCAGGTCCGTTTGCACGGCTGTTTGTTTTCGCTTTGTTATCCTGTTTGCTCATTGTTGGAGATACGCGTTTCAAATATTTTCCGCAATTGCGTCAGGCTATCGGTGTGGTTATTTTTCCATTGCAGAAGATTGCCTATATCCCAGCCAATATTTATGATCAAGTGGAGGAGTTTATAGCCAGTTTCTACTTGCTGGAAGAAAACATAAAACTGAGACTGTTATATCTCGAGAATCGGGAGCAACTACTAAAATTACATTCACTGGAAGCTGAGAATATTCACTTACGCCAGTTACTCGGAGCGGTGCAGCGAATTGAAACCAAAACCAGAACCAAGACCAGAACCAAGACGGTTCTGGCTGAAATTCTGTATACCCCGCGTGATCCATTCAATCATAAAATTACCTTGAATAGAGGCAGTCAACATCATATTCAACTCGGCCAGGCAGTCATTGATGATAAAGGCATTGTTGGACAAATTACGCAGTTATATCCTTGGTCATCTGAAGTTACATTGCTTACCGACAGAGATCACTCCGTTCCCGTGCAAGTTGTACGTAATAGTTTACGCTCTGTCGTGTCAGGCACTGGTAAAAATAACCAACTGGAGTTACGTTATCTTTCTGTTAATACAGATATTCAGCAAGGTGATTTGCTGGTTACTTCTGGAATCGGCGGGGTCTATCCTCCCGGTATTCCTGTTGCAACGGTGCAGCGAATTGAACGGGATCCAACGGGTGATTTTGCCCAGATTATCAGTACACCCATTGCCGGTGTGGATCGGAACCGGCAGGTTTTAATCCTGTCCCTGGTGCAATCGGAATCCAATGATGTTTTAGAGCTGCCCGCAATTGAATCCGGAAAGAAATAAAGACGACAGGTCAAATAAAGATAATTACTTTGGACAGGATGTGTATGTTCCTGCCAGTAATTGGTTTATTGCGGCTAGTTTAGTTGTGGCTTTGATTCTTAATTTCCTGCCATTGCAAGGGGATATTAATATTCCGTCCTGATTTCGTTGCGATATCAATAGCCTATTGGAATATTAATTACCCGCATAAAATGGGAATGAGTGTGGCTTTCGGCATGGGACTAATGATGGATGTCGGCAACACCGGTATACTGGGACAACATGCTTTAGCCTATTGTGTCATTGTTTACCTTACATTAATCTTCGGGCGGCGATTACGGTTATTTAATTCGATGCAACAAGCCCCTCAGGTTGGTTTGATATTATTGATAATGCAGATAGTCATTGTTCTGGTTGCGACTTCAAACGGTTCAGTATTACCCGACGGGAGATACTTTCTTTCAGCAGTGACGGGTACCTTACTGTGGGCGCCAGGCTCATTCCTTTTAACGATGCTCTTGAAGCAGAAACCAGATCCAGATGCATTATGAAACGAGATGTAGAGCTGAGAAATCATCCTGTCGAATTACATAAATTTCGTATTCGTCTCTTCATTAGTGCTTGTTTTGTACTTGTTCTTTTCTTGATACTCTATGTGCGTTTCTATTATTTACAGGTTTCTCAACAAGAACACTATCACACGCTGGCGGAAGCAAACCGTATTTCCATTTCACCGCTGGTTCCCAATCGCGGCTTGATTTATGACCGCAATGGCAGGGCCCTGGCGCAGAACTATTCAGCTTACACGTTAGAGATAGTTCCCAATAAAATCCAGAATCTTGAAGCGGCACTGGATGAACTGGCGACAATTATTGAAATAACAACCACTGATCGTCAGCGGTTTAAGAAATTGCTGAAGGAAAGTAAACGATTTAAAAGCCTGCCTATTCGTAGCCGTTTGACGGATGTGGAAATCGCAACTTTTGCGGCTAATCGTTATCGGTTTCCTGGCATTGAAATCAAGGCGCGTGTGCTGCGTCAATATCCGGAAAAAGAAATCGTATCGCATATCATTGGCTATATCAGCCGTATCAATGATCAAGATCTTGAACAGCTTGAACGTAATGAGGAGCTCAATAATTATCGCGGCTCTCAACATATTGGAAAAATCGGTATTGAACAGAGTTATGAGAAGCAGCTACATGGCGTCACCGGTTTTGAGGAAGTAGAAACCGATGCAGCCGGTCGCTCCATTCGCGTTCTGTCACGTACACCGTCCATCCCTGGCAACAATTTGATCCTGTCATTAGATCTTGGATTGCAGGAAGCCGCAGAGAAAGCTTTTTGGCGATCGTCGTGGGCATTGGTTGCATTGGATCCAAATAACGGTGAGGTGTTGGCATTTGTCAGTAAGCCAGGCTTTGACAATAATCTTTTTATCGGCGGTATTGATCAGGAAAACTGGAGCCTGCTTAACAATTCGATTGATAGACCACTGAACAACCGGGCACTGCGGGGTGTTTATCCACCAGGTTCAACCTTTAAGCCTTTCATGGCATTGGCAGCGCTTGAACTGGGGAAGCGATCGCCAGAATATAGCATGAGTGACCCCGGATACTTTTCATTGCCTGGTGTAGAACGCCGCTATCGCGATTGGAAACCGGGTGGCCATGGCAGGGTTGACTTGTATAAATCGTTGGTGGTTTCATGCGATACCTATTATTACAGTCTTGCCAATGACCTGGGGATAGACAATATACACAGCTTCATCGGTCAATTTGGATTGGGGAAGAAAACAGGGATTGATATGGAAGGTGAAGTATCCGGGCTGCTGCCATCGTCTGCCTGGAAAATGAGTCGATATAAGCAAAAATGGTATGCCGGAGATACCATTTCTGTTGCAATCGGTCAGGGCTATAATCTGACCACACCTTTGCAGCTTGCTTTTGCCACTATGATCATCGCAAATAATGGCAAAGCTTATCTTCCCCGCCTGGTTAAACAGATACAGAACAGTGAAACCGGGGATGTTGAGGATATTCCTGCAAAGCTGCTCTACAGCTTGAATCTGAAACCCAGAAATCTTGAAGTGGTCAAAAATGCATTGGTGGATGTTACCCGCCCTGGTGGTACCGCTGCGAAAGCTGGCGCTAATGCGGCCTATACTTTTGCAGGTAAAACCGGTACGTCACAAGTGATCGGCATCAAGCAGGGAGAGCGTTACAATGAAAAGTCTATTAATGAGCGACACCGCGATCATGCCATGTTTATTGCTTATGCACCGGCAGAGAACCCTAAAATTGCACTGGCGATACTGGTCGAGAATACTGGAACCGGTGGTTCAACCGCGGCGCCTATTGCCAGACAAGTATTTGATTATTATTTGTTAGGGAAATCGCCTGAAGCGACCGTTGCAAAATTGATTGAGCCCGCCGAAGTGCATGTTCATGATCATCTCTAAGGAGGTAGGGCTTACGATTGGAAAAACAATCTATTCAAAGATGGCAGCTGACAGAACCAAAGCATGATAGAAATTAGAAAAATCTGGCACTATTGCACACGCTACATGGATAGCTTTCTGTTGATCGGGATTCTCACATTAATGGCCGTGGGATTGATTGTGCTCTACAGTGCCACAGGCGCAAATATGAGCAAAGTCAATAATCAAATAATCAACATGCTGGTGGCCTTGGTGATCATGTGGCTGGTTGCAAATATTCCTTTACAACAAATTATGCGTCTTGCACTGCCCTTGTATATATTGGGACTTATCTTGCTGATCGGTGTTGCGTTGTTTGGAGAAATTAACAATGGCGCCAGACGCTGGCTCAATATCGGGGTAACAAGAATTCAACCATCCGAACTGATGAAGATTGCCATACCGCTGATGATGGCCTGGTATTTCGATAAACACGAAATCACCTTACGTTTAAAAGATTATCTTGGTGCAACGGTACTGTTAATGTTGCCGGTTTTGTTGATTCTGCGGCAACCGGACTTGGGTACCGCATTATTGATCGCGGCCAGCGGTTTTTATGTATTATTTCTGGCTGGATTATCCTGGCGGATCATTGCCGGATTGGTGATATCGGCTGCGGCTAGCCTACCCATACTTTGGTCAATCATGCATGACTACCAGCGCCGACGTATCATGACACTGCTCGATCCCACTCAAGATCCACTGGGCGCTGGTTATCATACTATACAGTCATCCATTGCGATTGGTTCGGGTGGTATTGTTGGTAAAGGGTGGAAAAATGGCACGCAAGCCCAATTGGATTTCTTACCGGAACAGAGCACTGATTTTATTTTTGCAGTTTTTTCCGAAGAGTTCGGCCTCATTGGTAATACCATACTATTATTCTTATATTTAATAGTCATTGCGCGTTGCATGGTGATTACGGCTAATGCCTCTACACAGTTTACTCGCTTGATTGCTGGATCAATTACACTGACTTTCTTTACGTACATTTTTGTTAACATGGGAATGGTTAGTGGTATCCTTCCAATTGTAGGCGTTCCGCTTCCGCTCATCAGCTATGGGGGTACATCCATGGTGACAATGTTGCTTGGTTTTGGTATTTTGATGAGTATTCAAACACATCCTAAACTAGTCAAAACATGACAAACACTAATTTCGCGTTCCAGAAAACTTGTAACTATTTGTCTATAGTATCAACACCGGTTATTGGATTAGCATCGGTACTGGTCTTTGCGTTGTTGACAGCTTGCAGCAGTACGCCGCAATACAATGGCGCGTTGCCACAAAAAAGCGCATCTTCTACTTCAAAACCTGACTCAAACTCGGGTCCTGGTCCGGCGGCCAGAAAAGGAGGAGGATATTATCTGGATGATGGTCCGGGCGATAATCCACCGCCTAATCTGCATTTGGTTCCAGATGCCGTGCCCAGAGCTGAATCGCTACGTCCGGCCAATATGCAACCTTATGTGGCATTAGGGAAATATTTTAAACCCATGACCGAGCTGGGTCCGTATAAAGAACGTGGAACCGCTTCATGGTATGGCCGGCGTTATCATGGAAACAATACGGCATCGGGAGAGGTTTACGACATGTATGCAATGACCGCAGCCCACCCTACGCTGCCCTTGCCCAGCTATGTCCGGGTAACCAATATGGAGAATGGCAAGTCCGTGATTGTGCGTCTGAATGATCGTGGACCATTTCTATCTGGCCGTTTAATCGATCTTTCTTATACAGCAGCTTATAAACTGGGAATACTGGCTGGTGGCAGTGGTCAGGTTGAGGTTGAAAGCATATTGCCTGGCGATGGCCCAACTAGACTGGCTGTTTCCAAACCATCGGCATCGTTGCCCGTTGCTGATAGTAATACAGAAATGAATATGGTTTACCTGCAACTAGGCGCATTTGGCTCGTCGGATAATGCACATAATTTTCTTACACAAATACGGAAGAAACTTCCGTGGCTAAAACGATACAGTCAGTATTACCAGGAATAATGGTTTGTACAAAATTCATGCCGGCCCCTACCAAGATCAGGTTGTTGCTAAGCTGGCGGCCAACACGATTACGCAACAGCTTGCGATAAAGCCGGTGTTGGTGATCGACTAGATAGAATAAAAAAATCCCTATTGCAAGCAATAGGGATTAAAGGGCCTCGTCATAAAATCATTGATCGCAATCAGCAAGTCAAATGTAAAATCTTCTTTCTCTATTGCGATAACGTGAA
>JADKHF010000010.1 GCA_016721865.1 Nitrosomonas sp. | reverse complement strand
CAACGCCGCTCTGAATTGATGCCATAGTGATGCCCAAAGATCCACCTTTTGATCTGGAATATCTTTACGGCAGGTATCTACTGAGATTGGCCGAAACCCAGGGTGCATTGGTAATCAACAGCCCCCGCGGTATCCGTGATCACAATGAAAAGCTGGCGGTGCAAAATTTCCACAATTCATCGCCCTACCTGGTGACCAGCCTCATTTTGATCAGGAATTCCTCGGTGCGATTATTCAGGGTATCATTTAAAACCACTCGATGGCATGGGCGGCGCGCGCGTAACTGATATGCAAGTGCAGACCACAATATCAATGTAATTCTCAGAGCGCTTTCGCCATTGCTGGAACACGAACGATCGGCGGCGCCAGCGGTGGAAAGCTGAAATTGCTCAGGAGATAAGCGCATATTACTCGTCAGGCAAAGCGTACCTGCGGCATGCGTCCGGAAACTGGTGAAACGCGGCGAAATCTGGCTGCTGGCACGGGAAAACACAGCCATTGTCAGAACGCGACAAGGAAATCGCAGAATTTCTCGGACCTGAATTAATCAAACACGGCTTAATGCTGGCAGGACTGGATGTCATTGGCGATTATTTAACGTGAAATTTGTTGTCACCAGCCCGACATGTAAGAAATCACAAAACTAACTGGATTTAAACTAATAGGAATGATGCTGGATGCAATAGAGGACAGTATCAAATAAAGACCCTCCACGGACTGCACTGTTTGATCTACTTTGCGCGCACTTCTGTCACTGCGCGTTAGTTGGAATCCTTTGCGAAATAATCGCCTGCTTGAGCTTGATAATTTCAGGGTTGATTGGGTTTGCGTTTCAGGTAACTCTTCAACGGTATGATCAAAGCGAGCGCGATTGATCTGAAGTATAATGATTGCACGCTCCAGGGCGTGATCAACCAGCACACGCACCGCAATATCGATCTTGTTGGCAGTTTCTTCGGCGCCGCTGGTTCCGCGACTTATCGGTGTGGTTGCGGGAGTGAGGATTGTTCCCGATTCATAAGCCACATTACCTAGTGCCTCGCTCATGCCGTAACGCAGCACCATAGCGCGGGCGGTATCTTTGTAGCGCGTACCAGATCATCTGCCGCGCCAGTAGACACCTCGCGAAACACCACTTGCTCACCGCCGCTCGTCCGCCAGCAATGCCGCCATTTTCAACAGTTCCACGGATCATCAGAAAACGATCTTCGGTAGGACGCTGTATGGTGCTTTCAACAATGCACCAACACCACGTGGAATGATGGATACTGCTGTGAATTTCGTCGGTCGGGTAATGCCAATGCAACCATTGTGCTGTTTCCGTAACGAAGACGCCGCTTGCGGCGTTCTTCAGGATTCAATAGACGGTTACGTTTCTCCAGACCGGCTACAATACGCTCGATGGCGTTATTGAAATCATCCATCGTCACCGAAGCAGCAGCACGCCGTGCCAGCGACAAAAATGGCTGGTGGTAGGATTGCCAAATCCGCTCCGCACACCTTTGCCGGTAAAACCGGGGTTAAAGCGTCCCATTGGTGCGACATCAGATTCAGTTTCACTTTTTCGCGTGAACGGCCCAGAATTTGCTCACGCCCGATTTTATCAGGCCGATCCACCAGCACTGAAGCGGTCAAACCGGCCGGCACGCAACAATGCTGGGATCAAGAATTTCCGGCGGTTGGTTGCCGCCAAGCGACTGCAATGCCGCTGCTGGGATCAAACAAATCGAGTTCTGCCAGTAATGGTGGTTCAGTGTTTGTTCTTTCTCATCATGCCCGCCGCCCAGTCCATGCGCCACGAGCACGCCCCAGCGCATCCAGTTCATCAATAAAAATAATCGCCGGGGCCCATTTGCCGCGCCCGCGAACAGATCACGCACTCTGGCTGCCTCACCGACAAACATTTCAACAAATTCTGAATGGAGATGGAGAAAATGGTACGCCAGCTTCGCCTGCCACAGCGCCACCAATGTTTTTCCAGTACCGGGGGCCCACCAGCAGGATGCCCTTGGTTGCGCGCCCGCTTGGCGGCCAAATCCACCGGATTCTTGGCGGAAATTGATAATTTCTACCAGTTCCTCTTTAGCTTCATCGACGCCGGCCACATCATCAAAGGTCACTTTAGTTTCCTTCTCCTACAAACACCTTGGCGTGGCTTTTGCCGATTGACATCAATCCGCCGCCCAGCCACGCTCTCCATGCGGCGGATGACAAACAGCCAGATACCAACAAAAATCGCCATTGGCACAATCCAGAAAGTAAATCAGCGCGCCAGGTTACCTGTACGATTTCGGCATAAACTACATTGTGCTTGTCCAGCTGCCAATTCGGGTTCCACCAGTGGTAACAAAGTCCTTAAAGCCATCCGCATTTTTTTCCCTTCAGCGTACCGGAAGATCTGATGCTCAGTAATCGCAATTTCAGCAACACTTCCCTGCTCCAGCAGCTTTGAAGGCGACTGTGTGGAATGGGCTACTTGCGTGTATTGCGAATACAGATTCTGTATCAACAGTAACCCAGAAATGCTACGATGATAAACCAGAAATTAATTTTGCGCTTTTATCCATCGTTTTACCTTAATATAAATGTGGATAGAAAATAAGTATTGTCTATACAACTGGTGTATAAGATACCTAATACATTATTTTCATGCATATCAATCGTCAGAATTATCTAACAGACCGTCCGGGAATAGAGCAATCTACTTTGAAAAAGTGCAATTTATGCGTGATAAAGTGCATCTCAAGCCTGTTTTTAACAACACAGCACCGGCGTAGATAGTTTTCAACAGACTGCTCGGGAATTTTCAATGAGAAGTACTCATATTAACAGTAAATTTATATTAGAATTTCTACCATTCATTTTACCAATTAGGAGCAAAATAATGGCTGTTAATCCAAGGAAACTCAAATGCTTAGGGCAAAGAAAATTGTTACGACTATGTCTCACTATGGACGGCGGGCACCTTGTCTTATGCTATACTTGGATTATGCTAAGCGCTCGGTGAGTTGCTTTTATTCAACACACTCGTAGCATGCCACACTAAATAATTCATTGGCGAGAAATCGCTTGCAACTGACTGGCATGGTTTGAAATCTCAGGTGCATCGCTGGCAGAGCAACATTAGGCCGACTCGGGAGCGAAGGTGAAATTACCGATGTCACACGCTACCTGAAGGGAGGCTTATTATCATTTTCCGGTTACTGACTAAACAAGATCTTCTGAGAGTAATACTTCTTACCAGAACGCCATTTCCACCAACAAACCCAGAAGATCACTTTCAAGGTTGTCGACGAAGTTGGAAATCAGTTAGCGCTCTGTGATGGGCGAATAGATGAATCCCTGGACTGAATAAAATCTGTGTCTGACGTCGCGCATAATCAACAGAATGGGGAATTAACAACCGTCCCGCCAAAAAATAAGAAAATACATTGAGTAACGCTGTGTCAGGACCACGAGGAATCCAAGATTTAAATCAAGCAACACTTAGATTTATTTGGTGAATATCAATGAAGTTGATGCAGAATCTTGATATGATGAAATATAGATGGGCATGGATTTAAGAATTACTTGGTATGGCTTGAGCATTCAGACTTCATCGCTGTGTTGGTCTGCTAAAAAAAATTTCACTTTGCAAGAGTACGATACTAGAATCCAGCAGGAGTTATTCTGTGAAAATGTTAAGTGTGGGATCCTGATTTCCACAGTTGAGTTTGGTGCAGATGGTGGGTTCGGAACCTGTGGTGACTCCCAAGGGAGAATACGCAAGTTATTTGAAAAGTCATCAGAGGCTGAGGATGACCTCAAGCGCATGGCCTGAATTCCTGGCCAAGACGCCTCGATTCAGTTTTAACCTTAATTCCAGTTATGAAGTCCTCAGTGAATCCGGGCAGAAAATAGAATTCGCGGTGAGAACCGAAGGTCATCGTGAATAGGGTTTCAATGGACGCGCGTCAGTGCGCATAGTGATCGCGAGCAGCATCTGTCTTGTATGACGGCAAGAAATCACTGCGTTCAGTCCGTCAAAGAATGTTTATGCACAGACACCCAAATCTGGGGGAATCGATGAGGATGTTAAGGTTTTTCCTCAGGTCCTCGGAATGAGGCTACCGCTCCTTTTACTTCTGATGAGCCAATTCCCGCAAAGCAATCGATCGCACCAGGAATTGATTATGTGGAGCGTACCGTGATTGATGGAGTTCCGGCTCATCATTTGGCAGGACGTACCGAAACGGTCGATTATCAGATCTGGATTCCTGATGGCGCTAAACCGCTACTGCTGGATCGTGCTGACTTACAAAAATTCAGAAGGACAGCCAGCTTACCGGTCAGGGTTTTCCGAGTGGTACCTGACACCTGAGTTCAAGGATTCCATTTGCATTTCTCACCTAAGAAGCGCAAAAGGATTTCCTTTGCCGGCAGAACTTCCAAAAATTTCCCGGCTGAAAGATTGACCACTCAAGAAAAACAAACCGAGAACAGAAATGACTACCAAACCTTACTTGATCATTACAGTTATTGCGGGTCGCGTTCATTTTGATAGCTGCCGTGAATGATGCCGTTCCGGAAGGACGTGCCGGTGGCGGTGGCGAGGTGCCCGCGCCGGGGTGCGCAGCGGCGGTGGCGGTTTCTCCCAAGGCGGCGCTGCTGCCCGCCAGCGGCGCAGCCTCATCCGGTGCCGGGTAAGCTGGGAGCAGGAGTCCATCTGCTTCCGCGATCGACAATGGCCGGCAGATCGCAACACTGACAGCCAGCCGAACGTTGCCAGCCCTGACCGCATCCACAAACCGGGGCAGGAACGGGCCGCGGCAGGCTTCCAGCGAGAAATGTTGGATCACGCCAGGAGTTGCCGATCTGATTGCACGGAATCCCGCCAGAAGGCTACAGGAACGAACTCAAGCCCGGCAGGAAACTGCGCAATCCTATGCGGGACACTACGACAATCATGGGCACTACTACGATGATGACGACTGGGATGGCGGCGAAGTCGCAGCTGTAGCAATTGGCGCGGCAGTGGTGGGAGGGATGGTCGGATATGCAGCAGGCGAGTCATCAGCTGAGCAAACGGTCGTTTATACTACGCCACCGGCTTCGGGTTCAGGAGGTCTGCCCTGCACTCCTAACACGTCTGTTGTCAACGGAGTAACCTATTATCAATGTGGTGCGCCTGGTATACCCAGGCTTATGGAAGCTAATGGTGTCATGTATATGCCTGTACCTGCGCCTTAGTATTCCCTATCCGATAAATTTGCCTACCCCGCGCTTGCCTGCTGCTCCTATCCCACATCACGCACGCAGGCCCGAAGGGAGCAGAAAAACGCGGAAGGGGCGAAAAGAAGGAGCGCTGCGCTAACATCAGAAACGTAATCTACGTGTTTGATTGCATAGAGGGGGCGGGGGGGGGGCGGGGCCGCCGGGGGGGGCGCGCGGGGGGCGGGCGGGTACAGCAGCGATAGGCGAAGGGATTTATGGAGGGCGGCCGCGGGGGTGGGGGGGGGGGGGGGGGGGGCGCCCCCTCTGGGGCGGGTGGCGATGAAGTGCCCCGGGGTTCGTGGGCGGAGAACGGTGTTTAATTAAATTAGTTATTTAAGTAATCTCCTGTTTGTTTAACGTAAGCAGGGTCTCATGACACGGGTAGGCAGCAAAGGTAACATGCAGCGATCAGGATCGAAAAAGAATTGGAGCGACTGGGATCTAGTCGCACTGAGCAAGCTCGTTTGGTTGAGCGTGCAAAGGTTGTGTTGGGCCGTCAGGCGGGCGAACGTAACGACCAGATTGCGGCACGCATGAAGTTGCAGGCGAATACGGTAGTGATGTGGCGCAAGAGATTTATGGAGGGCGGCATCGCGGCGTTACATGACCGAGCGCGCAGTGGCAAGCCACCCATCTACGATGCCAGCGACTTGCGCGATAGAATACGCAAACAGCTTGAACTTACTCCACCCGAAGGGCTTTCCAGTTGGGACGGAAGAACGCTAGCTCAGGCACTGGGCGTGTCAGATGACGCCATCTGGCGCATTCTTCGCAAGGAGGGCATTCAACTACGGCGCATGCGTTCTTGGTGCGTGAGTACTGATCCGGAATTCGCGGCCAAAGCAGCAGATGGATAGGCTTGTACCTGGGGCCACCCGCAACGCACTGGTTCTGAGTATTGATGAAAGGCCATCGATTCCAAGCCTTAGAGAGAAAAATTGGCTACGTTCATACCCAGCAGCGGAAAAATCGTGCGCGGAATCAAAAGCACGTACAGGCGTCACGGTACCGTCAACTTATTTGCCGCGCTGAACGTGGCCACTGGCGTAATCAATCCAAGGTCACGGCAGTCAAGAAGCGTCCAGACTTCCAGGCCTTTCTTGATGACGTAGTGGCTGAAGTGCCTGTCAACCAAGAAATTCACGGATCTTGGACAACTACGCAACCCGTAAAAGAGAAATGATGACTGGCTGGTACGTCATCCTAACGTCCACTTCCATTTCACACCTACTTCAGCAAGCTGGCTTAACCAAGTAGAAATTTGGTTTGGCATCTTTACACGCAAAACATGAATGGGGCAAGCTTCCAAAGTACGGAGCAACTGACGCAAGCCATCAAAGCGTTCGTGAACACTACAATAAAACTGCTGCGCCGTTTATTTGGAGGAAGCGCGAGGTAAGAGGTGCTCAACTCAGAAATACAATCGTTAACTTATGCAATTAGACACTAGCGCTCCCCGTGGCAAGACAACGAGGAATCGCAAGTTCAGCCAAAATGGTCAGGTCTTTTATTTTGCAAGGCTTGTTTGATATTTTGCATGACTGACAAAACAGTCTGCCTCGGTGCGCCAATGTTAAGTCGCATAAACCCGCTGCCTTCCTCACCAAACAGCGTGCCTGGGCTCATACCGATACCGGCTTGTTGAATGAAGAAATGTTTCAGTTGCGCGTCGGTCCTATTCCATGCCCGGCAATCCAGCCATAAGAGATACGTGCCTTCGGCCTTGATGACTCTGATTTCCGGAAAATGTTGTGCCAGAAAGGTTTCAACGCAATCGCGCGTATCACGCAGATAAATCAATAATTCTTCCAACCAGCCTTCGCCTTCGCGGTAAGCGGCTTCAAAAGCGGTGATACTGAACGGGTTGGATGCGCTGACATGCAGATTGTTAAATACTTGCATAATGGCGTTGCGGATGGATTGATCGGGAATAATCAGCGCGGACAGATTCAATCCGGGAATGTTGAAGGTTTTGCTCGGCGCAACAGCGGTGATGATCCTGGTGGCGTGGTCTGGGAAAGTGGCCAGCGTCTGGTGTTGATTGCCAGGGTAGATCAAATCGGCATGAATTTCATCGGAAAGATGACCACGTCATATTTGCTGCGATCTCAACAGCCGTTCCAGTTCTGCGGGATGCCAGACTCGGCCGACCGGGTTATGTGGGGAGCAAAGCAATAACAGATGCGCGTCCCTGGCGCATTGCTCCAGATGGTCAAAATCGATGGTGTAGCGGCCATTTTCCAGATGCAACGGATTTTGGATCAGTTTTCTGCCGGTTTGGGTGACAGCAGAGAAAAACGGGAAATACACCGGCGGTTGGATGATGACGGATTCACCAAGTTGCGTAAACGCCATCACCGCAGCATTGATGGAGGGTACCACGCCCGGGCACATGACAATCCAGTCACGTTGTATGGTCCAGCCATGGCGCCGCTGCATCCAGCCGAGCAAGGCCTCGTATAAACTATCCGGGAAAAGCGTGTAGCCATAAATCGGGTGCGCGGCACGTTCTGCCAGTGCCCGGGTGACTGCAGGTGGCGCAGCAAAATCCATGTCGGCCACCCACACCGGGATGACATCGCTTTTACCAAACGTGCTTTGCCGACCGTCATACTTGACGCTGTGAGTTCCCTCGCGGTTGACTTCGTGGTCAAAATCAAAACCACTGCTCAAGAAATTTTCTCCCAGATCGTGACTTCTGACAGCGTGTGCTGGAATTTACGCTTGGTTTCGCGAATGACAAAAGGTACGGATTGCGGCCCTTGAATCAGGCGGAAGTGCTTGTTCAGGATTTCTTTCAGGCCGTCCAACGTGGTGAAATTCTCGCCATCGCGCTTGAATCCACCGATCCAGGCTTCTTTTTTCGTGTGCTCGGTCAACCAGGTGTAGGGCGATGTGATCATCAGCAAGCCGCCGATATTGATACGCGTATGAATACTATTAAGCAGTTTGGCCGGGTCATACAATCGATCGATCAGATTGGCTGCAAGAATCAGGTCGTAACCAGTAAAAATGGGTTTCAGGTTGCACGCATCGCCCTGGAAAAACTCGACTTTATGTTTGATCGCATCCAGCCCCAGGTTGCTCAGTGTGCGTTCTTTGTAGGATACCAGTTCGCCTTCGTCTGTCAGCGTGTAGCGCAACATACCTTGCTGCACCAGTTGAACGCCTTGACCGATAAAGCGCGCGGAAAAAATCTATCCCGGTTACATGATCGAACGCACGCGCCAATTCAAAAGTGGAGCGGCCGGATGCGCAACCCAAGTCCAGCGCCGTGCGTTTAGGCCGATCACCCATCGCAGTGATGGCTATATCAGCTAATGCTTTGGGGAAATTAGGCACGTTAAAATAGGTATCGCCATAGTGAAATTCAGCGTATTCAGACAGCAGTTTATCGGTTTCATAGCTGGAACTTTGCAGAATGGCCGGAGTGTCTGTGACGACATAACGGAATCCCGCATGTTGAAAGAAATGTCGACGGAATGCATAGCGTGCGCTGCGCAGTGTTTCATTGCCGCAGGCAACCCAGGAACCGCCCTTTATGAGATTGTGCTGATTGTCAAAAGTGGGCGTGGTAAAGTCGTCATATAAAGGATGCACATCAAAACCGGCAAAGGGATAAGTGGGCGTTTCAGTCCATTGCCAGACATTGCCGACGATATCGAAAAATTCACCCTGCGGAAATTCAGTCACCGGGCAACTGGATGCGTAGTAATCCAGATGCAGATTACCAGCAGCCATTGCATCGAACGGCACCTCGGATAACTGGGCGACATCGTATAACCGATACCATTCGTCTTCCGTCGGCAAGCGCACGGGCTGTCCGGTGGTAACGGCCTTCCAGTTACAGAAAGCTTTCGCCTCGTGATAATTGACTTCAACCGGCCAGTCCCACGGCATCGGTATTTCTTCGGTCATGACCCGCAGACACCAGGCGCCGTCTTTTGCCACCCAGAAAGTGGGATGTTCAGCTTGCGTAAATTTCTTCCATGCGCGGCCTTCTTCCTGCCAATAACTCTCAGTGTTGTAACCATTGGCTTCAACAAAAAACAAAAATTCCTGATTACTGACCAAATATTTGCTCGCTCGGAACGCCGGGATATCAGCGCTGTGTGTGCCGTATTCGTTATCCCAGCCATAATGCGTGGCATCGGTTTTGCTTTTGCCGATGGCAACAGTCCCTGCTGCAACTGGAATCAGTTCATTGGATGGCGCGATTCCGGATTTGCGGCAAGGTTGCCATTCCCGATGCGGTTGCACGAATTCAATCGCATGCTGACGAATCAATACGGAAGAGGTTTCCAGATGAATACGTTCATGTTCAATCCCCATCAGAATTGGCCACCAGGGGCTTTCCCAGGTAATTGGCAAGGTCAGCGGCATCGTGACAATCAATTTATCGACCCAGTTACGCATGGTTTTACGATAAACGCGCACTTCTTCGACGGTAGGCCAATCATAATGCGTGCTATCCAGATCGTCCCAGCTCATCTCATCGACGCCGACAGCAAAAATGGATTCCAGTCTGGGATTGATGCGCTCGGTAATGAGTCCGGCGAGAATCAGCTTGTTGACAAAAAATGTGGCTGTATGTCCCAGATAGAAAATCAAGGGATGCCGGAGCGTAATGGGTTTTTTATAGTAGGCTGCATCATTACGCAGTGTTTCAAAAAGCTGCTCATAACAATCCAGGGTAGAATGAAAATATGTACGAATCTCTTCACGTTTTAAGTTGACATCGTCGCCGTCAAGTAAGGGTGTTCTTTGAAATAATGGTTGTGACATATCGTAATTTTTAACGGATTGTTCGGTTCTTTGGCCGGTATTATAACGCCTCAAACTTTTTAGATCATACCCAATCGGGATAAAAGTCATTTATCCTTGATCAATCGCCCTTAAAGAGAAATGAAAATAATGGATGAAGCCACTTTAATACTTGTCTGCAAAAAGCCCGCGCCCGGTATCGGCAAACAAAGACTGGCGGCGAGCCTGGGCATTGAAATGACACAGAAAGTTGCCGATGCACTATTGGCTTGCGCGCTGGAAGATGCCTGTAGTTGGCCCGGCCCGGTTGTGATAGCACCCGCCAGTGCGGCGGATACTGATTGGGCACGGGCTTTGTCAGCACCAATTTCTTCCCCAGTGATGGTTGTTCCTCAGATAGCAGGTAATCTGGGGCAGCGCCTGAATGCACTGGATCAAGCATTGCGCGAACAAGGGATGGAACAACTGATATTTGTTGGCAGCGATTCCCCCGGACTGGATGCTGCAGATTATGCCGCCACACGCACAGCATTACAGCACACAGACGTAGTGCTGATTCCGGCGTTGGATGGCGGTGTTGTGCTGATGGGCAATCGTTGTGCATGGCCGGATTTATCTGCTTTGCCGTGGAGCAGCGACCAATTGGGTACCACACTCAGGGAAGCCTGCCATAGCGCAAAGCAGTCCGTAAAAACATTGGGACAAGGCACCGATGTGGATCAAATAGAAGATCTTGCAAGACTGGTTACTTTGCTGAAACAAGACCAGCGCTTAGCCCGGCGTACATTGCTCGAACTTACCCGGAATATCATTTCCACCCTGAAGATCGCCAATGCTTAATTTCAGTGTCATTATCCCTTGTTTCCACGATGAAGAAAAACTGGCGTGTTTGCTCGCGCAATTGCAGAAATTACCAAACAAACCTTGGGAAATCATCGTCGTGGATGCTGCCAACAGTGAGCCCTGTGCAAAAATCTGCGCACAATTTCAGGCGCAATGGATAGCCAGCGAACCTTGCCGCGGCCAGCAACTGCTGACTGGTGCGGCACAAGCACAAGGCGATGTTTTGTGGTTTTTACATGCCGATGCGCAACTATCAGCAGATCCATTGACGGCAATGACAAAAGCGATTGAGCAAGGCGCAATCGGCGGTTATTTCCGCTTTCGCTTTGCAGCACCCCGTGCCTGGCCAGCCATTCTTCTTGAACCGGCGATTGCCTTGCGCTGCCGAACGGGTGTTCCGTATGGCGATCAAGGAATTTTTATGGCACGCCCGGTTTATCACCAGATAGGGGGACACGCGCCTTGGCCATTGTTTGAGGAAGTGCCTTTGGTACACGCCGCACGCCAGTTTGGCAAGTTTCTGCCGTTATCCGAGCCGATTTTTGTCGATCCACGGCGCTGGCAGCGCGATGGCTGGTGTCGGAGAACCTGGCATAATCGCAGGCTGGCTTTGAATTTTATGTGCGGCGTCACACCGCAGGAATTGGCTTCACGTTATCATTCTAAAAATGGCTCTTGAATGACATAATGTCGCTAATCCTCAAAAATAAGGAATACCATGCAAGAGATTGTTCAAAAATATTATGGCGAAACGCTGACGGGCAGCCAGGATTTGCAAACCAATGCGTGTTGCACGGATGCAGGCTTGCCAGATTTTGTAAAACCTTTGCTGGCGCGCGTGCATGCCGACGTGCAAACACGTTATTACGGCTGTGGCCTGGTTTTGCCCGAATTACTGCAAGGCTTGACCATTCTGGATCTGGGTTGCGGTGCAGGGCGTGACGTATATGTGCTATCCCAATTGACCGGAGAAACAGGACAGGTAATCGGGGTGGATATGACCGAAGAGCAATTGACAGTTGCACGCCAGCATGAAAAATATCACCAAAAGGCTTTTGGCTACAAACGCAGCAACGTCCGTTTCCTGCACGGTTATATCGAGCGATTGCACGAGCTTGAATTGGCGGATGCCAGCGTGGATGTAATTGTATCGAATTGCGTCATTAATCTGGCTCCGGACAAAGCAGCAGTATTGCGCGAAGCTTTCCGCGTCTTGAAGCCGGGCGGAGAATTATATTTCTCCGACGTGTACAGCGACCGCCGTATTCCGATGGAATTGACCCATGATCCGGTGCTATATGGGGAATGCCTGAGTGGTGCGCTGTATTGGAATGATTTTCTGCAATTGTCACGCAAACACGGCTTCACCGATCCACGTCTGGTCGATGATCGTCCCATCGCTATTAGTAACCCGGAGCTGGCGGAAAAAACGGGGAATATCGGTTTTTATTCGGCGACTTATCGCTTGTTCAAACTGCATGATCTGGAACTGGCTTGGAAGATCACGGGCAATCAGTAGTGTATCGCGGCACCATTCCGCACCATCGCCATGCTTTCCGGCTGGATAAGCATCACTTCATCGAAACCGGCAGACAGTTTCCGGTGTGTGGCAATACCTTGCGCATGCTGCATGACACACGCTTTATTAAACATTTTGATTTTTACGGTAACTTTGATCAGCACTTTGGCATTTTTCCAGGTTGTGGCATGGGGATTCCATTTGATGATGCGACCCAAGTTGCGCAAAAAGGCGGGTGTTGTTAAAAATGAATGCCAATGTTTTACCACCACCAACATCGACTGAACATCGTTCGCGTTCCAAACTCTGGTACGTCACACCTGATGACAAACCACGCGGGTTTATTCGCTCCCATACCTTAGAGGAACTCTGGTTTCATACCGGCACCGCTTGCAATCTGGCTTGCCCCTTTTGCCTGGAAGGCTCCAAACCCGGCGATAGCCGCTTGCAACTGATGCGTTTTGACGATGCCAAACCATTTATTGATGAAGCGTTAACACTGGGTGTTAAACAGCTTTCTTTTACCGGCGGCGAACCTTTTATCAACAAAGACTTGATACACATTCTGGATTATGCGCTCCAGCACCGTCCCTGCATGGTGTTGACCAACGCAACGGAACCACTGATTAAGCGCTTATCACAATTAAAACCACTGCGTGAACGGCCGCACGCCGTACATTTTCGCGTTAGCCTGGATCATTTTTCAGCGGATCAGCATGACAAGGATCGTGGCGAAGGCATGTTTTCAATGGCACTGGATGGACTATGTGCATTGTATGACATGGGGTTTAGCGTATCGGTGGCCAGTCAAAAAATCCCGGGGTTGCCTGCCAATAAAGTAGCCAAATGTTTTGCGGAAGTTTTTCGCGGCGCAGGTTTACCGGAAAATCTGCCGCGCATTGAGTTTCCTGAGTTCCATCCACCCGGTATCACCGTCACCGCGCCGCAAATTACGCACAGTTGCATGGTGGATTATCAGACCGAATCCACACGCCGGGAATTTATGTGCGCATTCAGCCGTATGGTTGTGAAGAGTGAAGGCCGCTGCAGGATCTATGCGTGCACGCTGGTGGATGATGATGCCGATTATGTGCTGGGTACAACACTGGCCGCAAGTCTGAAAGTGCCGGTCAGTATGAAACATCATCGCTGTTATAGCTGTTTTCAGTATGGCGCTTCGTGCAGCGAAATGAAGCGATAGCCATGAAACGCCGCTGGTGGCTACTGATTCTGCTCGGCTTGTTGATCGGGTTATTTTTGTGTTTTGACTTGGGGCGCTTTTTCACGCTGGAAGCCCTCAAAGACCAACATGAGGCATTGCAGCAAGCTTACCGGGAAGAACCGTTCCTTGTAACCAGCATTTTCGCGATAGTCTATATCGCGATGGCTGCGCTGTCATTCCCCGGCGCAACCGTAATGACACTTGCCGGTGGCGTGATATTCGGATTTTGGATTGGCGTGCCGGTGGTATTGGTATCGGCCACGATTGGCGCAACACTGGCGTTCTGGACTGCGCGTTATGTGTTGCACGATGCCTTACAGCGCCGTTTCAACGATCGTCTGAAAACCATCAACAAAGGCCTTGAGCACGATGGTGTTTTTTATTTGTTTTCATTGCGCCTGGTGCCGGTCTTTCCATTCTTTCTCATCAATTTGCTGATGGGATTGACCACCATTCGCAGTACTACTTTCTTCTGGGTCAGTCTGGCTGGCATGTTCGCTGGAACCGCCGCCTATGTAAGTGCTGGCACGCAATTGGCAGCGATCACACACTTGTCTGATGTGATGTCTCCGGCATTATTTATTTCATTTATTGTGTTGGCGCTACTTCCTTGGCTGGCACGTTGGGGCATCGGGCTGGTAAAAATCCGCCGCTTGCATGCACGCTGGACCAAGCCACGCCAATTTGACCACAATCTGGTCGTGATCGGCGCCGGTGCTGCCGGATTGGTAAGCGCGTACATCGCAGCGGCAACGCGTGCCAAGGTGACCTTGATTGAAAGTCACAAGATGGGGGGCGATTGCCTCAATTACGGGTGCGTGCCCTCCAAAGCATTAATCCGTACCGCCACTTTCTTGCAACAGGCAAAAAACGCCCAGTCACTGGGTATTGCAGAAGCTAAAGTTCAGTACGATTTTTCGGATGTCATGGCGCGTGTCCAGCGGGTTGTCAAAACAATCGAACCGCATGATTCGGTAGAGCGATATAACCAATTGGGTGTAGAAGTACTGCAAGGGAAAGCAAAAATTACTTCACCCTGGTCGGTGGAAGTCAATGGGCAAACACTCACCACACGTGCCATCATCATCGCGACCGGTGCGCGCCCGATGGTTCCAGAAATTCCGGGGCTGGAAACGGTACGTTATTACACCTCCGACACCCTCTGGTCGTTGACTGAACGTCCGGAACGCTTGATTGTACTGGGCGGCGGACCGATTGGCTGCGAATTGTCGCAAGCATTTTCCCGGTTAGACTGCCAAGTAACACAGATCGTGCGGAGTGATTGTTTGCCGCGCGAAGATGCGGATGCAGTTGCATTGGTAAAAGCAGCATTGCAAGCAGATGGCGTAACCCTGCTGACACAAACGGAGGCGCTACGCTGCGAAACAGAAGGTGGTCAGCAATATTTGACGGTGCGCGGCACTGACAGCGAAGCAATCAAACTGCCATTTGATGCACTGTTATGCGCCGTAGGCCGGCTACCCCGCACAGAAGATTTAGGACTGGAAGAATTGGGTATTCCGATTTCATCACGGCGCACCATCGAAACCAGTGCCGGGTTACAAACCATTTATCCCAGCATCTATGCCTGCGGCGATGTCGCCGGGCCCTACCAATTCACCCACACAGCGGCGCATCAGGCCTGGTATGCCTCGGTCAATGCGCTGTTCAGTGATATCAAGCGCTTCAAAGCCGATTATTCAGTAATTCCATGGACGACATTCACCGATCCGGAAGTTGCGCGGGTTGGGTTGTCGGAAAATGAAGCCAAAGCGCGTAATATCGCCGTGGATGTGACGCGTTTCAATCTGAGTGATCTGGATCGCGCGATTGCCGACGAAGCGGCTCAGGGTTTTGTCAAAATACTAACGGTGCCGGGAAAGGATCGTATTCTGGGCGCCAGCATAGTCGGCGCACACGCCAGTGATTTATTAGCCGAATTTGTACTCGCCATGAAGCATGGCCTGGGTTTAAACAAAATTCTCGGCACCATCCATACCTATCCCACTTGGTCAGAAGCCAATAAATATGCAGCGGGGGAATGGAAACGCGCGCATGCGCCGCAATGGCTGCTTAAATGGGTGGAGAAATATCATACCCAGAGGCGAGGGAAAGGGATTGCAATTGATTAAAGAATGACGGGTTCGAAGTTGTAATCATTCTGATGAGTAAAAATTTTTATTCGGAATCTTACGACTTGTTTGGGAGGATACCATTTGCAAAATGGTGTTAGATCCATAACCAAGAATTCATATTCTTGCTTTATTTAAATAAGAATGTTTTCCATGGCGCGGGACTCTAACAAACCGTTGAAAAACTATCTGCAGCCGCTACGATGTTAATAAGAGCGGGCTCAAAATGCTCATTTATCATGAATTAAGTGCGCTTTTCTCCTGTCCTTGCCTTGTATCGGCTGCCTCCGAAAACGTTTCTCAACGGCATATCAGGAGCCTGTCAGGCTTAAGCAATCGTAGCGAGACTATACAATGAAAAACTGAGGAAATATGAACCGTTTCCCCATTGGCGCTACAGATTGACCATAAGTCCGACAAGCTTAGCAATCTCCGATTCGCTTACCTGAGTAAGTGTGGTCTATTTCCATAGGCTCTGATTGAGGCATTTTCATTTTAATGATAGCGGAGCCTGTATATTTATCTGCACTGAAAGTAATTCTTCCAGCGCCGGTCATCTTAAGTTCATCTTTGCATTTCATTTGCCATGCAGCATTATTATTTGTGATTCTATAGTTATAAAATTCCCATGACTCATGAACAGCAATAGGGGTTTTCCACGATTCTTATCATCAATGCAAACGATATCTTTATGGGCCGGCAGTTGAGTCAGCACATTAGGCATTATTGTTTGCGTTGTCACTTCCCACTTGCGTTCCGCATTTGTTGCGCATTGGCACCAAACGCAAGAACTAAGTGATGCTCAACGCCATGTATCCAAAAATTCTTCAACTCAAACCTCTCCGCATTAAATAGACATGACATTTGGCAAACTCAAACCGCCTGCCTACAATGAAATAAATAACCAATCGCACTACGGAATCTGCCGAGTAAATATTGCAACAGAACCCGGTTGATGGAATGGACGCCCACTACACAAAGCGGCATCAAAGTGCCAAAGTAGTGGTGCAGCAATAACTATCTAGTAGGCACCCATAAAATCACCTTTGCCGACTTCCAGACCATTGTGCCGTAAAATCGCATAGGCGGTAGTGACATGGAAAAAGAATTGCGGCAAACCATAGTTGAAAAGGTAGTTGTGACCAACCAGCTTTTTCTCTTTCGGTGTACCAGGACGTAACACGATTTCATGCTGCTCGCTGCCTTCGAATTGAGCGGGTGTCAGACTTTCGATAAACGACAAGGTCTTGCTAATTCGTGCTTGCAAATCGGCGAAGGTCTGTTCGTTATCTTCATACATCGGCACTTCAACACCTGCCAGTCGCGCTGATACACTCTTGGCAAAATCGGCGGCGACTTGCACTTGGCGGATTAATGGAAACATATCAGGATATAGCCGAGAATTCAGCAATATTGCCGGTTCAAATTTTTTCTCGTTTGCGTAGACTTCAGCCTTGGTCAAAATTGCGCTTAAACTGGTCAATAGCTGTTTAAAAACGGGTATGGATGTTTTATACATATTTGAAGTAGTCATAAATTTCTCTCAGTTAATTAATGGTAGCAATTGTTAAAGGCTATGTCATCGTTAATCCTAAAATCCTCTCAAGAAAAACAATTCAACTAATTGATCTATTTGATGTATTAGTTCTTGTCCAATATCGACTGACATGTTGCTTGTTTCACACGCATTGCGGCTAAAGGCCGCGTACTACGCTCATTTGCAATTTATGGCAGCAAAAACAGCTATAACTTGATGTTGATATCAGTTTCCAGCCAAAAATATAAACTGCTCCTCAGTTGCCACAAACAAGCAAAAAGCAAAGTATAGTAAAACTTTCAGCTGATTTTTACTGTTTTATTAAAATTTCACCCGGCTGGTGATGATAAGAATCTTACAGAACACCTTAATTTACAGGATTCTAAAGCGATGAAGAGACTTCAACTGAGGAAAACAGGATCAAGTATCTCATGATTAAGTTTGCATGGGGAATCGGCGCTGGAAGATGTCATTCATATGGACACGACTGTGCATGAGAAAAACATTACGTATCCAACAGACAGTAAACTAGCGATCAAGTTTATCAATCGCCTGAATATCGGACCCTCACTTTACACAATTTTACAAATTCTGAGCATCACTCTTTTCGATAAAATACAAATCTATTAAGTTATTAGAACAACGAGTCAAAAATGGATACGCCAGAAAATAAATTTGCTCCGCGCGCCATGCGCCTATCCCTGTGGCAAGACCACGGGGAATCGCAAGTCTACTGAATTGCCGAATACTAATGAGTAAATACAAGAAACCTTAAACCTGTGAATTCTCTCCTCCATTTCCTGAGGGATTCGTAAACTGATCATTTAATGCCTGAATGTAATCATTGGCTTCATTAATGATCTCATCAATTGTTTGTTGTGCTACTTCATTCCAGCCAGCCGGGTTCTTCAGGAAAATCGGACGATGCGCTGCGGTACTTTTGTTAAATGCCTGCATGTAATTTTTGTATGTTTCATTATCATTTCCCAATTCATTGGCCAATTTCTTCAACAGGTTGTTGGCAACAGCGCGGCGAATAGAAAAATGGATATAAATAATACCGATTACCAGAAATGAAGCTATGACCAACGCGGTGGTTTCGCCCTGTATGATTTCATTTGGAAAAGTTGTAAGAAGACCCCAGGATTCATTCATAGTTAAAACTACACCCGCTAAAATAGCCAATACGCCAAATGCCATAGTATCAAATAGAATGACTCTGCTTTTCCATTTTTTAAGCATCTCAGAGAGTTTGTTGACAATCTGATTTTTGATACCTTTTGCTGTTTGTTCAAGCTTCCCGACAATACGATACGAGCGCTCTACTTCTATTTGGTGCATGCGCGCATTGATATCAGCCATATCTTCTGCTCGTTTTTTTTCGAAACGTTCCTTGACATGCGGATTGGCAATCGGAACGGCAGCACTTGGATTATATATTCGATAGAATCGTCCGGTAACTAGACCTACTTCAGCCAGTGAACGCTGCCAGGCTGAGACAACCTCTTCAGGATTGTCTTCTTGTGCTGTTACATCAATCTGGTTAAGAATATAAAGAAATTTATTGGCGTCTGCGCGATTAACACTCGCTGATACCAAATAAGCCAAAGTATCCTGCATGGCTTTAGGTTCTGGATGGCGCGCATCAAAAAATACCAGGACAAGATCAGATAAATTGATGATGTGTTGGGTTAAGCGTAATGTAGATGCGCGTTGATTGTCGGCATCAAAACCTGGAGAATCAATAAGAATTTTTCCTCGTATGTTTTCAGATGGACAAGTTTTTAATTGCAGGTAGGCATCAATACGTTCCTGTCCTGCTTCAGAGATTTCATCAATACTACGGCTTATCTGAAAAAAGGGGAAACGCGGATCTGCATCGAGCGCTATGCCAGGCAGTGTTTTTGCCTCATTCTGGCGGCTGTAGCAAATTACGGTGAATTTATCATCGACAGCCTGATTTCCCGTGCGTTGCAGCGGCATATTCAAATAAGAGTTGATATACGTTGATTTGCCGGCAGAAAATGTACCTAATACAGCGATCATAGGCCACCACGTCACACAAGTCGCATAGGATTCATCGTTACCGATTAGTCCCATACTATGACCGACATAATCCATTTTTCTAAAACTTTTTACCGCGTTAGCCAGAGTCGGATTATCGGGATGTTCGTCAGCAAGGTGTTTTTGCAAGCTTCTCAGATACTTATTGATTTGTGTTGAACTATGTGACATAACAGTTCCTTTTCATTCTTATAAAAGTGCACCCTGAACACGAGGCTGTATGGGTGATGATTTTTTGTTTGTTAATTAATTGAGTTCGCATATTACGATGCTGTTTTACAATAAACTATTTATTCGCCTCCTTGAAAAAAGGGAATGCTCACTGTTCAAAATTTTTCCGAAGCAATAGAAAATAAATATCACGTTAATATTTGGTATAACACATGAATAGCCAGCTATTTATGTTAGAAATTAAAGCAGCTAGCTCAGCGATTCTACCAAGAACAATGCTGGCTTGCCAGTAAATGATATTTCGAATATTTACTCCGGTCTTTCACCAAATAATATTATCATAGCCGGTTTAGTCATGAATAAATTATGGCTGATTGTGGTCATTCACGAATAAAAGCAGCACTTATTATACAAAAAGGTTTGAAGCAGATTTGCTGTTCAGTCGGAGATGAGTTTAGAGCATGACAATACAAAAAATTGATGAAGAGAAGCGCACAGCACGCTCTGCTCATGTAGGTCGCTACATACTGATTGGTTTTCTTACGGTAGCACCATTGTGGGTTACCTGGTTGGTTTTTGATTTTTTATTAAATTTATTGGCGCGTATCGGAGATCCTTTATTAAAGGGAATGGCCCGTGTAGTTCGACCCTTTTCAGATACTACAGCGAGCTGGCTGCTGGATTCCAATTTTCAGCAAGCGGTTGCAGCACTGCTGACAGTAATCAGTCTGTATGGCATCGGATTGCTGGCATCTTTTGTTATTGGCAAGAAAGTTATCAGCATTTACGAATACATACTGGCCAGAGTGCCTTTAGTACAAACAATTTATGGCGCCACCAAACGTTTTTTGCACACAATCAGCCAGCCACCTGTTACTGGACAACGAGTCGTTCTAATCAGTTTTCCATCATCGGAAATGAAGGCCGTCGGTTTTATCACGAAAATCATGCATGACGAAGATAATGGAAGGAAACTGGCTGCTGTTTATGTGCCAACCTCACCCAATCCCACATCCGGTTATATTGAAATACTGCCGATGGACGATGTGATACTAACGGATTGGACGACAGAAGAAGCAATGACATTTGTTGTGACGGGCGGCACCAATGCACCCGAAAGTTTGCGCTTCACTAACAAGCCAAAACAGCAAGATCAAGCTGCTGCGAAACAATAAACAGTGAAATCAAGAAGTGTTGCATTGGTTCATTTTTATGCTGGTAATGAATAGGGTAATAATTTGATTTCCAGAACAGGTCCTTGCAGCGATTGCCAATGAATCTGGCATGAATCAACACTGCTTTGCTGGATTACCGCCAGAATATCAAAACCTCCCATTCGGCGATGCGGCCGCATTGATGACATTGCCGCTGGACTGACCGTCCATATCAATGCTATATAACACATCACCTGCTTTTACCGCTGCTGCTGTGGCTATGTGCGCGAGAAACATGCGGCGTTTGAGTTTCCCAAGATACTGTGTACGTGCCACGATTTCTTGCCCAGGATAACAGCCTTTCTTGAAACTGATGCCGCCAATCGCGTCTAAATTGATCATTTGTGGCAAAAACTCTTCCTGGGTTTCGGGTAAAATTACTGGAATTCCGGATTGGATATCCAACCAATCCCAGCAGCTGGCGCCAATAGGATTTGCATGTTGGCTAGAATGTTCCCAGAGCGTAGGCGCATTCTCGACTGATGTGATCAGCTCTACACGGTTCTGTGTCAGACAAATAATAGTGACTTTTTCATTATGGATGACCTGTAGCGGTAGATTTGAATTGCATGACAACCCTGTGATTTCTTCAATAAGCGCAGCGACATTCTGACCCGCAATTCCGATTCGAACCAGCGTGTTACTCGCATCACTCAATTGTACATTTGCACGCATTACATAGAGTGATAAACGCTTTTGTACGGGAATACACAAACTGGCAGGTAGTTGCATTAAAAATGCATCATCCTGCTGCCACAGTAAGAAATTTGCCAGAACTCGCCCTTTTGGGGTGCAATAGCTGCCATATTGTGCTTTTTGCAGATTGATTTCGCGGATATCGCAACTGACCTGGCTTTGCAAAAAGGTTGGCGCATCGTCTCCGGAAAACCGAATCAAGCCATAATGGGAAAGATCGGCTATAACAGTCCCTGTTTGCGTATCTTTAAGTTCCGTTGTGCTATCGCCAAAATGAGCCACACAATCATTTTCAATAACAGCGTGATTTTTGTGTAAATAGGTTTGCCAAATTGGGTTCATACAATAGCTGTGAATATATAGAAGAGCGTGATTATACGATATCCTGCCCAGGTAAAATCAAGAGCCAGTCTCAGGAAATAAACTCTGGATACCATTTTATCCAGGCGAGAGTTGGTTCAATTTTTTTACTGAAACATTTAATGATTGATAAGTGTTTATAAATATGGCTGTTCTATCCATCCATCGCAAACCTTCATATCTGCTCGCGACAATACTCACGCTAGCTCATCTTGTCACAGCCGGTTTATTATGGTTCCTGGAGATAACTTTGGGTATCAAAACGGTTGTCGCTTTCGCGCTGGCATTCAGTTTAATTTACTATTTGCGTAAGGATGCATTGCTCGCTGCGGACAATGCCGTGAAGTTTTTTGAATTATCCGATGACATGCAATGCAGATTAACCACATGTGCCGGTGAATCAATGACGTGCAGCATACTGGGTAGCAGCACCTTTGTCGCGCCTTATCTGACGGTACTGAATATAAAGCCTATGGGAAAATTTTTTACGCGTAGTATAGTAATATTACCCGATGGCATTGATGCAGAGGAGTTCAGGCAGTTACGGGTATGGTTGCGTTGGAAGTGGAAAAATAATACAGGTGTTAATTAGTTGCGGTAATTTCTTGTGAGTTCAGCATAAAGATCAGGACATTGCGCTTATAATTTTGCGGAATCGGGCGAGTGCCAGCAAGAAAAAAACACTGCCGATCGCAATCAGGGCCAGAAATTCCGGCCATACGATGCTGAAGTCCGCTCCGCGGTAGAGAATCGCCTGAGCGAGCGAGACGAAATGAGTGGTCGGCGCTAACAGCATAATGTTCTGCACTAGTTCAGGCATGCTCTCGCGCGGCGTTATGGCACCGGAAAGCATCTGCAAGGGTAGTAGCATGATGATCATCAAAAGCCCCATTTGCGGCATCGAGCGTGCCACTGTACCAAGAAAAATTCCCATCGAGGTGGTGGCAAAAAGGTGCAGCATCATCCCACCGACGAATAATCCGACCAAACCTTCGATTGGAACATGCAACAGTTCCTGCACGACGAAGACTATTGAAGCTGTCGCCACGATCGCCACGACCAATCCCATTGACCAGACCTTGGCCATCATGATTTCAAATGGGGTCAACGGCATCACCAACAGGTGCTCGATGGTACCGTGCTCCCGTTCGCGAATCAGTGCCGCGCCAGTGAGAATGATAGACAGCATGGTAACGCTGTTGATGACCTGCATGACCGCACCGAACCACATTGGATCCAAATTGGAATTGAAGCGCATACGCACTTCGAGCTCCGCGGGCAATGTAATGATCGTGCGATGCCCCTGAACAAAGTCCGCGACTTCGCCAGTAATAATATTCTGGATATAGCTGTTTCAATGAAAGCCTGCGACATGCGCGTGGCATCTATGTTGATCTGGATCGTCGGCCGGTGACCGGCCAGCACGTCGCGCTGAAAATCAGATGGAATATCGAGCACGAAAGTGTACAGGCCCACATCCAAGCCAGGATCGGTGGCGTATTGATCGATCATCTCCGGCATCAGGAAATACGGCGGATAAAAAGCATTGAATATGCGTGTCGACAATTGCGAGCGATCTTCGTCGACGACCGCGATGGGTGCCTTGTGCAAAACGCCGGGAAGACCGGTCGCAGTCAGATACACCTGGCCGGTAAAGGCGAATAAAATCAGGATCAACATCAGCGTATCACGTCCCAGACTGCGCAACTCCTTGACTCCGAGATAGAAGATATTAAGCAGTGTGTGCAAGGCTAACGCTCCTGTTTCTTCAGTAACGCGATGCTCAGGACCAGGAGCACGGGAATGGAGACAGCAAGCGGCAGTAACAAGGGGCTGAGATCGGCGAAACCCAGTGCCTTGGAGAAAACACCGCGACTGATAGTCAGAAAATACGTAGTCGGATAAATCTCACCGATGAAGCGTGCCCCGCCCTCCAATGAGGATACCGGATCAATCATGCCGGAAAACTGCGAAGCCGGAATTATCGTGCCAAGTGCCGTGGCGAAAATCGCGGCAATCTGGCTCCGGGTGAAGGCAGAAATCAGCAATCCCAGGCCGGTGGCAGATGTAACGTAGAGCAACGCAGCCAATGTCAGCAGCAGAAAATCACCTTTGAGCGGCACGCCAAATACGAATATGGCTAAGGCACAGAGCAGGAAGAAATTGATCATTCCCATGGCGATGTAGGGCAGTTGTTTGCCGAGGAGAAATTCCAACTTGGTCACCGGTGTAACATACAGATTAAGGATGGATCCGAGCTCCTTTTCACGCACCACACTCAACGCGCTGAGCATGGTCAGAATCAGCATCAACAGCTCCGGAATCACTGCGGGCACGATAGCGGGCAGGCTCTTGACGTCGGGGTTGTAACGAAAACGCGTCTCGATTGTGACCAATCCGGCAGGCACGTGGCCAGAGACATGACGGCGCGCCTGTTCCATCAACCAGCCCTGGTGCATGGCCTGCACATAGCCGCGCACGTTCTCGGCGCGGTTTGGCATCGCGCCGTCTATCCAAGCGCCAATCCTAACGTTATCTCCACGTGCCAGATCACGCGCAAAATTCGGTGGAATCTCCAGTGCCAGGCTCAACTCCCCGCTGCGCATACGCCGGTCGAGCTCTTCGTAATCAGAAATCGGCGGTCGTTCGATGAAGTAACGTGAACCACCAAGATCGAGTGCGTAGTTTTGGCTGAGCGTAGTCTGATCACGATCAAGCACGGCAAAGCGCAGATTTTCGACATCCATGCTAATGCCGTAACCCATGATGAACATCAGCAATACCGTACCGAACAACGCAATCGAGCCGCGGATCGGGTCACGCTGTAGTTCAAGCGCTTCGCGCCGGGTGTAACTGAGCAGCCGCAACAGACTGAAGCGTGGATTTGGTGCGATGACAGAATGAATGCCCTCTGATGAAACAGTAGCCATGATAATTGGATTTACAGAAGCCGAGGCAGTACCCGCCTCGTCACTAATGCCACTCGCTTGTTTCAGGTAGTCGATAAAAGTATTTTCCAGCGTAGTGTGGCCGCTGCGTTCCATCAATGCAGCAGGGGTATCACTGGCGAGCACCTTGCCCGCGTGCATCAACGATATGCGGTCGCAGCGCTCGGCTTCATTCATGAAATGAGTGGAGATGAAGATAGTAACCTGGTCACGGCGGGCAAGATTGATGATCAGCTCCCAGAACATATCACGCGCTACCGGATCAACACCGGAGGTCGGTTCGTCGAGAATCAGCAGGTCGGGCTTGTGAATGACTGCCACCGCCAGAGACAGTCGCTGACGTATACCCAGCGGCAAAGCATCAGGGAGGGAATCCATGACCGGACCGAGCAGGAAACGTTCAGCCATCCCGGTTACACGGGCGGGAATATCGGCATCGGGCAAGTGGAAAAGTTTTGCGTGGAGTTCCAGGTTTTGCCGCACGGTCAACTCCGAGTATAGCGAGAATGCCTGTGACATATAGCCTACCCGCTTGCGGGTGATCAGGTTACCGGCATCAAGAACTTGGCCGAATAGCCGCGCCTCGCCCTCACTGGGTGACAACAGGCCGGTTAGCATTTTCATCGTGGTTGATTTGCCGCAACCGTTGGAACCGAGAAAACCGAAGATCTCACCTCGGGAGATATGAAGATTAACCCGATCGACCGCAATAAATTCTCCGAAACGCATGGTCAGATCATGTGCCTCGATCGCGATTTCCTGGACGCTCCCGGTGTCTCTCGGTGGAATCACCACTGCCTTGTGGCCCTTGCGCTTTTCCTCCGGCAACAGCTGTATGAAGGCTTTTTCCAGTGTGTTGGTGCCAGTGAGTGTGCGCAGCTCGGACGCAGTGCCAGTGGCGAGGATCTTGCCTGCGTCCATCGCCACCAGCCAGTCGAAGCGCTCCGCCTCATCCATATAGGCGGTGGAAACAAGCACGCTCATGCTCACGTGCCGAACACGCAAACGCTCAATCAACTCCCAGAATTGGGTGCGCGACAGTGGATCGACACCAGTGGTCGGTTCATCGAGTACCAGTAGGTCCGGTTCATGGATCAGCGCACAACACAAGCCAAGCTTTTGTTTCATACCCCCGACAACTTGCCTGCGGGGCGATCCCGAAACGAAGAAAGACCGGTGCTTTCGAGCAGCTCGTTGATACGTTGATGACGCTCAGTCTGTTGATGACCAAACAAACGGCCAAAGAAATCGATGTTCTCGAATACGGACAAAGTGTGATAGAGATTTTTGCCCAGACCCTGCGGCATGTAGGCAATGCGCGGGCACACCGCGCGACGATGTGCGGGATCAGCCATGTCGCCGCCCAGCACTTCGATCTGCCCTTGTTGCATTGCCCGCGCACCCGTCAGCAGCGACATCAGACTCGATTTTCCGACGCCATCGGGGCCGATTAAACCCACCATACAACTGGCGGGAAACTCCAAACTGAGATTATCGAGCGCACAGTTGTCTCCATAGTGCAAACTGACATTCTGCAAACGAATAACGGGTGCTCTTGAGATATTAACCATCATTGCGGCAGTCTGACATCAAGTTCCTTAGGCCATGCAGCCGCCGGATCCAACTTGACGTAAGCCATGCCGGGCACACCGGTCTTGATCTTTTCGAGATGCTGCTTCAACAGTTCAGGATCGATCCGCGCGCGCACGCGAAACATCAATTTCAGTCGTTCGCTTTCGGTTTCAACAGTTTTCGGAGTGAACTGGGCAACGCTGGCGACGAAGCTGGCCGTCGCCGGAATCACATAGTTCGGTGCAGCATCCAGCACGAGACGGATATCGCTACCGAGCGCCACCTTACCCGCTGCTTCGGTAGATAAGAAGAAGGTCATATAAACATCAGAAAGATCAATCATGTTAAGTACGCGACCGCCGGCATCCAGTACTTCGCCTGGTTCAGCAACACGATACTGTACGCGACCATCACGCGGTGCCCTCAATTCGTTATCGTCGATATCTGCCTGCAAGCGTGTCACTGTTGCCTGGGTGGCGGCAATGACCGATTGTGATTCCACCACTTGCGATTTCGCAGCCTGGATCGCTGCGTTTGCTGCTGCAACCTGAGCCTGTGCTGCGCTGACAGCAGCCTGCGCACTCAGTACCCGAGCACGGTCATCATCCAGCTCCTGTTGTGCCGCCGCCCCTTCATCAGCCAATGTTTGTGTGCGTTTCACACGTTTACGGACAGCATCAAGTTCTGCCCGACGCTGCGCCACCATCGCCTGTGCTGCAACCTGTTCACTTTCACGCTGAATCACGATGGCTTCTGCTGTTTTATGGGCATACTCGGCACGACGAACCTGTGCCTGCGCCTCAGCCTGTTGAGCGAGTAGCACTTGCGCATCCATACGCGCAAGAATCATGTCGGCCTGAACAAAGTCACCTTCCCTTGCCCGTATCTCGATAATACGGCCAGGGGTTTTGGTAGCGATATTGATTTCGGTTGCTTCGATCCGGCCATTACCTGCGATAATTCCGGCTGGCAGGCCAGCAGGGCGAAGAATCCACCAGATTGCGAATGCCACGGAGATAGAGAGGCCAATAAAGGCAACAATCAGCACTGACTTTGCCTGGTTACTCATGGCCCCTCCAAAGCAGTTTCCGCTTGCGGCACGGCAACATCCGCGCCACCGCCTAGCGCCTTATAGACCGCGATCAGATCGGTTGAAACCTTCGCTTCGGAGCGGGCCAGATTGATCTCGGCAACATAAAGCGCGCGCTGGGCGTCCAGCACATCCAGAAATGATATGGTGCCTACCTTGAAGCGCAACTGTGATAGCCGGACAGCTTCACGCAAATCCGATACAGACCGGGCCAGTGCCTGTCGCCTCACTTCTTCATTAAGATAGTACGTCATGGCGGTTTCTGTTTCCTGCAGCGCTACCAGCACTGTTTTTTCAAATATCAGATAAGCTTCCTGCTGCCGTGCATCAGCCAGGTCAATGCCGGCCCGGATACGCCCGAAATTGAGCAATGGCTGCAAAAGGCTGGCGGAAGTGTTATAGGAAAAAGCTGCCGATTTGAACAACTCCTCCAGTTCCGTGTTGCGCAAACCCAGAAAGGTCGACAACGATAGCCGTGGAAACAGCTCTGCGATCGCAGCACCCTGCGGGGCAGTTGCAGCAGCGAGTCGGCGCTCGGCAATGTGCAGATCGGGACGATGACGGATAGTCGCCGCAGGTGAAACCAGAATAGCGCGCCCGGGCGCCATCGGGACGCTGCCTGACTTATCCGGCTCAAACGCAAGCGTTCCCGGTTGTTGCCCTGTCAACACTTCCAGTTGCCTGAGTGCAGCAATCATATCGCCTTCAAGGCCAGGAATCTGAGATCTGGTAGCTTCGGTCTGGGCACGCGCTCGCACGACGTCGTACCGGGTTCCGGCGCCTACCTCAAAGAGCTTTTCCGTTAGATCCTGCGTAGTTTTCTGGGTAAGCAGGTTTGCGTGGGTAATACGCAATTGGTTCTGAAAACTGCGGTATTCGATATAGCTGCGTGCCAGATCCGCTGTCAGCGTCACCAGAGTTTGGCTGTATTGCTCCTTCACTGCTTCCAGATTCGCGGATGAAGCTTCCAGCCGACGTCGCAAACGGCCGAACAGGTCGATTTCCCAAAAGGCATCAAAGCCCAGTTGAAACAGGTTGAATTTGATACCGGGCGCGAAACCGGGGAAGGGGTTATGACTGCGCTGCGCGCCTGCTGCTACGTCGACCTCCGGAAAAAGTTCTGCACGAATACCGCGGCGCTAGGCGCGCGCTTGATCAATACGCGCCAGAACAATTTTGAGATCAAGATTGTCTGTCAGAACTTGATCCATCAAGCTATCCAGCTGAGCATCATCGAAATTCCTCCACCACTTTTCAGGCTTTCCGGATCAATGGGTTGCAGTGATGCTGTGCTTTGCCATTCATTCATTTTCCCCTGCTCGGCTTGCCAATGATCCGGGGTTTCTGGTGCAGGCTGTTGGTAATTCGGACCTACCGCACATCCGCTCAATCCAGCCATGACAAATAGCCAACCGGTTTTATTTATCATGATTATTTTCTCGAATATGCGCTTGTAGAGTCCATAGCTTCACTAATGTCAGTATGCCAGTATGCCAATTACTTTTTGAACCATAAGCGAGCAGTTAAGCGGCGCACAAAAGTGAGTTTTCGACCAGGACAAAAGACCATTTTAAAAACATCCTCTAATCAATTCTCTCTGTTTTGAATGTAACATTAATGATCTGATCAAGCCAGGGAAGCGAAAAACATGTGTTGAGAACGAGCAAACTGTCCGGAGTTGCAGCAGATGATCTGCCAGAAGATTAAAAAGTCTTATTTCTGTTATTCAATAATGATTCCACCACCCAAACATACTTTACTTTCATAAATGACGACGGATTGACCGGGTGTAACAGCCCATTGATCCTGTGCGAAATCTACCTGGCAATGATCCTGGGTTAAATTAGTAATCGTGCAAGGAGCATCAATCTGACGATAGCGAGTTTTGGCAGCATAAACCCAACTGCAATGCGGCTGTTTCCCACTAATCCAGGTCAGATCGGCTGCTTTTAAAGATGGGCGAAGCAAATCAGGATGACTATGGCCTTGTACTACAACCAATATATTTCTGGTCATATCTTTGGCTGACACAAACCACGGTTCATCGCTGCCATCACGTGTCCCACCAATTCCCAATCCTTGCCGTTGTCCGATAGTGTAATACATCAGTCCGATATGCTGACCGATCACTTTCCCTTCGGGAGTTTGGATTTCTCCAGGCTCATGCGGGAGATAGCGATTGAGAAATTCTCGGAATGGGCGTTCCCCGATAAAACAGATACCTGTGCTGTCTTTTTTGGAGAAATTGGGTAGTTTTAATTGTTTGGCGATCTTACGTACTTCGCGCTTATAAAGATGTCCAACAGGAAACAATGTACTGGCAAGTTGTGCTTGATTCAAACGATATAAGAAATAGCTCTGATCTTTGGTGCCGTCTTCACCTTTTAATAATTGGAATGCATCGCCAACTTTGCGCACCTGAGCATAATGGCCTGTAGCAATACAATCAGCATCCAGTTTATGCGCATGATCCAGAAAAGCCTTGAATTTAATTTCGGCGTTGCACAGCACGTCGGGATTCGGTGTCCGTCCAGCCTGATATTCAGAAAGAAAATGCGAGAAAACCCGATCCTTGTATTCGACCGAGAAATTCACCACCTCAATCGGAATATCAATCACATCCGCAACGGATACCGCATCCAGAAAATCCTGGCGGGAAGAACAATACTCATCGGTATCATCATCTTCCCAGTTTTTCATAAACAGCCCAACGACATCATAACCCTGTTGCTTCAGCAAATATGCTGCCACGGATGAATCAACACCGCCTGACATACCGACAACCACACGTTTTTTTTTCATCCTGTCATGACTCGAAGTGTGTCAGTAATTCCAGCGGATACCGCTTGCCGGCAAGATAATCCTGAATACATTGCATAACCAGCGGACTGCGATGGCGGTGGAGCATTTGATTGATTTCATCCACGCTATACCAGGTTGCTCGTAAGATACCAGTATCCAGTTTACGTTCCGGATCGTGCTGCGTAACGTGACCGCCAAAAGCAAAACGAAGATACGTAGTATCCACACGGTGAGCGTGCCATTGATAAATACCCACCAAGTACTCGGGCACGAAGGTATATGCGGTTTCCTCCAACGTTTCCCTTATGGCGCCTTGAACAAGGGATTCTCCTGCATCCAGATGCCCCGCCGGTTGATTCAGCAACAAACCCGAACCAGCTTCAGGTTCCTCCTCCACCAGGAGATATTTTCCATTTTGTTCTACAACAGCAGCAACTGTTACATTCGGCTTCCAGATCATAATTTCTTGAGTAATAAAAAAATAAAACAATAATCAGCAGGATGTTTATCCATCCGCTATTAAACCTGACGCTGCTATTATCGCATTGGTGCTTTGAATCCGGTGGGGATTAATCAGTGTTGCCCGCTTTGTCCGGCAATTTCAACAGACACTGCTCCTCCAACTCAGTACGAACATCCCGTAACGCCCTATCAATTTTCAACCTGCATAGCTGATCAATTTAAACCCGCACAGATTAACCGAGCTTGTTTTTTTATTCTAAAAATTATCCAAAAATAATTTAATGTAAGGTTACGACACGTAACATGCTATAGTTCTAAAGTGACAAAAAATTAGTAATACTTTTTATTTTATAAATTTTAGGGATGTCTCCGTAAATGAAACTATCAGCATTTTTAGTTGTAACAATTTTTGCATTAACATTAGTAGCCTGTGGCAAACCAACAGCACCAGAAAGCGCATCTTCTGAAGGCTACGGAACAACACATGAAGGCAAACCAGCTGAAGGTCGTAATGAGCTGCAGGAATAGTTTAAAAGCTATCTGCTCTGCCTTATCATTCAGTGTCTTTAACTGACCAAGATGATACCCTGTAGGATCTGTACTTTTCCTGCAGGGACTTTTCTAACAATAATCCAATCTTCAAAACTGCTCCGGTTTAATTTGGAGCAAGCCGTTTAATAGTCTATTTTAGCCATTTCGCGCCCTCTTTTTTCATTGACAGTAGCAAGAAGCGCAAGACCGAGTATAAAAAATACCAGCGTGCTGAGTAACGCTATCCGGTGATCTCCCTCGAAGACAACAATCATTCCGCCATAAGTAAGCGGGCCGATGATCGCTGCCAGTTTTGTAGCCAGTCCCCATAAGCCGAAGAATTCCCCCTGACGGCCAGGCGGCGTAAACTGACCTACCAATGCCCTACCCGCAGATTGCGCACCACCAAGCGCAGTACCAATCAAATTGGCGGCAACCCAGAACAAAGTCTCATCCGTGGCAAAATAAGCACAAATAATCGCCGCAGACCAGATCAACAAGGTAATGGCAATACTCCGGCTGGAGCCGATTCTGTCCTGTAGATGGCCAAACAGAAAAGCGCCGATAGCGGCAGTCACATTCACTACCATAATCAGGATAATCGTATCCTGGGTTTTAAACCCCATCACTTCCTGCGCATACACCGCCGCCAGCACAATGACAATATGAATACCGGAATAATAAGTGGTCAATGCAATTAAAAAACGGAATAAATCGGTGTGCCTGCTGGCGTGGTACAGTGTAATTTTTAACCGCTCAAACCCTGCCCGTATCAGATGCGCATTCTGGATTGAATTTGAAGCGCCGCTCCGCTCACGCAACCAGAGCAATGTGGGTAAAGCGGCCAGGCCAAATAAGGCAGCAACAATCAGCGTGGAAACCGGTACGTAATGCGTGGCATCCAGCCCCTGGTTTTCAGCATACGTCACATAAGCCAGACATAACACCAAAGCAAGCAAGCCACCCAAATAACCCAGCGCCCAACCATACCCGGAAAGCCGTCCCATCGTCTCAGGCGTGCTGATTTCGGGCAAAAATGCCGCAATCAGATTTTCACCGCTGGCAAACATGAAAGTTGCCAGTATGACTAAAATGATCGCCAGGATAATATCGCCAGGACCGACCAGGCTCAATAATGCGGTAAACAGCACGCAGCCCACTGTCGTAACAACCAGAAAACGTTTTTTTGCACCGGAATAATCGGCGATAGCCCCTACCACCGGCGCACTGAGCAAAACCAGCGCATTGGCGCAAGCCATGGTCAATGTCCATAGTAATGTGGCATGGCCATTACCGCTCTCAGCGGCCACCACGCCGACAAAATAGGCATTGAAGATGGCGGTCAGTATGACGGTGGTGTAGCCGGAATTGGCAAAATCGTACATACACCACGCAAAACGTTCACGCCGGGTTGCTGGATCGGGATTTTTGCTGACTGATGTCATGGATATACCGTATAGCAGAGCATTACACGCCCTACTTTCCGACCATATTCTCCGGAATGACCCAGGATTCAAATTGTTCTGAAGTGACGTACCCGGTCGCAATCGCCGCCGCTTTGAGCGTGATGCCTTCGCGATGCGCTTTTTTGGCAATCTCGGCGGCCTTGTCGTAACCGATGTGCGGATTCAATGCCGTCACCAGCATTAAGGAGTTATGCATCAAGATATCGATGTGTTCGATATTGGCTTCGATACCGGCGGCGCAGTGTTCGTTGAAACTGACCATGGCATCGGCCAGCAAACGCACGCTTTGCAGAAAATTATGAATGATCAGCGGCTTCATCACGTTCAATTCGAAATTACCGAGCGCGCCGCCCATGTTGACCGCGACATCGTTGCCCATCACCTGGCAACACACCATCGTCATCGCTTCCGATTGCGTCGGGTTGACTTTGCCCGGCATGATCGAACTGCCCGGTTCATTTTCAGGAATTCTGAGCTCACCAATACCACAACGCGGCCCGGACGCCAGCCAGCGAATATCATTGGCAATTTTCATCAGTGATGCGGCCAGCGTTTTTAACGCGCCGTGCGCATGCACCAACGCATCGTTACTCGCCAGCGCCTCGAATTTATTCGGCGCGGTGACAAACGGCAAACCGGTTAGACGTGACAATTCGGCGGCGACGCGCACGGCGAATTCCGGGTGCGCGTTCAGCCCGGTGCCAACCGCCGTGCCGCCCAATGCCAGTTCGCACACATGCGCCATTGCGGCTTCAACATGGCGCAGGCCATGATCCAGTTGCGCCACGTAGCCGGAAAATTCCTGTCCCAGCGTCAACGGCGTGGCATCCTGTAAATGCGTGCGGCCGATTTTGACGATGCTGTCGAACGCCTGCGATTTGCCCGCCAACGTGTCACGCAATTGCTGAATCGCCGGAATCAGCCGTTGCTGCAATTCCTGCACTGCAGCCACATGCATCGCGGTCGGAAACACATCATTCGATGATTGACCCTTGTTGACCTCGTCGTTCGGATGCACGATCCGGCTGGCGCCGCGCCCGCCGCCGAGAATTTCCGATGCCCGGTTTGCCATCACCTCGTTGACGTTCATGTTAGTCTGCGTACCGGAACCCGTTTGCCACACGACCAACGGAAATTGATCGTCGAAATGACCGGCGATCACTTCATCGGCGGCTTCGATAATCGCCGCAGTGCTGGCGGCATTGAGCAAGCCCAAGTCGTGATTGACCTTAGCAGCTGCGCGTTTGACCCTGGCCAGCGCATGAATCAACGCAACCGGCATACGCTCGCTTGAGATCTTGAAATTCTGCAACGAGCGCTGCGTTTGCGCGCCCCATAATGCTTCGGCGGGCACTTCAACCACGCCCATGGTGTCGCGTTCTTCACGGGTTTGCATGGGTAGCTACCTCACTAAGTGGAATGAATTGGGGAATTAGTTGACCGGGATTGCGATTTTGTTTAGCACAAAACACGCCCTTCAATACGCGAGCTGATCCAAGGTAATACCCATAGCCGTTGCGGCTTTCTCAAGTGTTGCCTTGCGCGGGCGTTTGGCAGCTTCTATCTGTGCGTAACCGGCTTGCGTAATCCCCATGCGTTTAGCCATTTCCTCTTGCGTCAGCATCAAGTATTCGCGCCAGGCGGCTAGCATACTGACTTCATCCATGATGCGCTTACCGACAACCTCGTTGGGAATCATGCCCGAGCGTACTACGCCGGGAAGTTTGACAAACTCGGCATAAGGCACGACGACAAAAGCCGGTTTTCCGTTGCTATCCAGGATGGTTTGGTAATTAATAAGTGCGCTCATCGCGTTTTTTCACCTCTTCAATATCAATAATTCCGTTTCCAAATCAAACATGACGCGAAAGCTATCCGAAGGACAGTATAATTAATACGACAAGGATAGCTGACAAACTCATGTTTGATTTGGAAATGGAATAACATGCACGCTGCCGTCAAACTCGAAAATACCCGATAGTCACCAACCCGCAGCCGGTAGCTATACGTATGATTGGCGAGTTTCTTGACACCTTGGCAATCAGGAAAATCAATCAGCGACTGGACTTCAGTAAAAATTTTTTTGCGCACGGCGGCAGCCTTGATTTTCTCAACCTGCTTAAGCGCTTTGGGTTTCCAGTCAATATCATTCACACTTATTATTATAAGCTTAAAATAAGTGTTTTAACAAAAAATATAAGAATTCAGGTCTCTGTGAAGCTTTATTTCTTGAAATTCTGCAACGAGCGCTGCGTTTGCGCGCCCCACAGTGCTTCTATGGGCACCTCGACCACGCCCATCGTGTCGCGTTCTTCACGGGTTTGCATGGGTGTTTACCTCACTGAGTTGGATAAATTGGGGTACTTGTTTACTAAGGAGTCGCTAAATTACTCTACACTTGTCATTCCGGCGAAGGCCGGAATCCAGAAAAATCAACGAACTGGACACCGGCTTTCGCCGGTGTGACGAATAATTCAACCCGTAGGTTAGGCTGAATGAAATGAAGCCCAACGATTGGCGACTTTGTTGATGTTGGGGTTCATACCTCACCCCAACCTACGAGCTCTAACAGGTAAAGTAGGAACGCAGCGAATAATTTATTCGTGTGCAGCATCTTGTCAACTGCCAACTAGTGCAGGTGGATTCAACAGCCACACAATGATGAGTACCGCTATTGCTCCAGTTGCTTGTATAGAAAATTGTTGAGTTCTTGACTCAAAGTTTAACAATCCAGGGATAATTGCAGCAATAGCAGCTAACGAAACAGCGAACACACCTCGAAAAATGAAAAATTGTGTTACCGTCGGGTTAGGTATAAAAATAGCTGCTGCTAGTATTATTAAGGCAAATAGTGATCCAACAATTAATCCGGTTATAAGCTGCCATTTTGGTGTTTCACTCGAGTCTTTTGCTCCTGCATACTTAAACCCTGCAATTGGCAGATTGTTTTTTCTAAAAGAGCTTTCTAACTCCTGCCACTGATCTTTTGGAAGGTATTCTTTTGTCATTCGTTGCATGTTCGCATATGCACTGACATTGGGTTTCTCTAGCGAACCTCCAAAAGAGTCTGAATGACTGCGAAGAAAGTTCACATGAGTAATATAAGCATTCAAAACACTATGACATGTTTCAGCAAAACCAGTTACCCATTTTCCGTTTGCGTGAGCACCTAGTAATCCACTATTTCCGACAAAATTTTCAACAAAGTTAAAAAAACTTGCTCCTAATTGCTGGCAAGTTAATAACTCCTGAAGAGATGGATTTTCACCACGTTCATTGATACGAATAACAATAGGATTAAGATAATTCACATAAGCCTGCTTTAGTTTTTCGATATCTGATTCCGCATTGATAACAGATTGTTCATTGGTGGTCATTTTCTAACCGTCTTGGTTGCCATGAGAAGTAAAGTGGTTAAGTCTGTATTGTCAATCCCCTCCAAGAAAATACATTTATAAGGTCCAACGACTTCCAAAACTATTTTGGCAATGTCCGACTTCGATGCTCGCCCTCGTAAATTTTCAATTTTCTGTGCAATTAAAGTGAGGTCTTTTTCAGTCGGTCCCCACTTAGTTATCGAAAGTACTGCTTCAAGTTCTTTTTTTAGGTTTTCAGTGCTCATATCATCCTACTTTTTAGTTGCCAATTGCATCAACGTTATGAGATCTGATGTGTCTGCGCCTTTATATCCATAACTTCCAGTACTAGGACAGTGCTTTTTAACAATCTCAGCCCAATCTGATTCTGACGGAGTGATGCCCTTTGCTAAGAACGCTTTTATATCCTGCTTTATCTTTTCTAACTGAAAAGATGTAGGTTCATTAGGGGCCGTGCCAAATTTGATTTTTAATCTATGAGCTAATTCTTGATCATTATTCATAATGATTCCTTATGGGTTAGATCAAATAGCAGTTAGCGTAATATATGCAACAAAAAAGTCGCATAAGCTAAATATGCATCGACTGCAATTATCCAGCAACGCTCAATCCCAACTCAACGCCCCCCCCGTCTGATACTCGGTCACTCGCGTTTCAAAGAAATTCTTCTCTTTCTTCAAATCAATCATTTCCGACATCCAGGGGAATGGATTGTTGGCATTCGGGTAAAGAATATCCAGACCGATTTGCTGGCAACGGCGATTCGCGATATAGCGTAAATATTCCTTGAACATCGGCGCATTCATACCCAATACGCCGCGGGGCATGGTGTCTTCGGCATAGCGGTATTCCAGCGCAACGGCTTTATGCATCAATTCATTGATTTCATCGCGGAATGCTTTGGTCCATAGATGCGGATTTTCCATTTTAATCTGGTTGATCACATCGATGCCAAAGTTACAATGCATCGATTCATCCCGCAGAATATACTGGTATTGCTCAGCGGCGCCGGTCATCTTATTTTGCCGGCCGAGCGCGAGTATCTGCGTAAAACCGACATAGAAGAATAACCCTTCCATAATGCAGGCGAAAACAATCAGGCTTTTGAGTAATTGCTGATCGGTTTCTTGCGTGCCCGTCTTGAAATGCGGATCTGTCAGCGTATCAATAAATGGAATCAGGAATTCGTCCTTATCGCGGATAGAAGCCACTTCATGATAGGCGTTGAAGATTTCACCTTCATCCAGACCCAGCGATTCGACAATATATTGATACGCATGCGTGTGAATGGCTTCCTCAAATGCCTGGCGCAGCAAATACTGGCGGCACTCCGGATTGGTAATATGCCGGTAAGTGCCCAGCACGATATTATTCGCTGCCAATGAATCCGCCGTCACAAAGAAACCCAGGTTGCGTTTGATCAGGCGGCGCTCATCCTCGGTCAAGCCGTTGGGATCTTTCCACAATGAAATATCGCGGCTCATGCTGATTTCCTGCGGCATCCAATGATTGGCGCAAGCACCCAGATATTTATCCCACGCCCATTTGTATTTAAACGGCACGAGTTGATTGACGTCGGCGTTGCAATTGATGATTTGCTTGTCTTCAACCGACACGCGCCGGTTGGCGCTTCCGGCTACGGCTTCATCGGCAATTGCTGCGTTGGCGACAACAGAAGCACTGCCCTGTCCCTGCAACGGCGTTTGCGGCCGCAAATCAAAATCCTGTGCGTCCGTTTGAAACAATGGATCAATGGATAGCGGCGCTTGCGCTTTAACGGGTTCGTCTTCAAATGTCAGCATGTTTTACTCCTTTTCTTCTTATTCATTCAATAGGTTATTGGCACGATTCGCAACTTTCATCATCAATCGCGCAGTATTTGATTTCGACAGCCGATACTTCCATCGCCACTTTGGCCATGCCGCCATCGGCAGGCACTGCATTGAGCGAACCCGCGCGCACAGTCGATTTCTCAGCGGCTGTCGCCCCCATCGAACGCAAATAGTAAGTGGTCTTCAGGCCACGAATCCAAGCCAATTTATAAGTGTCATCCAGTTTTTTACCGGAAACACCCGCCATATAAATATTCAGCGATTGCGATTGATCAATCCATTTTTGCCGCCGCGCACCGGCTTCGATCAGCCAATACGGTTCCATTTCGAATGCGGTGGCATATAGCGTGCGGATATTCTCCGGAATACGATCTATTTTGCTGATGGCACCGTCAAAATATTTCAGATCCGCAATCATGACCTCATCCCACAGATTGAGCTTCTTCAAATCATCAACCAGGGATCTGTTGGTAATCGTGAATTCACCGGACAGATTGGATTTGACATATAAGTTCTGATAAGTCGGCTCAATGCTGGCTGAAACCCCAATGATATTGGATATCGTAGCGGTAGGTGCAATCGCCAGGCAGTTGGAATTACGCATGCCGTGATTTTTGATACGCTGACGCAGTGCGTCCCAATCCAGCGTGGTGGATAAATCCGCTTCGACAAAACCGCCACGCTCTTTCCGCAATATTTCGAGCGTGTCATGCGGAAGAATGCCGCGATCCCACAAACTGCCTTTGTACGAACTATAGCAACCGCGCTCTTCCGCCAGTTCGGTGGAAGCCCAATACGCCTGATACGCCACCGCTTCCATCGAGCGATCGGCAAATTCCACTGCGGCATTGGAACTATACGGAATGCCCAGTTGATGCAGGCAATCCTGAAATCCCATGATGCCTAATCCGACCGGCCGGTGCTTGAGGTTGGCATTTCTGTCTTTGGCGACTGCATAGAAATTGATATCGATGACATTGTCGAGCATGCGCATCGCAATGCGAATGGTGCGCTTCAGTTTCTCCGTATCCAATTCGCCATTTTTCAAATGCGCCACCAAATTCACCGAACTGAGATTGCATATGGCAATTTCCTTGTCATTGGTATTCAAGGTGATTTCCGTGCATAAATTCGAGCTGTGCACCACCCCGATATGATTCTGCGGCGAGCGGATATTGCACGGATCTTTAAAAGTAATCCAGGGATGCCCTGTTTCAAACAGCATGCTCAACATCTTGCGCCACAATTGCACCGCCGGGATTTTTTTGTACAACTCCAGCTCGCCGCGCTCGATTCTGGCTTCATAAGCCAAATACGCTTGCTCAAACTGCTGGCCGAATTTTTCGTGCAAATCCGGCACATCGGAAGGCGAGAACAAAGTCCAGTCGCTGCCGTCCATCACCCGTTTCATGAACAAATCGGGAATCCAGGTGGCGGTATTCATGTCATGCGTGCGGCGACGGTCATCGCCGGTATTTTTACGCAATTCGAGAAATTCCTCGACATCCAGATGCCAGCACTCCAGATACGCGCATACCGCGCCTTTGCGTTTGCCGCCTTGATTAACCGCCACTGCCGTATCCGACACCACTTTAAGGAAAGGCACAACACCCTGCGATTTGCCGTTGGTGCCTTTGATGCGCGCACCCATGGCGCGCACTGCGGTCCAGTCGTTGCCCAATCCACCCGCATATTTGGCCAGCAAGGCATTTTCCTTGATCGCTTCGTAAATGCCGTCCAGATCATCCGGCACCGTGGTGAGATAACACGATGACAATTGCGAGCGGCAAGTGCCGGAATTGAACAAAGTCGGTGTCGAGCTCATGAAATCAAAACTGGATAACACGTGATAAAACTCAATTGCGCGCGCTTCCCGGTCAATTTCATTCAGCGCCAGGCCCATTGCCACACGCATAAAAAATGCTTGCGGCAATTCAATACGGCTTTCTTTGACGTGCAGGAAATACCGGTCATAAAGAGTTTGCAACCCCAAATAATCAAATTGCAGATCACGCGCCGCATCGAGTACTTCGGCCAGGCGCGTCAAATCAAACTGCGCCAGTCGCTCATCCAGAAGATCGGCTTCAATACCACGTTTGATGAAAGCCGGAAAATAATCTTTGTATTGCGTTTGCATCATTTGCTGAGAAACTTCCTCGCCCAGCACTTCATAACGCATGTTATTCAACAATAATCGTGCGGTGACATAACTATAGGCGGGGTCTTTTTCGATCAGAACGCGCGCCGACAGAATAACGGATTTTCTGACTTCATCCAGCGATACGCCATCATACAAATCTTTTATCGTGGCTTTCAGAATCAACGAAGCATCGACGGTATTTCCCAGGCCACTGCACGAAGACTCAATTAATGCGGATAATTTAGCCATATCCAATGGTACTCTTTGCCCATTATCCACAACATAGAGTGTTTCTGCCGCCACCTCGGCGGTGGATTTCTGCTTTGAGCTTGGCTCTTTCACGCGCACGGTCTTCACGATACAGCACATAAGCACGCGCCACATCGTGTTCGCCCGAGCGCATCAAAGCGAGCTCAACCTGATCCTGAATATCTTCAATATGGAAAGTGCCGCTATCCGGCTGGCGGCGAAGTAAGGCGCTTACGACATCATTGGTCAAACTTGCAACCACCTCACGCACTCTGACCGACACCGCCCCCTGGCCGCCATCGACCGCGATGAATGCCTTGGTCATCGCAACCGTTATTTTGCCCGGCTCAAATGCAACCACCGCACCATTACGGCGGATGACTCGATATTGGGAAAAACGGGGATTTTGGTTACTGGAATCGGTAAAACTTTGACTAGTGGATACAGGTTTAAGGTTGGTTTGTTCTGTCGCAAGCTGCATTGATGATTCCTCCTGACTAATTATTCACCCTGGAAAAAATAAATTGCCATTGATTCAATAGGCTATCTTTTCTGTCTTAAAACCACTATATATAGTGTCCAATACAAATTACCATAGCACCAATAGTACACCACAAATTATTACAAAGCTGCAAATTTTTGCAAAATTTTCCGCGCGAGCAATAATTTTTACAACAGTATCGGGATATCACCATCTGCTGCTCTCCGCTGACCAAGCCAGGTCACCGAAGAACTGATGAAAGCACCCGGTCAACGTTATATGCAATATGCCAATCACACTTACCAGTGCAGCAGAACCTTATGGGAGGAATGTTTTCGCGCCTGCTCCATACAGGAAAAAGTCTATTTGTTAGGAGTGTTTCATTCTTAAAAACTTACTATGACTTCTCCAATTGCGTATACCTGCTGCAGAGGGAGATGTCGATGCGAGCCGCCTTAAGGATTGTGTGCCGGAAGAAGGACGAATCGGGCTGGATAAATTGATGCGTTGTAAGATGACCAGTGTTGGGTTGGCACAACGTGCGCGCATCATACTTCCGTCGGCTGACAGAATGAGAAACTGTGGCAATGCCACGATGGTTTGGTGGAGCGAATTCAGGTTGCTCAATGGCGTGGGTATCAGTGGGCTCTCCATTTGAAACACACAAGCCGCGTTATCGTTGCCAGCACCGTCAAGCGTTCGCGTTCCGTCAACTTACTCACCTCGGCAGGGACAGTATAGCCACCCGGAGAAAGGGTTAGATTAAAGAGATCCGCACTCTTTGAGTTTCGTATTTCCCGGCAGAGTAGAGAGAGGTATGCGAAAAGAATTTCAAACAGGGATTTGTCCACTCAATCCAATGGACACTTGGCTCCCACAAAAATGACTCTAACCTCTCCCTGTTGCAAGCAGCAACGGGGATAGTCATCATTCCCTTCGGGACAATCGTCTTTCAAGTTTCCTAATGTCGTCCTTGCAGCAGATAATTAAATCCAAGTGAGATTAAAGTCCACTGTGAAGTAGAATCGCACGGTACGAATAAACCTGAAACCAATCTTAATGTAATGTCGCTGCTGATTTTTGCTCATCACAAATCAGATTTGCACAATAAGTTTCGTGAATGCCGTCCAGAAAACCCCATAATGCATCACAAGCTTCTTTGGTAGCAGCGAGCACTTCAGCTTGTTTTTCCGGCGTATCAGCAAAGCGCTCAATGATTGCCCATTCAGCTTGTGAATGATAAATATCTGCTGTTTGATGTACTGAAAAGAATTCATAATCTTCAGGATTTTTCATGCCATAGAATTTCGCCAATCCATCAATTTTCACTGCGGCAATATCAGGTACTTGCGATTCAAATGCATGTAATGCAGCGAGTCCTGCATAAAATGGGCGATTCAAACAAATATCCCGGAATGTGGAAACAAGCTTTTCAGTATTGGGCAATGCCGCTGCATTAGCCAAACTCTTATCATTCGCACCCAGTGCAAAAGCAAAATTTTTCCATAATGCGGGGTGATTCTTTTCGCCATGTTCTTCATCGATCAGATTTTTTAATACTTCCTGACGCACACTGATATCGCCGCTGTTTGACTCGGAATGAATATGCGGTGTATTAAAGTGCACAGCACTTAAATAGGTTGGTTCAGCCAGAACATTATAAAAATATTGTTCTGCATAATGCCGCAACTGTTCTTTTGTCAGCTTGCCTTCCGTCCATGCGACATAAAAAGGATGTTTAAGCAAGTGCTTTTCGCCGATAATGGCAGTAATTTTTTGTTTGAGTATGGTATTGGTTGTCATGATTACTCCTTTTAAACCGAGGTGGATAAAGATGCTGCATATCATCGCTAAATAACATCAGCAAGTCAAATTTTGCTAACCTGCGTTGCGCTCAGATGGCTGGATAAATACCGGCTTGCAGCAATCATATTGCGTAATGCCGGTTTAACTTCTTCCCAATTCCGTGTTTTCAATCCACAATCAGGATTCACCCACAAACGCTCAGCAGGTATACGTTGCGCTGCTTTCTCCATCAAATGAATGATTGATTCGACAGAGGGTATATTGGGTGAATGGATATCATACACGCCCGGGCCGATCTCGTTGGGATAATGGAATTGATCAAATGCATCAAGCAATTCCATATCGGACCGGGAAGTTTCGATCGTAATCACATCTGCATCCATTTGGGCAATGGCTTCTATAATGTCATTGAATTCCGAGTAGCACATATGGGTGTGAATCTGCGTTTCATCTTTTACGCCATTGGCAGTAATGCGAAATGCACGAATGGCCCATTCGAGATAGGTATTCCATTGTGATTTTCTCAGCGGCAATCCTTCTCTTAATGCAGCCTCATCAATCTGGATAATGCTGATACCTGCTTTTTCCAAAGCCATCACTTCATCACGAATCGCAAGCGCCAACTGCACGCAGGTTTCTGCACGAGATTGATCATCACGCACAAACGACCAGTTCAACATTGTTACCGGTCCTGTTAACATGCCTTTCATCGGTTTATTGGTTAATGATTGAGCGTAGTGAATCCATTCCGTGGTAATGGCTTTAGAATGCGAAACATCACCATAGATAATCGGCGGCTTGACACACCGTGAGCCGTACGATTGCACCCAGCCAAACTGAGTAAAAGCATAACCTGACAATTGTTCGCCAAAATACTCCACCATATCATTGCGTTCGGGTTCGCCATGCACCAGAACATCCAGTCCCAGAGCCTCCTGTTCCCGTACGCAGATTTCAATTTCTTTCCGCATTCCCTGACTGTATTCTGACTCCGCCAACTTGCCTTCGCGGAAATCACGGCGGGTTCGTCTGATTTCCTGTGTTTGCGGGAAAGATCCAATGGTCGTTGTGGGAAAAAGCGGCAATTGAAATTTTTTCCGTTGCACGATCGCACGTTGATGATAAGGTGATTGCCGTATCCCCATTGACTCATTGACTTCAAGCACACGCGTTTTCACGGCTGCCTGATGCACACGTTTGGATTGTTTACGGCTTGTTATCGCCGCATAATTTTCCTGCAGGATTTCAGCAACACTTTCTCTGCCATGATTCAGTGCTTTTGCCAGTACCACAACTTCATTTAACTTCTGTGTGGCAAACGCCAGCCATGACTGTATATCCGCATCCAACTTTTGCTCGCTCTCCAGATCAACAGGCACATGCAATAATGAACAGGATGGTGCAAGCCAGAGTCGATCTTGCAAGCATGCGGAGATAGGTTGCAGCCAATCCAGGGTTGCGGATAAATCAGTTTTCCAGATATTACGCCCGTTGATAACGCCCAAAGATAGGATTTTATGAGTCGGCAGCCAATCAATCACCTTGGAAATTTCATCCTTTGCCGTGATAGCATCCAGGTGCAGTCCATCAACCGGCAGTTCGCAGGCTAATTGCAGGTTATCCTGCAGTTGCCCAAAGTACGTCGTTAATAACAGTTTGATGGGTGTGGCCTGTAACTGATAATAAGTTTTTCTCAAGGCATGCTTCCATTCCAGAGCCAGTTCCATGACCAATATGGGCTCATCAATCTGCACCCACTCGATGCATGCATTCTCTAGTTCATGCAGTAATTGTGCGTAGGTATTTAACAAATCATCCAGCAAATCGAGCTTATCAGCACCATCCTTGGATTTTCCCAACCATAAATAGGTCACCGGGCCGAGAATGACCGGTTTGACTTGATGATGGGTTTGCCTAGCCTGCTGAATCTGTTCGAGTAAATGACTGGAATTCAGTGAGAATCGCGTATTTTTCTCAAACTCGGGTACGATGTAATGATAGTTCGTATCAAACCACTTTGTCATTTCACCGGCATTGACACAGGAGCTGGCAGAATCGTCACTGACCGAGCGCCCCCTGGCTACCCGAAAGTAGTTATCTATCGCACTACCCGGTAATCCACTGACGCGCGCCGGAATATTGCCCAGCATAAAACTGGTATCCAGTACATGATCGTATAACGAAAAATCACCAGCCGGAATCCAGTCAAGCCCAGTTTGGTCTTGCCAGTGCTGTATTCTAAGATCGGTTGCAATTTCTAATAAGGCTTGTTCAGAAATCTCACCTTTCCAGTATTTTTCCAAAGCAAATTTTAACTCTCGCTTTCTGCCGATACGCGGAAACCCCAGACTGTGCGTTGTTACCATGATTCAATCACCACTCATAGAATAATAAAAGTTCGGCTATTGTATGAACAATGAGTAATGAATAATAATGATAAGATTTAATATTCCAATAAGGTTACCTCATAGATGATCGAACACAGTCACCTGAAAATCATTCAAGCACTGCATGCAAACGGCACACTCACTGAAGCTGCTAATGCGCTATGCCTTAGTCAACCGGCCCTATCGCATCAAATCAGCTATCTCGAAAAGAAATTGGGCGTAGCGCTATGGGAACGCGAAGGTCGCAGCCTGCGCCTGACCCAAGCGGGTGTATTGCTATTGGAAGTAGCCAATCAAGTATTGCCGGTATTATCACAGGCGGAAAGAACACTCGAAGCCTACAGCGAAGGCCGGCAAGGCATTTTGCGTATCGGCGTGGAATGCTACCCCTGCTTTGAATGGCTCACCGGCGTCATTGGGCAATACATGCAGCAAATGCCCGGCATTGATATTGATATCGTACAAAAATTCCAGTTTTCAGGACTGGAAGGATTACTGAACCATCACATTGATGTTCTGATCACACCCGATCTGGTCAAAAAAGAAAAGATCGATTATGAAATCCTGGCAGAGTATCAACTGGTTTTGCTGGCAGCGGGCAGCCATTCTCTGGCAGAGTGTAAACACCTCACCCCTGAGCTTTTGAGCAAAGAAACCTTGCTAACTTTTCCAGTACCACTGGAAAGACTGGATATTCTGACGCATTTCATGACGCCCGCTCACCTTGAACCGGCAAAACTGAAGCAGATCGAATCGCTGGAAATCATGCTGCAAATGACTGCGCTTAAGCGCGGCGTTAGCGTACTTCCGGAATGGCTGGCCGATATTAAAAACAAAGATCTCCGGTTCAATAAAATTCGTATTGGCAAGAAAGGGCTCTATCAGAAGCTCTATCTAGTGTTTAATTGCATAAATAGTTATATTTAAGTAATCTCCTGTTTGTTTAACGTAAGCAGGAGGCTCTCATGACACGGGTAGCAGCAAAGGTAACATGCAGCGATCAGGATCGAAAAGAATTGGAGCGACTGGGATCTAGTCGCACTGATCAAGCTCGTTTGGTCGAGCGTGCAAAGATTGTGTTGGGCTGTCTGGCGGGCGAACGTAACGACCAGATTGCGGCACGCATGAAGTTGCAGGCGAATACGGTAGCGATGTGGCGCAAAGAGATTTATGGAGGGCGGCATCGCGGCGTTACATGACCGAGCGCGCAGTGGCAAAGCCACCCATCTACGATGCCAGCGACTTGCGCGATAGAATACGCAAACAGCTTGAACTTACTCCACCCGAAGGGCCTTTCCAGTTGGGACGGAAGAACGCTAGCTCAGGCACTGGGCGTGTCAGATGACGCTATCTGGCGCATTCTTCGCAAGGAGGGCATTCAACCACGGCGCATGCGTTCTTGGTGCGTGAGTACTGATCCGGAATTCGCGGCCAAAGCAGCAGATGTGATAGGCTTGTACCTGGGGCCACCCACCAACGCACTGGTTCTGAGTATTGATGAAAAGCCATCGATTCCAGCCTTAGAGAGGAAAATTGGCTACGTTCATACCAGCAGCGGAAAAATCGTGCGCGGAATCAAAAGCACGTACAGACGTCACGGACCGTCGATTTATTTGCCGCGCTGAACGTGCCCTGGCGTAATCCAATCCAAGGTCACGGCAGTCAAGAAGCGTCCAGACTTCCAGGCCTTTCTTTGACGTAGTGGCTGAGGTGCCTGTCAACCAAGAAATTCACGTGATCTTGGACAACTACGCAACCCACAAGAGAAATGATGACTGGCTGCCGTCATCCTAACGTCCACTTCCACTTCACACCTACTTCAGCAAGCTGGCTTAACCAAGTAGAAATTTGGTTTGGCATCTTTACACGCAAAACACTGAATGGGGCAAGCTTCCAAAGTACGGAGCAACTGACGCAAGCCATCAAAGCGTTCGTGAAACACTACAATAAAACTGCTGCGCCGTTTGTTTGGAGGAAGCGCGAGGTAAGAGGTGCTCAACTCAGAAATACAATCGTTAACTTATACAATTAGACACTAGCGATGCGGGAACCTGATAAAGCCATTCCCTATATCCAGCAATTTATTGCGGTGGGGCAGAAGACTGCTAAAAATTCAGCAATATAGAATCTTGTTTCTATTATTTCATAGTTTCACAGAATATCCGGTTAAACTATTCAGCTTTTTAACTCCGAATAGCTCTATGGACGAACAATCAAGCCTGTTAGCCTTATTTACCAGCAGTTTTTTAGCAGCCACGCTGCTTCCAGGCGGATCTGAAGCAGTACTTGTGGGTGTCTTGCTGGCATACCCAGAACTGCATTGGCAAGCGCTTGTTCTGGCAACTATAGGCAATACGTTGGGCGGTATGAGCTCTTATTTGATTGGCCGGTTTCTACCGGATGAAAAAACATTATTAAAAAAGTCGGGAGGCAGTACACGGGGATTGGAATGGGTGCGCCAGCATGGCACTCCTATTCTGCTGTTATCCTGGGCGCCGCTGATTGGGGATTTATTATGCGTGGCTGCCGGTTGGTTACGGGCCAACTGGCTATGGGCCTTGCTGTTTATTGCTGTGGGTAAGTTTGCCCGCTATTGGGCGATTGCTACAGCAATCAATTGATTGGATGCATGATTCAGTTTACTCATCTGTCATACTGATGAATAAACTGAATCATTAAATCATTTAACCGAGATTAGTTTTCAAACAATTTCTTTAACTCTCCGGACTGATACATTTCAGTTACGATATCCGAACCGCCAATAAATTCGCCATTCACATACAACTGGGGAATAGTGGCCAGTTTGAGTAATCCTTAATACCCTGCCTGATTTCCGGATCTGCCAACACATCGACAGAAAAAATACTATCAACACCACAAGCCTTCAGAATATTCACAGCATTGGCCGAGAACCCACACTGCGGCTGATCTGGGGTACCTTTCATGTAGAGTACGACCGGATGCGTGGTAATTTGTTGTTCGATTAAATCTTCAACATTCATAGTGTTAATTTCTCCAAAGATCATTCCAAAAGTTTTTATACAGAAACAAAGAACAGCATCAGTAGTTACTACATTGACACACTACTGCATTATAAAATTCAATTGACCGCCGCTTACCCGCATTATGCCAGCCAAATCCGGGTAGGAACAAATATTACTAAAATCCTTATCTCCAAACAATCGTCTGCACTCAGCGGCTTGATCATAGCCATGCTCCAGCAGCAACCATCCGTTATTGACAAGATAATCCGGTGCCATAGCGATAATATGACGAATACACTTCAGTCCATTGTCACCAGTAGACAGCGCCATTTGTGGTTCAAAACGCAAATCACCTTGTTGCAGGTGCGGATCATTTTCTGCCACATAGGGCGGATTTGATACAATCAGATCAAATCTCTCCCCGGAAAGTTCATCAAACCAGTTCCCTGTTTTAAGATAAATATTATTCACTTCAAGATTCTCAGCATTCCATCGAGATACCGCGATAGCATCCGATGACAAATCAACTGCAGTTACTTTGCATTGCGGGCGAAGCTTTGCGAGGGTAATAGCGACCGCACCGCTGCCCGTTCCCAAATCCAGTATCTTACAAAACTGATTGTCCGGTATTAGTTTCAATGCCAATTCAACCAGCAACTCAGTCTCCGGGCGGGGGATTAAAACCGCTTCAGTGACTTTAAAAGTCAGATCGTAAAAGTCTCGCTTCCCAATCAGATAGGCAACCGGTATGCCATCGATACGCTGCTTAACCAAACGGGAAAATTTATCAGTCTGTTGCGAAGTGAGTACTTGATCCGGATAAGTCAGTAAAAAAGCATGATCAACACCTAACACATGCTGCAACAGTAATCGTGCATCTACTCGATCGATCTCTCGGCACGCCGTTGTTAATGCCTGTGTTATGGTTTCTGATTGCATATCCTCACATTAAAGAATAATTAACTGCAAGGTTAACTACTCTTGGACCGAAGCTGCCAGTAGTTCTGCCTGATGTTCAGCCATTAATGCCGAACATAGTTCATCGATGTCACCATCCATAATCTGATCCATTTTATAGAGCGTCAGATTAATTCGATGATCCGTCACACGCCCTTGAGGAAAATTATAAGTACGAATCCGTTCCGACCGCTCGCCAGTGCCTACCAGTGATTTTCTGGTGGCGGCCTGTTCGGCATGCTGTGCCCGCATTTGTTTGTCATGTATACGTGCGGCCAGCACACTCAGCGCTTGCGCTTTGTTTTTGTGTTGCGAACGCCCATCCTGACACTCCACGACAATACCGGTCGGCAAATGCGTTATGCGTACAGCCGAATCGGTTTTATTAATGTGCTGGCCACCCGCACCAGACGCACGGTAAGTATCAATACGCAGCTCGGAAGGATTCAGCACCACTTCACTGACTTCATCCGCCTCCGGCATTACAGCCACGGTACACGTTGAGGTATGCACGCGTCCTTGTGTTTCGGTAACGGGTACACGTTGAACGCGGTGGCCGCCGGATTCGAATTTAAGCCGGGAGTACGCGCCCTGCCCAATAATTTTGGCGATAATCTCTTTATAACCACCGATATCAGACAAGCTTTGTGAAATAATCTCAACCTGCCAGCCGCGTCTTTCCGCAAAACGGGAATACATACGAAACAAGTTACCGGCAAATAGAGCGGATTCATCTCCCCCAGTTCCTGCACGTATTTCCAGGAAAATATTTCGTTCATCATTGGGATCTTTCGGGAGTAGTTGCTTCTGAATTTCCGATTCAAGCATTACAAGCTTTTCTTTGCCAGCTTGTATTTCAGCTTCCGCAAAAGAACGCATTTCCAGATCGGCATGCATTTCCCGTGCGGTTTGTATGTCGCGCTCACTGAGCTGATAAGCGCGGTAGAGTTCAACAATCGGAACAATTTCAGAATGTTCCCGTGTGAGCTTGCGGTAGTTATCCAGATTAGCTGTCACAGATTCGCTGCTCAGCAATTGATTCAATTCTTCCAAACGCACACTCAAACGAGTGAGCCTTTCTGTGATATTCCTGTTCATTGTGGGCGATGCAATTGGTAGAGTCGATTAATCAACTCGACTAATTCCTCGCGTTCATCAGCCGTTGCATGATTCAACACACTGGAAGGCACATGCAAGAATTTATTAGTTAGACTATTACTAAGAGATTCAATAACTTTCTTGGGATCTTCGCCTTTCTCCAGTAGTTTGTTTGCACGCGCCAGTTCATGGCGACGATAACGCTCTCCCTGGTCCCGTAGTGCACGAATGGTCGGAACCATTTCACGTGTCGCCAGCCAGCGCATAAAATCCACCACATTGTAATCAATAATGGTTTCAGCCTGAGCAACCGCACTTTGACGCGAATCCAGACCTTCTTTTACGATTTCGGATAAATCATCGACATAGTAGAGAAATACGTCATCCAACTCCGCCACTTCAGATTCAACATCGCGCGGCACGGCCAAATCCACGATGAATATAGGCCGATGCTTTCGTATCTTGATAGCGCGCTCTACCATGCCTTTACCGAGTATGGGCAATGGACTTGCCGTACAGGTTACAACTATGTCATGCAGTGCCAATTGTTCAGGTAAATCGCTCAGGGTAATAGCCTGTGCGTTAAAACGACTGGCCAATGCTTCAGCACGTTCCGCTGTACGGTTAGCCACGGTAATTTTCTTTGGATTACGTGCGGCAAAGTGATTAGCACATAACTCAATCATTTCCCCGGCACCGATAAACAACACTCGCTGATCACCAATATCGCCAAAAATCCGTTCAGCCAACCGCGCAGCAGCAGCAGCCATCGATACCGAACTGGTACCAATCTCAGTCGAGGTACGAACTTCCTTGGCAACATAAAATGTTCGTTGAAACAGTTTATGCAACATTAAACCCAGAGTACCCGCATGTTCTGCTGATTTCACAGCACTTTTTAACTGACCCAGTATTTGCGGTTCACCCAGTACCATAGAATCCAGTCCGCTGGCAACGCGGAATGCATGTTTTACAGCTTGCTCGCGAGGAAACTTGTATAAATAGGGATCCAGCTCACCGGTCTGGAGATGATGAAAATCCGCCAACCAGATCATGGCGTCTTCCGGTTTATCGGTACAGCAATAAACTTCGGTACGATTACAGGTGGATACAATAGCCGCTTCTTTGATGGGGTTCCGCCCAACCAAGTCACGTAATGCGTGCTCCATTGTATTTTCAGGGAAAGTAACCTGCTCACGCACATCCAGCGGCGCAGTATTGTGATTAATACCAAAGGCGAATAACTGCATGAAAGATAATGTTAGTCTATGAAAGCAATTGGTAAGAAATAACCAAGCATTATAATATTAGGAACCCTTAAATACCATTGCTCGAAAACATTTATTTTATATTCCTTGTCTGCCACACAGCAATTCTATCAATGCCATGGCGTAATCGGAATAATTGAAATACTATTTTTAGGCGAACCTTCGATAATTCGATCGCTATAAGTCAAATAAACCAGAACATTTCTTTTTGCATCATAAAATCGAACGACTTGTAATGACTTGAACAATAGTGATGTGCTTTTTTTAAAAACTTCTTTACCATCTTCCTCGCCATTCTTGACCTTCTCCGGCAAAGAAATCGGTCCAATCTGACGGCAGGCAATAGAGGCATCCGAAGTATCTTCAGCAATCCCCACTACACCACTGACTCCTCCGGTTTTGGCTCGGCTTAAATAACAAGTCGCTCCAGCAATATCAGGATCATCAAATGCTTCAATCACAATCTTATCGTTGGCTCCCAGCATCTTGAATTTGGTTGAAACACTACCAATTTGCTCAGCCACACCGATGCTGGGTGTTAATAAAATTATGATCAGAATCAACAAGGCATTCAATGCGTTCCGTTTTTTAGTTTTTACCTGACATTGCATAGATTCTCTCCTGGTGACTTGAAACATCTAATTTTCAATATTTTCATCGGACGCGGTTTCTTTAAACACGAATTTCATGAAAATCAACTAATCTGCCGCTGATTATTTTAATTATTGAGTCTAAAGAAACGGGGTTAGTTTCATTATCATTTGATCGATTTTTGGAATTCGCAGAGCAGCATTCTTAACACAACAACTTAAATCCGATCAGTGCAGCGAACAATGCATCGATAAGTACGCATATGCCTATGATTCTTAACTGGATTAAATTGAAAATAACAGAATGGCAATAACCAGAAACTGGTAGGCGCGATTGGATTCGAACCAACGACCCCCACCATGTCAAGGTGGTGCTCTAACCAACTGAGCTACGCGCCTGGGAAGAGCGGATTCTAACCGAAACAGCTAGCTGCTACAAATGATATGTGCATTTTTAGCCAAAATAATAATGGGTAAATATTCTACGAGAGAACCAAGCGATGGGGCTTATCGCTATCCAGATAATATATTCCCCCAAAAATGCGAGTTATCTTATGACCGTGACAGAAATCCAGAACAGGCGTTTTGCTTCTCAGTCTTTCGACTGTCATGATAAAAGTTCATTTTAGTCACATTAATTAATCGCCTGCTTGATGCAAACATTAACCACTATGACAGCAGACGCAATCGCATTGGTCAGCAATTGGATATATCCAGGAAAATCCTTATGCTGATCAACTGGTTTATTACTTTTACGCGTTATCAAGTAAAACCAGATTATCAATAATGTCCAAAAACTGAATTTCGAGTATACTGCCCCGCTGCAAGAATTATCCAGCAAAAGAAAAAATTGATCTGGAAGCAATGTGTTAACACAGAATAAGAATTCTACATTTATAAATAATGAATTGGCATTTGCCAGGGAGAACTTATGTACAAACTATTATCAAGCATTTTATTTTTATTGACACTTACCATGTCGTATAGTGTCTTCTCCCATGAAGGGGAAGAGCACGCGCACAATGAACCTGCTGCTGAGTCTTCAGTACAATTGGAGAGCGGTAATGGGTGGCGGGTTGTTCGTTCTCTTGAGATAGGCACTTCTGGAAAATTCGTTCACATGGTACTTATTGACCATAGTGTTTATACAGATAAAACTATTTATAGCGCTGCTATCAATAGAATTTGTCCCTCCCGATGCCGAATTCTGCAGAATCAGATTCTGGAGTCAAGAGCGTTTTATTCCGGAGAAAGTTTCTCTAACTACCGAACAAAATAAACAATTAAAAGCTGAATATCTAGTAAATAAAATCGCTGGAACTCATCACTTACGTTGGTCCTGCAGCGTTGATCCCGATAAGAAACATTGCTTCTAAAATTAAAACGCCGCAATAATACGCAACAAACTTGGATAAGTGGTGAAAAAATAAAAGAAATTACGCTATTGTAACTTTAGATATGCAAAGCACGCTTATCCACGCCAAGAGCAGCTTCATGAAAAACTTCCGATAGGGACGGATGAGCATGAACAATACAGGCAATATCCTCGCTGCTGGCTGAAAATTTCATCGCCATCACCGCCTCTGAAATAAGTTCCGAAACATGCGGTCCTATCATATGAACACCCAACACACGATCGGTTTTCTCATCTGCCAGTACTTTAATAAACCCGCTGGTTTCTCCCATGGCACGTGCGCGTCCGTTAGCAATAAAGGGAAACTGCCCTGCTTTATAGGCGATGCCGGCAGCTTTCAATTCCTGTTCATTTTTGCCAACCCAGGCAATTTCTGGTGCAGTATAAATAACCCAAGGTATGATATTAAAATCAACTGTTTCATTTTCACTAACTTCGCCTTTCTCAAGGCGCATGATCATTTCAGCTACGACCACCCCTTCTTCCGATGCTTTATGCGCCAGCATCGGGCCACGCACCACGTCTCCCACTGCATACACGTTAGTCAGATTGGTACGGCAATATTGATCAACCGCAACAAATCCACGCTCATCCAATAGTAAACCGTTATCTTTAATACCCAATCCTGTGGTATTAGGGCTGCGCCCAATTGCGATTATTAGTTTATCGACTTCTAAAACCTGTTCCTGATTGCTGGAATCACTGTAATTAACAACCACATTATTCTTGGCAGTTTTAATCGAATTAATGTTAATTCCAGTATTGATTTGCATACCGGCTTCTTTAGAAAATATGCTCTTGGCTTCTTTGGCTACTTGTTCATCGGCCGCCATCAAGAATCCGGGCATCGCTTCAAGAATGGTAACTTCTGCCCCCAGTCGGCGCCATACACTGCCCATTTCAAGACCGATAACTCCTGCGCCAATGACACCCAGTCGTTTGGGCACTTCCGTTAACGCCAAAGCACCGGAATTATCCAGGATCTTATCATTATCGATCGGCGCGAATGATAACGACCGCGGTATCGAGCCGGTTGCTATGATGACATGCTTTGCTTGAACTATTTCAGCATTGCCACTATCGTCAACTCTTATCTGCCAAACATTTTCTGACGCTTCCCGCTTCAATAATGTTCCTTTGCCATGCATCGATTTAACTTTATTCTTCTTAAATAACGAGGAAATACCGGTAGTAAAAGTGGCAACAATTTTATCTTTACGCGCAATCATGACAGGAACATCCACGGATACATTCTCTGTTGTGATACCGTGAGCGGATAATTTGTGTTTTATTTGATAATAATTTTCTGAAGATTCCAGTAAAGCTTTTGATGGAATACAGCCTGCATTTAAACAGGTACCGCCGAGACTTGCCTTACCTTTTGAATTTTTCCATTCATCAATACAAACCGTATTCAAGCCAAGTTGCGCACAGCGGATCGCAGCAACATATCCTCCTGGACCCGCACCAATTACTGCCACATCAAACATTTCTGACATGATTAAAACCTTATAAAAATATTATTAATAACTAAATGATTGCAAATAAAGCAGCTTTCTTGGGTTATGATTCGTTTCGATCAAAAAAATCACAGGTCTACTGAAATGGCAGTTCTTGACTCTCGCATCCAATTGCACCGATCTCACGCACTGCCTGGACATAATCGCCATTTTCGTGCAATTTTATCAGTGAGCCAAAGTTATTCCTGGCGTGCATACGGGCAAGGCGAGACAGGCTTGTCGCTGACATCTCCCAATGCAGTCCGGTTAAAATTTCATCTGCGCCCGCGGGATTATTGCAGACCAGTATCACGTCACAGCCTGCGCCAAGTGCAGCTTGTGCACGCAAAAGCATTGATTCCAAGTAATCCCCGGCACCGTGCATGCTCAAATCATCACTAAAAATACAGCCTTCGAACTGCAATTCTGTACGCAAAATTTTTTGTAACCAGATCGTTGAGAAACCAGCAGGCTTTTGATCAATTTCTGGATAGATCACATGTGCCGGCATTATTCCAGCCAATCCTGAATCAATCATGTGCCGGAATGGAATCAGGTCATTCATTTCGATATCGATGTATCGGCGCTGATCAATTGATTTTTCCAAATGTGAATCGGTCTGGATATAGCCGTGACCTGGAAAATGTTTTCCTATCGCCTGCATGCCACCCTTTCTGAGGCCAAGCATCAGATTATGCGCGAGATCTGTAACCGCGTTAGGATCATGATGAAAAGCACGATTACCGATAACACAGCTTTGTCCATAATCAAGATCCAGTACTGGTGTGAAACTGAAATCCACACCACAAGTGTTTAACTCCGCAGCCAGAACAAAACCAACCTGTTTTGCAAGATGGCGGGCACGGGCAGATTGTCTATCCCAGATTTTCCCCAACTCGCGCATGGCGGGCAATCTTGTAAAGTCTTTCTGGAAACGCTGAACACGCCCTCCCTTCATGATCAACAGCGATCAGTAGATGAGGGTTTCGTAACGCATGAATCTGCTGCGTTAATTCAGACAGTTGACGATTGTTGAATAATTTCGTGTAAAGAGTATGACGCCGCCCACAAGCGGGTGCAAAAGCCTTCTTTGTCATCTTCAGTCAGTTGTGTACCGGCGATATCGAGCATCACTGGTCCAAGTGACATGATTACTTCTCCAATACAACAAAAGCGCAGGCTACATTTATCTCATCACTGATGGAAAGATGATGCTGCGTAATACCTTTGTCGTTGATTAATTGATTGAGCTCAGGATGGAACTCAAAAAACGGTTTTCCCAGACTATCATGAGTAATCGTAATATAAGTCAAATTAACGGGATGGCGTAAACCGGTTCCCATTGCTTTAGACAATGCCTCTTTAGCAGCAAAACGACTGGCTAGAAACAGAACGGGCTTACTGCTTAAGTGGTACTCTGACCATTCACTATCGGTTAATATACGTCGCGCAAATCGTTCTCCAAAACGACCCACCGATTGTGCAATCCGTGATGATTCCACAATATCGGTTCCAATTCCATAGATCATCCGCGCGCCCCGAGCATGAGCCGTTTCATTTCTTGTACTGCCTGCTTAAAACCAACAAATATGGCTCTGGCAACAATAGCATGTCCGATATTCAGTTCAGATATTTCAGGTAGTGCAGCAATTGGTTGAACATTTCCATAATGCAAACCATGCCCGGCATTTACTTTTAAACCAAGATCAATACCCATTGTGACCGCCTTTTGCACTTCAATAAATTGCCGCTCTTGTGTGTCCAGAGTATTTGCATCGGCATAACTACCCGTATGGATCTCTACAACCGGTGCGCTGGCGCGGGCTGCTGCATCGATTTGCAGCGGATCGGCATTGATAAAAAGCGAAACACGTATTTCCGCTTCCCCCAACTTTTGGCAAACACGTTTTATTTGATCAAAATATTTCACGACATCAAGTCCGCCTTCTGTCGTTAACTCCTCGCGTCTCTCAGGCACCAGGCAAATATCATGAGGCTTTATTTTAAGCGCAATATTAATCATTTCTTCAGTCACGGCACTTTCAAGATTCATTCTTGTCGTTAACCGGTCGCGTAGAATCTCCACATCGCGATCCTGAATATGGCGGCGATCCTCACGCAAATGCAACGTGATTGCATCAGCACCGGCAGATTCAGCGATCAGTGCCGCCTCAATCGGATCCGGATAGCTTGTTCCACGTGCCTGTCGTAATGTGGCTACATGATCAATATTGACACCTAATTCAATCATAATTTATGTTCCCCAATATGCCAGTACATCAGAATAGCTTGCACCCGATCATTCATGTCCCAGATTTCTTAATACACTCTCACTGTCAGCCCATCCACTTTTAACTTTGACCCAGACTTCCAGATATACTTTACCCCCCAATAACAGCTCCATATCCTTACGTGCCTGGCTGGCTATTTGCTTTAATTTCTCACCTTTTTTCCCAATAATAATCGCTTTCTGTTTCGGTTTCTCAACAAGAATTGTTGCATAAATTCTATGCAAATCGCCTTCTAGGTTAAACTGATCCACCACGACACTGGTGGAATAAGGAATTTCATCACCAACTAAACGAAACAATTTCTCACGGATAAATTCCCCCGCAATAAATCGCTGACTGCGATCTGTTATTTCATCCTTACCAAACAACGATTGGTTAACTGGCAGATAGGTACGGATTGTAGTGAGAAGCTCTGGGAGTTGCATTTTATGTATGGCGCTAACCGGTATAATAGATGCAAATTCAAATGTTTTTGCCATATTGCTTAAGAAAGGCAGCAATTGATTCTTGTCAGCCAGCTTATCGATCTTATTCATCACTAAAATAACTGGAACATTCTTCGGAAGAATTTTTAGAGCAGTAAGATCGCGTTGATCAAAATGCATTGCTTCAATAACAAACAGAATAACATCCACATCTTGCATACTTTGCGTTACTACCCGATTCATTGCGATATTCAAGCGGTTAGTATATTGCGTTTGAAAACCGGGGGTATCAACAAAAATAAATTGTGTCTGCTCATCCGTTAAAATTCCGTTAATCCGGAAACGGGTTGTTTGTGCTTTCTTGGATGTGATACTGATTTTTTGCTGCAGCAACTTATTCAGTAGTGTTGATTTACCAACATTTGGACGGCCAATAATGGCAATGTAGCCAGTACGAAAATTGGCTTCAGTGGTCATTCTGACAGATCATAACTTATTAACGTTGTAACATTCATGTTAAGAGTAATCGGAATGCGGACAAGCTTCTTCATAGGCTAATTTTGCTGCTGCCTGTTCTGCACTACGACGGCTTGCCCCCTCACCTAAAGTGCGAATATTAAACATGGGTATCACACATTCCACTTTAAATTTCTGTTTATGTGCTTTTCCGCTAGTTGTAACCACCACATATTCCGGCAATGCCAATTTCCGGCTTTGCAAGAATTCCTGTAATAAGGTTTTGGGATCTTTACCTTGTGTTTTAAGATCAATACTCTGCATCAAAGGTAAGTAAAGCATCATAATCACATCTTCAGCCCGGGCATAATTACTATCCAGATAAATGGCACCCAATACAGCTTCTAAGGCATCAGCAAGAATGGAAGGGCGATGACAACCGCCGCTCTTCAATTCGCCTTCTCCTAATCTTATCAGCTTATCCATTTGCAGACTAAGCGCCATTTCAGACAATGCCTGCTGATTAACAAAATTGGCACGGAGTCGTGATAAATGTCCTTCCGGAAAATCAGGAAAAAATTTATAAAATTAATCCTGCAATTGCACAATTCAATACAGCATCGCCTAAGAATTCGAGACGTTCGTTATGAAATGCGCTATGACTTCGATGCGTCAGCGCTTCTTGCAGTAATTTGAACTGAGTAAAAGAATATCCTATGCGTTTACAGAAAGTATCCAGTAAAAATTGATAATTACTTTGCATGGCGTCATTTGGCATCGTGCTGCTCAGGATCAATCGCTGGTTGCTTCGAAATCAATATTTAAAGATATGTTGGAAATGAGTGGAATTTTGTTGTATATCCTGCACTCAAAACAATCTGACCATTCTCCCTATTGATTTTAATATCCTGCCCACTAACAGATTTAATATTATCAATCTGGGCACGCTTACTAAAAGAAAGTCTTATTTGATTCAGATCCATATTCTGCGAATCCGTCTCTTTGACTATTGCTGTTAAGTTTTTTTTGATTGTGGAATATTCAATATAGGCTGGGATAATTCTCAAACCGGAAATGGCAATAAAAATCAAGATCACAGACCACACCAACAAACCAGATAAACTGACGCCTTTTTTGTTTTGTAACATCGTGTGATATCTCATGCTTACCTCCTCACCCAAGAAAAAAGACTCAAGCATTATTTAATGGATAGTCCAATTCGGCCAAAATCGCCAAAATTCCACCAAATTAAAAGCCTTACCTACAATATTCTCTTCTGGAACAAACCCCCAATACCGGCTATCACCACTGCTGTCGCGATTATCGCCTAGAGTAAAATATCTGCCTGCTGGTACTTCGCGTAAATCCTGTGCGATGATACTTACAATTGTCTCGAAATTCGAACTGCCTTACATTGGAATATTGAAGTCCTTTCACTTCCTGATTAATGAGAATGGAATGGCTATCTTCATTTAAATATTCAGAAAATCTGTCGGAATAAATATATCCAAACCCAGATTCTATATATTTGTAATCGCCTTCGTATTCCATTTTTATCACTTCGCCATTAATAATTAATTGTTTATTATGATAGGTGATAACATCACCGGGCAAACCGATGACACGTTTGATGTAATCAATCGATGGATCTTCTGGATAGCGAAATACTAAAACATCGCCACGCTTGGGTTCATTCATATCCATAACTTTCTTGTTTAGGACTGGAAGCCGAATCCCATAGGTGTATTTATTGACCAGAATGAAATCACCGACTAATAACGTCGGTATCATTGAACCAGAAGGTATTTTGAACGGCTCAATTACAAATGATCGCAGACTAAAAACGATCAAAATGATTGGGAAAAAACTTTAGGATATTCGATCCACCATGGTTCACTTTCACCCGTAGCGCGTTTTTTCTTCCAGAATAGGTAATCTAGTAAGCAAATACTACCGGTAATTACAAGTAGCACAAACAGAATCAAAGGAAAATTCATTGCAATTCCTTTGATAACACATTAAATATCGCATTAAAGCGATTCAGTTTTAACTTAAAATTAAATAAAAGAACTCTGCTTTTATTATTCATTATTTATTATCAACCTGCAAAATTGCCAGAAATGCTTCTTGCGGAATTTCTACATTGCCAACCCGTTTCATTCTCTTTTTACCTGCTTTTTGTTTCTCCAGCAACTTTCGTTTACGGGTTATATCGCCACCGTAACATTTTGCCAACACATTCTTGCGTAATGCCTTAACCGTCTCGCGCGAAATAATATGCGCACCAATGGCTGCCTGCACGGCGATATCAAACATCTGGCGAGGAATTAATTGACGCATTTTTTGCACTAATTCGCGCCCTCGATATTGACTACTGCTTCGATGGATAATCAGGGATAGCGCATCAACTTTCTCGCCATTGATCAATATATCCAGTTTCACTAAATCTGAAGCGCGAAATTCTTTGAATTCATAATCTAATGAAGCATAACCGTGGCTGGTCGATTTCAAACGATCAAAAAATCCATAACGACTTCGTTTAAAGGCATCATAGGTAAGCATGACTTGCTTACCCATATATTGCATATTCGTTTGGTTCCCTCGCTTACTGACGCACAATGTAATCACTGCACCAACATACTCTTCTGGAACCAAAATCGTCGAAGTAATAATGGGCTCGCGAATCTCAGCGATCTTAGAAAGATCGGGAATTTTTGATGGGTTTTCAATTTCAATCATCGTACCATCGCGCATTAGAATTTGATAAACCACTGTGGGAGCAGTATTAATCAAATCCATGTCATATTCTCTTTCTAACCGCTCCTGCACAATATCCATGTGCAACAACCCAAGAAAACCACAACGAAAACCGAAGCCAAGCGCTTGGGATACTTCTGGCTCAAAATGTAGTGACGAGTCGTTCAGTTTCAGTTTCTCCAGTGCTGAGCGTAAAGCGTCATACTGATTGGATTCGATGGGATACAATCCGGCAAATACCTGTGGTTTTATCTCTTTAAAACCCTGTAACGGTATTTCGGCTGGACGGATCGCTGACGTTACCGTATCACCAACTTTTGCCGCATCCAGTTCTTTGATGCCGGAGATAATGAAGCCAACTTCTCCTGCGCTGAGAGATTCACGATAGAGTGATTTAGGCACAAACACACCCACATGTTCACACAGTTGCACTGCCTTACTAGCCATCAGCAAAATCTTATCGCCTGATTTTATGGTGCCATCCATAACTCTGACCAATATAACAACGCCAACATAGTTATCAAACCAGGAATCAATAATTAGCGCTTTTAACGGTGCATTGGATCTCCTTTTGGTGCAGGAATTTTGCAATCAATGTTCTAAAACATCCTCGACCCCTTCTCCTGTTTTTGCACTGACTCTAACCGCATCATGTGCATCAATTCCAATTACCTCCTCAATGTTACTGATAACACGCACGGGATCAGCAGCCGGCAAATCAATCTTATTTAAAACTGGAACAACCTCAACACCTTGCTCAATCGCGGTATAACAATTAGCAACTGTCTGCGCTTCAACACCCTGTGATGCATCAACAACGAGAAGTGCCCCCTCACATGCGGCAAGAGAACGAGAGACTTCATATGAAAATCAACGTGGCCAGGAGTATCAATTAAATTCAATAAATAAATCTCACCATTTCTTGCTTTATAATGCAAAGCCGCAGTCTGTGCTTTGATGGTAATGCCTCTTTCACGTTCCAAATCCATGGAATCCAATACTTGTTCTTCCATTTCACGATCGGACAGGCCACCGCACAAATGAATAATACGATCTGCAAGTGTGGATTTGCCGTGATCAATATGCAATGATGGAGAAATTACGAATATGTTGCATCAGGATGAAATATAAAAGATTTGTTTCAAAAAATAAGGAAAATTAACGTGCCAAACCGGAAATAAAGCACCCCGCCGCAAGCAGCGAGGTATTAAAAGCGCTCTTCAGACTGCTGGTTTTCAACCAGCCTTCGCCCCAAGGGGCGAGGAATTAAACCCGGAAGAGATTAAACCCCGAAGGATTAAAATATTGTATTGGCAGTCAAAAGAGGCAGCATTTTAACGAAATTTACCAAGATAATCATCTAAAGCTGCTTCATCAAGAAAGTAATGACAGATCTTTGGTTAGTCTTTGGAGAAATTAGTACTGAATTTTCTCTCCATAAAGCGCAATCAATTCTGGATCGGAGTCGATATCAACAACCTGAAAGTCAGAAGCACCTGCTCTTGCAAATTTTGCAGAGCAAGTATCATGTTTTGACAAAGATGACAATCCACACGCCCATATACGATCAGTGCTTTTAACTGATCCGGATCAAAGGAATTAGACTCAATTTTTTTTGTCATCATCAGCAAGTTTCATGGTGATGAAAGTAGTAATATCCCCCCTTTTAACGAGCAAAGCGATATTTTTCCCACTTTTCACTTGTTTGAGCAGCTCATTAAACTGCTCAATAGTATTCACATCCTTACTGTTAAATCCGAGAATAATATCTCCAACACGAACTCCTGAACGACTGGCAATACCTGGCTGCATGTCTTCTACCAATAACCCGTTCGTAATTTCCAATTGTTTTTTCTGTTCGGCAGTAATCTCGCTCAATGCTAGTCCAAGTCGATTTGAAGTATCAGTTTTTTTACCTTGCTTGAGTTTCCGGTTTTCTGCCGCTTCATCAGAGGGTGTTTCTCCAACTTCAACTTTCACGGTTTTTAAAGAACCATCACGCCATATCTGAATAGAAACTTTTGAACCCGGTTTGGTATTACCGACTGTACGTGGCAAATCAGCAGAGGTTGTAATTCTTTTTTCATCAAACTGCAATATGATATCGCGCGCTTTGATCCCTGCCAGATCTGCAGGACCACCCTTTCCACGGTAACGACTAAGGCACCTTTCCCATCCGACAAACCAAGGATTCTGCTAATTCTTTGGTTACTTCTTGAATCATTACACCAATTCTTCCACGGTTTACTTTGCCACTGACTTTTAATTGATCCGCAATTTCAGTCGCAACATTAATCGGTATGGCAAATGACAATCCCATAAACCCACCCGTCCGGCTGTAGATTTGAGAGTTAATACCAACCACCTCACCTTTCATGTTAAACAACGGGCCGCCAGAATTTCCTGGATTGATCGCCACATCGGTTTGGATGAATGGAACAAAATTTTCCTGTGCGAGGGAACGTCCTTTTGCACTCACGATGCCAGCAGTCACGCTATGCTCGAAGCCAAAAGGTGAACCAATTGCTATCACCCATTCGCCAACTTTAAGATTTTCAGGATTTCCTTGTGTAACTTTTGGTAAATCAGTTGCATGTATCTTGAGTAATGCAATATCTGTTCTTCGATCGGTACCGACAATCTCTGCCACAAATTCACGCTTGTCATTCAGCTTTACCGTAATCTCATCAGCGGTTTCAACAACATGCGCATTGGTCAAAATATAACCATCCGAGCTAATAATAAAACCTGACCCCAAAGATTTGGGTTCAGATTTTCTTGGTGCAGGGAAAGGGCTGCATATGCCGTTTAAAAAATCATAAAAGGGTGAATTTTCCGGAATACCAGGTATTTCAGGAAGCATTTGGTTATTCAGTGTGTTTATATTCTGACGGCACTGTTATTTACCACTGCCACACCATGTTTCTCAACCAATCCAGTAAAATCTGGCAATTCATTGGCCTGCGCCAAAGCTGTTGAAGAATAGAAAAATAATGAGATTAATACAAGCTGCAACATGATTTTCATCCTCACAATAAACCTGTGCAAAGTAATTAACATTTAAATATCGATTCGGGAAATATATTCAAGTCTTAAAATGCGGATGTACGAAGAAAAAACAGGATATTTAACTGATTTCCGGCGAAAATGCACATAGTGACACGTCTTTGAATAATAAGCCAGTGTCAGACCACTTTCATCAAGCATTCTAATCCGTGACAGAAATGCAAGACTACTTAGCACTCTACTTAGCACTCTAATTTGCAGGAATTCAATCTTTCTTGATGACGGAATCTCTATCAATTTTATAGTTTCCAATGGCACTTCTTTCAATAGTTGTTATTTTAATGTCGTCCAGAATACGAACATATATGTTAATTTGTACGACTAGTAAAAAGAAACCAGGTAGGGGTGCTTAAGCATATCTTTAGTAACTGGCTCTATAAAAACTGAAACTGCTGCAAGTCCATCAGATAAAGTGATGTGATCCACCAGTGTAGTTTTCTCGGCTAGATTTCGTTTCATTTCAACCAGCTTTCAAAACCAGCTGGCAGATTCATGACTTGCCACTTCAACTCACCCTCATTTAGAAAGAAGTAATTAAATCAGTTACTTCCATCCTTCTTGACCATAGATAGATTTGGTTTCAACAACCGGATGAATCTCTCCATCAATCTCAAGTAGCGCAAATGCAAATTGCTCGATGATTTCGCTACCATTTACCACTGCAGCTCCAGCAGCAAGCCCGTTTCAACATCAATCCAGAATTGATGGCCACACCGTAAAGAATCTCATGGCGTCAAGGACAAAACCGACACAGATGATCCGTCACTCGCCCAAGATCGGTCTTTTAACATAATAATTTCATCAATAACATTATCAAAAGGCTGGAAGAATATCAGGGAAGAATTTTACGGAACCAACGCTTTTCCGTGTATATTCTTTTACTCTCGGCTGATAACATTTCATTCATCGTTGTTGCGAAAAACGATTCGCGGCGCCCCGTCCAAAACTTGATTCTTTCACGCTCACTGATTTATCTACTTACGAACGATGCGTGATGTTTCTATATAGCTATCACAAGTAAACAAATGTTCCAGAAAATTGTGCCGACGCGGTGCATCGGCCATTTCTTCAACCAATCAGTACTTTCAGATGAACGGGGTAATTCTTGCGCGAATGTTTGTTTAGAAAACAGAATGTTAGCAATAAAAACAGCGCGGTTGTTTTACGGCTAATCATCTACCATAACTTTCGTGATATTCGGTTTACGCTATAACGTTAGTTACTTGTCCGCGCATCGTGACCCTGGAGAGAATTCCTCAGCACAAACAGATAATCATTAATTTCGATTGGGATGGGATAATGATGTATTGATTGGTGGTGATGGTAACCGTCATCAAATTATTACTATGATTTGGTTGTTCCGCCACGATTATTTGCTGGGGCCTGTGTAAATTTTATGACTAACAACCAAGAGACTATCGCTATCAAAGAAGCCGCCACTCGAAAAATGCATATAATTTTCGCTTCCAGTTTTTTCATGTTAGATATGGCTAGAGAGAGTATGGTTGTCTGGCTTTTAATTTCTGGATCAACGCCGGAAGATATGTTCATTGATAAACGGGAGGATTGTCGCAATGTATCACCAATCAGATGATAAGTTTCCCACCCTTCCTGTAGATCCTCATTCTTTGTTATTGCTTCAAAAATATTCGAAACCTCTTTGTTGATCAAGTTCACTATCCATTAATGGCAGATACTTTACTTTTCAAATTACCTCTAATTCTTGTCTCTACTAGTCCCTAATAAAGGACGTAATTGTTCAGGATATTGCTTCTCGTGCACGAAATATGCGCGAACGCACTGTCCCTATAGGACAATTCATAATATTTGCAATTTCTTCATAACTTAACCATCAATTTCTTAATGTAACGCAGCACGTAGTTCTTCAGGCAATGAATCCACTGTTTGATTTACTGTTTGGGCAATTTGTTTGCTCATCAGTTCAAGCTCAGGCGTATTCATCTTCCTTACCAAAACCGCTATCCTCAAAGTCTTCAGCATCCTCATTGTCAAACCCTTTTCAAAATACCGGTAATCTACGTCCCTGAGAACCAGGAAATTTTACAGCCTGATACCAATCCGGTATAGCCACGTGTAAAAGCACTATCGCCACGAAATGGTGGTACGCTTCATATGCTGTGAATAAAGCTTTCATGCGTTAAGCATCCTCAACTTCAGCTGAATCACGGATAACTTGCGATAATAATCGGGCTAGCTTCCGCCGATATTTAATAACCAGTAGATCAAATGCATGCTTATCTCCGCCTTTGAACTCTTTCTACTAACTGCTGATCGATCCCGATCACCCATACAACAAAATCCCCGAGCATTTGAATGAATTTATAATTTTATTCTTGTTCTATTAAATTCTAGCATATAATGACATAGAACAAGTATACCTATCCAAATCAATTCCGGAACTATGTAATTACATCTAATCTTTTCAGACAATAGGATTAATTAGTTCACTATTTGAACTCACTGATAGTAAGGCAAGATTAATCTTTGAATACAGGCCCACAACGTTTTGAGTCTGTTATTATTCAGTCCTCTAATTATTGAAATATCGCCCAGGTTAATGCCTAAAAACAATTTTGATACGCTTATTATTGGCAGCGGATTGGCTGGATTCACGCTCGCATTGCATTTAGCACAACATAAAAAGTGCGTAATATAATCCGCTAAACTGGCACTCAGGCGCACGCTCATGGGCACAAGGAGGCATTGCAGCGGCGCTATCAAATGATGACTCCCCTTCAAAGCATGTTCAGGATACGCTAATCGCCGGTGCGGGTTTATGCGATGAGGAAATCACCCGCTATGTTGCTGAGAATGCACCTAGCGCAATACACTGGTTGATAGGCCAAGGTGTTATTTTTACCATGACCAGAAAAAACACAAATCGGATATCACCTTCCAGCCAAAGAGGGTATTGCAGCATGCGGCGAATTATTCACAGTAGATGCGACCGAAAAGCTGTTCAACAAGCATTAAATCAAAAATAAGAATGCATCATAATATTTCTGTATTGGAACATCATATTGCGATTGATCTGATCACCAGCGACAAATTACCCGATTCTGCGGATATGCATCATAAACGATGTTTTGGCGCTTATGTGCTCGATAAGAAAAAAGATCAGGTATTGACATTTACAGCGCAAAACACCGTACTCGCAACAGGTGGGCCAGCAAGTTTATCTCTATACCACGAATCCGGACACAGCTACTGGTGACGGAATTGCAATGGGTTGGCGGGCAGGTTGTCGAATAGCCAATATGGAATTTATTCAATTTCATCCGACCTGTCTTTATCATCCCCATGCAAAATCTTTTTTAATCAGCGAAGCGGTCCGTGGCGAAGGTGGATTATTAAAACTTCCTAATGGTGACCGCTTCATGCCATGGCACGATCAACGCGCAGAACTTGCCCCTCGTGATATTGTCGCCCGCGCCATTGATTTTGAAATGAAAAAAAGAGGGTTGGATTGTGTCTATCTAGATATATCCCATAAGCCAGCCAGCTTTTTAAAAGAACATTTTCCAACGATTTATGCCCGCTGCCTGGAACTGGGTATCGATATTGCAAAAGAACCGATTCCTGTTGTTCCTGCCGCACACTACACATGTGGGGGCGTCGTTACCGACAGGCATGGCAAAACTGACTTGAATAATCTCTATGCAATCGGAGAAACAGCGCATACGGGATTACATGGCGCTAACCGCTTAGCCAGCAACTCACTGCTGGAATGTCTCGTATTGGCTCAAGCTGCAGGAAACGATATTTACAATCAAGCAGCCAATGGTTTGCCGTACCTGCCAGACTGGGATGAAAGTCGTGTCACAGATGCCGATGAAGAGATCGTCATTGCACAGAACTGGGATGAATTACGTCGTTTTATGTGGAGTTATGTCGGCATTGTCCGCACAACAAAACGGCTACAGCGCGCTCAGCGTCGCATTGAGTTATTACGGGAAGAAATCAATGAATACTATACAAATTTTCGCGTCACAAGTGATCTATTAGAGTTACGCAATCTTGTTGACAGCGCCGATTTGATCGTACGTAGCGCAATGCTGCGTCACGAAAGCCGGGGATTACACTACAGTAAAGATTACCCGGATACATTACCGATAGCCGAAAATACTGTGCTTCAAAGGGAATTTTTTTAACCAGCAGCTTCAAAGTTTGCTCGAATCGACTTTACCTTCAGCACCAATCAAACAATAGAGCACCTCTTTCAAGAAACAATTATAAGCAACTGATTATACGAAATAAATATTATATCCCAATGACATTGGATGTGTTTCTTTCAAGCACCTTGCGGACGATAACCGATTATTACGCTAAAACTTCAAAGTTCTAAACAAAACAAGGCGTGAACAAAAATGGGGACACAAGCCTGTCTGATATGTAGGGAAACATTTTTTGCGAGCAACAAAGTGTTGTAACGAAATTTGAATTTCTAGAGATGTCCAATAATTGTGACTTTTATACTGTTGCCACCCTGTAGAAACTTGCGTTACACTCATCACTTATATTGATAATCTACTTTCATAGCAAACGATGCAAATCCACTGGGTAGATCCACAAATCGTGCAATGGTGCCAGTATTTATTAGATAGTTATGCCTATTGGGTCAAACAGGAACTCATTCATCGCAGCGGCACACCATTAGATCAAGCTGAACGATTATTCAACAGCGCGTTTGTAGTAGCATCACACGGCGTGGAAAATGATCCTGTATTGAATTATGGCAATCAAGTAGCGCTGAATTTATGGAAGATGAATTGGAAGCAATTCACGCAAACACCGTCCCGCCTAACTGCTGAGCCGGTTAATCGTGAAGAACGCGCTCGTATGTTGGAACAAGCTAAAATACAAGGCTATATTTCTGATTATCGTGGCGTAAGATCTTCCAGTACTGGAGAACGCTTTTTGGTTAATCAAGTTATCATCTGGAATATTCACAAACCCGATGGCACCGCAGTTGGACAAGGCGCTACATTTTTCCACCTGGAAGTATTTGCGCTGAGTTATAGTTCTCCTGGGGATACAAAACAAATTTGCCCGAAACTCAGATCTGGTTTATTCTTTGCCCCCGGATTATATAAGACTGGAGAAGTGACCGAGCGGCTTAAGGTGCACGCCTGGAAAGCGTGTGTACGGCTCAAACCGTACCGCGGGTTCGAATCCCGCCTTCTCCGCCATTATTTAGTATAAAATCAATGGCCTATTTATCAATGCTGCCTAAATGTTGCCCGTACATCTCGGCCGCCTTTGCCCCATGTTGCTCATTATTGCCAATCCAGCGAGCGTATGCTTAGTTGATTGAACACATTAGAATGACCCATTTGCGCAGAGATACCTGGGCTACTCTCACCAACGACAACATCATTGATGCAAGTGCGACGTTTGATACGGATTTCTGTAACGCACTCCAGCTTTTTTCAATAATGGAATCCAGAATCCTTTCCTGATTTGTTGATCGCCAGTCCATTGTTTGCTGGTGCGCGGATTTAAGAACACTTTCCCGCCTTGTAACAGGGTATGCAGTTTTGATTGATCAGTGGCCTCCAAGCTGGAGGCCTCTATTCCCGATTGCTTGATTTTGTTTTTGTAGATTCGTCGTTCTTGGCTGCGTAAGTATGCGCCTTGTTAATCTTTATTTTCTTCCGTTTCCAGTCAATATCTGTCCATTCTAAGGCAATTAGTTCTGAAGTCCTCATCCCAGTCCAAAAAAACACAATGCACTGGTTTTTTATTGATCCTGCAGCAGCTTTGATTATTGCCGCTTGCTCTTCTGCATTAAATGGGTCAACGTGTGTCTTTTCTTTGGCGGTTTCATTGCGCTTGTACGTCCATCCAAACAACGGATTAACCGGTATCAGGTCATCATGTTGAGCGTCTTGTAGGGCGGCGCGTAGTGGACTCAAGATGTTAATAATCCTCTTATTGGAGCAATCCATACTAGCCACCCAATTACGCACATCTGCACGAGTTAGCATGTGTAGCGTCATTCACCAAATAGAGGTATCACTAGGTTGTGTATGATTTTTCTATAATCTCTTAATGTGCTGGCTTTGATCGTTGGTTCTTTATTTGCCAACCATTCTGCGAGATAAGTTCTAACGGTGTATTGTGTGGGCGAGAATTTACGAACATTCTTTTAATTCGGAATGTCACAGAATAATCAAAAAAGTACCGTTCTCTATGGCCAAAAAATAGCAGCACGGGTGATTAGCGGCTCGTTTTAGGTTGGAGGAAGTGGGCTGCAACCTGATCCGTTCGCGGCATTTTTGACCTCGATAGTAAGCTGATGGCAATCGATGTTGCGCTACCCGCTGTGACGTCTGGATAATTGTTTCTGCCCATTTGTGATACCGCTGATGCTGACGTTTAAAATTCTACCATCCGGCGCTTTGGTAAATTCTTTTACCGCCAACCAATCGCCACGATAAATTTTAGAGCTTATCGCTTCCGGTGTATAGCCTGTTTCGTCTGAAATTTTTTTAATGTTTGCCGTAGTTTGCGCTGGTCATCCTGTGTTGCTGTCAGTAAAGTTTTCTCAGGGCATGTTATTTTCTAATTTGATGTGAAATTTTGTTTCTAGCTCAAAATTACAAAGACCAATACCACCGAAACTAATACCAGAACGGCAGACAGTAAATTGATAATAGCCGCCTGCCTGGAAATTCTGGTCAGCTCATAAATCTCTTGACCCTCTCCACTTTTTATCCTTTCATCAATCAGCTAATACAGCTTTCCAGGAGTTGGTCTCGTGTTAATTGCATAGCCACATGGATGCACTGATAATGGCATTTGATTTTTGGCGAGAACTCCACCGATTAAAGTTTTCTTTCATTATCGCCTAGTAATTGCTTAACAGTTCAGCATGGGCTTCTTATTTTGTTCCAGCAATACTTCGTTGAGCGTATGCATCATCAACATCGGATCATCCTGGACAGAACAATGCCATGCTCTGATGCTACTCGCTCAATCAATGCATCTAATTTGTCACTATTCGTGTTGAAACCGCAGCCACATTTTCAATGTTGATGAAGAGCTGCCTGCGGATAATCGTTAACCTTTGGCGTACCATCACCGGCAAAGAACTATTTCTAAGCGCTTCATCGAAGGTAAATTTTGATTGCAGAATTTCACTTAAATCTTTGCCAAAAGTCTCAGGCTTGTAGTGCGGAATTCGGATAATGGCAGATACTCTGGCTTTGTTATCCACATACGCTCTCATTTCCTCAAACTGCTTGCCATTCAGTGCTTGATTTCTCCCCAGTAAGGATTTAACCAGACACAAACAGTGCTTCTTTCGGAAACGTTTAATCAGATGTACAAAACCATTTTGAGCGTATCGGGCAGTCCTGACTACCTGTGATGACAGTATGTACCTCCAGTTCATGCCCCATATCCAGAAGTAAGGCGGGTATCTGGTTGCTGATGAGATAATGACATCGGTACAAAGGGGTGCTGGCACCATTAATAATAACGTCATTGCCAGCTTTGGCGATCAATTCAATTAAGTCATCAAACTTTCTCGGATCAATCATCATTGTTCATCACATTAATCTGCTAACATTGAGTTTTAAAGCCATAAAAAGTGGCGTTCACCGGATCTGTGTCAATGCATAATGGATTGCCGCCTTTGGCAACCTTATGTTGTGCTAGCGTGGATGATATGAACGACTTCCCTACTCCGCCCTTTCCTTGCAAAATCATATGTATTTTAGCCATCAGACCAACTCCTCTTTTCAGTTGCAGAATTAAAACGAAATCCTTCTTGACCATTTCAGCTGACTTTCGTGATCAATGCGTGGATGCTGCTTTCTGTCCTCACCAATATGTCGATTGACCAAAAGTCCTGAACCATTGATAAGAACATTTGATTTTTTCTTCCTGGTGCAAAATGTTCCAGATCTGCCGAATCGTCCAGCCATCCTTGAGTGCTTGCTCAATATCAGGTTTCAATGCGATGAATGCCGGTAAAAATTGCTTACCGGTACTTTTGTTTTTATCCGCATAAAGTGCGATTCGATCTGATAAGGATTTAGTCATCACACGATTTCCAAAAATATTTATCTTGGCGTACAAACAGTTCTTGAATTACTTTTGCTTTACTTTTTGTTTCTTTCAGTTTCTCTTAATTGCTTATCCTTTCTTTTTGTTTCCAGGTGACTGTTATTTAGTTGAATAAATCTTCTTTCAAGCGTTTTTGTATTGTTTGAAATTATGATATAACGAAAATAAACTATTTGCAAACAAATCGATTGTAGTGTTAGTATATTTCTTAAAACTCACACAACCCGGCAAGATATGTGAGATGGCCATCTCCACCACAACTTATTCGCACTGTGCTCAACATTGATCTTGCTCTTCGAGGAAAACTGGAATGATTGGACAAAAATAACCCCACAATCAAAAAGAAAGAAGAGATAAGAAGCTCTTCAGGGTTCCTGTTTTGCCAATCGTGAGAAGTCGGAATAGCGTAAAGCAACGTATGCCGGATTAACCGTTGCCGAGTACCTGCGCAATCTGGGCCCGGCTATCAGGTGCCCAGTGTCACAGATAATCGGAAAGTGGATGCTTTATTGGGCAACAACGCGGATCTTGGCTTCCTGGTTGGGTGGATTGATCAAACCTGGCCTACCAACGACAAGCGCACAAAATTAATTGGCAAGTCACAATTGCAGATGACCTGGACAGTATCCGAAATACACAAGCGCCATGCCTTTCACGAAATTATGAAGCTAAAAATAACTTTCGGAATAGTCATTTTTACTTAAACAGCTTAAATACGATGTGATCGCTAAAATCATACCCATCAAATCAGTGCGCAAAAGGCCCTCTTAATATCATACAGTATCTGACCGATCCTCAAGACAAGAGGAGTATCAGCTTCAGATCAAGGTATCAAACTGTTAGTTCAGATGATCTGGCAGCAGCGCTGATTGAAATACAAAACACGCAGGAAGTGAATAAGAGGCGCGCCAAATCAGACAAACTCCGTCATTTGCGCTGGAGCTTCCCGGAAGGAGAACGTTTGTCC
>JADKHF010000009.1 GCA_016721865.1 Nitrosomonas sp. | reverse complement strand
GCGACAATATTTTTGGTTGAAAAAAAGAGTGAACCAGATTCTTCGGACAGTGAATTACTTGATCAAGTCTCGCCCGGCATTTTGGCTTGGGCAAGCTGAAGAATCTTTCTAATCAGAACCAGATTTGATGTCGCAAGCTTCTTGATACTTAATAAAATTTTTAAAATTTAAGCCCGTCTTTCATAGATATATTTGAGGAAATAAATGCAGAAAAAAATCACAAAATTACAAGCAGCATCAGCACTGTTCATCATGCTGACAGCACCAGTATTTGCGGATGGTGGTTCAGGCGACCATGGTGTTGGTCGTGGCTCTGATGGAGGGGACGGTAGTCGATCGAATCCGTCAAGTATTAGCGGAACGAATAATCATGGTACAGATAAGACTTACAGCACAGAAGGCTTCATTGACCTTAATAATGCCTTCTTTAAAAAGTTTGGGACTAATGATCGGACATGCGCGACTTGTCATGTGCCTGCAGAAGGCTGGACTATAACTCCAAAAGGAATTAAAGAGCGTTTCGAGAGAACGGAAGGCAAAGATCCGGTTTTTCGTTTGGTGGATGGCGCCAACTCTCCTCGTGCAGATGTATCCACGGTTGCGAAACGTCGCAATGCTTACAGCATGCTGCTGAATAAAGCAAATATACGAGTAGGCATTGGTATCCCGGCTAATGCGGAGTTCGAATTGGTCGAGGCAGATGATCCTTACGGTTTCGCAAGCAAAACTGAATTATCATTGTTCCGTCGTCCTATGCCGACAACCAATCTTAAATTTATCAGTGCAGTTATGTGGGAAGGGCGTGAAACAACGCTTGATCCAAATTCCAGCGATTGTATTTATGGCACGACGGCCTGCTTTTCTCCCATATCGCTTGATTTGTCTACGCAAGCGAATCATGCCACATTGGGTCACGCGGAAGCATTGGCAGCTCTGACTGACGAAGAACGCGATGAGATCGTCGCATTTGAGATGGGATTATTTACCGCGCAAGTGAAAGACAAGGATGCAGGTAATTTAACAGAAGATGGCGCGGTGGGCGGTCCTAAAAATTGATTGACCAAACTTACTATTTTGGAATTAACGATACCTTGGCGGGAGATTATCGTACTGGTGCTGATTTTAATCCTAATGTGATGTCACTCTATAATATCTGGAGTCGCTATTCCAAGAAATCACAGGATAACCACAAGAGAACTCATGCCGCCATTGCACGCGGTCAGGTTTTGTTTAACACCAAACTTATTAAGATTAAAAGTGTGAAAGACATTAATGATGATTTAGCTACACCTGAACTGTCAGGCACATGCACCACATGCCATAACACACCGAATTCGGGCAATCACTCGATTCCAATGCCGCTGGATATCGGCATTTCCGATTCTTCCCGCCGCACTCCGGATATGCCTTTGTACACATTGAGGAATAAAAATACTAATGAAATCATCAAGACCACCGATCCAGGTCGCGCCTTGATTACGGGGAAATGGAAAGATATCGGTCGTTTTAAAGGACCGGTATTGCGCGCAGTTGCATCACGGCCACCGTATTTCCATGATGGTTCAGCTAAAGATCTGCCATCAGTGATTAATTTTTATAATACTCGTTTTGCAATAGGCCTCACCAACAGAGACAAATCTGATCTGGTCGCCTTTCTTGCTTCACTGTAAAACCGCTTCTGCTGTCTAGCTGATAAAAAAACGGGGCAATTTATTTCAGATCATAAAATAGATTGCCCCTAACCTTCTCTACTATCACAACCAATCCAACTAACAATACAGATCCATAATTCCTGCGAACTGATTATTCCTGAACAATTAAAGTAACTTTTCTGCCAAAAGCATAAAATGCAGGTTATATGTTCACCGCCTTACTCATTTGGTTTGAATTCAGCATTTGTGCCGCGCTAATCGGTTGGGCGGGCACCCGGTTGTGCCGTTACGCCGATGTCATCGCGGACAAGACCGGTTTGTCCGGTAGCTGGGTCGGCCTTATTCTGCTTGCCACAGTGACTTCGCTGCCTGAACTGGTTACGGGTGTCAGTGCATTAACATTGGCGAACGTACCCAATATTGCAGTAGGCAGCTTGCTGGGCAGTTGCGTATTTAATCTGGCTATTCTGGTGGTACTGGATTATCTGGTGCGTGGTGAATCCTTGTATCGCCGTGCCAGCCCAAGCCATATTCTGTCTGCAGGGTTTGGCGTGATATTGATCGGGTTTGTAGGGTTGAATGTATTGCTGGTCGGCAAAACCACATTCAATATTATTCACATGGGCATTTATACACCCGCCATCGTATTGTTCTACATCGTAGCGATGCGGGCACTGTATATTCATGAACGCGCACAGGTAAAAGAGTTCGTTGAACAGGTCGCGGATCGCTATCCGGACATGACCCTGCATCAGGCTTACTTGCGTTATGCGTTATCTGCCATGGCAGTCATCGCTGCCGGGATATATTTACCGTTTGTAGGAACACAACTGGCTGAAGTGATGGGCTGGCACAATACCTTTGTGGGCACACTATTTATTGCCGGAATCACCTCGCTTCCTGAATTCGCTGTCAGCATTGCTGCATTCCGCATGGGTGCACTGGATATGGCCATTGCCAATCTATTAGGCAGCAATTTGTTCAACATTTTTATACTGGCATTGGAAGACATCATTTTTCTTACCGGTCCATTACTGACACATACTTCACCATTGCATGCCTTTTCCGCCATGTCGGCGGTGATCATGAGCGGCATCGTCATCGTTGGACTGGTTTATCGCCCCAGCACCCGTTTATTCCTCAGCATTGGCTGGATCAGCCTGAGTCTGTTCACACTCTATCTGCTCAATACTTATGTGTTTTATCTGCATGGCGGTGAATAATCCAGCATTACAAATCCTTCACACCCCGCCATCGCAGCCAGTATTTCTCAAGTTCAATGATCAGAAATAGCAATAAACTGACCGAGATAATGCGTCCCCAAGCCGCAGCATCCAGCGCGGCCGTGCCAAATAGCTGCTGCATCACAGGCAAATAGGTGAACAGTAGCTGCAATATTACCAGCAGGCCGACAGCCAATAAAACATAACGGTTACCCAAAAAACCCTGGCGCGAAATTACGGAAGCCACCAAATAGCGGCAATTGAACAAATAGACGATTTCACACATCACCAGCACATTCACCACCACGGTTCGACTCAATTCAACACTGGAGCCCTGCAGGGTTTCCCAGAAATATAACGCGAAGCCGCCACTAATCATTAATAAAGAAACAAAAACAATACGCCACACCAGAAATCCAGACAAAATCGGTGCATTGGGATCATGCGGCGGGCGCGACATTACTCCACTTTCCGGCCGTTCGAATGAAAGCGAAATCGCCAACGTCACCGTAGTTACCATATTGACCCATAAAATCTGCACCGGTGTGATGGGCAGGGCCATACCCAGGATAATAGCAAGCATCAGAATACCTGCTTCCCCGCCGCTGGTTGGAATGATATAAACAACCGTTTTTCGGATATTGTCGTAGACGGTGCGGCCTTCTTCCACGGCATGCGTAATCGAAGCAAAGTTATCGTCCATCAGCACCATTTCAGCCGCTTCCTTCGCCACCTCGGTGCCCTTCTGCCCCATCGCGACGCCGATATCGGCACGCTTTAGAGCCGGTGCGTCATTTACACCGTCGCCCGTCATCGCAACAACGTCACCGTTATCCTGCAAGGCCGTCACCAGCCGCAGTTTATGCTCAGGATTCGCGCGTGCAAAAATGTCCACTTCTGCAACAACCTGACGCAGTTGCATATCATCCATATCATCCAGCTCAATGCCGGTGAAAGCGCTGTGGCCATCCCCAATACCTAATTTTGCGCCAATGGCACAGGCGGTAATACGATGATCGCCGGTGATCATTTTGACGCGAATACCTGCCGCATGGCATTGCTGTACGGCGACAATAGCTTCTTCGCGCGGAGGATCAGTAATTCCGACCAATCCAAGCAAAGAAAAACCTGTTTTAACATCAGAAAACTCTAGCGTCTGTTGTTTTGCTTGAACTGCACGACTGGCCATGGCGAGTATGCGCTGCCCGGTTACGCTGGCCTCACTTATTTTGGCGTGCCAGAAGTCAAGCTGAATGAGATGATCTTCCCCTGGCTGCGCTGATGGCTGCACATGGCCAATACTTCTTCCGGCGCTCCTTTGACATAAATCAGGCTATGTCCGGCATGATCATGATGCAGCGTTGCCATAAAGCGATGCTCCGATTCAAACGGAATCACATCCGTGCGCGGTAGTGTTTCTTGCTCAAAAACCGGATCCAATCCCGCTTTCATTGCCAAGGTGATAAGCGCCCCTTCTGTCGGATCACCGTGAATAATCCATGTGCCATCACGCTGATGCAGCGATGCATCATTACATAACAATCCGGTCCGAAACATATCCAGCATATCGGCATAATCAGTAATCGAGATTTCCTTTCCATCCCGGCTAAATCCACCTGTTGGCGCATAACCCACACCACTGACTTGTAATTGATCATGAGCAGTTATGACATCTTGCACGGTCATTTCATTACGAGTGAGGGTGCCGGTTTTATCAGTACAGATGACGGTCACCGCACCCAGTGTTTCCACTGCGGGCAATTTGCGCACAATGGCGCTGCGCCGTGCCATATTCTGCACCCCTAGCGCCAGCGTAATCGTCATGATGGCGGGCAATCCCTCAGGAATTGCGGCGATGGCCATGCTAATCGCGGCCATAAAGATTTCACTGACAGGATAATCATGCAGCAATAATCCATACACAAAGATACTCGTAGCCAGCAGTAAGATTGCATTCGTAAGCCAGCGGCCAAAGATCGCCATTTGTCGCAACAAAGGCGAAACCAGCTTATCGACTTGCGCGATCATCTGACTGATGTGCCCGATTTCGGTATGCTGGCCGGTAGCTACCACGACACCCGTTCCCTGGCCATAAACCACCAGCGTGCCCGAGTACACCATACAAAACCGGTCTCCGATCGCTGTCACAGCATCGACAGCCTGAGTGGATTTTTCGACCGCTTCGGATTCTCCGGTCAGCGCGGCCTCCTCAATGCGAAGGTTTTTACAAATGAGCAACCGGATGTCAGCAGGTACCTTATCACCCGATTGCAGCAGCACAATATCGCCCGGCACCAACGCTTCAGCTGGAATTTGCATCCGTTGCACTTCGCGCAATACAACCGCATTGAGCGACAGCATGCGGCGGATAGCGTTCAGTGCTTTTTCCGCCTTACCTTCCTGAACAAAGCCGATAATGGCATTGATCACCACAACACCGAGAATAACGCCGCTATCCACCCAGTGCCCCAGAAATGCGGTCATCACGGATGCGCCCAACAAGATATAAATCAGCACATTATGAAATTGCAGCAATAGGCGGATGATGGCGCTTTCCGGTTTGGGCGGTTTTAAGCGATTCGCGCCGTATTGCTCGAAGCGCCGCCTGGCTTCTGCCTGAGATAATCCGGCATGCTCAGTTTTAAGCGCTTCCAGCACTTGCTGTGCTGAATAGCTATGCCACATGGGTGTTTTATCTGATGTCGAAGCTTGTTCGTGTTGCATGAGTATTATCCTTCGTTGGAACCACAGATTGTATTGCGCCTGCCCAATAAACCAGAATCGCCAGGAATAATCTGTATTTAATTATTCAGTACAGCTACAATTAATATTGTTTGTTTTTTTCACTTACACAGCAAATGAGGCTTACTATGAAATACTCTATCATTCTGATGGCACTTATGACCATTCTGTTCACCAGCATGGCGCAGGCGTCTGGCCGGGTACCTTTTGGTCATCAGGTTATTGCAGTACAAAACTACAACCGCGCTACGGAACAAATTGCCCTATCAGGACTGATTAGTGAAGGTGGTGTGCAAGCATTGTCAGCCACTGGTTTTAAAACCATTATTGATTTACGCACCAAAAATGAAGGCGTTATGGAGGAAAAAGCATTGGTCGATCTTGTCGGCATGACGTATGTGAACATTCCAACGACCGTCGCTGGAATCACTAAAGAACAGGTGGCCGCGTTTACTAAAGTGATCGAATCAGCCAAAACTCCGGTACTGATTCACTGTGGATCGGGTAACCGGGCAAGCGCCATGTGGGCTAGCTACCGAATCACCAAAGGTGATGATCCGGAAGTTGCCATTGAGGAGGCCCGTAAAACTGGTTTGCGCCCGCCACTGGAAGAGAAACTTCGTGAAATCATGCTGAACTGAGCTTTGATCCGTGCTTATCGGGCTGTCACACTATCATTGTAGTACCACTACCTTTTGTTCCTGTCAGAGCCGTATCGGAAACAGATTATATACATTGTAATCGCCGTTACTCTTTCAAGTAGATTGATTCTTACAATATAGACTATACAAAGTCTCAATAATCTTGATGGCTTCCTGACTCGCCAAGCGATAGTAAATATATTTTCCCTTGCGCTCTGTTGCAACCAGATGCTCTTCCCGCAGCACGGTCAGTTGTTGCGAGAGTGTGGGCTGATGAATGCCCAGCAATTCTTCCAACTCACCCACATTACGGGTTCCCTGAGTAAGTTCGCATAAGATGAGCAGCCGGTCTTCATTGGCCAGTACTTTCAGCAAAGAACAAGCAGCCGAAGCAGATGTATGTAGCGCTGCGATATCGTGCAGAACTGGTTCTGTTTTCATAATTAATTCTTATCCAACGTTAGTGCGTATCAGTTTAAAACCTAAATAATAAATCCATTAAGTAAGTAATGATTAAAATTCCAATTTACCGCCTGGAAACTGCAAGACGTTCATTCACTCCCTTGCAGTTTCTGGTAAATACCCATGCTCAACAGCATTGCGGTTAGAAATACCAATGCATCAATACTTCCTGTTCCAGCCAACACCACGGCCGGTTCGGGACAAATACCCGCTATCCCCCATCCTGCTCCAAACACAAGACTCCCTAGAAGCAACCGTCTATCTATTTTTGTGACTGCAGGTATCTGCGTCGATGAGCCCAGGTAACTTTCTTTATGCTTTATTGCCAATGCAAAAGCAGAACCCACAGCCACAGCACTGCCCATAACCCATAGCAGTGAAGAATCCCAGTTACCTGTTATATCAAGGAACGCCAGAACTATGGCTGGATTTACCATGCCAGACAAGATAATTCCCAAACCAAAAACAACCCCTGATAGCAATGCCATAAAGTTAATCATTGAATGTCCTCCTGATCCCTGCTTATCCAAGCCAGAAAGTAAATACATGGCGTAGTAAATAGACGGTCATAAAACCAGCGAGCATAAATACTATTGTCGCCGCGATTGAACGCGGCGATCGCCTTGATATTCCACAAACTCCATGGCCACTGGTACATCCAGAACCCAGTCGCGTACCATAACCAACCAAGAAACCTGCTAATGCTAACATCGTATAGTTGGTTTCAATAACGATCTCTGGCAAAACAAAAAAGAACCTCCAAATAACCACTGATAAAATCAATCCTAAAATAAAAGTGACACGCCAACCGATATCGCCTTTCTGCACGCGATATAATCCACCCACCATGCCTGATACACCAGCGACGCAACCGTTAAATAGTAATAACAATGTCACTGCCGCACCAATCATCAACCCGCCAACTGCCGCATTCCATGGTACTGCATCCAGATTCATAAACATTCTCATTCTCCTGCTAAGAAACACAAATTTATTTCATATTAATATCTTGGATATGTTACCACATGATATATTCAATTATATATTATCAGGATTTATATAGGTATAATGCGCAAGAATTCCAATGAAGTTGGCAGAAAAATAAAATGAACCCAAATATCAGCGCATTCTTTGACTCAGCAACCTGGACTGTAAGTTATATTGTTTTTGATGAATCAGAGGAAGTTGCGCCATTATTGATCCGGTTCTGACTATGAACCAAAATCAAGTAGAACAAGCACATGCTCGGCTGACAAATTGATTGCATATATTCACGAACAGCGCCTATCTGTTGAGTGGATACTTGAAACACATGCACACGCGGATCATTTATCATCTGCTGATTATCTTAGAAATCAATTGGGCGGAAAAACTGGTATCGGCGATAATATTCCTGTCGTGCAGGAGACTTTCAAGAAAATTTTCAATTTAGGTGATGAGTTTATTCCCGACGGCCATCATTTTGATCACTTGTTTACGGATGGCGAGCTATTTCAGGTTGGGAAATTAACGGTCAGGGCTATCTCTGTATCCGGTCACACACCCGCCGATACGGCTTACCAATTTGACGATGCCATCATTGTGAGTGACACGCTTTTCATGCCAGATATTGGTACTGCACGCGCAGACTTTCCAGGTGGCGATGCGCGTCAATTATTCAAATCCATCCAGAAATTTCTGTCATTCCCACCGGAGACAAGATTATTTATGTGCCATGATTATCCGCCTGTCAATCGCTCTGCTGCGTGGCAAAGTACAGTTGCACAACAACGGGTTCAGAACATCCATGTTCATAATGGCATCAATGAGCATGAGTTTGTAACGATGCGCAGCAAACGGGATGCGACGTTGGAAATGCCCAATTTGCTGCTACCTTCTATACAGGTAAACATTAGAGCTGGAAAATTACCACCAGTTGAAACGAGTGGTATTGCTTATTTAAAAATACCGGTTAACTTAATTTGATTTGTTTTAAGAAGGCCAACTTCAAAGGAAAACTGACATTCAATATACCCACAAGCTCATGCCTTTGCTGTGACAAAATTCCCTTGCTGTTGATCAAATTTCACAGTAACAAAGCGAGTTCCAACAGAAATTCCTCGTCCGTCATAGCGTGTATGCGTTACTTCAGCCACCGCCTGGAAATTAGGCGCATCTATTTTTATGATGTCATGCGAATCAAGCACCACATCGGTCAAGAAGCGAATCCCTGTGGGCGACAAGTCCTGGAATATGCCTTGACAAGGCCTGCCCGGCCAGAATAAGTAAAATATAAACACCCCCCTGATATTGATCCGCATCATTGTTCTGCGCGAAGATTCAAGATCTTCATGTTGCAGAACAAGCAATGGACTTGCGCATTCCAGACAGCTCTCACTTTGATATATATTTGTTTGCGATACATACGGGGTCTTACAGAAAGAACAGTAATGTTTGATCACTGCCCGATACGATTCTATCGCAAACTGTGGCGCACTTTTACCTTCGGATGGAAACCCAGGTTGATTGGTATTTTCCTGGTCAAATTTGCCAGCTGCATGAAATAAGCTGCCAGCAAAAATGGCATCATACTGCTTACGCGCAACAGGATTAGAAAGAACCCGGTAAGCTTCTTCAAGTAATGCATTTTCTTGCGATGAATTTTTTCTTAGCGCCTTATAACTTGCCGTAATCGTGGTGATTGGAGCATCAGGCTGAACCTGAAGAATTCGATAATAGTTACGTTGATTCAGCTGGGAAGTTCGTTCATTCTTCTGTTTCTCTGCTTCAAAATTCGCATTTGAACCAAATGCCCCCTGACTGAGCGTTTTAATATGATAACGTTTCAGTAACTCAAGATCATAAGCAGCCCGCTTGAGAGGATTTCGCAGTGTGTTATAGGCAATATCGAGCAGGTTCTCATCCAAATCAGGACCATTGAGATCTGGATGAATTTTAAGTCTCTGCAGTAATGCCCGATAACTTTCCTTGATCACCGTCATCGGTGCATCCGGTTGAACATGAAGAATTCGATAGAAATTACGCCGCTCAATCATGCGCTTTGAAAATTGAAATCGCTCAGTCTGTCAGTGCGTGAATGAAACATTCTCTCCTCATGTATCTCAATAGGTTGCAATGAAAAAAGCATGCACAGTATACTCACATCGATCAATATCACCAACATAGCCGGATTGGATTCCGTATATCCATAAATAATACACATCATGAATCCCATCATACTGTAACTGGATGACAACTTAGAGTATCTAATTTCAACAATTCGTTATTTAAGTCTTGCGCTCCATTAAAAAATAGATATAATGAGAATAGTTCTCATTATCGTTTATTACCCTAAGATGGATATTTCAAAATCACCCCAAACAAAAATAAGAAATTTGTATCAATCTGTATTATCAGACCCAAGTACTTTGATTGACAGTGATACCTTATTCAAGAATGGCGATGTGGTATTTATTCTGCATAAAGGCGAACAATACTCGCTACGCCGCACACGTAATGGCAAGTTAATTCTGAACAAATAGTGGATTAAAGGTGCATATCATGTATATTTATACCTGTAATTTGTTACCGGTATCGCTATGCGTGAAACCATCATGCAAAAGTGGCGCCAAGCAAACAAAACGCAAAATACCAGAGTGATATCTTTCCATCTGAATTTAATCACATACAAAATATATTTGTCTTAGGAGCTAAAAATGAAAGGTAACGCAGATATTATTCGCTGGCTGAATCAGCAACTTCAACACGAATTGACAGCCATTAATCAATATTTCCTTCACGCCCGCATGTATAAGAACTGGGGGTTTAACAGTCTTGGGAAACACGAATTCGAAGAATCCTGTGAAGAAATGAAACATGCTGATGTGCTGATTGAGCGGATTCTTTTACTGGAAGGTCTGCCCAATTTACAAGATCTTGGCAAATTAATGATTGGTGAAACCGCTGAAGAATGTATCGCATGTGATCTGAAACTTGAATATATCTCACGGGAGACCTTGCTTGCAGCAATAGCCGCTTGTGAAGCGGTACAAGATTATGTCTCACGGGAAATTTTTGAACGTATTTTAGAAGATACTGAAGAACATAATGACTGGTTAGAAACCCAACTTGCGGTCATGCAGAAAGTCGGTATTCATAACTGGTTGCAAAGCCAGATATAGTTTTTCCATTGTCGCTGGAGTTCTCCTCCTTCTCCAGCGACACATTTAGCCAGCCAGCCTACTCCTTTCAGGTCAGCCAGCCAATTTTTTTGCTGATGATTTGCAGGAGATTCGATTATGAACTTTCTAAAGAAACTGGCTTTAGCTACCTCATCGGGTAGTTTCTTTCAATATTCTTCCCCTGATTCTACATACACGAATACCTTCTCGCTGTGTTTGCGCTACTTACAGAAACCAATCTATCGACTAAGTAAATGCAGGTTAATCCGTAAAATAATCAGTCTACTAAAACTTGAATTCAATTATCTTGATCATAAGGTCATTAGAACCAATCCGACTTTACATAAAAGTTTTCCCGTTATCGATTGGGCACCTTTGATCAAGACCTCATTCCTATAAAACTTGCAACACTACCAATACCAATCAAAATAATGATGTAGCAACAATTACTATCTGGCTGGGCGGTCAGTGCTATGCGTCGGTGGACGCATCAAACTATATCAGGAATACAGTCAGTTAATAGAAAACTCCGGCGGCAGATTTATGGCATTTCATGGTGATCCAGATGATCGCTTAGATAATTTACCTAAACTCCTGGAAGATGCCGACATGATAATTTGCCCGGTTGATTGTGTTAACCATGAAGCATTCCTTACTGTTAAACAGTACTGCAAGCATTCCGGAAAAACTTGCGTATTGCTGGATCGCTCGGAATTAGACACTTTCGACTTCGGAATTCATATGTTAGTCATCATGGCTGCAAAAGAAGCCCTAAATTAGAAACCGGCAATCTTAATTGAGTCTTTACTTTCTCAGAGGATTCAATAAGCGATTAAGGAATTTATAGTTTAAGATTTGCTCCTTAGCCCCTTAACTTCTCATTACAGCTGTTATTTCAGAGCAGATGGAATGAATGCATCTCTTCCCTACGGGAAATACAACACAAGGGGCAAGTAATAAGAATTAAGGTAGAGTCCCTCCACGACGGACCTGACGGCATCCAAATCAAATGCCAAGGCGAAGATAATAAGATCTTTCTAAAAACGGAAGGAGTGATGTGGTCTAATAGACTCGGACACTCCAGTTAAGAGAAAATAATCTTAATTGGAGGAAGAAATGGAAACGAGGAAACAATATACAAAGGAATTCAAACTGGATGCAATCAGTCTGGTTCTGGATCAGGGATTGACGATAGCAGAAGCTGCCAGGAGCTTGAAATCAGGGGCTAACATGCTTGGGCGATGGATCAAGGAGAACGAGGCGGATAATAATGGCCAGGCATTCCGGGGTAATGGAAACTGACGCCGGATCAGGGAGAAATTCGGCGACTTAAGATAGAAAACAAACAATTAAAGCTGGGCGGCAAATATTAAAGGAGGCGGCGGTCTTTTCGCGAAAGAAACGAAGTGAAGTATTCGTTCATCACCCAAAAGAAAGCCGCCCGTCGGCCTAATGTGTCGGCTATTGGGTGTCAGTCGCAGTGCTTACTATGACTATGAACAACGCCGTCGCAATTGCCCGGATGATCTGCACCACAGACAACTTCTTGATGCTGTGAAGAATATTGCAAAATCATGCGATTACACCTATGGCAGTCGCCGAATGAAACGAGCGCTAAATGCCTTAGGCTATTCGATTAGCCGCTGGAAGACGAGAAAACTAATGCGTGAGGCTTTCGTCACTGTCAGGCATCGGAAGAAATACAAGGTGACGACAGACAGCAATCACCAGTTGCCGGTATTTGAAAACCAATTGAATCGGCAATTTGATGTTGCCAAACCGGATCAAGTTTATGTTTGCGATATCACATACATCTGGACACAAGAAGGCTGGCTGTATCTGGCAATCGTAATAGATTTGTTTTCCAGAAAAGTGGTCGGTTGGAGCATGAGCTCACGGATGAAAGCAACACTGGTTTGTGATGCATTGCGAATGGCTATCTGGTTGCGCCGGCCACCGCCAGGCCTGATTGTGCATTCAGATCGTGGATCGCAGTATGCCGGCAAAGCATACCGCAATCTACTGAAAGCATATGGTTTTATTGGCAGCATGAGTCGTCTGGGGAAATTGTTGGGATAATGCAGTTGCAGAAAGCTTCTTTGGTAGCCTCAAGCAGGAACGTTGCCAATGGCGGCATTACCAAACCCGCTATGAAGCACAGCAGGACATTTTGCAGTATATCGCCGTGTTTTATAACAACCAAAGACTGCATTCATACCTGGATTACAAAAGTCCGAACCAATATGAAGCTGAAGCAGCAAAAACGATGAAAGTTGCTTAACTGAGGTGTCCGGTTTTACTTGACCAGGTCAGAGGGCTGAAATGAATTTTACGACATATGGGTTGGATATCGCAAAGCGGGTTTTCCAATTGCACCGGGATAACACATGAAGAAGCAGAGATTCATAACGACAAGTTTGGCAAGCAGGAACTGCTATAAAAGAACCATAACAGAATATTCTAAAGTTTATTTTTTTTAGGTCGTAGAAACAGCTTCATTGCTGCAAATCTATTAATTAACCCTTTAATAAATAAAACTTACCTGGAATAGAGTTATGAAAATTCTTGTTCACTTCAAGTCTGGATTTAAGCAAACATTTATCGTTCCAAAATGTATGCTAGCAGTTGAGTTCAGAAATATAGCCAGAGCGATTGGTGGCAATATTGAAAGTATTGAATTTTCATTACCCTCTCGCCGCCAATCAAATATTTCCACCATAGAACTCCGAAAGGGAGTACTCCGGTTACCTGAAAAACGCTAGCTCAGTCATTCTCCTAAAACGGGATATCATCATCCATATCATCAAATCCACCTGCGCCCTTAGCTGAAGAAGGTCGGCTAGAAGCAGAATTGTCTTCTTCATGATCAGGTGATTCAAAGCTACCGCTTCCTGGTCGGTTGCCCAACATCTTCATGTCACTTGCAATAATATCTGTTGTAAAACGCTCTACACCATTTTTATCAGTCCATTTTCGGGTTTCCAGCCTGCCCTCAATATAAACAGAGCGGCCTTTCTTTAAGTACTCACCCGCAATTTCAGCGAGCTTGCGATAAAAGGTTACCCGATGCCATTCAGTCTTTTCCTGTTTCTCACCATTCTTATCTTTCCATGTATCTGTAGTCGCCAATGTAATATTCGTTACTGCATCGCCATTTGACATGTAACGCGTTTCCGGGTCTTTTCCCAAGTTACCAATGAGTATAACTTTATTGACTGATGCCATTTATGTTTCCTCCCCTAGCAATTTAATCACTTTCTCTTCATCAAAACTCTTCATATCAACTTTCAGATAGGCTACTCTTTCATTGACCAGAACCAAAGCTTCATGCACACCGGTTATTGCTGCAAGCTCACGCGAAAGTTCTCTTGATTTATTCGAATCCATTTCTTGCACAGGATACATTTTCGAACGTACAGCAGCTGGAGCCTTCATCGTTGCAGCAAGTATTAACCACACAATGAGCAATAATCCACAAAATGTGTATAACGCATAACTTCCATAAACTTCAAATAAATAACCACCTACTGCCGCACCTGCAAAAGCGCCTAGAAACTGAGTACTACTGTAGATACCTATAGCGGTTCCTTTTGCACCAACCGGTGCAATTTTGAAATCAATGATGGCAAGCTGGCTTCCAGCAAATTGAATGCTGTGAAAAAACTAATAATGCAATCGTTGTACCCCAAATAGAATCGAAGGTAATTGCCAATAATACTTGCCCGATCAACAATAAAACAATCGCTGCAATAAATACAACTTTTAACTGAGCTTTTTTCTCAGCATAGATAATCGCTGGGATGATTAATACAATCGACAAAAGTAAAACTGGTAAATAAATCTGCCAATGGTCATCTGCTGCCATTCCCGCTTGACGCAAAGTCAGTGGCACAACCAGCCATAGCGCCATCAATGCAGCGTGTAAAGCAAAAATACCATAATTTAAACGCAACAACTGTGTATCACGTAATACACTACCAAAACTTGCAGCCGATGCTTCTGTGTCAGAATGAAAACGACTGATTTGCGGATCAGGAATTATTTTCTTTACCACAATCATTGCCAGAAGCGCTAATACACCTGTCATAGCAAAAATTCCTGGCACACCAATCCATTGATTTAGTATAGGAGCCGCAATTAGAGAAATGGCAAAAACAGTGCCAATAGTCATACCGATTGTCGCCATTGCTTTGGTACGATGCTCTTCGCGCGTGAGATCAGCGGCAAGTGCCATCACAGCAGCCGAGATTGCACCAGCGCCTTGAATAATGCGGCCAAGTATCACCCAGTAAATATCTACCGCAAGGGCCGCAATCAAGCTACCAATCGCAAATAAAATCAGGCCCAAATAAATAACAGGCTTACGCCCGATACGATCAGACAACCAACCGAAAGGAATCTGGAGAATGGCTTGAGTTAAACCATATGCCCCCAGTGCAATGCCGATCAGTGTGTAGTTATTTCCTCCAGGCAAGTCCTCAGCATAAAAAGCAAATACCGGCAGAATGATAAATAATCCAAACATCCGCAAACCATAAACGCCGGCCAAACCAATGGTCGCGCGTAGCTCTGCTGGGGACATTTTTTCAGAAGAAGATGAAGCAGACATGAATCAGGTTGTGATATTTCCAAAAAGTTGGGTATATTAGCAGGTTGACTCATACATAGATAGCCAATGGAATCCATAAAAATACGTGGTGCGCGCACCCATAATCTAAAAAACATCAGTCTCAATCTGCCACGTAACAAGCTCGTCGTCATTACTGGGCTGTCAGGATCAGGCAAATCCTCACTCGCGTTCGATACGCTCTACGCGGAGGGTCAGCGTCGTTATGTGGAATCACTTTCAGCTTATGCGAGGCAATTCCTTCAGCTCATGGAGAAACCAGATGTTGATTTGATCGAGGGCCTTTCTCCGGCAATCGCCATCGAACAAAAGGCAACATCGCATAATCCACGCTCGACAGTAGGGACAGTCACTGAAATCCATGATTATTTGCGTTTGCTGTTTGCCCGCGTCGGCGATCCGTATTGCCCCGAACACAACATTATCTTGAGAGCGCAGAGCGTCTCGCAAATGGTGGATCATGTGTTGCAACTCCCGCTTGATACACGTTTAATGATCCTCTCACCATTAATCGTCGAACGAAAAGGTGAGCAAGCTGAGTTGTTTGATGAGCTTCGTGCACAAGGTTTTATCCGCTTTCGGATTGACGGGGAAGTCTATGAAATTGATGCTCTGCCCAAGTTGCAAAAAACCAAGAAGCATACGATAGAGGTTGTTGTTGATCGCTTAAAGGTATCCCCTGATGCTAAACAGCGACTCGCTGAATCATTCGAGGTTGCGTTGCGCCATTCCGACGGGCGCGCTTTAGCGGTTGAAATGGATACAAACAATGAGCATCTTTTTTCTGCAAAATTTAGCTGTCCGGTTTGCAGTTATTCCCTCTCCGAATTAGAGCCCAGATTATTCTCATTCAATAATCCATTGGGTGCCTGCAATAAGTGCGATGGTCTGGGACAGATCACTTTTTTTGATCCTGCACGCGTAGTGGCTTTCCCGCATCTTTCGCTGGCTGCCGGTGCAGTAAAAAATTGGGATAGACGCAATCAATTTTACTTCCAGCTATTAACAGCGCTCTCAAAACATTATGAATTCGATCTGGAATCCCATTTGAGAATCTGGATGAACCTATTCGTAACATCATCCTGTACGGTTCTGGTAATGAAAAAATACATTTCTCCTATTTCACGGAAGGTGGCCGCAAGCACCAGGAAACACATGCTTTTGAAGGTATTATTCCCAATCTGACAAGACGTTATAAGGAAACCGAATCACAGACGGTTCGCGAGGAGCTGGCAAAATATCTCAATGCTCAAACTTGCCCGGAATGCCAAGGCACACGCTTATGCCAAGCTGCCCGCCATGTGCATGTTGCTGGACAGGCGATTTACGAAATCAGTGCTTTCCCATTGAAAAAGGCCAAGCTATTTTTTGATCAGATCGAATTATCAGGTCACAAACACGCCATTGCCGAACGGATCATCAAGGAAATTTCCAGTCGCGTGCAATTTCTCAACAATGTTGGATTGGATTACTTATCCCTGGATCGTTCTGCTGATACGCTGTCAGGTGGTGAATCTCAACGCATACGGCTCGCCAGTCAAATCGGCTCCGGCTTGACTGGCGTCATGTACGTTTTGGACGAACCTTCTATTGGATTACATCAACGCGATAATGGACGCCTACTGGATACGCTTAAAAATCTGCGCGATCTCGGTAATAGCGTCATTGTGGTTGAGCACGATCAAGATGCCATACAGATTGCGGATTATGTGGTCGACATGGGCCCTGGTGCTGGAGAGCATGGCGGCTTCGTTGTCGCACAGGGCAATCCACAATCTATCCAGGAAAACAGTGATTCTCTGACTGGTAAATACTTATCTGGCAAATTATCAATCCAAATACCAGAGAAACGCCACGAACCCGATCAAGATCGAATACTCCGAATTGATGGCGCATCCGGTAATAATCTCAAAAATGTCACACTTAACCTACCGGTAGGATTATTTGTCTGCGTAACAGGCGTTTCGGGATCCGGCAAGTCTACGCTTATCAATGAAACACTGCATCGCGCGGTAGCTCGGCACCTTTACGCCAGCAATGCCGAACCCGCACCCTATCAACAAATAGACGGCTTGGCTTTTTTCGATAAAGTGATCAATATGGATCAAAGTCCCATCGGACGCACACCCCGCTCCAATCCAGCAACGTATACCGGATTGTTTACTCCCATCCGGGAATTGTTTGCCGGTGTGCCACAGGCGCGAGAACGCGGTTATGCACCTGGCCGTTTTTCTTTCAATGTCAAAGGAGGACGGTGCGAAGCTTGTCAAGGTGACGGCGTAATTAAAGTGGAAATGCATTTCCTGCCTGATATTTATGTTACCTGTGACGTATGCCACGGTCGGCGGTATAACCGGGAAACGCTGGAGATTCAATATAAGGGTAAAAATATCAATGAAATTTTACAAATGACTGTAGAGAATGCATTTGAATTTTTTACCGCTGTACCCACAGTCGCACGCAAATTACAAACACTTCTGGAAGTAGGCCTTGGCTATATTACCTTGGGACAATCTGCCACGACACTCTCCGGTGGTGAAGCACAACGGGTAAAACTATCATTGGAGCTTTCCAAACGCGATACGGGACGCACCCTGTATATTCTAGATGAACCCACAACCGGCCTGCATTTCCAGGATATTGATCTGCTCTTGAAAGTTTTGCACAGATTACGTGATCATGGTAATACCGTGGTGGTAATTGAGCATAATCTGGATGTCATCAAAACGGCCGACTGGATTATTGATTTGGGTCCGGAAGGTGGTGACGGTGGCGGATGCATCATCGCAGAAGGCACACCCGAAGCAATTGCGGTGAATAAAAACAGTTTTACCGGCCATTACCTGCAATCTATGCTCACAAAATGAATCCACGCAGCTATTTGCTGGAAAGTTTTTTAGTCGCAGTTAAAGCAGCCGATCCGGCTCATATCATACCGCAACATCTGCCCAGTCCCCCTAAAGGGCGTACGCTTGTTGTCGGTGCTGGCAAAGCTGCTGCTGCTATGGCGCTGGCAGTTGAAAACGCCTGGTCATCTTCCGCGCAACTGGGCGGCTTAGTGGTCACGCGTTATGGGCATAAATTACCCACCGAAAAAATTAAAGTGATTGAGGCCGGGCACCCTGTTCCCGATGAAAATGGAGAACAGGCATCACGAGAAATTTTGTACGCAGTTAAAGCGTTAAAATCTGAAGATCTACTACTCTGTTTGTTCAGTGGCGGAGGCTCCAGCCTGCTTTCTTTACCAATTGACGGCATCTCATTGCAAGATTTAAAAGAAGTAACGAAGCAATTATTGCGATGTGGAGCCAGCATCCAGGAAATTAACACCGTCCGCAAGCACTTGTCTGCTATTCAGGGCGGACGACTCGCTGCGGCTTGCAAGGCTTCGATAGTGGCATTAATTATTTCTGATGTTACCGGCGATGAAGCGACACATATTGCTTCCGGCCCTTGTTCACCGGACCCGACCACCTTTTCCGATGCGCTTGCCGTGCTGGACCAGTACAATCTGAACGTACCACCATCGGTAAGGAAAATTTTACTTGAAGGCAAAGTACACACAACCCATGAAACACCTAAGCCCGGTTCCCACATTTTTTCTCGCGTTGAAAACAAAATTATCGCAAGCGCGTATCAATCACTGCTCGCATCAGCAAATTATTTTCAAGGTCTCAATATACCTCCCCTGATCTTGGGTGACACAGTAACTGGAGAATCGCGGGAAATTGCAAAAAGTTATGCGGCACTGGCGAGGGAGATCCGCATACATCCGCAATTGTTAAAAGCCCCCATAGCGCTTTTATCGAGCGGCGAACCGACTGTTACCATCAAAGGCAATGGGCGCGGAGGTCGTAATGCTGAATTTTTGTTATCACTGCTGATTGAGCTTGCTGGTCTAAAGGAAATTTATGCACTTGCGTGTGACACGGATGGACTGGATGGCACTGAAAATAATGCCGGTGCAATCGTTTCACCCGATTCATTAATTCGTGCCAAGAAACTTGGATTGAATGCTGCATCATTTTTGATCAATAACGATGCCTATTCATTTTTTGAGCAGTTAAACGATTTAGTGATTACTGGACCAACTTATACCAATGTCAATGATTACCGTGCCATCCTTATCTTCTAAATAAAACACGTTCAGTCTAAGCATCAGTTTTCTGACCCCGGCTGATCTGTATAGATGACAAAACCAATCCCTGCCGAAACCATCTGTTAATCACATATTCATAAAATTCCTGATTTCTTGATAACGTATAAGCTGAGACCATTTCTTTACCACGTTCTGTTAGCAATACATGCCCTAAGTCCAGATAATTATTTGCATCATCATGAAAACCTATTTTTGTCGGCCTTCCACTATAAAATAATCGAGTGTGCTTACCCAAGCCTTTTTTAACAAATCCATTGACGTCAAATACAATTAAACCGACCGCTTCGAGATGCTTGAGTGTTGACAGCGTGATCCCCTGTTTCGTATAAACTTCATTGCTCACATCGAAAATAAGTGGCAATGGATCCCCTTGAATCCATAAAAATTGACACAACGCCTCAAAAATTCGGCTATCTTCCGGATCTAAATTAAATTGTGTATTCGGATCATTTCCACGAAAAAAATTTTCTGAGCGAATAACTCTGGAAGTAATAAATTGGAAAAATGTTGTCACTAAATTACCCGTTTTCATATTCAAATTATTCTGCTGATTTTTCTTCCATTTTCTTAGTACTCTTCTCATCAGCCGGAGGTTCCGGTACAGATGATTCTTTTTGTACATCACCTCTAATCCCGTTTGTCTGAAAATCCGTTTTATCTTTCGATTTCGGAGCATCTTTTATTTTGCGGGATTTAATTTCCTTATTAATTTCAGCAAGAAATTTAATATTATCTTTGCGCTGTTTCTCGCTCTTATACCAAGAAGCACACGTAACAGCACCCATAGTTATCAGTATGATGCTCATCACATCAACACCATCTAGAAAGATAAATGCAACTCCCGTAGAAATGGCAAATGCGCCTAAGAATGCGGTAAATAACCATAATTTTGAACCGGAACCTAAATTGTTATTCCGTTTGTTCCATGTTTCGAGATTATCACGCGTAGTAACCAATTCATCATCAGTCCATTTTTTCATACTCATAACGACCAAGCCCCCTTAAGGATTCATTCATGTTTCTTGAGATATTAATTGACATTACGAAAAAAATTAACAAAATTTGTTATATTGCTTTCCAGCAATAAAAAAGGCACCTATTGGTGCCTTTTTTATTGCTGGATCAACTTTGTTTAGAAGTTGTGACGCATACCCACTGTGTAGGTATCGCTATCTTTGAATATTGCGTTTTTATCATCAACCATGGCACGTTGATAACCGCCAAACAAACTCGAACGCTTGCTGAGATTATGAATCGCACCAACCGTAAAGCTACTTACTTCACGTTTTGCTGCACCACCTTCCAATCCTTTGGCATTGGTCATACCACCTTGAGCGATAAAGCTGGTATTGCCAAAGTCATACTGACCACCTGCGAACCAGAGATTACCATCGCCGCCATAATTCATTGCCGAATTACATTGGCCACGTGAATCACCTTACCAGTTGCTGGATTACCTAATGCAGCAGCATTAGTGCAAGATGCTGCGCCAATTGCATTGTTAATATTTTCATACTGGCCATGGAGCTTAAAGTTCCGGTAGTTCCAAAGTGCACCGCCACGCCACACGTGTTCATTATTGACTAAAGCTGGGTAACCCACATTACCAGTTTTTTGTCGGGTACTAAGGTTATCGCGAGAGTACCCGCCAAACACGCCGAAATTATGTTCTTGTACTTGTGCTTCATATTTACCAGCAACCTGGAAGTCCCATTCACCATCTTCACCACCAGAATTCGATTGACTTCCTTGATAATCACTCGATGGAGAAATAACGTTTGCTGGGTCTAATCTGTTGGAATCACCCGGCATTAACAAGCCTGAAAAGCTGAAACCTTCAACTTTTGGTGAATCGTAACGCGCGGCACTGTTTACAAAGCTTTGCGCTCCTGAGCCCAGACCATTGGCCGATGCAGTCATAGTACCGCCGCTACCTGAAGCTTGGAGGGTCGTATATGCAAATGGGTCAATGGTCATACCACCGGCAAAATCTTTAAATGGAGATTGAACACGGCCAAATTTCACTTCACCCCAGCTATCGTTAGCCAGTGCAACCCAACGTTCACGTGCAACACCCAAAGCGCCGCTACCCGTATTGAAACCATACTCAACACGTGCTTTTGCCTTTAATCCACCGCCCAGATTCTCAGTAATATGTGCACCCCATCTTGATCTACCAGTGTCATCACCGATAAGAGCTTGACTGCTTTGACCATCCTTGTTAACTGTAGCGTATTCAGCTTGAACACTACCAAAAAGTGTCACATTTGTTCCTTGTGCTGACGCAGCCATTGGGGCTGCAAGTGCACCGGCTACTGCCAACGAAATAAGTTTCTTCTTCATACGGAAGTTCTCCTTTAATGTTAAAACGACTGGGGCCGTCCTATTGTTGCTTACTACACTCCGGTGGAATGCACCCCGCTTGTTCGGACCTCCCGAATCAGGAGGTTTGATTGGATTGTGCCCAACACAGAAGTACTCTGCAAGAAAAACGAGTAAATTTTGTAAATTAAATAACAAATCTGTTGTATCCAAGCAACATTATTGTTGTATTTCTGACTATGGATTATATTAATGACCCATTTTCTGGGTACTCAATATTACTGCAATCCCTTTTAGTATCAACATGCTCACAACAATTTCATGAATAATAATCTATGGAAAGTTAACAAGCTTTATCTTCACAAAAAACGATTCTTGATCCAGCCGAACAATCTTCATTATTCTAAAACTGAATGCAATCGATTAATTTTTAGCGGTTTATTTTCTCTTTAACAATTCTGGAACAAGGTACAATGCCCGGTCTTTCAAACTTTTATTCCGACTTATCTAATTTTCTTTGTGTCGCTGCGATCGGGCTCTATTCTTCTGCCTCCATCAAACTCTACTGACAATAAATTCTTTCTTTTATTACATGTCTATTAGGCACCGGCCAAATTAAGATCACCATTTGATACTTCCTAAAAGTTGAGTTTGGTGCATAGCTATTCCTGTTAAATCTTTGCAGAAATGCTTATTGACTTGTATTCCTCGTTTTCAATGAAAAAATTTCAGTTATTATCTCGTTTATCTCTCTATAACGAGGCCCATATTGAAAGGTATGCTTATGCTTAGAATTCTTTTAATTATTTCTGCCATAACCAATCTAATTGCTGTTCCTTCTATTCGAGCCGAAACCTGGACACTCCCGCCCCCAGATATTGATATTTTTGGTCAAATACGAACCACTCATGCAAGTAGTGCAGAGACATTACTGGATATAGCACGTCAGTACGATATTGGTCAGGAAGAGATTTTATTGGCTAATCCGAATGTCGATCGATGGTTGCCTGAAGATGGTGCGAAAGTTACCCTGCCGACCCGCTATATTATCCCTCATGCCGAACGCAAGGGTTTGCTACTTAATTTACCGGAAATGAGGATTTATTACTTTCCTGAACCTAAGAAGGGGGAGAAACCCGTAATTATTACTCATCCGGTAGGAATCGGCAGGATGGACTGGGTAACCCCATTGGGGGTATCTAGAATAGTGGAGAAAAAAAAAGATCCTACATGGATACCTCCGAAATCCCTTCAGATGGATAGAATCGCTAAAGGTGAACAACCATATCCCAGCATAGTGCCGCCCGGCCCTACCAATCCCTTAGGTCGGCACGCCATGCGCTTAGGTATCAGTGGCGGCAGTTATCTAATACACGGCACTATCAAACCATTTGGGGTTGGAATGCGCGTTTCAGCTGGGTGTGTTCGTATGTATCCAGAAGACATCGAAGCGCTCTTCGATAAAGTTCCGGTGGGTACGCAGATACAAATTGTCAACCAACCTATTAAGCTCGGATGGTTACTTGACTCGCTTTTTATAGAACTTCATCCACCGCTGGAAGAAGATGAGGGCAAATACACCAACTATAAACAAATAGTCGTAGCTGCAATTAATGATTTTCTTGAACTAAAAAGCAGCAAGAGAAAATTCCTGCAGATTTTAAAATAGACCAAGAAGCTCTAAAAAAGCGATAATTGAGAAAAGTGGCATGCCCGTTTTAATATCACGCTCAAGCGCTAAGACTTAATTTCGCACACAAAATAACAATTAATTCCATCAACGATTAATTCTATAAAATATATTCATAAAAAAACCCCTCCGAAGAGGGGTTTTTTTATGAATATAAAAATTTGCTACACTATATTTAATTGTTATTACTTGCATAGCTTTCTTAAACATACGATCAATTTTTGATTCCGTATCCATTGAACGTCTGTTTGCTTCATCTGCTATACGTACTGCATCATTTGCTTTAGCGTTAGCAGCGTGAGCTTCCGACTTAGCAGCAGCTGCATCGGCTCTAACTGCAGCTATATCAGCGTTGACTTTGTTTTGAAGTTCTTCTACTTGACTCGTGGTTGCACAGCCCGTTAGCCCAATAAAAGCGCCTGCTATAGCTGCCAGTGTTAACATACGAACTGGATGCTTGATTTTTTCTTTCATTCCAATCTCCTCAGAATTTATTTTTTCAATATGCATAAATATCTACCACTATACTAGTTACTGATATGTGACTATCAGTAACCCGCTGGAATCTTATCTGATTTCTTCTGCAAAATAAATGGATTGTGCAACTAATTTATAAAAAACCCCATTATTGAATAACTAATTAATTTCTAGGTGGCTGACAAAAATGAATATTTTTCCGCTTCAGAACAATTTAAGCATTTAGCAACACATCGTTAATCAATTGACTGCAGATTCTAACGAATATTAACTAAAACACCCGGCTTAATCCATTTACCCAGTTGATCAATCTGCTCATTTGTTAGTGCAACACAACCATTTGTCCAATTATAACTATGATGGATACTTTGATCACCTCTGCCAATTCCATGTATGCCTATATGACCTCCAAGGGGCGTATCCTGAGGCGGTGTTTTTCCCATAATCTTCGCTGTCAATATTGACAACCAGGTCTCTTCAGTAATCCTACTCTCATCCAGCGCACGTTTTGCTGTATCAAGATTTGGATAGTTCAGCCCAAAAAAACGATAGTAGCGGCTTTTTTCATTGATCCAACCCACCCTGAATTTACCCAACGGGGTTTTATCGTCTTTTGTCATCTTGGACCAGGTAGTGCCATAGCGTCCAATAGCTACATTTTTAAAGACCGCTTGAATAGTATCGCCCTGCATCACTGACAAAGTATGTTCAGTCGTATCTACATCAATCCATATTCCATTATCTGCCCGAACAGAACTCGGCATTACCGACAATCCAAACAATCCAAACAGTAAGATCACTAAATAAAGGATAAAAGAATTTTGTTTGATCACTTTCTAGACTATTAATAATTGAGATAGTTAATTATGTCATAATTTAAGCATTTAGAAACTTACATAAAATGCTTATGTGCCTTGCTATTCCAGCTTGTGTCGAACAATTGATTAATGAAAATTATGCAATCGTCAATCTTGGTGGCATACGCAAGGAAATTTCGCTGGCCTTGGTTGAGGATATTGTTCCTGGAGATTATGTCATCGTACATGTTGGTTTCGCGTTACAGAAACTGGATCAGACGGAAGCAGAACGCACACTGGCTATGTTTGCAGAAATATCTGCTCCCAACAAAGAAAATATCTAATGATGGAGATTGAATGATCTGTCATGAAATATATTGATGAATTTCGCACAGGTACTCTGGCACAGAAAATCGCCGCCAAAATCGCATCTGAAGTAAGCCTTCAGCGCGATTACCATTTTATGGAATTTTGCGGCGGCCATACCCATGCCATTTCACGTTTCGGCATTATTGATCTGCTTCCTGAAAATGTACATATGATCCATGGCCCAGGCTGCCCGGTATGTGTTTTACCAATCGGCCGCGTAGAAAATGCTATTCGACTAACACAAACACCCAGATTGATACTCTGCAGCTATAGCGATATGTTACGCATACCTACCGCAAGCGGTATGAGTTTGTTGAAAGCAAAAGCACAGGGGGCAGATGTACGCATAGTATATTCCAGCTCAGACGCAATAAAAATTGCACAGAAAAATCCGCAACATCAAGTGGTATTTTTTGCCATTGGTTTCGAAACCACGACACCACCCACCGCTGTTGCAATAAGACAAGCGCAAGCACTTGGTTTGAATAATTTTACTGTATTTTGCAATCACGTATTAACTCCTTCAGCAATTTCCCATATCCTGCAGTCCGCTGAAGTCCGCCAGCTCGGAATCGTCCCACTAGATGGTTTTATTGGCCCAGCGCATGTTTCTGTAGTAATCGGTAGCCAACCCTACAAATATTTTGCTGAAGAATTCCAGAAACCTGTAGTAATCGCTGGTTTTGAGCCCCTTGATGTCATGCAGGCAATATTGATGTTGATTCACCAGATTAATACCGGTCGCGCAGAAGTTGAAAATGAATTTACGCGCGCGGTGTTGCCTACAGGCAACATAAAGGCACAAGAGCTCGTGGCTGAAATCTTTGAATTGCGCCGCATATTCGAATGGCGCGGTTTAGGTTTAGTGCCCTACAGTGCACTGAAAATAAAATCATGCTATGCCGACTTTGACGCCGAGCAACGTTTCCAAATTCCTACACTTTCTATTGCAGATAACAAGGCTTGCGAATGTGGTGCCATTTTGCGAGGTGTCAAACGACCGCAGGATTGCAAGATTTTTGGTACAGTCTGCACGCCCGAGAATCCAATCGGATCTTGCATGGTATCGTCGGAAGGCGCCTGCGCTGCCCATTATAGCTATGGTCGTTTCCGGGAAAGAAATCATTCTTCGATGAAGGAAAATTGATGTCCCGCAGAGGTATCGTCAAATCTGGATTCATACGTTCTCTTGATCTGAAACATGGCCGCATCGAGATGGTACATGGCAGTGGCGGGCGTGCTATGGCGCAGTTGATTCATCAATTGTTTTTGACAGCATTCGATAATGAATATTTGCGCAAAATGAATGATCAAGCCTGTTTCCAGAGCTTTAACGGGCGCATGGTGATGTCCACCGACAGTCATGTCATTACACCATTATTTTTCCCCGGCGGAGATATTGGCAGCCTTTCGGTCCACGGTACCATTAATGACATTGCCATGTCTGGAGCCAAACCATCCTATCTGGCAGCCAGTTTTATTCTGGAGGAGGGTTTCCCGCTTTCTGATCTCAAGTGTATCGTTGACTCCATGGCAAATGCAGCGCAAGCTGCTCAGGTGCCAATTGTAACCGGCGATACCAAAGTGGTTGAAAAAGGCAGTGGCGATGGCGTATTTATCACCACCACCGGAATTGGCATGGTACCGGAAGGAATCAATATCTCCAGCGAGAATGCACGACCCGGTGACAAAATACTCGTGTCCGGCACACTGGGAGATCACGGTATCGCAATTATGGCATTACGTGAAAACTTGTCTTTTCATACCAGCATTGAATCCGACACCGCAGCATTACACGATCTGGTAGCAGATATGATCACTGCTGTTCCAGACATTCATGTATTACGTGATCCCACACGTGGTGGAGTTGCCACCGCACTCAATGAAATAGCCTCGCAATCATCGGTTGGAATGATGTTGTATGAAAACAAGCTACCTATTCGTGAACAAGTCTATGCAGCCTGTGAATTTTTAGGCCTGGATCCACTATACATCGCCAATGAAGGCAATCTCATCGCGATCTGTACAGCGGAAGATTCAACGAACCTGCTGAATGTGATGCGCGCCCATCCCTTAGGCGAAAATGCAGCTATTATTGGTGAAATCATCGAAGACTCACATTGTTTTGTGCAGATGCAAACCCGTTTTGGCGGGAAACGCGTTGTTGATTGGTTAAGCGGCGAACAACTGCCACGTATCTGCTGAAATTATTGCGTTGAAGATCCTGTTTATAACACACAGTTTTAACAGTCTGGCACAACGCCTGTTTGTAGAGTTGACTCGATGGGGACACGACATATCGATTGAATTTGATATCAACGACGCCGTAACACACCAGGCTGTCGAACTGTTTCAGCCCGATCTTATTATTGCTCCATTTCTGAAACGCGCTATTCCGGAAACTATCTGGCGCAAACATACTTGTTTTATTGTTCACCCGGGGATTATCGGTGATCGTGGCCCTTCTGCCCTGGATTGGACAATCATGCATAACCGGCAGGAATGGGGTGTGACGGTATTACAGGCGAACGCAGAAATGGATGCTGGCGATATCTGGGCATCGAAAATTTTCCCGATGCGCTTCGCCAGGAAAAGCAGTTTATATCGCCATGAGGTTGTTGAAGCAGCAACCAACGCAGTGCTTACGGCTGTCACACGTTTCCAGTCTGGCACATTCAAGCCAATCCCGCTGGATTATTCATGTCCCGGCGTCCTGGGCCGGTTACATGCTCCAATCCGGCAACTCGACCGCAGTATCAATTGGCAACAAGATAAAACACTTACCATTTTAAAAAAATTCATGCTGCCGACGGATTCCCGGGGTATTGGATACACTGTATGGAGAATCTTATTTTCTATTTGATGCCTGTATGGAAGAATATTTAGTCGGCAAACCTGGAACAGTTATAGGAAAGCGAAATAATGCCATTTGCCGGGCGACAGTGGATGGTGCAATCTGGATTGGTCATTTAAAACATAAAAATAATGCTGAACCAACTTTTAAGTTAGCTTCCACAATTGCATTGAAAAATCACCTTACCAATGTACCGGAAATACCATTCGATCCTTTCTCTGAAGAACTAAGCAATACTTACCGTGACATCTGGTTTGAGCAGAAAAATGATGTCGGTTACTTGTACTTTGATTTTTATAACGGTGCTATGGATACCAAACAATGTGAGCGTCTGCGGGAAGCTTACCTGAAAGCAACTGAACGTAATGTTCGAGTCATAGTACTGATGGGTGGGTCAGATTTCTGGAGCAATGGCATACACCTGAACCACATTGAGCAGGCTATTAGTCCCGCTGATGAGTCCTGGCACAATATTAACGCCATGAATGATCTGGTACAGGCCATTATCACCACTGACCGGCAACTGACGATTGCTGCACTACAAGGCAACGTCGGCGCGGGTGGTGTATTTTTATCACTGGCCACCGATTATATTTTCGCTCGCGCGAGCATTATCCTAAACCCACATTACAAAAGTATGGGCAACCTATATGGCTCAGAATACTGGACTTATCTACTACCTCGGCGAGTCAGCGAATCCCGTGTAAAGTCCCTGACACAAAATCGTTTGCCCATCGGCGCTCTGGAGGCACGAAATATCGGATTAATTGATGATTGTTTTGCTTTGAACCCAACTCAAGAAAAAGATGACGCATATCGCTGAGGCAATCGCAGTCAATCCTGACTTCTCCGCTCTACTTCAGCAAAAAGTACATCAACGTCAGTCAGATGAACAGCAAAAGCCCTTACAAAGTTATCGCGACGAAGAACTTCGTCATATGCAACTTAATTTCTACGGTTTTGATCCCAGTTACCATGTTGCACGCTACCATTTCGTACACAAAATTCCGCACAGTTGGACACCGCGCTATCTTGCCGGGCATCGCCACCTTTAAACAAATGTTCTATTCTTGATAATCTCCCACTTACGCATTGTTTCATTACCGCTGCCCTACCACACCCTATCCGGTCTGAGTGTTTCTACCAGGTTTGGATCAAATTCAGGAGGCTTTTCGGCTGGCGGGATTACGCCAGGGCATTGTTTGATAATTGCCCATTGCTGTATCGCGTCATACTCACTTTTTAGTTGCTCATACTCAGCTTCTTGTTCTTTGGTTCCCCCCAGTGCAAATAATGCCGTCCATGAGAGCGATAAATCAGCACCGAGCACCCATTTGTCATTGACTGAATTTTTGTCATCCGGCTTACCCGTCAACTGTCCTACTCTGGTCTGAATCCGTTGAATCTCTGCCAATAATTCATCGCAATTATAAGTTTGAAATTGCGCAGATGAAATGTACGGAACATGATTATTCTCTGAAGAGACCGCGCAACCCGATAATAAAATTACAGCGGTTAAAAAAATAGCAGCAATTATTCTTTTCATAATATCCACTTCCTTCACGGGTTTGTACACTGACAAGTAATTCTTCCTCACATCCATTCCTGTGAATTGTACACCGATATTCAGACTTCCAAGCTTACATCATGATGGTGGCTGAAACGATCAAAATCACCGCTAAAAATAATACTGACACAATGAACATAATCAGATAATTCATTTCTTGCTGCTATAAAAAACAACAATAACTTGTTTGTTGGCCTTAAGAACAATCAATATGACCAGTTAGCAGACAATTCGCAACCGGACGAATTCAAATTTCTTCAGAACACTACCATAGAGAAGAATTTTTAAGGATTGAAGTGATCGGAGAAATGCTGAGCAATCAATTATTCAAAGCACTTTTTGCATTTGCTGACAGGAGTGCTTTTGCATATTGAATTCAAAAAAAAACCACAGAGAAATAATTCTTCTCCGTGGCTATCATATCAAATTCTGATTATAGAGTCGGCCATTAAACAATGCGTTTTTTCATGGTGATGAAGGCCGGAATACTGAGATTCTAATCAATGTTTTAATGGCCAAGGCGATAAGCTATTTTACGACGGCGTGCTGAAAAACCAACTCAAACCAAGCCAGCCAGCAACATAGCGTAGGTTTCCGGTTCTGGGACTGCGCTAATTGCAACCGAATATTGCCCAATAGAAGCTGATGAAAGCTACCTAAATAGCCGCTAATGTCCAAATGATACTGTCCATCAGGCAGAGAAAAGCTGTTAGTCGCGTTATTACCTGAGAATGTTGTATACAAAGCACTACCCAGAGGATGAACGTTATCCCACACTTCAACGGTCAACCCTGTAATCTCCACCAAATTAAAGCCAGCCAGGTTCAATGTATAAGTATTTGCAGAAGCACCTGCAGAGTTCGCTCCAGAAATGGTAAAATCTGCATAATCTTCAAAGTATGATAAAGGAGCACCAAATACAGTTGCAGCGAGCACTGTGGGAGCCGCGCCAATTACACCCAACTGATAGGCATTCCCTACAGTACCATCGCCAGGTACATTTGCTAAATTCGCATGAGCAGCACTACTTGCCATCAACACAGCGGCCACCAAGATTTTTAATTTAAAGCTATTTTTCATTTTATATTCCCCTAAATGAATATTATAAAAAGTATCAAACTGCCATTGCATTATGGCAGTGCAAATTCCATAAACAAATAGGATATCCCTCCTTATCTTATGGTACATATGTACCCATCTATTCCCAAGAGCTACGATTCAAAGAACATCAAATAAAGAAATTCCCAGTTGCAGAAGCTATTCAGTAGAATTTATGGCGCGGGAACATTCGCCCGTTGGACGGAAAAAGGAGAAGAGATGATCGGAACTCTGGTGCAATTGGCGTTTCCTTTAACGATAAAGCGGTGACTCATTCGCCGTTGAATACTGGAAAGCAACTTTGTGCCGTTCGAGCTTAGGCCAGTGAAAGGACGTTTTGTCCAGGCACAGATGCTGTAGGCAAATGGTTGCCTCGCACCTGAGTTCCAGAAGGATTGACTGACCTTTCCCGCGAAAATCAGCGGATTATCGCCACACGTATTTGACAAGCCAGAATTACCCCCTATACAACAGAAAATTGACGCTCCACGAATCATTGCCGCAATGAAGGCACTTGGTTTTTTTTACCTACAAGGGAGAACAGGCTGCATATCGATGATTTGACACTTTGCTGAGGCAGATATGGTGATTCATGAGAAGTTTCGTAAGGAAGCACAGAAGCATTCGCCACCAGTAATCTTGAATTTATCACCCCATTCAATTACCTTTTTTGCAAATATTCCAAAAAACTAAATTCTATTTGAATTATCGCCATGATAATCTCTGCTATACAATACTTGGATTACCTTTATCCGCTACCTCCATGAATCTTAAATAGAACAAAACCAATGCTTAATTTAGAAGAAGAAGCAATTGAACTATCAGGTGAACACGATACACAAACCGAGCCGCTAAAAACTGTCACCGTAAATAACAGCAGCATCACATTACTTGGAACTGCGCACGTCTCAAAAGCCAGCGCAGACAAAGTTCAGGAACTGATAGCCACAGGAAAGTATGATGCTGTAGCTGTTGAATTATGTCCGAGCCGTCACAAAATCATCGTAAATCCCGATGCAATGGCCAGAATGGATTTATTCCAGGTCATAAAAAAAGGCCAGGCCAGCATGGTGGCTGCCAGCCTTGCATTAGGCGCTTTCCAGCAACGCATGGCAGAACAGTTCGATATTGAACCGGGTGCAGAGATGCGCATTGCAATTAAAGATGCGCAAGCAGCCAAATTACCGGTTTTACTGATTGATCGTGAAATCGGCACAACGCTGAAACGGATTTACCGAAATGTTCCATGGTGGAAGCGTTTTAATTTGTTCGCCGGTTTGATAGCCAGCGTGATAAGTAAAGAGAAATTCAGTGCTGCTGAAATTGAAAGATTAAAAGAAGGTGATGTCCTTGAAAGTTCTTTTGCACAGTTTGCGGAAAATGAGAAGGATCTGTTCCGCCCGCTCATTAGTGAGCGTGACGAATACATGTCCGCGCGCCTCATCAAAGAATGCAAAGAAAATAACTATCAGCATATCTTGGCAGTGATCGGCGCCGGACACCTGAATGGCATGGCGCAACAACTTGAAACTCAGAAAATTTCCAATCCAGATGAAAGAATTGCACAACTCGATACCATTCCGGAATCTTCCCAATGGTTCAAATTTATCCCCTGGATGATTGTTACGCTTATTCTGGCAGGCTTCGCGATCGGCTTTACACGCAGCCCGGAAATGGGCATCGCCATGGTCGTTGACTGGATAGTGATTAATGGTGGGCTTTCCGCATTGGGTGCAGCGATTGCTTTTGCTCACCCGCTTTCTATTCTGACCGCTTTTCTGGCTGCTCCGCTGACTTCTTTAAACCCAACCATTGGCGCCGGTATGGTTGTTGCTGCCGTAGAAACTTATTTACGCAAACCGAAAGTAAGCGACTTTAATCGGCTCAGAACGGACACCACCAGTTTGAGGGGCTGGTGGAGTAATCAGGTAACACGCATCTTGCTGATTTTTATATTTTCAACACTGGGTTCAGCAATTGGCACCTATGTGGCCGGATTTAGAATATTTGAACAACTCAGTAGCAGTTAAATAAATATGTTCGGCTATTTCGAACGCCTGATAAACCCTTACCCCCCGGAACATCCTGTTGAGCCACCCAAGGGGCTGTATCAATTCTGCCGCCACTATATTCGTGGCATTGAGTTTTATCTGATTTTGCTAGCGATATTAACCACCTGCCTGGCGATCAGTGAAGCCATGTTGTATGGCGTGCTCGGGCAAATGGTCGATTGGTTGGCGGAAAAAGAAACAACACATTTTCTGGAAGATGAGTGGCCGACCTTACTGGTCATGTCAGTATTTATTCTGATAGCGATTCCGCTTCTGGTGCTACTGCATTCATTAGTGATCCACCAGACACTCATGGGCAATTTCCCCATGCGCGTCCGGTGGTTGTCACACCGGTATCTGCTCAATCAAAGTTACGCATTCTTTCAGCATGAGTTCAGTGGCCGGATTGCCACCAAAGTCATGCAAACCGCGCTGTCGGTGCGGGAAGCAGTCATGAAACTGCTCGATGTCATACTTTTCGTAACCGTTTACCTCACGACAACGTTACTGTTAGTGTTCCATGCAGATCCACGCTTATGTTTGCCGTTACTGGCTTGGCTATTCCTATACATCGGCATTCTGTCGCATATTGTCCCGCAATTAAAACACATCTCCACGCTACAAGCCGATGCACGCTCTCTCATGACCGGGCGTATTGTCGACAGTTATTCCAACATCCTGACACTCAAGTTATTTTCTCAGAGCCAGCGCGAATCCGCTTATGCTAAAGCGGGCATGGAAGAATTCATGGCCACAGTACACCCGCAAATGCGCCTGTCGACTCAACTCAATGTTTGTGTTTGGATTATCAACATGCTGCTGGTATTCGTTACGGGAGCGCTGGGTATCCATTTATGGATGCAAGGCGCCATCGGCCCAGGGGCTATTGCGATTGTCATGAGTTTAGCCATCCGGCTGACCGGCATGTCACATTGGGTCATGTGGGAAGTCAACGCACTGTTTGAAAATATCGGTGCGGTACAGGATGGCATCAATACACTGTCCAAACCACAGCATGTCACCGATGTGCCCGATGCAAAGGAACTGCAAGTTCATCAGGGCGCAATTGATTTTAACCATGTCTGTTTTTCCTATCACCCGGATCAGCACGATTGTCACCGTATTTTTGATGATCTCAATCTCCACATTGCAGCTGGCGAGAAAGTCGGCATTGTCGGCCGTTCAGGCGCAGGAAAATCGACATTCGTAAACCTGTTGTTGCGTTTTTATGATGTGCAGCAAGGCAATATCACCATCGACGGACAAGATATCCGGATAGTAACTCAGGATAGCCTGCGTTCCAATATCGCCATGGTGACACAGGATACGTCATTATTACATCGTTCGGTGCGTGACAATATTCTGTTCGGCAGACTCGATGCCAGCGACGCACAGATGATCGCAGTGGCCAAACAAGCTCAAGCACATGAATTTATCCAGATGCTCAGGGACATCAAAGGCCGGACCGGTTATGATGCCCATGTGGGCGAACGTGGCGTCACGCTATCCGGTGGTCAACGGCAACGCATAGCCATTGCTCGTGTGCTATTAAAAATGCGCCCATTCTGGTATTGGATGAAGCCACCTCGGCTTTGGATTCCGAAGTGGAAGCAAGCATCCAGCAAAGCCTGTATCAACTAATGGAAGGTAAAACAGTAATAGCCATCGCGCATCGCCTATCCACCATCGCTGCAATGGATAGACTCATTGTATTTGACAAAGGCCATATTGTAGAACAAGGAAGCCATGCCAGGCTCATCGCCAATAATCAGCTTTATGCACAACTATGGAATCATCAATCAGGTGGATTCTTGGGATTGCTGGAGAATGAAAAGCCCCCAGCACAACTTTCCCACGATAGATAAATAAGCAACTAAAATCTGAAACAATGGCTACTGGCTTTTTTGATTCTTCCTCCCGTGTCGTAAACTGCAGGCTTCACTAATTCTTATCAGATATGCGCTGCCAAGTAAAAATTCCGGTTTGAGATGAATTGGCAGGCATGCGCAAACCCAATTTCTCTGAGCATGCTCTTTTTTGCCACCCAAAATGCTATTCTGACAACAAGATTCCTCAGACAAATAAATACCCGCATCAATCTGTTCTATGGCGAAATGGAGAGTTTTCTGGCTGGCACTAAGTAAGCACTTATCCCGGATAATATTTATCCGGTTACACGCTGCAGCCAGCGGCTGATATCGACTATTTCCTGTTCACATAGGCTATGCGCCATAGGTATTCATACCATTCAAGTGGATAATTGGCAGTGAGTAATTTTTCTCTTGAAGCAATTGCATGTGTTAAGGGTATTACTGGATCGTAAATACCATGCGCCATGAAAATAGGTATTGATGCATTAGTAGCGCTGGCTTCCGTCGCAAGTGTTTCTATAAGCGGCAAATAGCATGACAAAGCAATAATCCCAGCAAGAGAATTTGTCTGACGTAACCCGACCTGTAACGCCATTGCACCACCTTGTGAGAATCCGGCCAACAGGATATGTTTTGAAGGGACGCCACGCTGAATTTCCCTTTCAATCAAAGCATCAATAGCTTTTTGTGAACCACGAATACCGGATTCATCCTGTCGAATATTAAAATCAGCATGGTAAATGTCATACCAGGCACGCATGATATAACCATTATTTATACTGACTGGACGCTCAGGCGCATGTGGAAATACAAAGCGAACGGATATTTCAGGCAACAGCTCCAATTCATTGACTATCGGAACAAAATCATTCCCATCGGCACCTAGGCCATGTAACCACACAATGGCATGCGTGGGACAAGTACTCGTTTCAATCTCAACAGTGGGCAAACAATCAGCTGTTTCAGTAACCATATAAATCAATCTTCCAGATAAAGGTAATTCCATCCGTTTATGGCTTCCGCTATCTAATATTAAGCATCCTGGTTTTCAATTCGCACAATGTCGACACATGAACGCAATCGCAAATATTCGTCGTATGGATTCATTCCAGATTGTATCTCGCCCCGATTCCTTCACGAAATATCTCTTACACTGTGTTATGAAGTCACGTGAATCGCCCGTGAATGCGCATTAACTGACAGCTATCTGGAAAACGCGATTTCATAGGCAATGAACCTTATGCTATGCAGGACTGAAATGGAAATAGACGAGAAACCATCCAAAGAAATTAAAGCATACCCCGACAGATCATAAGCACAGCAACTTTATTGCAAATGCTTCAAGAACCATTTGGCTGCATGCTGTGCGGCCTGTTCCAGTGTACCCGGTTCTTCAAATAAATGCGTTGCGCCGGGTACAAGCATTAGCTCTTTCTCGCATTTCATCAAAGCATAAGCCTGCTCGTTCAGTTCGATTACACCGTAATCCGCACCGCCAACGATAAGCAGTGTCGGCGCAGTGACCTGTCTTAAAGCAGCTTCTCCAGCCAGATCAGGACGTCCACCGCGTGACACCAAAGCAGCGATATCGTTTCCCATTTCAGCTGCGGCCTGTAATGCAGCGGCTGCGCCGGTGCTGGCGCCAAAATAACCGATGCGCAAAATCTTTGTTTCAGGATCTGCCTGGAGCCAAGTTGTGGCGGCAAGCAGACGACGCGTCAGCAGACCGATATCGAAACGCATCGCATAATCCTGATCTTCTGCGCGTGTCAATAAATCGAAGAGCAGCGTGCCGATACCTTGTTGTTGCAGCACATTGGCGACAAAGGTATTACGAGGACTGAAACGGCTGCTGCCGCTTCCATGAGCAAACACTACAATACCCGATGCAGAAGGCGGCAGTATCAGTTCGCCACTGAGTTCAACGGAATCGACTGGAATTTTTACGGTATTCATACTGCCGCTCCGATCCTGACCGGGATACGCTGCCTGCCGAATTGACCGGAAAAATGTTCAAAACGGCCTGCAATCGCAGCATTACAGTTTTCACATCGGCCATCCTGTGTCAGGTGATATTGTTTGATTTCGTACCAGTCGCGCACGATGACGGCTTCTCCACATGCCGGACAATACGTCGTATCGCCTTCAAGGTTATGCACATTGCCGGTGTACACATACTGCAACCCGGCATCCAGCGCAATCTTGCGCGCCCGGATCAATGTTTCAACCGGTGTCGAGGGTATCTCGTTCAGCTTGTAATCCGGATGGAAAGCACTGAAGTGCAGCGGCACATCGACACCCAGCTCTTTAACGATCCAGTCGCTCATCGCGCTGATTTCCTGACTCGAATCATTCAAACCTGGAATCAATAACGTCGTCAACTCAAACCACACATCGGTTTCATGTTTTAAATATTTCAGTGTTTCAAGCACGAGCTGCAGGTGCGATCCGGTTTGTTTGACATAAAATTCATCGGTAAATGCCTTGAGATCCACATTGGCGGCATCCATTCTGGCAAAAAAGTCACGCCGCGGCTGCGCGTGAATATACCCCGCTGTCACCGCAACTGTTTTGATACCTTTGGCGTGACAGGCATCCGCTACATCCATCGCATACTCGGCAAAAATCACCGGATCGTTGTAGGTGAACGCAACACTCTTGCAGCCCAGTTTCTCCGCGTAGCGCGCAATAGCTTCCGGACTGGCTTTATCCAGCAGCTTGTCAAAGCTGCGCGATTTGGAAATATCCCAGTTCTGGCAAAATTTGCAGGCAAGGTTACAGCCTGCAGTGCCGAATGACAAAACACTGCTGCCGGGATAAAACTGGTTTAACGGTTTTTTCTCGATGGGATCGACACAGAAACCCGATGAACGGCCGTAGGTCGTCAATACCATCGCATCGCCGACACGCCCGCGGACGAAACAGGCGCCACGCTGCCCCTCATGCAATCTGCAATCACGCGGACATAAATCACATTGGATCCGGCCATCGCTAAGCTGATGCCAATATTTTGCTGGATATTGCTCAGCGACACTAATCGGTTCATCCATTGGCATACTCCTTGGAATAGTCAGTCTCACGCCATTTACTCACGGTATAACGGGATAACTTAACATCTTCAGCCCAGAAATCCTCAGACAATCTGGCCTTGGATTTTAACCGGGCAAGAAACTGCTGCGGTTGCGGAAAACTTTCCCATACCTGGGGTAAGAATGTGCTGCGATAAGGTCCATACTCGAACACAATCCCGTCAATATCCGGACGCAATTGCGCCAGCGCATCGGCTTCACTGGTAAATCCAAGCGATTGCAACTCGGATAATAGCGATACTTCCAAATTAACTGTATCCAGCTCATCAGCCGCCAATGGCAAGAAACGGGGATCATACAAGGCAGCCGATACCGCATTATTGCTCACATCCTCAATCAATGGATCACAAGCTTGCAACGACCCTATACAACCTCGCAATTCACCCCATTGCGTCAAGGTAACAAACGTTGCTCCGGGCTTAGAAAGCCACGACATATTTTCTTCAACCTCTGCTGCAGATGTACCAGGTACATGCAAAGCACGAGAAATGACCGTACGTGCAATTTGTAACAGTATTTTTCCTTGCTCATTTTTCTCAACTAACATGCGCTTATCTCCCATTAGTTAAATGCAATCGCCGCATAACCGACCACTTGATCGCGTGAACCTGCGGTATCTCCGGAATTTCTCAGATCCAGCAAATGCGGCGTAAGATGATGCTGCTGAGCGGAAATAATCAAGCCATTAATGGCTGTACTGCCACACGCATGATCATGTTCAATCGGCTGCCGTAATTGCACTATGGACTGAACCGTTTTACTGTCCACATGCTGGGCTGTCGCATAGGGTAAATAATGCGAAAGATCCGAACTGATCACAATCAAAGTTTCTTCCCCGCCCCATAGCCGCTCCAGTACCTCAGCCACTGCTTCTGCCGATGTCATGCCAACCGCAAGCGGCAACAAGGTAAAATCATCCAGCACCTTTTGCAGAAATGGCAGTTGCACTTCCAAGGAATGCTCCAGAGCGTGCGCTTCCTTACTGACGGTCACTTGGGCAAATGGGCAATCACATTGGCTAAATCCTTATCCAGTTTCACGCTGCCCAGCGGCGTGTCAAAAACATCCACCCCGGGTAAGGCCAAACCATACACGGCTACACGATGCGCAGGACCGAGCAATACGACACGCTTGATCGTCGATGCAACAGAATGCAGACTGGCATACGCTGTCGCAGCGATTGCTCCGGAATACACGTAACCGGCATGCGGAACAATCAATGCTTTGGGTTTGGAATCATAAAATTCCGCCTTTGCAAGCAACTGCTGAACATCCTGCTCAAGCTGCCGTGCATCGGCGGAATAAAACAAACCTGCCACTGCAGGCGAACGAACCGTAGTCATAACTTTTTCTGCTCCAGTTGTATCCTTAATATAGGCATAAGACACAAAATCAAGAAAAAGATTGCAACTGTCCAGTTAATCCAAATTCAACGTACCTATGGAATTCCATATTCTATTTCAAAAACCTAATTGCATTTTTCTGATGATGACGCAGGCATAGCCCATAGCGGACTAGCGCTGCTTCAAAATCTGGAAAATTTGATATTAACTCACCCGACTTGCTCCATAGATCCTGCAGACTAGACAACGCCAACTGATGATCGCCATGACAATTTTCCGGAAGAAACCCCAACACCTGAGCTGCCTGAAAAGCCAATTGCGCAAGCGGTGGTGTAGCCTTGTTCGAGCGGCCACGCAATTCTCTTAGAAAAATCTGTACCGTCACCGGGCCTATTCCTTTGCCCAGACTCATGATACGTTGCGCCAGATCATCCGAATCCGAAGCGGCGGCGTGCAAATGGTTTAAATTTCCTGCATAACGATCCAGCAAGGTTTGACTGACTGCAAGCATTTTGGTCGCTGTTTTGTGATCATAGCGCGCGTAACCACCCTGATCGAGCAGCGCCACCAATCCATCCCAACCCTTGCGGACAATACTTTCCGGCGTCAAAAGCGCGTTACGTTCAAGGATCTGCCAGGTATGCGTGGCGATCTTTTCTGAAATAGGTGCGCCATATAATATGGCAGCAAGCAACCACTTGTAGATTTCCGCTGCATCCAGGTCATTCAGTTGAATACCCAGTTGCGTGGCGTACCGCCCGCCAAACTCAGACACCAGCGTTGGCGCATCCAGTGGTTTACCCCGTTGCTTAGAGAATGCATGAAATATTCTTTCACCGGTTAAATCATGCATTGATCATTTTGTAATTGGATTGAATGAATCAGAAGGAAATACTTTCGGTCACCATCCATCCCGATAAGTATTCAAAAGTTTCGTCGCATTATTGACAAACCGGGTGATGCTGTGACGGTCAATTCTCAAATCTTCCAGATCTGCCAAACGATCAGGCATAATTTCTTTTAAATCAAAATTAAATTGAATAAGCGGCGTCACATGATGAGAATCCAGATAAAATTTTCCGGTATTATCGGTATTGGAAATCGGGTCATGAACATCGGCAATAACATAAACCAATTCTTCAAGCTGCTCTTTTGTAAGAGAAATAGTATAAGTATCAAAGAAATGATCCGGAACAGGTGAAGAATTAAATGCAAAGGTTTCCAATCCCAGAACAGCGCCAACAGCTTGTGCCAGCCCACCTCCCAAAGAATGCCCTGTCACCGTAATTTTAAAGCCAGAATACCGCCTGATCACGCCTTGAGCAAATCTAAACGCTTCTTTAAATTGATCACTGACTGTGCCAGTTCCTATAGCCACATCCGCTATGGCATCACGCGCAGTATCTTCCAGCTCCTTGAATGAGCAAGGGAAGTCGCAAGTTTCAGTACCACGAAATACCAGTACTATTTCATTGGTATCGCGGTTTTGAAAGACGCCGGCATCCATTCCGGAGCTTTTCCCGATGGATTCAACCAAATCCCAGGAACCCACAGTAACATTATCAAAATCGTATATCGCATCAGCAAGTTGCGCATAGGAAACCGATCGCCCGAGCAGATCAACCGCACGCCGCTCACTGGCAGGCAGCATACCGTAGGGTTTCCAGGTGAGATTGGGAACATAATCGGGATTGTTGAATAGCGCAACGGTTGCCAGTTCAAACAGCGAAACCACAGCATCATCGGTATCCGTCACCCAGGCGAGGCTGACGGCATAACGTTCAGTTCCGTAGCGTTTTGGAATATCAACCTTGGGCAGAATCAGCAATTTATCGCGCATTGAAAAGGTTGGACTATACGTTTCGGAAGTATCGTCAAACTCCGCACTTAGCAGCTTAAACTGATTCGGATTATCCACCCCCAGCCATTGCAGAACTACTTTGTATCGTTCATCACCGGATGAATCGGTCACAATCACTTTTTGCAGACAGACAAGACTGCTTGCTTCAAGAAAAGTGGCTGACGCAGTCAAATTCACACACTCATCCGGCAATGCCCGTGCCATCGGCGCAGCGATGATCAGAACGGAAAAACTGATTATTCTGACTAAATACGAATTCCAACTTTTCATTGGCCGCTCTTATCAGGTAGCTTGATCAAGCATAGCAGTTTAATCATAATTAAAACATATGTGGATATAGCATCAATTTTTATTGCAAGACTGAATGAAATGTCTCACTCCATCAGTGATCCGCCTGATTCCCCCTGCACATTGACCCATAAGTGCGGCAAACCGAGTGCATTCAGCCATGCAGGCCCTGCTTCTCCTTTCAACATGCCGATGGTCGATGCACTGCCTGCAACGACACAAAATTCGCCAATGACGCTGACCGCCGCCATATAATTGACCGGCCAGCCAGTTTTTGGATTCAACACATGGCCGTAGCGCACGCCATTTAGAGTAATGCACCGTTCGTAATCGCCGCTGCTTGCCAGCGCGCCGGAATGCAGCAGTAGTGTTTGTAATACGCCTCCGGGGTTGCGTGGATGACGGATAGCAATGCGCCAGGGGCTGCCGTCAGCATGCGCGCCGATAATTTTGATGTCGCCGCCCAGATTAACGAGACCATGGTGAATTCCGGCATCCCGGCATAACGATGCGGCACGATCGACGGCGTATTCCTTGACCACCCCGCCGAAATCGATTTCCATACCGGGAACAGCAAATGCCAGGAACGGCCGTTGCCAGTTTATTTTATGCCAGCCTATCTTTTCCAGCAGAGATACAATCGTTTCCTGGGCAGGTACGTTTCCCGACTTGAAATCCCAGGCGCGGCGCAGAATCCCGGAAGTAATATCAAATAAACCATCGCTTTGTTGATAACAGGTGGCTGCGTAATCGAGCAATCCAGCAGTTTCATCATCCACTCTGATCTGACTGCCTTGTGCAGCGATACGGTTAATTTCCGACAAATAACTGTCTGCACGGTAACGTGAATATTTCGCCTCCAAGCGAAACACATCATTCATGGCAACTCTGGCTGCACGCTTCGCCTTCTTGGCAGTGTCAGCATAAAGCTGAATCGAGCAGGGTGAGCCCATCGCCTTGAAATCATGGTGGAAGTACTTCAGGCAAGTCATGCCATTACACTCAGGTAACCTTGGACCAATTGAGAAAGCCATGGAGAAACAAATTTATTTCCTTAAAACAGGTAACTCCAGGTCGCCGACAAAGCCCCCTTACGATCAAGCTGGAATCCGTTAAAGTCACTCCCCGACTGGTTCTAACCATTCGAAACCGAAACGATTACCCGCGAACCGACCACCGAAAATTCTAGCGTTCAACCCCAACCCGATATCCCAGAATTGCCCGCCATAATTAGCCGGAAAATCCATCGGGCCAATATGCGCGTTAAATGAATCAAAATCCCGCTGTATTTCGCCTTGCAAAGTGTAAGCGCCACGCACCGAAGCTGTCAGCCATTGCGTAAAGTTATACCCCCCCCAGGTAGTCGCCTGAAAAACATCGCCCAGGCGATAACCTGACTTGTTCTTTTCTTCCATACGTTTAACACCACTGAGTTGAGTGCCCCAGGACCAGCGATTTTTCTCACCGGCATAAGTCAGGCTTGGCGTAAAATCCCAGGTACCGCTACCCAGTTGCATGCCAAAATGGATTAATCCGCCATCAATCTGAGCCATGCGCCGTAACTCTATATCCACTTTTCCAGTCGGGGCGCTGAGCCCCAGGTTCATATGGACACGATGACCTGAAACATCAATCAGCTTCACTAATGATGAAATATAAGTATCCCCAACAGCGCCTGTTTCATGACCGGCAATCCCCTGATGCTCGTGTACTCCCGGCACGGGCGCCGGACGACCAGCCAGCTCACGCAGATTCATGTCCATCGTCATGAAGGTAGGCATCAGCATGACATTGAGCCACTTTGCTGGCGCATACATGATATCGAGCATGTGCATGCTCATGTTCATGTAATCTGGCGTAAAACGGCACGGCGTAGTATCACTGCATCCCTGCGCTACGATAGTCTGATCACTCGCCTTATGCCCGCCATGCTTCATGTGTCCATTCGTCCAGTTATGCATAAACCGGTACCCCACCATAAAATCCCCTGGTTTATCGAGCATATGGCCAAACATGATGCCGGCCGGCGGAATTATGTGGTGATGCTGTCTGGTTGAATCCTCATGCTGATGTGAATTACTGTGATTGGGTCTGGCGAAACTTACTTGTTCCATATCCAGTTTCAACGCCGCATTCGCCACATAATAGCCAAAATCCGCAAAACTGTTGCCGCCACCACCGCCCAATTGCATTGAACTGGCATGCGTGTAATATTCAAAGCCCGCTTCCAGCGCAACGCCCTTCATAATCATTCTGTTCAGCGTAGCCCCGCCGCTTAACGCCCCAAAACCCGCCAAACGATAATCGCTGGAAAAATTATCAGGTAATTTTCCGGCATCGAACAAGCTTGTTTTAGGCACCGCATTCACCAAATCTTCATTGACAGGATTTCCATTCTGGTCGATCAGATTAAAATCCGAGTCGCGAAAATACTGTTCATCGGGATTGCTGGGATCAATCCAGATCGTACGCCCTGAACTGTCAACCTCAATTTTTCGATAGGTCTGTTGAGAAATCAAATAAGGTTTATAGAAGCTTGCTGCATCCTGAGAGTAATAACGAATTCTCGGTGTCAGCGTCCATCCGCTGCCGATCGGTTGCACCCAGCTCGCATCAAATGTATGCGTATTGACGCCCCAGTCATCCACTGATAACCGGTAACCGAGATGTAATGCCGCATCAAATGCACCGATATACTGAATGTATTTGGTGTTGATGGCTACTTGATTGCGGGAATTAGGCCGCTGCTCGAGGAGTGCGCGCATATCCCCGATAACCGGGGTCGTCTGATTATTGCTCAAGGTTTCCGGATCGACAAAAATCACCGACATGACCTTATACGGATTCTCCAGATATCCGTTGCTGTGGGTATAACCAATGTTGGTATCCACTATTGAATTCTTTGTCAGAACCTGGGTCAGACCGATATTCCCCACCCAGTCTTGCCGATCTCCCAGTAACACCTCAGAGCCGCCCCGCCTTACGATCTGCTCAGAATATGCATTTTTGGTGATGTAAGGCGAAGCATCATGATCCAGAATGGCACCCACTGCACTATCTGTATATCCTGCGTTCAATTTGACAGTAGTGAGTTTCTGATTAAAATCCAGGCGCCCGCCAAGACTGCCATAACTCGATTTATAATCTCTTTCGCTTGAGAAACCGCCGCCCACATTGAAAGCAGCCTCATTCCATTCGCGGCTCAAGCCAAAATTGGCCTGATTGCGTGTCTCTGGAGAAGCAGATGACATAACCAGCACAGACCGGCTGTCTTGACTCAAAGACTGACTTCCGTCTGGATCCAGCCGAAGGGGATTAAGATCGCGATCCAGTAAAATTCGATTATTGATAATGGGAGAAGCGCCTACCAGCATTACGCCCGATGACGTATTCTCATAGACAAGACGATTACCATTTGCAACCAGAGGAGACGTCGTAATTTGTGTTGCACCCGACCAGGTGTCCTGCGTGTAGCCGAATGAAAATTTAGTGCGGTCGGTGAGTGAAAAAATGCCACTGCCATGCAGAACATCCACACTGATCGGTTTTAAGCTATTCGGCGCGCCATAAAGGTTACGTTCACCCTCCTGATAACGGCTGTATTGGAAATTGACTCGATCTGTTCCTGCCGCATGCCCTGGTGTTATTAATAGACCAGGTAATACCAATGCTGCCGAGGTTAATGCTTGTAGGGTGGTATTTCTTGGCTTTGCAGACTGTACTTTTAGATTTCTTGATTGAAGATTGCTGCCCGGACGTTGGGGCATACTATTCCGTTGCAAATTTTATTTACCTTAAGAAAACAACTTCTAACAGGAATCGGTTTAATAACAGCCGCAACCACCACCACCTGCAGAAGATTTATCGCTTGGAGCCGCTTCGCGGCTGCTGTAATTGTGTGACTGTCTTTCACTTTGCAAAGGATTGGGGTCCAATTCCATCTGCGATTTTGCCAGATTCCCGCGTTCCCACGGCTCTACATGGACGCAACCGGATAATCCAATACATATTACAAACACCATGTTAATTTTAGCACACAAAGATTTTCTCATGACGGCCAGGCCAATGACTGAAAATTCCTAAGGTTGTTCCATCACAAGTTGCGTAATCAAAGCGCGTAATTCTTCTGTTTCGCCAGGACGAAATCCTTGATGAATATGACGAATTGTTCCCTTTCTATCAATCAAATAGGAAGTCGGCATCGCCATCATTTCAAAGACCCTGGCACACTGCTTACTGGGGTCCGCGACAATCGAAAAATTCACTGGATATTTAGCAAGAAATTCTTTGGCATCTGTCACTTTTTCATCCAGATTGACACCGATGATATGCAAGCCTTGATCTTTCATATCATGATTAAGTTGATCTAGAAATGGAAATGATTTTACACAAGGCGGACACCAGGACGCCCAGAAATCAATGTAGACAACCTTTCCCTTCAATTCCTGTAAATTATGGGCGGATTCGCCATCCAATGTCGTCAATGCACAGGAAGGTGATACCTGATCCAGATGTTCCGCAAATGACGTTGCAGCAAACAAACCCAGTATTGGAATTATAAAAGATAATAATTTCACTTTATTTATCATCGCACTCGTCCCTTAATTTATTGCTTGATTCATTTAATGACAGGCAACAAGCATTGCCTTCAAGTCTCATCATTGTAGAAATGTTCAGTCAAACTGCCGGACAGTAATCTCAGTTCCCGTATGCGCTCCACTCACTGTCATACAATGATATTCGACTTCAAATAATCTTGCCCCAACATCCGTTTTAGTCACCAACATCAAATAGGCCCCTTCGCCGCCACGTAACGTCACATAAGGGCTCGGTTCAGCATCCCCGGAAACTGTATCGGTAATACTAATTGCGCGATCCCTCCTGGGGCTTATTACCTGAAGATTGACCAATAAATTGGGATACGGAGAGGAAGAATCCTTTATTCTTGCAATCAAATTATCAGCCTTTCCATTGCCGTCGTCAAAACAAGTAACTAAGGCAAAACCGGTAAAACTTTGCACAGTGCCAGTTGGATCCAGGGTTGCACCGCCACTATGTGCACCACTCATGCTGGCATAGCCAAGCGACGCCGCACAGAAAATAACCCGAAATATTTTATGCTGCATGATCATATACTCCTTATGTGAGTTTTATGCGCTTTGGAACAGCCGTTTTATTTGTGACGCCTCTGCGGCTACTTCCACAAAAGGCAAGCGAACACCCGTACCTGAATATTCATGGGTGCCCGCCGCATATGCCATCACTAATAAATAATACTTAGTTTACTCGGCAGGCCAGATCTGACTGCCATTAAAGTTTATTCGCAAATCACGATTCAACTGGGTGGCCGATGGTTTAACCACGACATCAACCCCGGCACCGCACGATGCCGGTAAGGGAGCGATACTGCGATTAACTGTCAGAGTAGCAGGTGAATCGTAACCATGAGCCGCTGGGTTGTCATAAATTGAGCCGACCGCAGGCGCCCATACGTTAACCGTTGAATCGCTAAATCCTGCTGCATCAGTAATCTCGCAAATATCAGCAATTCCAGGAACAAATGTTACGCTTTTTGCACAAGAGGTTGGCTCAATAACAACTCCCGCAGTTGCGAACGGAACCAGCGCTCTAAAACCACCCTTCAAGCCACTACCGCCGCCTGTCCAGAAACCAAGCTTGTTACCCAGCGAATCTTTTATATAATCCTCATGGTCAAAAATGCTACGGTCCTGAATCTTTGTAACAGGACTGCCCCAATTCGTTACAAAATCAGTCAATGAACCGGTGTGCGGTGCGCCATCGACCGTTATGATTGAATCCTTACCGTCCGGAAATACTACTATGGTTCCAATTACGGTGAGATCAACAACCTTCGTCGTCGGGTTCGTGCAGCCATGCCCTACCACCGCGGCATTATAATCACTGCCATGGTTTGCCGCATTTTCGTTGACTACTGGTGTTTTTAAACGTGTGTGCGCAAACGCAGATTGCGATGCGCCAACCAGTCCAACTGCGGTTATCAAAATTAAAGTGCACTGTTTAGCTTTAATGGTTTTAAACATATATAGCAGTCCTATAAAAATAAATGACATGAATCCTCCTCTTTTTAAAAAAACAAATTTCAAATGCCCGTTACTGTGGCCAAATTTGGTTGCCATCCAATTTGATTGGCAAATCACGATTGATTTGAGCTGCGGAAGGCTTCACTTCAACTGCCACCCCTGTACCACAGGATGCGGGCAATGCGCTGGTGCGAGTAACTGTGAATGACGCCGGACCATCATCTGTCGTACTCACCCGGTCATAAGGTGTGCCTAGTGCGTTATGCGTCCACAGATTGACTGTTTCGCTACTAAATCCGGAAACCGGGGTAATTTCACAGATATCAGCAATGGATATATAAAATTTGACACTCTTGGCACAGGAAGTGGGTTCAATAATCACTGCACCGGCTCTGAATGGAATATAACCATTCAAATGATGCGGCAGGGAACCACCGCCACCTGCCCAGAAACCAACCACATTGTTCTTCGAGTCGGTTTTTTCATCTTCGAAACTAAAAACAGCTTTGCTATAATTTTTCTGTATCAGGTTTCCCCAATTTTGCACATAATCGGTCAAAGCACCCGCATGTGGTTGACCATCAACCGTAATGGTTGAATCCACACCATCAGGAAACACCACACTGGTACCTATGACGTTTTTTTCTCCACAGCCATGACCAATGATAACGTTGTTAGTCACCCGGGTGTTCTCAGCGACTGTCGCCGTTTCCAGACGCGTATGCGCTGATGCAATCTGTCCAGTGCCTGCCAGAACAGCCATAGCCAAGGCAGATTGCGTAAATAAATTTAATTGCTTAATCATTCTCATAAAAACACCCTGTAATTTAAATTAAACTTTAATCCTGCTCACTTGCTTGCATTGCTAAAATTACTTTGAAAATGCAATCACTCAAAATAAAATTGGAGAAACCTTTTTTTAAAACTAATGATGAATTTAATTTCCAGAAACATTCTTCATCAAAAAAAGAACTCCCTTTTGGACTTTATCTTTCAATTAACAGAATTACAATGCGACAAATTGTCGCACCCCGTAACTCAAATAACGTAATCCCGCACCAGGATTAATTCTCAATCTTTTCAGATACAACTCCGGGATGCGACAATTTGTCGCATTCCCTAATTCAGGATTTAACTTTAGAATTCTTACCCCTTGCTAATTGTTTAGCACTCCTGTCTTTTCATACATGCACTCCTTCCAATTTTAGTGAATACAATGAATCATTCTGCTGCAACAAAGGTATTAAACCAGGCCTGGCTTTACTGCACTGTCTTCCTGACAGGCGCCGCGGTTATGGTGATAGAACTGTTAGGAACACGGCTAATCGCGCCATTTTATGGCGCCAGTCTTTACGTCTGGACATCGGTGATTTCGGTTACATTGATTGCGCTGGCTCTCGGCTACTTCATTGGCGGCCGCTGGGCAGATCGAGCCAGAAATACAGGCCTGGCATTGATCATTGCACTCTCCGGATTATTAACACTGGTGATCCCCTGGCTAACGGGTCCTATTTTGCTTGCCACTGACTCTCTTGGCTTACGCATGGGAGTTTTTGTAAGCACACTCGTATTATTCTCACCCAGCCTGATCATGCTGGGAATGATCGGTCCCTTTGCGGTTAAACTAGCCACCTCCAGCTTGGAAGGCGTTGGCGCCAGCGCCGGTTCCATTTATGCGGTCAGTACCGTAGGCAGTGTTATTGGTACTTTATTTCTGGGCTTTTATTTGTTTCCGCAGGTCGGTTCACGTGAAATCTTTCTGGGCTTGGGGATTGCGCTGTTGATCCTCGCCTTGGTTGTTGTCTATTTTGAACGGCAACACTTGCGTTTGATTATTACATTACCTCCTGTCGCAGTATTGACAACCATCGGAATTTTTTTAGTCCCGCTTATTGCTGAACCAGCTAACAACACCTCCAAAGCAAACAATCACAAAGTACAGTTTGAACGGGAAAGCCTGTATGGCTGGGTTCGCGTAATCGACAAACCTGCAGAGAATTTTCGCTTACTGACAGTGGATGCTTCAACCATTGGTGCGGCCAGTATCAGTAATGGCGAGAATGTTCTGACGTATCAAAAAATAGTCAATTTATTGCCCATCTTGGCACCCAATATCAAACATGCGCTTTTAGTTGGCCAAGGTGCCGGTCATATGGCCATGACTTTGAAAGAATACGGAATAGTGACTGACACACTGGAAATTGATCCGGCGGTAGCTGAAGCAGCAAGCAGTTATTTCGGTTTTATACCAACCGGCCAAACGATTATTGGCGATGCCAGATATGAAATCCGTCAGCTTAGCGGGCCCTATGATTTGATCATCCTGGATGTCTTTACGGGCGGCTCCGAACCAACGCACCTTCTGACCGTTGAAGCTTTAGCCCAATTACATGGCTTACTGACAAACCAGGGGATACTTGCGCTTAATTTCGTTTCATTTCTGGATAATGGCCAAAATGCAGCGCTGGCTTCCGTGGCAAAAACACTGGCCCAGGTATTTCCTTATCAGCAAGTATTTATTTCCGAACCGGATACAGAATTCAATGATTTCATTTTTTTAGCCACCAATCACGCAATTAATCTAAACGATAAATCATTATCCGACACGCATCGCACCTGGTTAAAACAGCGCCTCGTGAATATTGATCAATCCCTAGGCATGACGCTAACCGATAATCTCAGTTCGCTTGAACATCTACAGATCCGCAAATCCGAGCACTATCGGCGCATGATCGTTGATTTATTTGGGACCAGTCACTTTATCCGCTAACGCCGCACAAACCGTTGCACAAACTAATCAATCAGGCCACTTTGCAGCATCTCTGCCGCATGCTGAAGCGTTGTCTCGGTAATGTTGATGCCGCCCAGCATACGTGCGATTTCTTCCACGCGCTCCTGTTGGTCTAAGATGTTTATTTGGCTGATAACCTGCTGATTATTGTTTTCTCCGGTGGATTTAACAACCTGCCATTGCTGATCTCCGGTTGCGGCTACTTGCAGCAAATGGGTAATGCACAATACCTGACGTTCTTTTCCCAGTTTCTTTAATAAATTACCGACTATCTCAGCAACCTGCCCGCCAATCCCGACATCGACTTCGTCAAAAATGAGTGTTGGCACCACGCCGACCTTACTGGTAATGACTTGTATCGCCAAGCTGATCCGCGACAATTCACCGCCCGATGCTACTTTGGCCAGAGGCCGCAACGGCAAGCCCTTATGTGCTGCAACCTGAAATTCAATTTGTTCCAATCCATTCGCATTACCGTGTTCCATTGCCGTCAATGCAACAGAGAATTCTCCCCCGCCATTGCAATCGTTTGCATCGCTGCACTTACCTGCCGGGATAACGCTTCACTGGCTTGTTGACGCACTGCGCTTAATTCCTTAGCCTGTTTGCGATACGCTGCCTGCGCGGCAGTTTCAAGCGTTTGCAGATGGCCGATATCCGAATCTGAACCCAGCGTTTCCAGTTGCCGCGTAATCTTCTCTAACAATTGTGGCAACTCTTCCGGCGTCACACGAAATTTTCTCGCTGTTGTATGGATTGCTGACAACCGTTGTTCAATATCCTGCAATACCTGAGGGTCCAGATCCAGGTGCTGCTGGTAGTGTTTCAGTTCATAAATACTTTCCTGCAACTGAATTTGTGCCGATTCCAGCAAATCGGTGATTGATTTGAGCTGGCTATCATATTCAAGCAGATTCAGCAGTTGCCCATTCACGGTATTAATCTGTGCCAGCACCGAATTCTCACGCTCGGATAACATATCCACGCCCGTTTCGGCTGCTGCCAGTAAAGCAGCCACATGCGATAAGCGGCTATGGTCTGCCTGCAATCCTTGCCATTCTTCCAGCGTAAAATTTAGCGCTGATAACTCTTGCAGTTGCCAATCAAGCTGTTCGCGCTTATCAAGTGATTCCGCCGCGCGTTGTTCCATTGCAATTCTTTGTTGATAGCAATCCTGCCAGTTCTGATAAGCCATCCTGACCGCGTGCGCCAAACCACTGCAACCGGAAAAGGCATCCAGTAATTCGCGTTGCGCGTCTTTTTGTAACAGGGATTGATGTGCATGTTGACTGTGAATGACTACCAGATACTCGCCTGCACTGCGCAGTTGCTGCAAGGTAACCGTGTGTCCATTGATATAACTGCGCGAGCGGCCATTTGTTTCTATGATACGGCGCATCAGACAACTATCCGGATCACCCTGCAAGTCATTTTCTTCCAGCCAATGCATTACCCCCGGCAAGCGGCTGATATCGAATGTCACATTGATTTCAGTACGATCACAACCCAGCCGTATCTGGTTGACATCGCCGCGCTCCCCCAACGCAAGCATCAGCGCGTCAATCAGAATGGATTTACCTGCCCCCGTTTCTCCAGTCAGTACCGTAAACCCGGGCATAAATTCAAGTTCAATCCGGTCAACAATGACAAAATCCTTGATACTCAGGTGTTTTAGCATGATCGCGCGTTCTGCTGAGTCATCAGGGAAATTCACTCCAGCCCAGTTTTTCTCTTAACATGCGGTAATAGCTATGGTTGACTGAATGCAGCAATCGCACTGTTTTGGGAAAACGCCGCACGATAACACTATCTGTCTGCTCCAGATCATAACAAGAATGGCTGTCACAATTAATGCGCACATTGGCCGCACTGTGCATCTGGATTTCAACACTGGCATCCGGCCCGATGACAATCGGACGGTTGCTGAGCGTATGCGGACAAACCGGCACCAGTGCAATCAGATCCAGACTGGGGTGCAGGATGGGGCCACCGGATGATAACGCATAGGCTGTTGAACCTGTCGGCGTGGTTACGATCAATCCATCAGAACGAAGCGTATTTACATACTCGTTATTGACCCTCACCTCAAACTCAATCATACCGCTGCTCATACCGCGATACAGCACCACATCGTTGAGTGCCAGACTGCCGAAAACACTGGCACCATCGCGAATAATTTCAGCATAGAGCAGCATGCGGCGTTCCGTGGTGTATTTTCCTGCCAGCATTTCATCAAGTGTTTCAAACATGGTATCCACAGATAAATCTGTGAGAAAGCCGAGCCTTCCCTGATTAATGCCGATTAACGGCACATCATAGGAAACCAGCATGCGCGCTATATTTAACATCGTACCATCGCCGCCCACGACAACGGCGAGATCAGCCTGTCCACCAATCTCTTCCAGAGACAATACTGGATATTTGTCACTGCAAATATGCGATGCTGTGAGATGATCAAGCAAAATCTTATAATTCTTCCCCGTTAGATACTCGGCAAGATTGAGAAGTGGTATCGCAATTTCTGGGTTCTTGTGCTTGCCAATCAGCGCAATAGTTGTAAATGGGGAATTCATTAGTTGAGATATGTCAGCTATTATTGATTCTATTGGGATCAGAATTAAACATAAGCACTAAAATTACCGTTAAAACAAAAAAACAAAACAGGTTGGCCACATCTAACCTGGGCAGAGTTGAAAAATTGCTTGTTACACATATTTAGCCTGAATGATTACGTTACCCAGAAAAATACCCAAACTCATACTGAAACTCAAATCCATAACGGATATGCTGGTATCCGGAAAGTTTAGCATAGATGCGATGAGACAAAATTACTGCTTACAACCAAACAATGAAACCTGTTGATTCATATAGAATTACACCATGTTAAATGAACGTGCTCAAATATTATTAAAAACACTGGTAGAACGATATATCCACGAAGGCCAACCCGTTGGTTCCCGTGCTCTTTCAAAATTCTCCGGATTAGATTTAAGTCCTGCAACCATCCGCAATGTCATGGCTGATCTGGAAGAAATGGGATTGGTAACGAGTCCGCATACATCAGCCGGAAGAATTCCAACCCCGCAAGGTTATCGTCTTTTTGTCGACACATTGCTGGTAGTCAAAACACTGGATAAGGTCGAATTGAATCATCTGGAAAATCAATTACACCCTGATAATCCTCGCGTTTGATTAATGTCGCTTCGCAATTGCTTTCCGAGCTTACCCGCTTTGCCGGTGTAGTAGTAACGCCAAAACGAAAAGGCGCCGTATTCCGTTATATCGAGTTTATGGCCTTATCAGAAAAACGCATCTTGCTGATCATCGTAACGCCCGAAGGGGATGTGCAAAATCGCATTATCTTCACCAATAAACCTTACAGCCAGTCCGATCTGATCGAAGCCGGCAATTTTATCAATCAGCACTATGCAGGTTGTACTCTGGATGAAATTCGTGGCCGTCTGGATAATGAACTCAAACAACTACGCGGCGAAATGATCAGTCTGATGAGTGCAGCCATCGAGGCAGGCGGTGATGCCATCAATGAAAACAGTGAAACCATGGTCTTGGCCGGCGAACGAAATCTGCTTCAGGTTGAAGATTTATCGGATAATCTAATCAGTCTGAAAAAATTATTTGAATTGTTCGAACGTAAAACCAAGCTGTTACAGTTACTCGAATTAAGCCGGCAAGCGCATGGCGTCAAGATTTTTATTGGTGGAGAATCTGACGTTGCTTCGCTGGAAGAATTCAGCGTGATAACAGCACCCTATGAAATGGAAGGAGAAATCGTCGGTACAGTCGGTGTCATCGGCCCTCGGCGCATGGCTTATGAACGTATTATTCCGATTGTCGAAATTACCGCAAAACTCCTTTCCAGCGGCCTATCACAGCATTAATCCAATAGGTTTTAGTGATACACTCGACGCAGTGTATTATTGAAACATCTGTTGCTGCACAGCAATTTATTATCTTAAACAGACTAGACTCTTATCCTTATACCCATGACCTCTAGACCCATCTATCATCACGGTTCACCGAATCGAACCGGCGTGTTACTAATTAATTTGGGAACACCTGATGCACCAACTGCCCAGGCACTGCGTCCTTATCTTAAAGAATTCCTGAGTAATCCTCGGGTGATTGAAATACCCAAACTGATCTGGTGGCCCATTCTGCATGGTTTTATACTGCCTTTCAGGCCCAAAGCATCGGCTGAAAAATATGCAAAAATATGGATGCCGGAAGGATCTCCGCTCAAGGTTCATACGGAACGGCAAACAAAATTATTACGGGAAGCATTACAAACACGATTGCAGAACCCGCCCATTGTTGAATACGCGATGAATATAGGCCAGCCTTCTGTTGCAACGGTTATGGCAAGAATGCAGGAACAGGGCTGCGAACGCATTCTGATCATTCCGCTCTTTCCGCAATATGCCGCCAGCAGCACTGCTGCTGCAATGGATAATGTTTTTTCGGTATTAAACCGGATGCGTAATTTGCCCTCCATCCGTACCGTTAAACAATACCATGATCATCCTGGCTATATTGCTGCACTGGCGCAAAATGTACGGGATTACTGGGATGCACATGGCCGACCTGACAAACTGATTATCAGCTTCCACGGCACGCCGCGTGCAAGCCTGGACAAAGGCGACCCCTACCACTGCACATGTCAAAAGACGGGGCGATTACTGGCTGAAGCATTAGCCTTAGAGTCAAACCAATATTCAGTTTGTTTCCAATCACGCTTTGGCAAAGCTAAATGGCTGACCCCTTATACTGCGGCCACTTTAATGCAACTGGGTAAAGAACAGATGCAGCGTGTAGACGTGATATGCCCCGGTTTTGTATCCGATTGCCTGGAAACGCTGGAAGAAGTCGCCATAGAAGCGAAAAACACTTTTATACAGGCGGGTGGCAAGGAATTTCATTACATTCCCTGCCTCAATGAACGCAGCGACTGGATTCAGGCTCTGTCCGATATTACCTGCACGCATCTACAGGGATGGCTGGAGATGGCAGTTACCGAAGAAGCAGCGCAATTATCCAGAAAACTGGCATTAGAAATGGGTGCGAAAGATTAGACAAACATACCCCAGCGAGGCCGGGGTATTACTGCTTTAAACAATCAATGACCGGATTCACGCATATGTTTCATGGCTTCCTCACTATGCTTGGCAGATTCAGCTCCATGTCCCATTTCAGCATGTTTGATTGCTTCGTCCAAGTGCTTGATAGCTTCATCCATATGCTTATGGGATGCTGCATGGTCATCTCTTGCTGCCTTGGCATGCGCCAGACTATCTTTTGCATGTTCAAGTGATTCCTTAGCATGCCCCATTTCTCCATGCGCTTGGGCTTTGCCTGCATGCTCCATCGCTTCTGAAGTATGCCCTGCATCAGCTGCCCAAACCTGGGTACACATGAAAAAGACCAATGTTCCTGCTGCAATCGTTGTTGATATAGCTCGCATGATAATGACTCCTTTCTTTAACAACATGTTAATAATATGAAACTTCCGGGATATCCCCAGTGGACAGGCTATAACTTCCAGGAAAAACAACCCGCCAGACACTTCCTGAAAGTCTACCTGCACATTTTCAGTATATACCCAAATCTATTTTTTTACATACTAATGTACCTACTGGTTTGATGTGCATCAACTGCTGTCTCAATCTTCGCAATCTTCCTTCATCACGGAGTTTAAAACACACCTGCTCTCCAGATTTCCTAATTCGTGCTCTATCGCAACATCCCAGCAGCGTTCCTTTATTCAGTTTCCATTCATATCTTTCTGCGTAAATTAGCGCCAACAGGAATAAACCCTGAGTCGATTAACTGAAAGGAGACACAAAATGAAAACCCAAAAAACAATGTTGCCCAGCCTTTTGATCATGGTGTTATTAGCTTTTACATTAGCAGCACCCACTTTGGCGCAAGCAGGTAGAGGTCATCATGGCCGCCATAACCATGGTCATCACCACCATAAGCATCACAACCATTCTAATGGCTACACTTATATTTATAGTCAGCCCCGTGGTTATAACCAGCCCTACTATCCACAGCCACGTTATAACTATAATTACAACTACTATCCAGCACCGGTTTATGCCCCCCCTCCCCATATGATGATGGGTATTAATACCGGAAATGCGAGCTTTATGTTACGCTTCTGAAACGAAAAACTGGTAACAGGTACTTCAACCGCACCTAGTGCCTGCTTGCCTTCTACCCAGTACGCAGGACTGTTGAGCTATGAATAGATGGCAGGGAATTTTAGTGATCGCGATGTTAATGACTGGCCCAATCACTCAAGCAATAGCCGGGTGGCAAACCAGTACTGCAGACTATTATCGCACCAGCAGCACCCCGCTCACTGGCATCACTGAACAAAAAGCGATTACGATTGCACAACAGTATTTTAAAGGTCGCGTGCTCGCAATCAATCATACTGAAAACACCTATCGTATTAAAATACTCAGTAATCAAGGCACCGTACACACTATCCTGATCAACGCGACGGATGGATCGGTAATATCTACCCACTAATTCAGATATTTTTCCATTAAATTTCAAAAATAATGAAATGCGCATCCTAGTCATCGAAGATGAAATCAAATTACAAACTCAGATTCGCCAGCAGCTGGAATCCATTGGTTATATGGTTGACACCTGCAGTGATGGCGAAGAAGGGTTGTTTTTTGCCAATGAATATCCGCTGGATGCTGCCATCATTGATATCGGATTACCCGGCAAATCGGGATTGGAAATTATTAAAGCCTTACGCGAACAAGGCAGCCTGCTACCCATTCTGATCCTAACTGCCAGAAGCAGTTGGCAGGATAAAGTTCAAGGCCTGGAAATGGGTGCAGATGATTACCTCACCAAACCGTTTCAGATGGAAGAACTGCAAGCCAGAGTCAAAGCGCTGCTGCGCCGCGCGACCGGGATACCGCAGACATTATTAAAATGTGGCCCAATCGCTATGGATGTCGCATCCCAATCAGTTACTGTCAACGACGAAGCCATTGAGCTGACATCCTTCGAATACCGTTTACTGGAAGAATTAATACGCCATCACGGGGCAGTTATTTCCAAACATACATTGGCCGATTATCTTTATCCGCACGATGAAGACCGTGACAGCAATGTACTCGAAGTCATGATCGGCCGCTTGCGCCGCAAACTGGATCCCAACGGCACACTGAATCCGATAGAAACCATGCGTGGACGCGGCTATCGCTTTACCCTCGCGTGCAACAAATCGTCATGATGTCTTTAAATCAGCGCGTTTTGCTCAGTGCAACCCTGGTTTTACTGATTTTTATCGTCGGAATTGCGTTGGCATTGGATCGTGCATTTTATGACAGCGCAGGTTTAGGGGTGCAAGATCGCTTACTCACGAAACTGCTGATGCTAATGGGCGATGCGGATGTCGATGATTCTGGCGCTCTGGATATCCCGACGAACCTGCTTGATGCAGAATTGGCCATCTGAATTCGGGCGCTTATGCATTCGTTATTGACCATACCAACACCATTGCCTGGAGATCCACTTCCTCCCTCAACAAACCGATCCCTGAAGTACCCTTGCTTGGAAAAGGAAAAAAAGAATTTGCGCAAATCATGATCGACGGCGAACCCCATTTTATATACAGCTACGGCGTCGCATGGGCGACACAATCCGGCAGCTATCCGCTGACTTTCAATGTCATCATTGACACCGTACTGTTTGAAGCGCAAATAGAACGTTATCGCGAAGACCTGTGGGGATGGCTCAGTGTGATGGCTGTATTGTTATTAGTCACACAAATGCTGGTATTACGCTGGGGTTTACAACCGATGCGCAAAGTTTCTACAGAGCTTACCGCGATCGAATCCGGTCAGCAGGAAAACCTGAAAGGTAATTATCCCAGTGAATTAAAGCTGTTAACCGACAGCATCAATTCTTTGATCAACCATGAACACAAGCAGCAGAAACGCTACCGTAACGGTCTGGCAGATCTGGCGCACAGTCTCAAAACACCACTCGCCGTTCTCCAAGGTGCGGTCAATGGCGAAGAAGACGAACAAATCCGGCGCAAAACCATTCACGAACAAATTGACCGCATGGATAACATCATCCAGTATCAGTTGCGCCGCGCCGCAACCGCCGGCAGCTCCCCAGGTATGGGTCTGATCACCTTGCGACCAATAATCGACAGAATTGTTACTACCGTTGCAAAAGCTTATCGCAACAAGCATCCGGAAGTAACCATCGAAATCGGCGATGCTATCAGCCTGCGGATCGATGAAGGCGATTTAATGGAATTGCTGGGAAATCTGGTCGACAACGCTTTTAAATGGTGCCGTCGCAGCATCCATTTATCCGCCAGCTATCAGGAAAACCAGGTGGTCATTCAGGTCAAGGACGACGGCCCTGGCATCCAGGCACATGAAATCGCCAGAATTCTCGAACGCGGTGTACGCGCCGACCAATCCACTCCCGGCCACGGCATTGGCCTGGCCATTGTGCGCGATATTATTCAGGTTTACGGTGGGGAACTGGCGGTTGAAAATAATCGAACCGGTGGTCTCTGTGTTACCCTGCGCATGAAGAAATGAGCAACACTTGATTTTTCTCAGGCTTTTATCAACGTCCATGCGCCGATAATGATAAATCCCGCGCCCGCAAGATAGTGCAGCTGTTTTTCGCTGATGTAGCCGGAAATAGTGCTGCCCGCCAGAACACCGATAGCCGAAGTTGCAATCAATGCCAAGGACGCACCGAAAAATATCGTTAACTTGCTGACTTCCTTGTCGGCGGCAAACAGCATTGTTGCCAGTTGCGTTTTATCTCCCAGCTCAGCAATAAATACAGTGGCAAAAACCGTTAATAATATTTTGTAATCCATACTTCAGAAAACCTATAAAAGTGACACGATTCCTTGCGAAAAGATACACATGAATATTGAGAAACGAGGGGTGTTATTATTTAACAGCGTATCATAGTTTCTGATCGGCCTTACCCTGGTGTTTCATTATCCAGGCTTTGTTGATCAACAAGTAATTTCTCAAACTCTTTTACTGAAATAGCCTCTGAATAATAAAAACCTTGCGCATAGTCACAACCAAATTGAATCAGCATATCTTGCTGTTCCATCGTTTCAACACCCTCAGCGATCGTATTAATATCCAATTTGTGCGCCATCACAATAATGGCCTCAACCAGCGCACGATCAGTTTCATTGTTAATCAGATTGCTAATGAAAGAACGATCTATCTTAAGATAATCGATGTCAAATTTCTTGAGATAGGAAAGTGAGGAAAAACCAGTGCCAAAGTCATCAATAGAAACTTCTATCCCTGCATTACGGTATTCCAGCAATCGATCCTTTACATTACTCGCATCTTTTAACAACAACCCTTCGGTAATTTCTACATTGATACTATTTCCAGGCAAACCTAACTGAGCAAGACTTGCAGACCAGGAGTGATCACTGAAATACTTGAACTGAATGGGCGACACATTGACACTCACTTGAATGACATAACCAAATACGTTCTGCCACTGTTTAATGTCAAAACAAACTTGCTGAAACACCCATTCGCCAATTTCCTGAATTAAACCGCTTTCCTCCGCAAGCGGAATAAAGATTGAAGGTTCAACCATGCCGCGTTCCGGGTGTTTCCAGCGTAATAAGGCTTCAGCTTTGATAATGCGTTTGCAGCATAAATCCAGAATCGGTTGGTAGCAGACTTGCAGTTCATTATTCGCCAACGCACTCCTGAGATGATGTGTCAGTATCATTTTTTCAAAGGCTTCATATTGCATTGAGCGTGTGAAATAGCAAAAACGGCCGCGCCCTTCCATTTTTGCCTTATACATTGCCTGATCCGCGTGCTTCATTAAACTTTCTATGTCAATTCCATCCTGCGGGTAAAGAACGATACCGATACTGGTTGAAATGTACTGTTCGACCTGATTTTGATCAAGAATAAATGGTTCATTGAGTACATGAATAATATTCTGAGCGATCATCTCAATGCGTGATCTGATAACATCCGGTAATATCACAGCAAATTCATCTCCGCCCAGACGTGCCACGGTATCGGTTTCACGCACACATTTTGTAATACGCAGGGAAACTTCCTTGAGTAGCTTATCCCCGATAGCATGACCAAGCGTATCATTGATATCCTTGAAATGATCCAAGTCGAGAAATAGTAATGACAGCAGGGAATTGTTGCGACGTGATTTTCTGATTTCCTTATTCAACTGATACTTGAATAAATTTCGATTGGGCAAACGGGTAAGTTCATCGTAATTAGCTTGAGCCAAGTACAGCTCATCCAGTTTTTTCTTTTCCGTAATATCGGAAAATTGCGAGACATAGCAATATATGCGCTCATCTGCTTGACGAATAACACTGATATTCAGCCATTTTGCTTGAATGTTGCCATTTTTATGCATATCCCAAACCTCGCCTTGCCAATGATCTTCTTGAAGAAGTTTCTGCCACATTTTCTCGTAAAAGATTTTTATGGCGCCCGGATTGGAAAATTCGCGGATTCTTGCCCACCACGTCAGCTAATTCATAGCCCGTTATACGGGTGAATGCAGGATTAACTGCCATTATCAGGTTATTCTCATCCGTAACCATGATCGCTTCGTTGCCAAATTGGTAAATTGCTGTCGCCAAACGCATGGAATCGTTTGATTGCTTTTGTTCAGTTATATCTTGATAGATACCGAGCACACCAATAACCTCATTGCAAGTGTTCCGCAACGGAATTCTGGAAGTTTGCAGCCAAATGGTTTTTCCATCGGGGGTATTCAGTGACTCTTCATAGTAAAGTTTGGGAATGCCTGAGTCGATCACTTGCCGATCTTCGTTACGATAAAGCTCTGCTTGCTCCCTTCTCCAACTTAAATCGTAGTCAACCTTACCGATAATGTCCTGAGGCGATTCCACGCCAGCATCTCTGGCAAAGTTAGGATTACAACCCAGATAATGCAATTCCTTATCTTTCCAGAAAATCCCTGCCGGCACCGTATCAACGATAGTTTTTAGCAAGTTACGTGATTCAGAAAGCGCAACTTCCTTTTCGCGGCTTTCAGTTATGTCACTTCTATAACCGATCACTTCAATGGAATTGCCACTCATTCCCGGGATCATAAAGAGCTCGTCTCTAACCCATTTCCAGCTGCCATCCTGGTGTTGAAACCGGTACTCATGCAGCAGCCTACCGGCGAAATACAAAAGAGAAAAATTGGCAAACGCTCGATCGCGATCTTCAGGATGTAAATGATCGGACCAGAAGTTTGGTGTGGTGAGAAATTCATCTGCTGTATAACCAAGAATCTTAGTAAGGTTAGCGCTGATGTATTTCGCTGTATACGGAGAGAAGACTTCACAGGTATAAACAATTACAGGAGAGAATGAAAATAAATAATCCTCTCGGCTATTGGGTACATTAAGGCTAGTTCCCGGTTGCCTGGACTGCATCATGTCGATCCGAAAAATGCGAATAATCGGATCACCCGTTTCATCTCTCTGATGTATACATTGCAACTGTGCCTCGAAAGGCATTGCCGTTGTAGCGTTGCAATAGCAGTTGTAAATTTCCTTGCTCACCGGGTTTATCCGGGCACAAACAACACTGGATCCAGCGATCCTGATCTTCATGCACCACAAACGAGGAGAAATCCCTCTGCAGCAGATCGCCACGTTCCATTCCCAGGAGCTGACAAGCGACTGGATTTATTTGCGAAATCTGACCATTTTGCGTGAGACTAAGATAGCCAATTGTAGAAACTCGATCTGCTTCAGTCATGTTAGCTGTGTATACTCTATTTGTAGCGTATGGATTTAAATATTAATCAATAAGGCGTTGGCGCGTAAGAGTACCATACAAGGATGCCCATTGTTCTGCCCAGCTTTCATCCGATTATATTACGAAGTAAAACATCGCACTCATGGATTTGGATACACTGGTTTTAATCCGTACAATGCAAGGAATTTCATTACACAGCCTCATTCCTAACAAATTACATGCCTCTTGAATATATCCATCAACATAAACTTGCCGGTTTCTCCAAGGCGGATAACGCAAAGCCACACCCGTTCATCATTTTGGTAGCAGCAATTCCCGCATTCTTATTAACAAAACGAATGCATTGAATAATCTGTTCACTTAATTCATCGCCAAACACACCGGCAACACCCAATTCATGCTGGTGGTTAAAAGGTGCTGCAAAAATCACTTTGGGTTCCATGACCCCATTCTTTACCAGATACTCGACAATCCCGTTCAAGAACGCCATTTGATCCGTATTTAACCTGGGGATTGGGCTAAAAATTCGGCAAGCACGGCTTTAGCCGCGTTGCGATCCAGACCGACAATCGAGCGCACCTCAGTTTCCCCAGCGGTTCCTTGCCATAAATTTTCTGGTATTCATCTTGGGGAATCGGGCCATCCAGTGCGAACAGGATAATTTCCAGTGGGGCAATGTCGGTTGGCGTGACCGGTTCTTTATTTTTTAGCCGACGGATCGTGACGTGATTCTGATGCTCACGAACAAAAAGCTGCACACGGTCGCGATAATTCTGTTGATTGGGATCACGCTTTACCACTTGATATTCAGTAGATTCTTCGGCAATCAGCGTATCTGCCAAAATTGGCATACGCATCCGCTCTTTCTTTCGGGCTGATAAACCGGGTCAGTTTTCTTAACTTCAACCGCACTTCTCCAGAATCGGCAAGGTAACTTCCATCCACCAGCCATCCGTTTGCAGGTCCAATATCAAGGCATCTGCACAGCCACACTGGGAATCACCGATTTATCTTACAGTCCCATGGTAATTTCTCGCACTTTATAGCAATAATTTTCCTGTATACGATCGTTTTGCAGAATAGCGATCAGAACAATTCAGTGAATGTTGGGATTTTGTATAAGCTAATAAAGTGGACCCCGCAGTCAAGACAATAATAGAATGAATTTAAGAGGGCACCCTATTCATGCAGCGGAACGGCGCTGCCCCGATTTTTTGTTTCTATTTCTGATGAAATTTTTTCTGTTTTGCTGTATTTGTCGATAATCTTTGCCCCGCCCCCGCTCGCTGTCAGGTAAACCTTGTCCGGTGTGTTATATCCCAGTGACTGATGCATCCTTTTCGTGTTGTAAAACGTAAAGTATTCTGTCAGACCAAGCATTAAATCAGTCATTGTTGCATACCCTTTCAGATAAACGTCTTCGTGCTTAACGCTGCACCAGAGCCGTTCCACAAAGGTATTTGTCCGATGCCCTGCCACGCCCATCCATGCTGATGGCAATGCCACGCGCTTTGAGTGCGCCGGTGAAATCGTCACTGGTGAACTGACTGCCTTGATCGGTATTGAATACGTCAGGCACGCCATGCAACTGCAGTGCCTGCTCTAAACAATCCACACAGAATCGACTATCCAGTGTATTCGATAGCCGCCATGACAGCACTTTACGTGAGTACCAGTCAATGATCGCCACCAGATACACAAACCCCTCGCGGCAGGCGAATGTACGTGATGTCTGTGCTCCACACTTGGTTGGGGCGATCAATCGACACGCCTCTGAGCAAGTACGGATAAACCTTGTGTCGCGGGTGTCGTCGGCTGGTGTGTGGCCCCGGTGCCATACCGGCAAGGCATAATATGCCCATCAATCTTTGTACACGCTTGCGGTTGATTATGTGCCCTATATTTTTTAGATATTGCACAATCTTGCGGCTGCCGTAAAACGGGTGCCGTGTGTATTCAGCGTCAATTAGCGCCAGTAAAACCAGTTCCTGCTGATCCGGTTGCATAACCAGGCGGGGGCGCATAGACAGTGAAACGCGCCACACCGGTTAGTTCACATTGTCGCATCAATGGCAATGGCTCCGTCGCGACGACCCATTGTTTACGCACCGCTATTGGCTGATCCCGGACTTTTTTTTAAGCCAGTCCAATTCCATCTTCAATCGACCGATTTCGGAATACAGTCGTTCCGAACTCGCTGATGGATCAATAGCCTCACACTACGCTTGGCCTCAACAGGCTCGATGCCTGCTCTTGCAGTTCCTTCTTCCACAAACCAACTTGCGTCGGATGCACACCAAACTCCTGACCAATTTCATTCACCGTCTTGATGCCCCGAATTGCTTCAAGCGCTACTTTAGCCTTCAAATCACCCGTAAAATTCTTTCGCTTTACTCCCGTCATTTCCTGCTCCTTTTTTAGCAGGATACCATCTTAATTTACTGTCCTGAAAGGAGGGTCCACTATAGTCATCGCTGAACTGGTAAGAAAGCCGTAACGGGCGTTCAATGGTGATGCGGCGATAACCGAAGGCATGGGTCGGGAAGATTTTGCTGGCAAAGGTTTTTGCGGCGGCTGTTTTGGGGTTCTCGGACTGGCGGCCACGGTTGCTTCTTTGCTCAGAAGGTTTGTCCAGTTCACGCGCCTCAACCACTGCAAACGCACCAAAGGCGCGGGTGATGGTGGCGATGTCGTCTTCTTCCATCACGTTGCGTTTCGAGCCTAGCGACTTACGCATTTTGCTGCATAAATTAACGCCATTGATCAACTGTACTTTGCCTTTGCGTTGCGCGGCTTTTTTATTCGACAGTATCCACACATAGGTGGCTATGCCGGTGTTGTAGAACATATCCGTGGGCAATGCGACGATGGCTTCCAGCAAATCGGCTTCGAGGATGTAACGGCGAATCTCGGATTCCCCCGAACCCGCGCCGCCGGTAAACAGCGGTGAGCCGTTCAGAATGATGCCGATGCGCGCGCCGCCATTGGCGCCATCGCGCAATTTGCTGATGAGATGCAGCAGGAATAACAGCGAACCGTCCGAGACCCGTGGCAGACCGGGACCAAAGCGTCCGGCAAAGCCTTTTTGCGTATGTTCGTCTTTGATGGGCTGTTCGATCTTTTTCCAATCAACGCCAAAAGGCGGATTGGATGGCATGTAATCAAATTTGTCGGTATACAGCTGATCGCTCGACAGCGTATTGCCCAATTTGATATTGCTGACTTCCTGCCCTTTGATCAGCATATCCGCTTTGCAGATGGCGTAACTCTCGGGATTCAGTTCCTGCCCATAGCCGCGTATTACCGCTTGCGGGTTTAATTCATGCACATATTCCATGCCCGCCGATAAAAAACCGCCGGTGCCAGCGGTCGGGTCATAGATGGTGCGGATGATGCCCGGCCTGGTGAGGGCTTCGTCATCTTCCATGAACACCAGCGCAGTGGTGAGGCGCACGATGTCGCGCGGGGTGAAGTGCTCACCGGCGGTGTCGTTCGAGCTTTCGGCAAAGCGCCGGATCAGCTCTTCGAATACCAGTCCCATCTCATGGTTGGAAACCGCCGTGGGGCTTAAATCGGTCTGCCGTACTTTTTGCACGATTTTGTACAGCAGATTGGCATCGTTCAACTCACCGATGAATTCCCGGAACTTGAAATGCTCGAAAATCTCCCGCGCATCTTTGGAAAACCCCTGAATGTACGATTCCAGATTGGCCGCAATGCCCGCCTCGCCCAATTTGCCCAGATCCATTTTGAGATATTGAAAAATGACAAGCCACCCGTGGCTCTCAGCAACAGCTTTTCCTGCGCTTCTTCCGAAACATTCATGGCGATCACTTTTTCGTACGCTGCCAGAACGGCTGGTTTGCTGGGCTCCAGCACGCATTCAAGACGGCGCAGCAAAGTAAACGGCAGAATCACACGACCGTACTGGCTTTGCTTAAAATCACCGCGCAGCAAATCGGCCAGATTCCAGATATAAGCAGCCAGGTTATTGGTGTTTTGGGTCATGGTTTTATTGCTATTGTTATTCTTATTTTAAGATTGGTTCAATGCATGAATCGACAAAACTATATTGATTATGATCACAGGAAATCTTTAAACTATTCTGAAATGTACACTAAAGTCTCATGCAATCCTATACAGTTAGACATCAGCCATATTGCTGTACTGATTGATGACCGTCAACGTTACCTAACTGCTATAGGCATGCGATGATCACCTTCCTAAATCACCACTATTTCTGGAGAGTTACATTTCGTTTCAATCGTCCTTGCATGTCATCATACAGGTGTAAGCGCAAGTGTTTACCGCGCCTGGCTTGAGATGATACCCCAATGCCTGGCCGGAATTTTTCCAAAAAAGGGCTACACCCATCGCGGCAAGAAATGAGTGTACCGCATGACAGCAGACTCATTGACCATAAACTATACCCTATGTTATGCCTTGCTTTAAAAGCCAAAATCTCACATAGAGGCTACCTAAGTCTACTGCTCGCAATGAATTACGCAGAGCGTAAGAAAACGCCGAGATTTGCCAGGCATGCGACGCGAAAGGATTCGCTTGCTCAACTACATGCGATGATAAAAATCAAAGAAGATTCCGAATTGATAGAAGCCTTGAAAAATACAGATATAAAAACGTTCATGATGATCTCTAAAGCACAAGATGACCTAATCGCTGAGAAAATCAGTGAAACTGGTTACTTTTAGATTCTGAAGGCATGCAATACACCTTGCCCGTTCCTTCACTGGAACAATACACACACCCTGGAGTTGAATACTACCTTGCTGATGGCATCGTTGGATTACGTAATGCTGTATCACTAGCCTTGCAACATTGCAAAACCGAGAAAGAAAAACGCGGAAGAAGAAAAATTGAATCCAGGCGCACTTTGGCGAATGAAATCTGGAGAATATGGAAAGCATACCAACCAAAAGCCAGTCAAGAGCTTCTGGCAGCGCGACGATGATTGCAGCCTCGCCCTTGGCTTTGCGCGCGCGGTTTTTGAGAAGGTTTTTGTAAAAATTGATCTGTACTCCTTGGCTGAATTGATGAAGGAATGCAATAGATACAAAAATAGGCCTAAATAACCAATGTGACCAGCTAAATTCAGTCTGGCTTAATTCCTCTGTGATTTCCTGAAGTAACAAACAAACCCTTAGAAGTTTGCCATTCGAGTTGCTTAATAAAACCAAGCGTACGAAGGATTTCATCGTCGTAGTTGGCAGTACCAATGGCTTTGGCTAGTTCAGGCAGAATAAAATCACGGAGACTCAAGATTTCAATTTCGAAGCTCTTTTTAATGAACTTGGAGTAAAACCAATGGCCGTATAGGCATCTTCGATTTGTGTAAAGTAGGATTTTCCTTTTTCAAAATCAGTAATTCCTCCTGCTGTTCTTTGACATTGTGAGCAAGGATATCCAATTGTCGATTGTTGCCACGCGGAACCTTTAAATCGACTATTGTTAAACATTTGCGACACAAACGGAAATAAGACTCTACCATGTGTTCAGCAGTATTCATTACGAAACCTAACTAGAATTATATTTCTGAAATAACGCAATTGTTACGTCAAAATTCCTATCAATTACAGGACATTACATCAAAATATCATTCTCAGGCTTAAGAGGCTCTGGCCGATCGGGGTTATTGATCAATTCAAGCAAATTGATTTCAATATTTCTAGAAATCGCTGTCAGCGGCAAATCGTTCGGCTGCAAACCAAATGGATTTTCGATTTCATCGCCAATGGCATCCAGTTCAAAGAAGGCGTACGAAATCAATAGCACAACAATCGGTGTCAGCACCCCGGTGGTTTCAACCAGCCCAAAAGGCAGGAAAAGACAGTAGGAAGCCACAATGCGGTGAATCAATACGGAATAGCTGAATGGAATCGGGGTATTTTTGATACGCTCACAACCGCCCAGAATATTGGATAGTTCATTGAGCTGTGCATCCATAAATGGAAAATTAAGCTCGTGCAACCAGTGTCGATCCCGCGCGACGGCAAGATCACGGCCTAATTGGTGCAGAATCATCAGAGGCCGGTGCGTGGATTCAAGAACTGTGGCTAAATCTTCGCCCGATAGAAAATGTTTAATCTGCTCAGCAGGATCTTCGTTACGCAAGTGACAGCGCAACGCATGGCCGTACGCAATCACGTGTTTGACAAAAATTTCCCGGAATTGCTGCGTCCTCGCTGTCATGCGAAGCATCAATTAGAAAACAGCCCTGGCGAGCGAGGTTGCGCGAGGTATTCACTAGCGCGCCCCACAGTTTTCGCCCCTCCCAGAATTTATCGTAGGAAACATTATTACGAAAGCCCAGAAAAATACCCAGTGCAACGCCAATCAGTAAAAAAGGAGTTGTCGTGAGTGTGTATGCTTGAATATTGTAGTACAGCTCAACATAAGTGACGATCATCGCGGCAAAAGTCACCGAGAGAATGCGCGGCCACGTTTCCATAAAACTACTGCCTCTGAAATGAAACAGCAATCGCACCCATGAAACTTTATTCTTAACAATCACGTCTATAACAATTCCTTATTGTTGATTCATCGTGTTCAAGCCCAGATAAGCAGTAACAAGCAACTGAGGATTATCAGACTATGAATTTATGCTTATTTATACCCGCAAATACTCAGTTTTATTCCCCAGCCAGCGTTCGATATGCCGTTGCGCCAGATCCGGATATTTGTTGAGTAATTCATCGGCTGCTGCCCTGTGCAGCCGTAAGTAACTCACCATCTTGTTCCAGATCGGCAAATCGCAACATCGGCACCCCGCTCTGACGCGCACCCAGGAATTCGCCGGGACCTCGTAACTGCAAATCTTGACGGGCGATTTCAAAACCATCGGTGTGTTCAAAAATGATTTTGAGCCGCTTGCGGGCAATTTCGGATAAAGGCTGCTGAAATAACAGAATACAAATGCTGGCCTCCGATCCGCGCCCGACACGACCGCGTAATTGATGCAATTGGGATAAACCCATGCGTTCGGCATTTTCGATCACCATCAGCGAGGCATTCGGCACATCGACGCCCACTTCGATAACCGTTGTGGCAACCAATAATTGAATTTCTCCTTGCTTAAACGAGGCCATTACTTCAGTTTTTTCCTGCGTGGGTAAACGTCCATGCACCAAACCGACGCTTAAATCCGGAAATATCCTGCTCAGGCTTTCATAGGTTTCCATCGCAGTTTGCAGCTGCAATGTTTCTGATTCTTCAATCAGCGGGCATACCCAGTACACTTGTTTACCCTGCTGGCAGGCCTGCTGTATTCGCGCGATGATTTCGTCACGGCGATTGTCTGCGATTAATTTGGTCACGATCGGCGCCCTACCCTGCGGCAATTCATCAATAACCGACACATCCAGATCGGCAAAATAACTCATCGACAGCGTACGCGGAATCGGCGTGGCGCTCATCATTAATTGATGCGGCACTGTATTGGATAGCGAGCCTTTCATACGCAGCGCCAGACGTTGGTGCACGCCAAACCGGTGCTGCTCATCAACGATCGCCAACCCCAGTTGATGAAATATCACTTGATCCTGAAACAAGGCATGCGTACCCACCGCAAGCTGTGCGGTACCCAGCGCAATATCATCCAATACCGCCTGCTTATGTTTCTTCTTTTGGCTGCCGGATAACCAGACAACTTGTATCCCCAATGGATCGAACCAAGCCGATAATTTCTGGAAATGCTGCTCGGCAAGAATTTCGGTCGGCGCCATCAATGCCGCCTGAAAACCATTCTCAATCGCCTGCAAGGCAGCCAACGCAGCCACGATTGTTTTACCGCTGCCGACATCGCCTTGTAACAAGCGTTGCATGGGATGGGCGGCGGCCAGATCCCGGCTGATTTCTGCGGATACTTTGATTTGTGCAGCCGTCAGTTCAAAGGCAAGTTGTTTGAGAAGCAATTTTGCCAACTTATTTTTTTGCACAAGAACCGGAGCGGAATGGCTGCGCCGCTGCCGGTAATGTAAGCGCATGGATAACTGCTGCGCCAGCAACTCATCAAACTTAATGCGCCGCCATGCCGGATGTGTGCGTGCCTGCAGGGCTGCTACCGATACATCGGGAGGTGGATTGTGCAGGCACATCACGCTTTCCTGCAAACCTGCAAGCCGGTATTTTTTGATAATTTTCTCAGGTAACGTCTCCGTTAAAGCCTGCGTCTTTTGTGCATCCTGAAGAATCTGCCCAATCAGCTTGCCTAAAATCTTCTGTGTCAGTCCTGCAGTGGTCGGATAAACTGGTGTCATAGACTCGGCCAGAGATTCGCTTTCACGAACGATGCGGCATTTAGGATGAACCATTTCTGCACCGAAGAAACCAGTGCGAATCTCACCCAACAGTCGCACGCGTTTTCCCACTGCATAGGTTTTTATCTGACTGCCGTAGAAATTCAGAAAGCGCATTACCAGGATGCCGCTGCTGTCTTCAATCTGGCAAACCAATTGCCGCCTGGGACGGATAACCACTTCGTTATGAATAATCACACCCTCGACCTGCACCATTTGCCCTGACGGCGCGTCATTGATTGGAAACAGATGCGTTTCATCTTCGTAACGAATCGGCAGATGCAGAATCAAATCCAGTTCATTGCGGATACCTAAACGGGACAATTTCTCCTGCACATTGGCGCTAACATTCATTGCGACATCCGGTAATACTGCATCCGCAGATTGCTTCGATTTCTAGCGTTGCAATACCATTACCGCATCCATTTCCACCAAAGCTTCACGAGGCAGAGCATTGACACCGACTGCTGCACGCGCGGGATAAGGCTGAGTAAAATAACCGGCCATGATTTCATTAACCAGTGCAAAATTATCCAGGTCCGTCAGGAATATATTTAATTTCACAATGTCATTCAAGCTACCGCCACTGGCCGTTGCCACCGCTTTCAGGTTTAAAAATACCTGCTGAATTTGTGCATCAATTCCATTGACCATCTGCATGCTTACCGCATCCAGCCCAATCTGACCGGATAAATAAACCGTATCGCCTCCACTGATTCGAACTGCTTGTGAATAGGTGCCTATTGCCTGCGGCGCATCTGCGGTTTGAATTATTTGCTTACTCATTTTTTCTCCTGATGAATTTATCGAATACTTTTTTGTTATAGTAGCTGCTACTGAACAGAATCTTCAACGCTTTATTACGCTATGATGCAGTGAACCTGGGTGCATTTCAACCGGATGAGGCCTATTTGTCTGCTTGGCATTCACACGGACAAATATTTTAATAAAACTTTATTTGAATCTTTCATGCAATGCAAAAACTGATTATCCCGGGCGGCATACCTCTGCACGGCGAAATTGCCATCTCAGGTGCAAAGAATGCTGCGCTTCCTGTTTTGTGCGCCGCGCTGCTAACCCAGGATTCCTTAAAAATAAATAATGTTCCGGTTCTCCAGGACATTACCACCATGTTGTCATTGCTCAAGCAGATGGGAACAAGCATAACAGGACACAATGCATCTGAAATCATACTTTCAGCCGCTGAACTGACCAATCTTGTCGCTCCGTATGAAATGGTTAAAACCATGCGTGCAGCAATTCTGGTACTTGGTCCACTACTTGCCCGCGCCGGAGAAGCCAATATTTCATTACCAGGCGGTTGTGCCATCGGTTTACGACCAGTTGATCAGCATATCAAAGGTTTGCAAGCTATGGGTGCGGAAATCAGTATCAAGCATGGATACATTCATGCCGTAGCAAAAAAACTGCATGGGGCACGCATTGTATTTGATATTGTCACCGTCACTGGAACAGAAAATTTGATGATGGCAGCAACGTTGGCGGATGGCACAACCATTCTTGAAAATGCGGCACGAGAACCGGAAATTGTTGATCTTGCCAATTGCCTGAACGCGATGGGCGCAAAGGTTCATGGTGCTGGCAGTGACATAATAACGATTGAAGGTGTGCCATCGCTCCATGGCGCAGAACATACCGTAATGCCCGATCGAATCGAAACAGGAACTTTTTTAGTAGCGGCCACAGCTACCGGTGGCGAAATTCATTTAAAAGATACGGACTCCCATCTGCTCGACGCTGTTCTGGACAAACTGACCGAAGCTGGTGCCCACATTGATTCCGGTGAGAACTGGATTCATCTGAAAATGCATTCAAAACCAAAATCTGTAAATTTACGCACAGCCCCCTACCCGGCTTTTCCAACCGACATGCAGGCGCAATTCATGTCGTTAAATTGTATTGCCAACGGAACTGCCATCATCACCGAAACCATTTTTGAAAACCGATTGATGCATGTGCAGGAATTAAAACGCATGAATGCCAATATCAAAGTGGAAGGCAATGCTGCCATTGTCTATGGCATTTCCCATCTGGATGGCGCTCATGTTATGGCTACTGATTTAAGGGCATCGGCCAGTCTGGTAATTGCCGGATTGATAGCGCAGGGCGAAACTGTGATTGATCGCATCTACCACCTGGACCGTGGCTATGAAAACATTGAATCAAAATTATCTGTGCTGGGCGCCCAAATCCGTCGCGCACGCTAAGAAATTAAAAAGGCCTTTGTAGTTAAACAAAGGCCTTTCAATCAACAGCAATAAATCATCGATCGTCTCGATCGAGCATATCGATTAAAATTTCGGCTGCTTGTAGCTGACAACGACGGTAGCAATTTTCTTGTTTAATCCCATTACTGGAACAACCAGGATTTTTTTACCATCTACATCGGATTTAATAGTTATCTTCTGGAGATCCAGAATTTCCTTAGGATATAATTCCACGCCTTTTGTTTCTTCCAGTCTTTTATCTGTTGAAACCAGCAATTGACCATCATCACCAATCAATACAACCCTTTCGGTATCTTTCATTTTGACGATTTCACTTAAATACTGATCAATTTGATCAATATTGTGGCGAATCAACTCACCCCGCACTGCCCAGGACAGGACCTGACCAAAGCGCTCTTCTTCCTTGGTATACTGCAGGTCAGCGTATTCACGGGCTTGCTGCGTAATCAGCACACGCTCGTTTTCAAGTTTCTTAGCCGTGTCAGATTCCACTTTACTAACAGCAATAATTTTCCAAAGAAAAAATTACTACAATGGCTCCCGCCAGCATCACAGCATACTTGGCAGGAATTTGCGTGGTAGGAATTTTAGCCAGCAGTTCAAACTTGTCGCTCAAAACTGAAAAAAAAGTGTTAACTGTGGATTGTTCATTTTGGTTTTGCTTGTGATCCGTCATGGATAACTCCTTGTGTATTAATGGTGGCAGGGGAAAACTCGAATTATCCACTAATCCTTCGGGAAGGAAAAGTGGAATGCAGCAATTAAATTTAATATTTGCAAACCAGGCAGATAATATTCACAGTGCAAAAATATTACATTATCGCAAAATGACCGGCTATGCATTTATGTTTTATAATCGATGCTTCTCACGGCAGGAAACAAGGGATTATAGCAACACAATGGATAATAACTCAGCATTAGAAAAAGAAAATAATAAAAAAACCTGGTCTGGACGATTCAATGAACCGGTCTCGGCACTTGTAGCACGCTATACCGCTTCTGTCGGCTTTGATCAGCGGCTGGCCGAATATGACATTCTGGGATCGCTGGCGCATGCACAAATGCTTGCAGAGCAAGGAATTATCAGCAATGAAGACTTGGCAGATATCCAGAAAGGCTTAAATCAAATTCGTAATGAAATCCACAACCAGCAATTTACCTGGTTGCTGGAACTGGAGGATGTTCATTTAAACATTGAAAAACGTTTGACCGCTCTCGTCGGTGATGCAGGCAAACGATTACACACCGGACGGTCTCGAAATGACCAGGTAGCTACCGACATTCGATTATTTTTACGCGCTTCGATTGATGAAATTATTGATCTGATCAAAGCCATGCAGCGCGCTTTGTTACATCTGGCAGAACTGCATATTCATACCGTTATGCCAGGCTTTACACATCTCCAGGTAGCGCAGCCCGTTTCTTTTGGTCATCATTTGATGGCGTATTTTGAAATGTTGAAACGCGACATCGGACGACTGGCCGATTGTAGAAAACGTGTGAATCAATTACCGCTGGGAGCAGCAGCGCTGGCTGGCACCAGTTATCCGATCAATCGTGAACGGGTTGCGCAAATCCTGGGCTTCGACGGGGTTTGTGAAAACTCATTGGATGCGGTTTCAGACCGGGATTTCGCCATCGAATTTACCGCCTGCGCGGCACTGATTATGACCCATTTATCCCGCATGTCGGAAGAATTCATTGTATGGATGAATCCGGCATTTGGTTTTATCCAATTGGCCGATCGATTCTGCACCGGTTCTTCGATCATGCCACAGAAAAAAAACCCGGATGTACCCGAATTGGTGCGTGGCAAAACCGGCCGTATCAATGGTCATCTGGTTGCCCTGCTGACCTTGATGAAAGCGCAGCCACTCGCCTATAACAAGGATAATCAAGAAGACAAAGAACCGCTTTTTGATACCGTCGACACATTGACCGATACCTTACGGATTTATGCCGACATGCTCACAGGCGTTCAGGTTAACCAAGAAGCTATGCGCCGGTCGGCACTGCGTGGTTATGCTACGGCCACTGATCTGGCCGATTATTTGACTAAGAAAGGCATTCCTTTCCGCGACGCACACGAGATTGTGGCAATAGCAGTGCAGTTTGCGGAACAGAAAGGTTGCGATCTCAGTGACCTTGATCTGAATGTATTACAAAAATTTTCTCCGCAGATTGAAACCGATATTTTTGCTGTCTTGACACTGGAAGGTTCTATGCAAAGCCGCAAACATACCGGCGGAACAGCGCCCGAACAAGTACAGGCAGCGATTCAGAAAGCTGAGGAATGGTTGGCTGTGGAAGATGCAAAACGTGCAAGCATGGCATGAAATCAGCAGGCAGATTTCTGCAGCCACAAACTGTCAATTTAAAGTAAGAGGGACAGATGCGATCGGTGGTGGCTGTATTAACCAAGCCTATCGTATCACGGATGGTGCACAACGCTATTTTGTAAAATTAAATTCACCCGGCAGTCTTGCTATGTTTGAAGCGGAATCTGCCGGTTTAATGGAAATTCATCTGTCGCATACTATACGAGTTCCGCTACCCGTCTGTTATGGACAGAATAATCAGGCTGCCTGGCTGGTTCTGGAATACCTGGATTTTAATACTACCCCCAGTGGCAAAGCATCCGATTTTGGCATACATCTTGCCGCCATGCATCGCACTGTTTCCAGCCAATTTGGTTGGATCCGTGATAATACAATCGGACAGACTCCGCAAATAAATACCGCTTCTTCCGATTGGATAGATTTCTGGAAAATGCATCGCTTAGGCTATCAATTAGATCTGGCCAAGACCAATGGATTTAACGGAAAACTGCAAAAATTGGGGGAACAACTATTGAGCGATCTGGATAAGTTCTTTTCAGGTGTAACACCATCCCCTTCGCTTTTACATGGCGATCTCTGGAGTGGCAATTATGCCTATGATGACGCGAAAAATCCGGTACTGTTTGACCCTGCCATATATTACGGTGACCGTGAAGCTGATATTGCCATGACTGAGCTTTTTGGCGGTTTTCCAGTCGATTTTTATTCTGCTTACCGGTGTGATTATCCCTTGGATTCCGGGTATAATATTCGCAAAACGGTGTATAACCTCTATCATATTCTTAATCATTTGAATCTTTTTGGCAGTAGCTATCGCCACCAGGCTGAACAAATGATGGATCAATTACTTGCTGAAATTCGCTAATAAATACTGGACAAAGTTGTCTGCTCAAAAGCCATGCAAAAGCTATCTCAAAGTTCCGCTGGATTATTCTAGATACCATAACCATCCATGACCAAGTATGTCTTCGTGACCGGCGGTGTCGTTTCTTCCCTGGGTAAAGGTATTGCTGCTGCATCCCTGGCTGCTCTTCTTGAGACGCGCGGGATTAAAGTAACCATGCTCAAACTGGATCCGTATATCAATGTGGATCCCGGTACCATGAGTCCTTTTCAGCATGGTGAAGTTTTTGTCACGGAAGACGGTGCCGAGACGGATCTCGACCTGGGTCACTACGAACGTTTCATCAGCACCCGCATGACCCGGCATAATAACTTCACGACCGGTCAAATCTATGAAAGTGTTATTCGCAAAGAGCGACGCGGCGATTATCTCGGTGGCACTGTACAAGTTATTCCCCATATCACGGATGAAATAAAACGCTATATACAAGCGGGCGTTGGCGATGCACAAGTTGCAATTATCGAGATCGGCGGCACTGTTGGTGATATTGAATCGCTCCCTTTTCTGGAGGCGATTCGACAAATGGCCGTGCAGAATCCACGCACTGATACGTGTTTTATCCACCTTACTTTACTGCCTTATATCGGCTCAGCCGGGGAGCTAAAAAAAAAAAAAAAAAAAAAAAAAAAAAAAAAACCAAACCCACTCAGCATTCTGTCAAGGAATTGCGGGAAATCGGTATCCAGCCGGATGTGTTGCTGTGCCGTTCAGATCGTGAAGTGCCAAAAGAAGAACGCAGGAAAATAGCGCTGTTTACCAATGTCCAGGAAGAAGCGGTGATATCCGCAATCGATGTTGACAGCATTTATAAAATCCCGGGCTTGCTGCACGAGCAAATGCTCGATGAAATCATCTGTCATAAATTGAATATCCTGGCCAAACCAGCCGACTTGAGCATCTGGAAGAAATTAGTTTATGCGCTGGAGCATCCGAAATGTACCGTAACCATTGCACTGGTCGGCAAGTACGTTGATTTGACTGAATCCTATAAATCCTTGTCTGAAGCGTTGATTCATGCGGGAATACATACAAACAGCCGGATTAATATCAACTACATAGATTCTGAGATTATTGAGAAGGAAGGCACGGACAGCCTGATCAATATGGACGCGATCCTTGTTCCCGGCGGTTTTGGCAAACGCGGCGTGGAAGGCAAGATCATGGCCATCAACTTTGCTCGCATCAACCGGATTCCATATCTGGGTATTTGTTTGGGAATGCAACTGGCTGTCATTGAATATGCGCGTAACAAGGCCGGTTTGAAAGACGCGCACAGTACCGAATTTAATCCTGACACTCCGCACCCGGTCATAGGATTGATTACGGAATGGCGTACCCGCGATGGGCAAATTGAAATAAGAGATAAAAATTCCGATATCGGCGGCAGTATGCGCTTAGGTGGTCAGGAATGTATTTTGAAAAAGAATTCACTAGCTTGGAAAACGTATGGTGCGGATAAAATTACCGAGCGTCATCGTCATCGCTATGAAGTCAATAACCTTTATATTCCCCAATTAGAAAAAGCGGGACTCTGCATCGGTGGCTTATCAAAAGAAGAAAGTCTGTGCGAAATGATAGAGCTTCCTGAAACGGAGCATCCCTGGTTTCTTGGCTGTCAGTTTCACCCGGAATTCACCTCCACGCCACGGTTAGGCCATCCGCTATTCAAATCCTATATTCAGGCAGCCATCCGCTTTCACAACAGCCGGCAGCCTGCAGAAAAGAAAATACATGTAGTACTTAATGAGTAACAATACGGCAACTGAAATAGCAGAAACATCATTAATTAAATAACAGGGAAAATGTAGCATGAGTGCAATCGTAGATGTTATCGCCCGCGAGATTCTTGATTCTCGTGGTAATCCAACCATTGAAGCAGATGTACTGCTGGAATCAGGCGTGCTAGGCCGCGCTTCTGTTCCTTCTGGAGCGTCTGTTGGAACCAGGGAAGCGGTTGAGCTGAGAGATGGGGATGCGCAACGCTACTCAGGTAAAGGTGTGCTTACAGCGGTGGAAAACGTTAACACTGAGATTTCTGAAACATTAATGGGATTGGATGCTGTCGACCAAAGCTTCATTGACCAAGCACTGATCAACCTGGATGGCACGGAAAATAAATCCAGGCTTGGTGCCAATGCAATTCTTGCGGTGTCTCTGGCAGTTGCCAAAGCCGCTGCCGAAGAATCCGGATTGCCGTTGTATCGTTATCTTGGCGGTGCCGGTTTGATGTCCATGCCTGTTCCTTTAATGAATTTGATTAATGGCGGCGCACATGCCAACAACAATATCAACATGCAGGAATTCATGATTGTTCCGCTGGGAATTTCAAACTTCCATGATGCCATTCGTTGCGGAGCAGAAGTTTTTAGCGCGCTGAAGAAACTCATCAACGATAAAAACATGCCTACAACGGTGGGGGACGAAGGTGGATTTGCGCCAAACCTGGCAAATAATGAAGCAGCTCTGCAACTAATTGTACAAGCCATTGATCTGGCGGGATATCAGGCTGGCAAAGAAGTTGCCATTGGTCTTGACTGTGCCAGCTCAGAATTCTTTCAAGACGGCAAATATCATCTGGCATCGGAGGGCCTGCATCTGACTTCCGCTCAATTTGCTGATTACCTCGCATCATGGGTAGATAAGTACCCGATTATCAGTATCGAAGATGGCATGAGTGAGCATGATTGGGACGGCTGGGAAATACTGACTAACAAACTGGGTAAATCGATTCAATTAGTCGGTGATGACATATTTGTCACGAATGCAAAAATTCTGCAAGAAGGAATCAAACGTGGCATTGCCAATTCCATCTTGATCAAGGTTAATCAGATTGGCACACTGACTGAAACACTCTCAGCCATTGAAATGGCAAAATGCGCTGGCTACACCGCGGTCATATCACATCGCTCTGGAGAAACCGAGGATACCACCATTGCTGATATTGCTGTTGCAACCAATGCATTGCAAATAAAAACCGGCTCATTATCCCGCTCCGACCGTCTCGCCAAATACAATCAATTATTGCGGATTGAAGAAGACCTGGGGGATTCAGCAAACTATGCTGGCCGGAGAGCATTTTATCAGCTCAAATAATGAAGCTTTTAAGTCTTATACTGCTGTTACTGATTGCCGCAATGCAATATCCATTATGGTACGGCAAAGCAAGCTGGCTTAAGGTCTGGCAGGTAGATCAGGATGTTGTTGCGGCACGTGAAAATAATTTGATATTGCAGAATCGCAACAACAAGCTTGAAGCCGAGGTGAATGACCTGAAGCAAGGCCTTGAAGCCATTGAAGAACGTGCAAGAAGCGATCTGGGCATGATCAAAAAAGACGAAATACTTTTTCAGATCGTCAGAAATACACAATCCAAACCTTCCCAACAATCGCATGCTACTGAATCTGCCCAGCAGTGATTAAAGAGTACCGCTAAAAATTCAAAGTTCTAAACAAAACGAGGCGTGAACAAAAAATGGTTACGCAGCATATGTCTGATATGTAAGGAAACATTTTTCGCGAGCAACAAAGTGTTGTAACGAAATTTGGATTTTTAGAGATGTCCTAAAGAACATCCATCGGCGAACTAACTCTTTATTATTTCCGAACCCGTTTCCAGACAGTTCTGATTTCATTTGAACGCTTCAAGAAATCCGGTATCAAAATCCGTATGCTGAATGATTGCTGTGGATAGTTGGCGGACAATCTGCACAACACTCAGCCAGCCAACCTGATCAGGCAATTTCAAATAAAATCCGCTTGAAAAGTGACAAATAGCGCACATATCAACAGCAGCTTTGTTCTGGATTTATTGACATCATGGAGTAAAGGAATGAAAAGAATTATTCTTTTTTTAGCAACTAACTTAGCCATTATCGTTGTGCTAAGCATTACATTACGACTGCTTGGATTTGAAAGAATTCTAGACGAGCAGGGAACCGATCTGGATATCAATTCCCTGTTACTGTTTGCATCGGTATTTGGATTTGGTGGTTCATTCATGTCGCTTGCCCTGTCAAAATGGACAGCAAAACGATTTACCGGCGCACAAGTTATCGAGATGCCACGTAACGCGCAAGAACACTGGCTAGTCACCACCGTGCAACGTCAAGCGAAAATAGCCGGTATCGGCATGCCGGAAGTTGCCATTTATGATGCACCGGATGTCAATGCTTTTGCCACAGGGATGTCAAAAAATGATGCACTGGTCGCGGTCAGTACCGGACTCTTAAATGCCATGAGCCAGGATGAAGCAGAAGCTGTTTTGGCTCATGAAATCAGTCACATCGCTAACGGCGACATGGTGACATTGGCACTGATTCAGGGTGTCGTGAACACATTTGTGATATTCCTGTCGCGTGTCATTGGACATACCGTGGATCGTGTCGTATTTAAAACAGAAAATGGACATGGCCCTGCTTTCTGGGTTACCACTATCATTGCCGAAATCGTTCTGGGTATCTTGGCCAGCATTATCGTCATGTGGTTTAGCCGTCAACGCGAATTCCGCGCTGATGCGGGTGGTGCCAGCCTGGCAGGCAGAAATAAAATGATCTCAGCATTGCGGCGCTTGCAATTAACTCACGAACAGGCACATTTGCCGGATCAGCTTGCTGCTTTTGGGATTTCTGGAGGCAGTAATGGACTTATGCGTTTATTCATGTCACACCCGCCACTGGAAGAAAGAATCGCAGCGCTTGAAGCTCAACGCTAGGCCAACGCCAGGAGGCTCTTCCGGGAAAAGTAATCTGAGTTAGGGGAACCTATTTTTTGAAAAATTTCCGATTATTTGAGGCGAACAGTAATTCTTTTCAACGAAAACAATCGGGAAATATGACCAAAATAGCTTTTCCACAGTAGATTTCCCTATTCTCGGACAACCGATTTATTCACATTCACTGCTCTGCTCTCTGTGAAAACGCCATATTGTTGCACTGATATGGCGTTTTCATTCTTCTATATCGGAGAAAACCATAACAATATGATTAATAGGAAGTCTCTCTTGAAAAATCTTCCCAGATAAAAGGCGGATTAACTGATGATTTAGTTGGAATAAGGAAAGTGGCTATATCGAGCACACCTATTAAACTACGGCCAACTGTATGCATGATACCCATTGCCACGCCAACTGTAGCGCCATAAACCGGCCCCTCTTTCTGACCCACCAGAATGACATTCTTGGGTAACTCCAACCACCCGGTAGCCGCATTAGCAATGCCGGTTACAAATTTTTCGGCTGCGTCACCAGCATAACTGTCAGAAGCAACAGCCTGAGACGAGAAAAGAAAAAATATAGAAAATATTAAAGATAATTTAGCAATTCTTCTCATCAAAAAACTCCTTTATGCAATTTTAAAATTAAATTTTTTTTCCAGGAGCCTGTCGGACTTAAGCAATCATAGCGAAACTATGCAATGAAAAATTGAGGAAATATAAACCATTTTCACATTGGCGCAGTAGATTGACCTCAAGTCCGACAGGCTCCTGGTTAATAAATAAGAAATATATTCGAAGTTTACCTCTTCATACCTAAACAAACAATTCACGATTACACAGCTGAAGTAGCCTTTTCGCAACATTTCCACGGTCCAAATCAACGAGAACAATACGTCACCTTTCACAAACTCTTTACTGAACCTTCCAAAAGAAATCAGTATTGATGTCGATATGCTTCAAGCAGGATCGGGTTTATTGACAGCACACATCTAACTTTATGTCATTGAAGGGGTATTGAACATGGAAGGACTTATCGTTGAACCATCGAGAACGTATCAAAAACTGCTATCGTCTGCGATTGAATCTGGCGGACTTGAAACCAAGCAAGTCTCAACCGGAAACGAAGCCCTGACATTGCTTAAAAACAGCCTTTTGACCTGGTATTTATTGCAATGCACTTACAGGACATGGATGGCCCAAAGTTTTCGTCGCATCTTCGTGCCGATTCGCGCACCTCTCAAATACCACTGGTTATGATTACTTCGAATGAAGATAAGAAATTATTGGATGAAGCATTTTCAGCGGGCGTAACAGAAATATTTGCCAAACATGAGCTGGATAAAATCACCAGTTATACTGCTCAGTTCTCTAGAAAAAACAGCAGCAAAACCATGTCTGGGCATATCTTATATATTGAGGATAGCCCATCAACTGCAAACTTGACATCAGCAGTATTAAGAGACAACGGATATACCGTTGACCATTTCGCTACTGGCGAAGAAGGTATAGAAGCATTCCAAAAGAACCCCTACGACTTGGTACTTACCGATATATTGCTCAAAGGCAAGCTAAATGGCCAGGGCACTGTGAAGGCGATACGACACCTTGAGGAAGATAATAAAAAATATGTGCCCTTATTGGCATTCTCGGTGCTGGATGATACCGCACACAAAGTAGAGTTGTTGCGCTTGGGGGCCAATGATTACGTTACCAAACCACTAATCCAGGAAGAATTGCTTGCAAGAGTCAGCAATCTAATTACCAGCAAGAAATTACTGGATAAGGCAATCACGCAACAAGATATCATACAAGAACTGGCAATGAAGGATCTACTGACCGGCTTGTATAACCGCTATTTTCTACTGGAAACTGCCCCCTCAAGATTGCGCGAAGCAACACGACATAATATTCCTTACAGCCTTATTCTAGTGAATATAGATAAATTCAAGTTGATTAATGAAAATTACGGGAACTCAACTGGTGATATGGTGTTGAAAGCAATAGCTTCTGCACTCATAAAACCCATTCGCCGAGAAGATATAGCCGCTCGTTATGACGGAGAAGAGTTTGTTTTGTTACTATCCCACTGCAATATCACAAACGCAACGCTCATTGCAGAAAAAATGCGGCAATCAATTGAAAATTTACGTCCATCAGAATTGAACGTAACCGCAAGTTTTGGCGTCGCAGAAATACAACCGGATTCGGCAGAAGGTTTCCCCGAATTAATTAAAGCGACCGAAGATGCTGTTAATCAGGCAAAATCAAATGGCGGCAATAAAGTAATCGCACACTGTTTATAAACAGAGGGCGCCTCTAGAAATTCAAAGTTCTAAACAAAACGAGGCGTGAACAAAAAATGATGACGCATCATATGTCTGATACGTAAGGAAACATTTTTTGCGAGCAACAAAGTGTTGTAGCAAAATCTGGATTTTCAGTGATGCCCTAGAGTCTCCTCAGAAAGTCAGCAAGCATTGTGACTTATTACCTGACCTTTTCTTAGTCTTTGAAATATATTTAAAGCAACTAGCCAAAAAGAACTCTAAACGGTATGATGCGCCCTGCAAGTTCAAGTGGAGGTGTGGCCGAGCGGTTTAAGGCAGCAGTCTTGAAAACTGCCGTAGGGGTGACTCTACCGTGAGTTCGAATCTCACCGCCTCCGCCAAGATTAAATTGTAATTAGCTGATCTATAATAATAAACATACTTTATTATTATACTCTACACAGCTTTATACCCATCTTATGGTACTGGTGAGTAGTGGACGTTACCGGATAAAACTGGAGCAAGCGTTTCCGAATATGCGTAAAACTAAAACATGAGGTATGCTGATTTTCATGGAGTCCGAAGTTTCATAAAATGAAGACTTGAAATGGAGGATGAAGATGGAATTACCCCGCACACAATATAGTCAGGAATTTCGGAAGGAATCAGTTAAGTTTTTCAAAGAAAGTGGATTGACTCTGGTTGAAGCTGCGAAACGTCTGTCGTTACCCAAGGGGACACTAAAAAACTGGGTTTATGCTGACAAACGAGGAGAACTCGCTACAGTAGGCAAGCATCAGAAGCCGCTGACTGAACTTGAGTTAGAGCTATCCAGAGTTAAACGCGAATTAGCAGAAGTGAAGATGGAGCGTGATTTTATAAAAAAGTGTGCGACGTATTTCGCCAAGGAGTCACGGTGAGATACGGTTTGATTGAGTCGATGCGACGAAGCTATCCTGTTGCGCTCATGTGTCGAGTACTGAATGTTTCCGAGAGCGGCTTTCATGCCCAAAGAACTCGCCCGCTTTATAAACGTAAGCAGGAGAATACAAGGCTGGAAATAGAAATACTGGCCGCGCACCAACGTACACGAGAGCTACGGTGCGAAGCGCTTGCATCATGATTTGGCGGATCACGGAGTACAAGCCACGCCATACCGCGTTCGAACATTGCGCAAGAAATTGGGTTTGCGTTGTAAGCAAAAGCTAAAACTCAAGGTGACGACCGATTCTAAACATAATTTACCGGTTGCGCCAAATATTCTGAACCGGGAATTTGCTGTTAATGCACCTGGTAAAGTATGGGTCAGTGACATCACTTATATTCCTACGGATGAGGGCTGGTTGTACTTGGCTGGAATAAAGATCTATTTAATGGCGAACTAGTAGGCTATGCCATGAATGAGAGAATGACAAAGAGACTGGTTATACAGGCATTATTTCCGCGCAACTGCAAAAGTAAACATCCAGACAAGGGGCTAATTGCTCACTCAGATCGAGGTGGCCAATACTGTGCGCATGATTATCAGAATCTATTACAACAATTTGGCATAGTCGCTTCCATGAGTCGCAAAGGTGATTGCTATGATAATGCTCCGATGGAAAGCTTCTGGGGGATACTTAAAACCGAACTGGTGCATCATCGGAGATTCAAAACACGGCAACAAGCCATTCAGGAGATTACCGAATATATCGAAATCTTCTATAACAGGCAGCGCATGCAGGAAAGATTAGGTTATCTGTCACCAGCACAATTTACGCAGCGATACTATGCAAATCTAGTCGCTGCTTAAACACATGGACTCCATTTTTGACAGCACACCTCAATTTAAACGTTGAATTGATGGGTCGTGGTTTTGTATGGCTGGATACCGGCACGCATGCTTCATTACTATCTGCCGCAAACGATATGCAAGTCATTGAAGAACGGCAAGGATTAAAAGTGGCCTGCCCGGAAGAAATCGCCTATCGCAAAAAAATACATTAATGCCGAACAATTGACGAAACTAGCCACCCCGTTGGAGAAAAGTGGCTACGGACAATACCTGATGGAAATCCTGCGAGATGAATGTCATTGAGACCAAACTTCCTGGTGTTGTGATTCTCAAACTAAAGGTGTCTAGTGATCAACGCAGCTTCTTTGTAGAAACATTCCGAGAAACGACGCTGCGTGAAACAGGAATCAACGAAACCTTTGTCCAGGATAACCACTCCCGCTCATCAAAAGGTATCTTGCGCGGCCTCCACTATCAGCTAATCCAACCACCAGGCAAGCTAGTACGTGTATCGCGCGGCAAGGTCTTTGATGTAGCCGTTGATGTAAGAAAAGGCTCACCAACCTTTGGGCAATGGGTTGGTTGTGTATTGGACGATGAAAGTTTGCATATGATGTATATTCCACCAGGCTATGCACATGGGTTTGTTGTCCTGTCAGAAGTGGCCGACTTCATCTATAGTTGTACCCACTATTATCATGCAGAATCAGAGCAATGTATTGCCTGGAATGATCCTGACATCGGTATCGAGTGGCCTATCAGTGATGTTTCACTCTCAGCAAAAGATCAGTCGGCACCCAGGCTTGCACAACAACCCGCAGAAAATTTGCCAAGTTACAGCAAACCCAGTGCTAAATAGAACATAGAAAATGTTATGACCGTATTAATAACAGGTGCAGCAGGGCAGTTAGGCACAGAACTTTGTTTACGCAGCAAGGCGCGTGCTCATGACATCGTAGCTGTTAATCACAGCGAACTTGATATAACCAATGAATCCAGCATCAATGCCTTGGTTGCACATGTAAAACCGGCTGTCATCATTAACGCCGCCGCCTATACCGCCGTAGACCGTGCCGAAACAGATAGTGCAACCGCTTTTGCCGTCAACCGGGATGGCCCGCTATACCTGGCCAGAGCCTGTGCCAAGGCTGATATACCGCTACTGCACATCTCCACCGACTACGTGTTTGATGGAAAAAAGTCCGTCCCCTATCTTGAAACAGATATCCCGAATCCGCAGGGTGTTTATGGCCAGAGCAAACTCGAAGGTGAAATTGCCGTTGCCAGCGTGCTGGATAAATACATAACGCTGCGCACAGCCTGGGTATTTTCAGCCACGGGCCATAATTTTGTCCGTACCATATTGCGCCTGGCTAAAGAGCGTGATGAGCTGAGCATTGTGGCTGACCAAACCGGCGCGCCGACCTGGGCAGGTCATATCGCTGAAGTCCTGCTGAAGATTGTGGATCAAATACACCAGGGCAAACCTGTCACCTGGGGGCTCTATCATTACACCGGCTCACCTGCCACCACATGGCACGCCTTCGCTGTAGCCATTTGTGAACAGGCATTTGCGCTGGACATGCTGGAAAAGAAACCAATTATCAAGCCTATCAGCACATCCGAATATCCCACGCCCGCCAGCCGCCCTCAGAACTCAGTGCTGGCATGTGCGCATATTCAAAAAGAATTGCGCATCCCGCAAGCAGACTGGCGGATAGGTTTAAAACAAATATTAATCCAATGGAAAACACAATGAGTTATCAACCCAAGAATTTATTAGTGACAGGTGGCGCTGGATTTATTGGCGCCAATTTCGTGCATTATTGGCTACGGGAACACCCCGGCAGCCAGGTTACTGTACTGGATGCGCTCACCTATGCCGGAAATTTACAGAACCTGGAGGAGTATCCAGGAAAATAAGGCCTACAGTTTTGTCCACGGTGACATCCTTGATACAACGCTGGTAGAAAAACTACTGCACGATGGCTCCATTGATACCATAGTGCACTTTGCCGCAGAGAGTCATGTGGACCGATCAATCCACGGCCCAGATGCCTTTCTTAAAACCAATATCGAAGGCACGCATTCATTGCTCAAGGCTGCCAAGAAAATATGGCTTGATGCAGGCGAAACACCCCATCGCTTCCACCACGTATCCACCGACGAAGTTTATGGCACGCTCACGCCGAATTCTCCTGCATTTACTGAGCAGCATCAATATTTGCCGAATTCACCCTATGCCGCCAGCAAGGCAGCTTCGGATCACATAGTGCGCAGTTACCACCATACTTACGGCCTCAATACCACTATCAGCAACTGCTCCAATAACTACGGCCCATACCATTTTCCGGAAAAACTTATCCCCTTGATTATCGTCAACTGCCTCGAAGGCAAACCCTTACCGATATATGGTGATGGTAAACAAATCCGGGATTGGCTCTACGTTGAGGATCATTGTCGAGGTATAGAACGTATCCTTCTGAACGGCAAAGTGGGCGAGGTCTACAATATCGGCGGCAACAATGAATGGACGAATATCGACATTGTTACCTTGATCTGTGAGCAGATGGACAAACACCATCCCCAAGGCGCACCTCATACCCAACTGATCACCCATGTCACCGACCGCCTTGGACATGATCGCAGATATGCCATTGATGCCAGCAAGATCATGGGTGAACTGGGTTACAAACCTGCGGAGACCTTTGAAACCGGCATCCGCAAAACAATTCAGTGGTATCTCGATAACGAAGTCTGGTGGCGTGGTATTTTGGATGGCAGTTACAAGGAATGGATTGACAAGAATTATTCAGATAAAAAAACTCTGTCGTAAATAACCATGTTCTAACACAAGGCGGATCTGAAGTAAGCGAATATTTCTTCAAAAACGGGGTCCAGAACCAAGAATTCTTATTCTTGCGAAGAGGCAACCCGGACCATCGTTCGTTGGATGCAATTGATAGTTCTCTCCGATTTCTTGTTGGCTGTATGCACCTGTTTTATAGACGGCAATGATCGCCATTCTCCGGCCTTTGTGTTGCGCTGCATTTTCACGCAATTTTACGTGATAAAGCGCATTCGGGAATTCCAATCGGAGTGGTCTTATCATAGACTGCAGCATACAATCAATTCTTCATATAAACAAATACTTCACTATGCAGCAACCTCAATGCTCCACCTAGGAAAAACCAATACCGCAGGGTGGCATCTCAGTGCTTTTACTATTACTTTTGCATGTTCGATTCCTAGTGTAGTGTCTCTCAAATGTTTATACAATAAAACAGCGGCCTGCGATTGCATCATGGCATTATGGGCACGCTGAATTTTCCGCAAAATTTCTTCGCCCTTGGCATTCCAGACATAACGTTTTGGATTTTGATTGCGGTCAGCCAAATAGGTAAAAATTCTATCTGCCAGTTCCTTAACTGAAGCAAAGCTGCCACCGACGATCTGGTCACTCGGAATGTTTGTGGGTTGCGTAATTGTCGGCAATCAGATGGATATCCAGATCTTTCGGTGTTTCCCGTTCGATTTTCTTGAGGAATGCCAGGCATTCCTGATGCCGGTGTTGTTCGGAGATGGTTGTGATCAGTTTCTCCGCCAGATAGTTTAGCGCAGCAAACAGAGTCAAAGTGCCATGACGAATATAATCGTGCGTGCGATCTTGATATGCCCGATGCCCAGCGGCAAGCTAGGCTGGGTACGCTCCAGCGCCTGACATTGTGATTTCTCGTCGCAACACAGCACCAGCGCTTTTTCCGGTGGATTGAGATACAAGCCGATGGCATCCCGGAATTTTTCCTCGAAATGAACATTGTTCGACAGCTTGAAGGTTCGGGTCAGGTGCGGCTTGATGTCGTTTGCCGCCCACAAGCGTTGTACGCTGGCTGTCGAAATACCCGCCGCTTGCGCCATGGTGCGGCAACTCCAGCGCACCGGATTAGCGGGCGGGCGCGTAACTGTCTCCAACACTTTCTTGACCGCCGTATCGGGTAACGAAGGCTTGCGGTCACGCCCGGGCGCATCCGATAGACCAGCCAATCGTTCCTTGGGCAAAACGCTGACACCAATAACTCACGGTCACACGTGCCACACCTGCTTTCGCACCGATTGCTATCTGGGTATGTCCTTCACAAGCCCTCAGCAAAATGATTTGTGCGCGCTGCCGATCTCGTACTGACACGGTGCTGGCACGTAACCGCCTGTTCAGCTCTCGTTTCTCTTCCTCATCAAGGACAATCTTTGTCTTTGCCATGATTTACTCCTCAAAACAATTTGTACTTCGAGTATAAGCAAAATCAGAATAATGTAAATTCATTTACAAGACACTACACTAGTAGTACAGCACACTACAATGACCATTTTCCCCGGCGTTATGTATTAAACTTTACTGCTCACTTTTGCCCAGGAGCCTGTCTGACTCGAGGTCAATCTACTGCGCAAATGAAGAAAACGGTTCATATTTCATCAATTTTTCATTGCATAATCTCGCTATGCGCTTCTAAATTGAGAAATTCTGCCCGTTCTCCTTGGCCCGCCACGATTGCTTAAGTCCGACAGGTTCCTGGCAAACAATACTCAGTAAATCTCATTCCATCAGTACAAGTTGAACAATATACAATATAGTCTGATCGCCTAAAAAAGTTGGTAACGTAGAATTTGAGAGACCTGAGAGTATAAAAGATAGTTGCGCTCCAATATAGTGTTTGGTTTTTTGCATAAACGAAATCCTAAAAGGAGGGCAGTATGGGAGCGACCCCACAGCAGAAGGGTATTACGATCGAATTTGACTGTCAATTCAGAGTCTGCGTGGTGCAGAGTAGTTTTTCATCGATTATGAAGGCGTTTCTTATGTTGTTGCCACAGTTGCTTGAGGATTTCTTCCAGAAAGTGCTTGTTGGCTTTGGCGAGCATGAGATGGCTCAGGAAAGAAAGTCATTCGCTTGTCAATGTTGTGGCAATGACAGGGAATTCATTTGGAAGACGCGGCATGGAAAAGCAACGATTGTTCTCACCTGGTTTCGATATATCACGCTCAAACAGCTGCAGGTGCAATGCAAGGCGTGTGGCAGCAAGCAGTACATCACCCGAACGTTGCTCGGCATGGAACCGAGGAAGAGAATTACCGAAGAAACGCGGCGCAAGTTGGTGCTGATGGGAGCGTTGACGTCCTACCGTGTATCAGAGAAATTCGGCAAGATGTTCGGGTGGGCGATAGACAAGATGACGATCTGGAGGTCTGTGCAACGGGTTGGCGCCGGGATAGATTTTGTTCTGGATGAAAATGAGGTGCCACGTTGCGAGGCGGATGGAACCGGTGTGGGGATTACGATCGCCAAACGGGGAAAGGAGTTGAAAGTGTTGGTGCAGTATAAAAAAAGGGGAGGTATCAGGGTCGCGGGTATCGATATCGGCAACTACAACGGCTCATGGGACAAGCTGTTTCAAAAGAGTATTGAGGTGATCAAGAAATTCAAGGAACCATTTTTGCTTTTAACCGATGGCGATACTTCTATTTTTGAAAGCTTGAAAGGAAAGGTTACCGTCCTTGTTCAGCGATGTTTGTGGCATATTCCGTAAACCTCCAACCCTCCCACATTAACACCCTGGTACATCATCGTTATCCTCAAACCTTTTACAAGGAGGAACGATGTCATCATCAGAAATACGACGAATTCATATCGAAACATGGCAAACCAGCAGTATGTCCCAGGCAGCTTATTGCCGGGAACATGGTTTGAATACAAAGACGTTTGGTAATTGGGTTCGCAAGCATCGTGCCGATCAGGTTATTCGGTCGCCTGCGTTGGTTCCGATAACGATCAAACCAATGTCTATGCCGGCGAATACACTGTGTCTTCGCGGACGGGGCGATCATGTGCTGGAACTGCCATCGACGGTTTCGCCGCATTGGTTGGGGAATTGTTGAAGTGTCTTTGATTGCGAATCCGGGGAGATCTGGTTGATGGTTGATCCGGTAGATATGCGCCGGGGGATCGACGGTTTGTCGGTGTTGGTGGAGCAGGCGTTGCAGCGATCGCCTTGTGCGGGCTCGGCGTTTGTGTTTTGCAATCGCGCGGGCAATCGCATCAAAGTGTTGCTGTGGGACGGTACCGGTGTGTGGCTGTGCCAGAGGCGTTTGCATCGGGGACGGTTTGTTTGGCAACATTCCGGAGAAGGTGGCATTGTGTTGACGCAGCCGCAATGGGAGTGGTTGATTGCCGGAGTGGATTGGCATCGTTTGGGGTTGCAGTCGTGCGTACGAAAATATAGCTGAACGCCAATATTGATGCCGCTTTTCGCGGGTTTTGTGGTACAATAACACCATGAAAACGCACGCAAAACAGTCAATTGAATTGGATCATCTGAACCTCGCGCCGGCGGTTAAAACCGAGGTATCAAATCTGATTCAATCACTGCTACGCAAGCACAAAACGAACTCAAACTGCTGGAGGCGAAGAATCAGGCGCTGACGCTGGAACTGGGGCATTTGCGCCGCATTCGTTACGGTGTGAAGAGCGAAGCACTGTCACAGCCACAGTTGAGTTTGTTCGAAGAAGACTGGCAAACTGATGTTTCTGCCGTTGAGGCGGAAATCGAGCAATTGCCGCTGCCTGCTCCGCAGAAGCCTAAGCGCGCACGCGCTGGGCGCCAGCCGTTGCCGGATCACCTGCCGCGCATCGAACACCGCCATGAACCGCAATCCTGCCAATGCAAACAGTGCGGCAGCGATCTGGTCAGAATCGGTGAAGACGTCACCGAACAACTCGACGTCAAACCCGCCGGATTCTTTGTGCACCGCCACATCCGTCCGCAATATTCCTGCCGGGCATGCGAAACTGTGGTCGCGGAACCGGTACCGCCCGCGGTGATCGACGGCGGCATGGCGGCACCGGGTTTGCTTGCTTGGATCGTCGCGGCTAAATACCTCGATCACCTGCCGCTGTCGCATCACGCAAATCGCCGCCCGCGAAGGGGTCACTTTATCGCCCTCCACCCTGGCGGACTGGGGTGGACGCGTCGGCGTGGGACTGGAACCGCTGGCTGACCGGCTGATCTGGCACTTGCTTCACGGACGCGTGTTGCACGCCGACGAAACCCGGTGGCGCAACTTGATCCCGGCAGCGGAAAAACGCAGCGCGCCTACCTGTGGGCGTATCGCAGCAACGACTTGATGGAGCCGCGTATCATCGTATTTGACTACCAAACCAGTCGTAGTGGCAAACATGTGCAAAACTTCCTCAACAGCTGGCAAGGCCACTTGCTGGTCGACGACTATGGCGGGCACAAAGGCTTTATTCTCCAAAACAGCATCACCCTGCACAGAATTAGGCTGTTAGGCACGCGCGCCGCAAATTCTTCGATCTGCATCAGGCCAACGCCAGCACCGTTGCATTCGAAGCATTGCAACGCATTGATAAACTTTACGCCGTCGAAGCCGAAAGCAAGCACTTATCGACCGAAGCACGGCAACAACTGCGTGCCGAAAAAGCCTGCCGATCCTGCAATCGTTGCACGACTGGTTACTGCAAACCCGCTTTCATACCGCCGATGGCGGCGGCACCGCCAAAGCCATCGACTACACTTTGAAGCGCTGGCAAAGCCTGATCCGCTACGCCGGCAGCGGACACCTGCCGATTGACAACAACCCGTCGAAAACACTATTCGCCCCATCGCGCTCGGCAAGAAAAACTGGCTGTTCACCGGCTCCGAGCGCGCCGGAAAACGTGCCGCCGCCATCCAAACCCTGCTCGGCACCGCAAACTCAACGGCCTCAACCCCGCACAATGGCTAGCCGACACCCTCGAAAAACTCCCCACCTGGCCTAACAGCCGAATCGATGAACTGCTACCCTTCGCACCGGAGGCTATTGAAGCATTGTTGAAGGAATGTGGGTAGATGGTGGGGTTGGAGGCTTACCATATTCCCTACCAAGCACAGTATGCTTTATGGTCTGACGGCGTTAAAAGAAAAAGCAGGGAATGGTTACATGTTGTGGCGGAGCTGATGGAGATATGCGCGATCCGGTCTCTGGTAGACTGCCCCGATACGATTAAAGCGATGATCGAATCCAAGAAAGCGCGATTGAAAAAAGTGATAGATTATTGTCAGGAAAAAGAATTCAAGCGTTGTGTATCTTATCTTGAGAATGCTCGCGAGGATATGTTTACGGCTTTGGAGAACAGATTAGCAGGAAAGACGACAAGCAGAGTAGAAAGATTGTTTCGGACGGTGAACATGAGGGTCAATGTCAGCAAGTGGAGCACAGAAGGAGCACTTAATGTCACCAAGGTTCGACTCGCTTATTACTACAATGGGTTTGATGCTTGACGGTGATACAACGACAGCAAAATGGATGGCCATTATTTCAGGTCTCTTATTGACAACGCTACCAAAAATTTGCACGGCATCATTCCCTAGAAGGTGTATTTTCTGGCTCCGTGCTTTCGATCTGAGGTATGGCTTTTTGCGGATGACGCTTGATAATCTTCTTCATTTTTTCATCCTTCCCGGCACCCTGAACGCTGCTTTGCTGCATCTCCGTATCTGATGGGAATTCCTGAGATTCAGATGTGTTGTTTTCAAGTTCGACTTCAGCCAAGAGCCAATCTTCAATATCATGTCCGTGGGTATAGCCACGCTTCGCGTAGTAGTGATAGGCAGCCTCACGAATTATCGCTTCTCGCTGTTCAAGGTTAAAAACGCCCCGCTCCGTAATGGTTGGATTGTTTTGTTGATTGACGAAAGTACGTGTCTGTTTGGCCATAATTATGTTTTCCAATGTTGATGATGAGGGGCACGGAGCATATGCGGCCAACCCACATATATTGATCATTCCACATGACTTATAGGTTAATTTGTTATCACTAATCAGTGATAACAAAAGTTCTTCATACATATACTCACAAGATCAGCTTTCTCTTACATATCCATAGCATTTACTTTATTCAGCGCCACTTGCTTCTTTTCTGGTAAATTTGCATCATGACATCGGCCGTAAGTATCAAACTGGCTAGCTCGCAGCAATGCCAGACAACTGCCGGGTGCGATACCTTCTTCCACTGTGGCACGAGTCGGATGCATGTCGTCTTCAATGCGGGTTCTTTCTCTTTCATACCCATTTCAGTAGCAGCACACACTTTGATTACCGCAACATTGCCAGAAATTCTGGCTGCACGCTCGTGTAATTTATCCTTGTCGTAATCAACAGATTTCTTTTGGCTACTTAATTTTAATCTGCTTGAAGTTTTTTCCATTCTTCTTCGGCAGAATCAATTCAAGCACTCCATTTTCATACTTAGCCGAGGTATTGGCTTCATCAACATCGCTATCCAACGTAAAACTCCGGTAGCTGGAGCCTTGATAACATTCGCGGCGAATAATTCTTTCACCTTTCTTTTCTTCTTTTTCTTCTCTTGTCTCGGCGTTGATGGAAACGCGATTTCCATCAACTTGCACTTTGATATCATCTTTGTTTACGCCTGGAATTTCAGCGTGGATGGTATAAGTTTTATCGTTCTCGGTCAGATCGATTTTAATCAGCGGGGCAGTTTCTATTTCATCGAATAATGGACGTAGTCCAAAGCCTTTAAACCAATCTTCAATATTGGTGAACGGGTCGAATCGAGCTGCATCACCAAGACGTGGGGAACGTTTAGCTATATTAGCCATGATATTTTCCTTTTAAAGTTTTAAAAATTGATTAAATTATTTTATTTACGAACTTAGAACTTAGAGCTATTAGCTAATAGAAAATCTATTCTATTAATATTAATCCCATTCAGTTCATTGCCTATTTACATTTCAGACTCAAGGGCATCTCTGAAAATCCAAACTTCGTTACAACAACACTTTGTTGCTCGCAAAGAATGTTTCCTTACATATCAGACATATACTGCGTCACCATTTTCTGTTCACGCCTTGTTTTGTTTAGGACTTTGAATTTTTAGAGGTCCCCTCAAGTCAATCTTGCGATGCCGCATCAGATCAACAAAAGTTTTTTGAATTTCTCCGCCCTCCTTCTAGAATTGTACGAATCCTTTGAAACTCGCTACGAATATTGGCAGGCGTTGTTTTAAAGTAAGCAGCAAGTATTTTAGAGTCTGTTGTTTCCAGAACAAGGCACGCTTCTAATAGTTCCTTCAGAGTGCTGGGGATATCATTTCCCATGTCATTGTCTGCATCAATGAGACGTGCCGCATGCATCTTCGCTCGCCTTAATTGACCGGTTTCAATAAACTTATAGTTAGCCTTCCACTCATCTAAGAAATTATTTACCTTATGGGTATCTAAGATTTCATATTGTTTCATTTGAATTATCCTCAAAGAACAGAGTCCAGTAAGTTTAGAGCTCGTCACTGAAGAAAGATATAAGCATTCTGCTTATTTTTATCAGAAATAAAGTATTTGATGTGTGTTTAGGTTATAAACCGGATTAGCTTATCAAGAACGATGTGGTAGGGAATGTTATTAACAAGCCGCTGAAGTAAGTATTCGAGGCAGTCGATACCAGGCAAAAACAGACGAAGAATCTCAGTTTATGCTTATAAAATGAGCATTCTGAGTTCATTCTTAAAACCGCAGCAGCAACGCAGATAGTTTTTCAACAGCCTGTCAGCTTCCGCTAAAGGAGAAACGGTTAAAGTTAAAAGAGACCATTCCATCTTAGAATTAGCTCTCTTTTTTTTTAAGATTTTACTTTATTATAGACTTTGGAAGTAATCAGATTGTGCAGAGAATAATAAGTCTTTTCAATATAATACTTGAACACCGTGAACGGCATGTGAAAGGAATATTTATCTTCGAGAATATCACGAGCAACAGTGTAGATCGTTATGCTTTCAAACTTACCGTTATTCTGAAAAAAATTCACGCGCCTTATCCATCCACGATTTAGCACGAGGACTGTGACGAGGGCCATCTTTCAGACTTATTGTCTCCAATTCTTCCAACAACTCTTTCTGACGTGCTGTCAATTTAACCGGAGTCTCCACAACAACATGACATAGTAAATCACCTTTCTCATGGCTGCGCACACCTTTAATTCCTTTGCTGCGTAAACGGAAAATCTTTCCCGTTTGCGTTTCGGACGGCACTTTAATTTTTGCATACCCTTCTAAAGTAAGTACTTCGATTTCTCCACCTAACGCAACCACAGTAAAACTAATCAGTATCTCACAGTGCAGATTATCACCATCACGACGAAAAACAGAATGTGCTGACAAGTGAACCACCACATACAGATCGCCAGGCGGGCCACCGTTCACACCGGCTTCGCCTTCTCCGGAAATGCGGATACGATCACCATCATCGACACCTTCTGGAATTTTTACATTCAGTGTCTTATGCTGTTTTACGCGCCCTGTTCCATGACAAGCTGCACAAGGATTCGCTATAATCTTTCCATTACCCTGACACTTGGGACAAGTTTGCTGGATGGAGAAAAACCCCTGCTGCATTCTTACCTGCCCATGACCATTACAGGTAGGACAAGTTTTCGGCGCACTACCTGGTTTCGAACCGCTTCCATGGCAAGGCTCACATTCTTCCAACGTCGGAATGCGAATTTTTGTTTCGGTTCCGTGTGCTGCCTGCTCCAGGGAAATCTCCAGTTATAACGTAAATCAGAGCCACGATGCACATTTGCACGTGCTCCACTCCGCCCCCAAAGATATCTCCGAAAATATCACTGAACGCATCACTGAATCCCTGTGCCCCGCCTCCACCTGCTGCACTGGCATCAACACCGGCATGACCGAATTGGTCATAGGCAGCGCGTTTATTAGGATCAGTCAATATTTCATAAGCTTCTTTGGCTTCCTTAAACATCTCTTCCGATTTAACATCGCCAGCGTTCCGATCGGGATGATATTTCATTGCCAATTTACGATAGGCTTTCTTGATTGTACTCTCATCGGCATCACGGGTTACGCCAAGTACTTGATAATAATCGCGCTTACTCATATCTATTTCCTGCTATCGGGATAAAATTTATGCCGCTCTGATTGTAAAAAATATTTTTAATTTCACATCAAACACCAAAACGCAGAGCACGCAGAAGAATACGAAAATCCTCTTCTCACGTCTCTGCGTCTAAGCGAATCTACTATAATTTATTTCTTGTTTTTGACTTCTTCAAACTCTGCATCAACCACTTCACCTTCCACTGGTTTCTCACCCTGGTTCGATGAATAACCTGATTCAGGTTGCGACTGCTGGCCTTGTTGATCATTCTGCTGATACATTTTTTCAGCCAGTTTGTGGGCTGCCTCGGTCAATGCTTGTGTTTTGGCATCGATGTCATCTTTTTGTCAGTTTTGAGTACTTCCTCTGCATCCTTCAATGCAGTCTCAATTTTAGCTTTCTCATCGCTACTCAGTTGATCGCCATGTTCTTTCAACGATTTTTTAACCGAGTGAATGATGGCATCGCACTGGTTGCGGCTGGAAATCAGTTCCAGTGCCTTATGATCTTCTTCGGCATGCGCTTCGGCATCTTTTACCATGCGCTCGACTTCATCATCCGACAAACCAGAGCTTGCCTGGATTTTAATCTTGTTTTCCTTGCCGGTGGCCTTGTCTTTCGCTGATACATGCAAGATACCATTTGCATCAATGTCAAATGTCACTTCAATTTGCGGCATGCCGCGCGGTGATGGCGGGATATCGCTCAAATTAAACTGCCCCAGGCTTTTATTACCCGATGCCATCTCGCGCTCACCCTGTAACACATGGATAGTAACCGCTGTCTGATTCTCTTCCGCAGTAGAAAATACCTGTTGAGCCTTGGTTGGAATCGTGGTATTTTTTTGGATCAGTTTGGTCATTACACCACCCAGCGTTTCAATACCTAACGACAGCGGTGTCACATCCAATAACAACACATCTTTTACGTCGCCCTGCAGTACTCCGCCCTGAATAGCTGCACCTACTGCCACTGCTTCGTCGGGGTTGACATCCTTACGGGGTTCTTTGCCAAATATTTCCTTTACTTTTTCAGTGCGGCACGGTCCAGCCGTACGTTCGATGAGTTCTTCCACCAGACTTTCCAATTTGGCACGGGTTACCTTGACTGCCAAATGTTTAGGTCCGGATGCATCAGCAGTAATATACGGCAAGTTAACTTCGGTCTGTTGACTGGATGACAACTCGATTTTGGTTTTCTCTGCAGCATCCTTCGCGTTGCAGCGCCAGCATGTCTTTCTTCAGGTCAATGCCGGTTTCCTTCTTGAATTCATCAACCAGGTATTCAATCACACGTGAATCAAAATCTTCACCGCCAAGGAAAGTATCGCCATTGGTAGCTAACACCTCAAATTGATGCTCGCCCTCAATTTCAGCAATTTCAATAATGGAAATATCAAAAGTACCGCCACCCAAGTCATAGACAGCTATTTTACGGTCGCCTTCTTTTTTGTCCATGCCAAAAGCCAATGCTGCAGCCGTTGGTTCATTAATAATACGTTTGACTTCCAATCCGGCAATACGCCCGGCGTCTTTAGTTGCCTGACGTTGAGAATCGTTGAAATAGGCTGGTACCGTAATAACAGCTTCCGTTACGGGTTCACCCAGATAATCTTCAGCTGTTTTCTTCATTTTTATCAGCACTTGTGCTGAAACTTCCGGTGGCGCAATTTTCTTGCCGCGCACTTCCACCCACGCATCATTGTTATCAGCTTTAATAATGCTGTAAGGCACCATTTTGATGTCTTTTTGCACCATGTCTTCGTCAAAACGGCGCCCTATCAGACGTTTCACTGCAAACAACGTATTTTTTGGATTGGTAATTGCCTGGCGTTTCGCTGAGGCACCTACCAAAACTTCATTATCTTCCGTATAGGCAACGATAGAAGGCGTTGTCCGCGTACCCTCTAAGTTTTCAATAACTTTGGGTTTTCCGTTTTCCATAACGGCTACACAAGAGTTGGTGGTACCCAGATCGATACCGATAATTTTTGCCATGTTAAGATCCTTTTAAAGATTAATTCTGTCTATCAACTGACCTAGAAGTGGAGATACTTCGGGTAAATTCAAGTATCTTTTGCTTTCGAAACCGATACAAGTGCTGGACGGATAATGCGTTCGTGTAACTTGTAGCCTTTTTGCATGACTTGAACCACCGTATTCGGAGCCAGTTCAGATTCAACTGTACACATTGCCTGATGTTGATGTGGATCGAATTTTTCTCCTTTTGGATCAAGCGTCTTAATGCTGAATTTATCAAACACGTTAGTCAGTTGTTTTTGTGTTAATTCCATACCATTTTTATAACTCTCCACACTTGCGTTTTCAATTGCCAGTGCAGCTTCGAGACTATCCATTACTGTCAGCAATTCATCAGAGAAATTCTCGATGTCATACCTATGCGCATTAGTCACATCACTCTGAGCACGTTTTCGAATATTCTCTGTTTCAGCTTTGGCACGTATCCAAGCATCATGATGTTCGGCTGCCCTGATCTCAGCTTCTTTCAATAAATGCTCAAGACTGGGTTGCAGGTCTTGGTTTTCTCCGGTTTGAAGTGTTGCATCACTGGTTATTCCGGGTATTTTCGTTTCCTCTTTAGCGTATGGTAATTCAGTTGGGTTAGCTTCTGGATTATGTGGATTTTCTGGGCTTTGCATCGTACCTCCTAATGACTGTGCAAGCGATATTGGGGCTGCATTTTTAAATTTCAAGCGGATAATTGAAAATTATTCACAAACCATGGAAATATTATAGAATAACCCGTTGGTTCAATACGTTACTTGCTGTTGTTTTTAACTAGTTTTTGATTCTTCCGGCCAAAGTACTTGCCTTGCCGATATAATTGCGAGGAGTTAATGCCAGCAGGCGCTCTTTCTCTGCTTCAGGAATATTCAGATTAGCAATAAAATGATGCAGTGCTTCCTTGGCAATCCCGCTCTTGCCGCGTGTTAACGCTTTCAGTTGCTCGTAAGGATTGGCTACTCCGTAGCGACGCATTACTGTTTGAATTGGTTCAGCCAAAACTTCCCAAGTGTTATCCAGATCAGCCAGTAATTGAGCCGGATTGACATCTAGTTTATTAAGCCCTTTAGTACAGGAATCATAAGCCAGAAGGGTATGCCCTAACGCCACCCCCATATTGCGCAATACGGTGGAATCGGTTAAATCCCGTTGCCAGCGAGACACTGGCAATTTCTCACTCAAATGACGCAACAACGCATTGGCAATACCCAGATTGCCTTCCGAGTTTTCGAAATCGATTGGGTTAACTTTATGCGGCATAGTTGAAGAGCCGACTTCACCCGCTTTGGTTTTTTGCTTAAAATAACCCAATGAAATATATCCCCAGATATCACGATTCAGATCCAATAAAATGGTATTGATTCGTGCATACGCGTCGAACAGTTCAGCGATTGTGTCGTGGGGTTCAATCTGAGTCGTATAAGGATTAAATTCCAGGCCCAGATTTTCAACAAACAGTTGTGCAAATTTTTCCCAATCAAGATCCGGATAGGCTGACAAGTGCGCATTGTAATTACCCACCGCGCCATTGATCTTGCCAAGTATAGAAACAGCCTCGAGTTGTTTCCTCCCGCGGTGCAGACGATAAACCACATTAGCAATTTCTTTGCCTAAGGTCGTCGGCGTGGCTGGCTGACCATGCGTGCGAGCAAGCATCGGAACATCCGCTAATTGATGGGACAGCTCGATCAGTCTATTAATTATTTTATCGAGCGCAGGCAACATGACTTGTTCCCGGCTGGATTTGAGCATGAGACCATGCGATAGGTTATTGATATCCTCAGAGGTACAAGCAAAATGAATAAACTCAGCTACCTTAGTTATTTCAGCATTATCTGCCAGTTTCTGTTTTAGCCAATACTCAACGGCTTTTACATCATGATTGGTAGCGTCTTCAATTGCTTTAACAGCCCCTCCGTCAGCAACAGAAAAGTTTGTGACCAGTTTATCCAACTGTGTATTGGTTTCAGCTGAAAAAGGCGGAACTTCAAAAATTCCTGGCTCGTTACTCAGCGCTTTAAGCCATGCCACTTCAACCTGAACACGGTAACGAATCAAGGCAAATTCACTGAAATAAATTCGCAGCGGCTCAACTTTAGTTTGATAACGACCATCCAGTGGAGATAAAGCGATAATTGCAGAGAAATTCATAGTATCTTCAATTTTTTTCAAGCAGGGATTTTAACATGCCTGCTTTATAGTGGGAGCAGCCAATTCTGAATCATCAATCCAATGTTGCCCCACGAGAGAAAAGCGGGCATATTCTCCACGATTTCTAACTTAATGCAGCTTAAAAAATTTATCATGGATACGCCGCGTAGTACGCCAAACTATCCAGAGTACGATAGGAATCATCAATCCGACAGCCATTTCCGGGTTAACGGGTAAACCAGCAGCCTTGCCGGCTTTGGCAACGTAGAGCAGCAGACTGATTACGTAATAGGTAATGGCGGCAATCGACAAGCCTTCCACTGTACTTTGCAACCGCAGTTGTAATTCTTGTCCACGAGTCAGTTTTTCCAGTAATTGCTGATTTTGTGTTTCGGTCAGAATATCGACACGCGTTCGCAGCAAGGCGCTGGCTCGTGAGACGCGTGCAGAGAGATAACTCATTCGCTGCGCAGTCGCTTCTACAGTCGCAATGGCTGGGGAAAGCCGACGCTGCATAAATTCGCCAATGGTCTGGGTGCCCGGTATGGCTTGTTCTCTGAGTTCGCCGATACGTTGCGTGACCAGTTTGTTGTATGCTTGTGTCGCTGCAAAACGGTAGGCATGTGCAACAGTAGCACGTTCGATACGCGTAGCTAATGATATGAGCGTATCAAGTAATTCTTGATCAGAAGCGGCTTTGTTTTCCAATTGTGCTGTGATATCAGCCAACTGCTGCTCCGCTTTGGTCAATTCAGGAATAAGTTGTTTAGCTACTGGCAGACCTTTTAACGCCATGAGCCGGTAGGTTTCAATTTCAAGCAGGCGTTGCGAAACACGCCCTGCCCGCGTCTCTGATGCATTAATCGGCATAATTGCCAGCATGCGCTCAAAGCCACTGGGACGCAGCACAAAATCTGTCACCGCAAGTGAGTGACCGTCTCTACCGATCAGTGAAGCCACCACTGGATTCTCCAAACCACTTACGTGCCTGGATGAGTAATTCATCGGGTTCGTTCAGATCACCAGGCATCATGGCCAGTTTGATCGCAGCGAAAGTCCGGCCAGGAATTTCAGCCAGCCAACCTTGCGGTAAGCTCAAGTAAGAAAGTAACTCTGGATCTGCCGCACCCAATTGAGCAACCTCAGGTAGGTGCTGTACAAGCGAATATCGCGTAAATTCGCTGTGACGCTCCCATCTCAAAGTATAGCCCTGCAAACGCAAGCGCAGAAAATTATTCTGCAATTGTTCGAGCATCAGCGTCTCATGCCCGGGGAGGCGGCGCAAGTATTCATACTCTTGCTCGCGTGTTATACCATCATTAATTACTGCCACATAAATCACCAATGCGGGTAATCGGATCCGCTGACTCGGACGTGCATGCACTTCATTGTGCAATGAAATTCGTTGCGGGTCATCGTCAGGCAGCAAACCGGATGAATTAAGACCAATGTTTGAATACATAAATACAGAAGAATAAGTAATGAATAAGTAATTTTTTGGAAGACATGAATGTACCAAGGATCCATTACTTGGTCAAAAACACTGAAAAAACTGCAGCACCTCCCGCTAATTCAAACAACATTTGCTGCAAAATCAAATTTATGAATTTTTTGCGAAATCTATGTTTTGAGGTAAAGCGAAACCATCTGACTCAAGTCAGTTTTTAAAATTGGCTACTTTTCCCTGGAAAACACCCTTCGAACATACTTTACCCCGGTTGGCGTATTAAGACGAATCATTAAAGACTGGTACGGTTGGTTTTATTCCAAAGGCAATGGATTTATACAAAGTCTCCCAGTCCGGAAGGAGGTAATGGAGGAATAATCCACGTACTTTCTCCCAGAAGTATTTATTACGCTTTGCATTTTGTTTTGTCCGTTGAAGCAAGAGACAACAATGCTGCTGTACCTGATCGACCAAAAACGCCAGCATCATTAAACAGGCAAAGACAGTGGATAAATACCGGTAACCGTGGCCGAAGTTATGTTCGAAGTGGTAGCCTTGTGTTTTCAGGGTATTAAAAGTTTCATTCTCGATTTTCCAGCGTGCGCGCCCGGCGTGCATGAGTTGCATCAGATTCTCAGGCGTGATCGTAATGTCTGTTACCCAGGAAAAATGTTGGGTTTCGCCTGAAGGGTGATATTCCCGGTATTCCAGAAAGTTGACCCCAAGTTCAAAGTTGGCGTCGTTTAAAGGAGCGCCATTGAGGTAACGGAAACTGTGTCTGATACCATTGCCGTCGATAAATTCATCAGTTTTTACTCCCTGGACGGTATTCACCCAGTCAAACAGAAATTGATGGTCGGTTTGTTTGGCGCCGAGGATAAAGTGCAGGTTCAGTTTTTGAAGCAGACGAATATGCGGCGCATTGGAAGCCAGGCCATCTTCGATCACAATGAGTTTCATATGCGGATGTTCACGCCTGAGTGCGTTTAACAATCGCACTGCTGCAGTGCGTTCACAGTCGTTTTTGCTATACCCGTCTTGTTGCATGATCGGCTCCGGCGCCAACGGGAATACCTCGGCTTGATCCGGGTGAACCAGTACGGCACTGAGCATCTGGTGATAGTATGTCACACGACCGTCACCGTGATGTTTCTGGCAGCATTGTTCACAATGCACTTGTGAAGAAGAAAAATAACCCGTTCCATCAATGGATAAAAGATAATAACCATCCAGGTATTCGAATCCCTCCAAACCTTTGCCACGCTGAAGCAGGTGCAGTATGCGCCTAAATGACCGGCGCAAAAGCTCAGGGGAGACATTATCCAGTCGTTCCCGTAAATAAGTATCCGATGGCGCGCGGTCAATGCCATACAAGGATTTCAAATTAGCCCGAACCAAATCATCTTCCCTGCCTTGGTCAAATTGCAATAATGAAGGATACTTTAAGCTAAAAAACCGCAAATCCTGACATCAAACAATCGCTCAATGAGAATACTTTGCCGTTTCCATTGTCTTCTATTCTTTCAAAACAGGCGCGAACTTCCTTGATTAAACCGGGCGCGCTTAAATACCGGCGAAAGGCATATTCGGCATAATACTCACCTATCACTTTAATTTATGCTCCCATCAGTAGTGTCCGGAGATTCGAGAATTGTCGCATGATAACTCGTTGAACGATCATTACTAAATGACATATTTTTCTGTAGTCGATTTCAACTTGCGCCAAACTTCTGACTTTTGTCAGGAGATTGCATATGCACGCAGGGAAATTGGTGTTTGCCCAATTAATGGAGCACCTGCCTTTGCGCACGTTTCATCAGTGCGTAGCCAGATATTCAGATCGATATCCAACACCAAGTTCTCGCTATCTCGATCAGTTTCGTGCGTGGCTTACGCACAACTCACTTACCGCGAGAGTCTGCGCGACATCGAAACCTGTCTGCGCGCCCACCAAGCCAAGCTCTACCATTTGGGCATACGAGGCAACATCGCCAAGAGTACGCTGGCCGATGCCAACGAGCAGCGCGACTGCCGCATCTATATGGATTTCGCGATGAGCCTGATCCAGACAGCTTTACGCCAGCGACAGCTTTGCTGTCGAGCTGGAACAAATGGTCTACGCACTCGATACCACGACCATCGACTTGTGCTTGAGCGTCTTTCCCTGGGCACGCTTCCGCTCCACCTAGGTTGCCGTTAAGATGCATACGCTGCTCGACCTGCGCGACAATATTCCAACCTTCATCCATATCAGCGATGTCAAGATGCACGAGGTCAATGTGCTCGACATCCTGATACCCGAAGCTGGCAGCTTTACATCATGGATCGGAGCTTCACCGATTTTGCTCGCTGGTACACCATGCATCAAGCACAAGCATTTTTTGTAACGCGCGCTAAATCCAATCTGCTTTTTCGCCGCGTCTACTCTCGCTCCGTGGACAAATCCACCGGACTGCGCTGATCATCGCTCAGCTTTATCGTTGTCGCTGGCAGGTCGAACTATTCTTCAAATGGATCAAACAGCATCTTCGTATCAAGCGTTTCTACGGAACTACTGAGAACGCAGTCAAAACGCAGATATGAATTGCCATATCGGTTTATGTCTTGTCTGTTATCGGAAAAAGCGGCTCAATACCGAAGCCTCGCTTTACACAATTCTACAGATTTTGAGCCTGACTCTTTTCGAAAAAACAGCTATCGATTAATTGGTTAAAAATGAAGAGGTGCAAATGGATGCACCAGAAAATTATAATCAACTGAATTTATTCAACTAAATTTCCGGACACTAATGATCTAAAGCAAAGACTCAACCACTGTGCACTGAAAGTCCTCGCTCAAGAATAATATTTCCTGTATCTCTATTTGAAGAGATGGCGATGATGCCCTAAATATTCTTGAGCCATATCATCAATTACATTGCCCGTTGACCATGCTCCATAGCCTATTATCCAGAAAATTCCTCCCAATAGCGTTTCTTCAATTCCGGTATCTCCTCTGGAGAATTCCTGATGTACAACCTTTTAACCTTAACCTTTTAACCAAATCACTGATCGATACCATCAATGAGTATTCTATATGTATATGAATGGGATCTTTACTCACAACACACTTCAATACCGGATACTTATACTTTGTAACCCAAACCAAGTGAAGCATCAAGTTTGTTATCGTATGAAGCCGCACTAAGGTGCATAGTTTTGAACTAACGATCTGGAACACTAAAAAATTCGTATTCTAGAGGAACTAGTTCCTGCTCCCCAGTGGGGCGTCAATAGCAGAAAGTTTCATTTCAAATAGATTTTATTATAGGATATTGATATTATGAGCAGATTACATAATATATAAAAACGAATTGTCTGCTTATAAGTGCCTTTTTGTCGCCTCATTCTGTTTTAAATAGATACTTAATCAAATAAAGCCATTTATAACATAGACTGAATCAGGTATAATGCCGCGCTTTGGGTCGTTAGCTCAGCCGGTAGAGCAGCGGACTTTTAATCCGTTGGTCGCGAGTTCGAATCTCGCACGGCCTACCAGAATAAATCAAGGGGTTGCAAGCTTATGCCTGTAATCCCTTTTTCTTTTTATTGCTCTGTGTAGCCCCCCATGTAGGAAAATGAAATCTACATTCAACAATAAAAAACCCAATCAATGGATTGTATTTTTATGAGATGAAGGTGCCATCACTTCGCCTTTGGTGACAATTTACTTCAGTATTCCATAGAGCTTAAGCAAAGTTGGTTGACGATCAGCTCTGGATCAAATCTGCGCCGTAAACGCTGCTTTAATCACTTTGTTAACCATTAACTAAACAGTTAGTTACAAAATAACCCTAAAGTTTCCATGCATATTAACGTCATCTGCATAGATGTAGAAGCAAAGGTTAGCTTTAATAGTCGTTTAATTTTTATTCTGGAGAATTTTGTTTTATGAAAAAAAATATATTATCAATATTATGCGTAGTAGCTC
>JADKHF010000008.1 GCA_016721865.1 Nitrosomonas sp. | reverse complement strand
TCATCCAACAAAGGCTCCATCCTTGCCCCAAACAACTGATGCATCCTGCCCAATCCGCCTTGTGCGTCGAACGGCGACATTTCCAGGTCGTCACGCTCGATGTGGAAGGAGTTCGCACATGATCGCGGATCATGTGCAACCAGATCATTTGTTCTTCGTTGAATTTTTCACCGCTCCCGGCATGATGTTGCATGATCCAGGTTTGGAAGTTGCGGCGCACGGTGTCGTCGAAGGGGTTAGGATTTTGTCCCAGCCGCATACACGACGAATCAGTGCGACCAGTGTGGTGAGCTCATTGACTGGATTTCCGCCTGCCCCCCGCCTTCGCGAGGGTGACAGGGAATGACGGGATTCCAATTGTTGATACGCTTGCCACACGCGCAACGGCGCGAGTTTGGGTCTGTCGGTTTTGAGTTTATCCAGCACTTGGCGGATCAGGGGCATAGCTGAGTTCGCGCCTGCGATACGGCTGGCTGAAAAAAATGGTCAGTGCGGCAATGCTGTCTTGATTCGCTTTCAGGTAACCGGCGAATTCATCGGTTAAAGCTTGCGCATTATTGGCGGCGTCTTTGTCCCATTCGGCGCGCAACACGCTGTCGATGTTGTCGTGGTCGATGGTTTGTTCCTTGTCGCGGCGGATGGATTCGATGAGTTCGACCAGTTCGCCGTTCAATACTTTCGCGGCTTCACTCACTAATTGCTGTTGCGCCTGCTGGCGTTTGTCGTCGCCGGGATCCGAGCCGATGGGGAGCTTTGCCAGTTCCAGCGCCCGGGCTTCGATGTTGTCGGCGTCGATTGCGCTGAATAATTTGCCGACAAATTGGGTGAGTTCCATACCGCCAGCGAGTTCGCGGATGCGGCGCTGGTCATCGGTATCGAGTTGTTTGTTGAGCCGCGCCAGGCGACCGGCAAGCGAGCTTACGGTGTCTTCATCGGTTGCGCCCATCATCACGCTCATCGCCAAATCCTTGAGTGGCACACTGGGTTTGGTGATCAGCGGCTGGCTGGCGGTCTTCAGCGAACGAGTGACGCCGATGGCATCCACAATCACATAATGCGTCTTGGCGCTGACAGCGGAAGGCGTGACTTTTTTTAGGTCGTCTTTATCGAGCGTGCGCGTGCCACGGCCTTTCATCTGTTCGAAGTAGTTGCGGCTTTTCACGTCGCGCATGAACAGCAGGCATTCCAGCGGCTTAACGTCGGTGCCGGTGGCGATCATGTCCACCGTGACGGCGATGCGCGGGTAATATTCATTGCGGAATTGCTGCAACACGGATTTAGGGTCTTCCTCGGTTTTGTAGGTGAGCTTCTTGCAAAAGGCGTTGCCCTCGTCAAATTCCTCGCGCACGGTCTGGATGATGTCGTCAGCGTGACTGTCTGTTTTGGCGAAGATCAGGGTCTTGGGCACTTCGCGGCGGCCGGGAAAAATCTCCGGCAGCTTGTCGTGAAAAGTACGAATGACGGTGCGGATCTGATCAGGATTGACGATGTTGTGATCCAATTGCGTGGCGGAGTAGACTTCGTCTTCGTCTTGCATTTCCCAGCGCTTTTTGCGCGTGAGTTTTTCGCGTTTTTCCACCTGTTGCTTGGCGGTGATCTGCGCGCCTTGCTGGGTGATCTGTGTTTCGATCACGTAGACTTCATTGCCAACGTTGACGCCATCGGCCACGGCCTTTTCGTGACTGTAATCGCTCACTACGTTTTTCTTGAAGAAACCGTAAGTGCGATTGTCCGGCGTGGCGGTTAAGCCGATCAGGCTGGCATCGAAATAGTCGATAACCTGTTGCCACAGGTTGTAGATGGAGCGGTGGCATTCGTCGATAAAGATGAAATCGAAGAATTCCAGTGGGACTTTTTCGTTATACACCACGGGCATCGGCGTCTTGGGGAGCGCCAATTCTGCCGGGTTGATTTCTTCGGCAGCATCATCGAGCGGCGTGTCTTTCAGAATGGAATACAAGCGCTGGATGGTGCTGATGCACACTTGGCTGTCCTTGGCGACGAAAGAGGATTTGAGCCGCTGCACGTTGTACAGCTCGGTAAACTTACGGTTATCGTCGAGCGGCACGTAGGACATCATTTCCTGCTCAGCCTGCTCGCCAAGATTTTTGGTATCGACCAGAAACAAAATGCGCTTGGCATCCGCATATTTGAGCAGGCGGTAAATTGAGGTGATGGCGGTGTAGGTTTTGCCCGCGCCGGTTGCCATTTGAATCAGGGCGCGTGGGCGATCTGCCTTAAACGAGGCTTCCAGATTGATGATGGCGATTTCCTGGCAATCGCGCAAGCGCAATTCCCTGACGGGCAAATGATCGGGATTGAGCGGTGGAATATGGTGCAAACGTTCGCGCAGACTTATACCTTGTGCCATCCATTCCTTCAGCGTTTCCGGGCGATGGAAGCTGAATACTTCACGCGAGCGGGGCTTGGGGTCACGGCCGTCGGTGAAGCGGGTGATGATGCCGGTGCTTTGGTAGAGAAAAGGTAACGGTTTTTTGTTATTGATCCACTTCAATCTGGCCCTGGCGTAGCCTTCAGTTTGCACTTCGACATCGGTAATTTTGTTGGCCCTGCCTTCTTTCTTGGCTTCGATCACGCCCATTGCTTTTTATCAACGAATAACACGTAATCCGCCGGGCCGATATCCGTCTGGTATTCGCGCACCGCTTGACCTAACCCAACATTCAGGTCGATTTTCTTGGCCGATTGAACAACCCAGCCCGCTTGCCTGAGCAATGCATCAATGATGTCACGGGCTTTTTGTTCCGGATTCTGGTTCTCAGTCATAGTCACCACACAAACCTGTTTCACCAATTCATTCAGCACATGATAACGCACAGTGTTCAAAAAGCCACGAAGTACCGTGCTGCAAATAGCTTGCTCAAATCTTGCACTACGAGAACCTCAAATTCGTTGATACAGAATTTCTCTTTAGCGTATCATAAGGCCTTCAGAAACAGCAGGTATAGATCAGGATTCAAACTTCTGATTCATGTCATTTATCCGTTTGTCTTTTATCCAGTTGTTATTCAGTAAAACTATGAAAAAAACACCGATGATGCAATTATTGCTGGTAATTGTATTGGTCGTGCTATCGCATCCTGCCTTTGGGCAACTGCAAAGAAATTTCCCGCCCGATAGCAAACTGGGCAAACTGACGGCGGTTTCTTTTCCGCAGTTCACCATCAATGATCAAAAAATGATAATGGGTGCTGGCGGGCAGATTCGGGGTGTCGATAATATGATTATTCTGCCGTCGATGGCGAATTATGTCGGCATTATTCGTTACCAATTGGATATCATGGGCTATCTGCACCGGGTTTGGATTTTGACGCCGGACGAAGTCAAAGAAGCGGAAAATGAAGGGCAGAAGTTACCGAAAAAACGTTTTTTCTTTTTCTAAAATAGCACCAGACAATTTGTGAGCAACAAGCTTTATATCAAAACCTTCGGCTGCCAGATGAACGAGTATGACTCGGAAAAGATGGCGGATGTGCTGCATGCGGCCTATGGCATGGAGCCTACCGACGATCCTGCGCAAGCCGATGTCATTCTGTTCAACACCTGCTCGGTGCGCGAGAAAGCGCAGGAAAAGGTATTTCATGATCTGGGGCGTGTGCGGCATCTGAAAGAAAACAATCCCAATTTATTGATTGGTGTGGGTGGCTGCGTCGCCAGCCAGGAAGGCAAAGCAATTGTCAGCCGCGCGCCCTATGTGGATGTTGTTTTTGGTCCGCAGACGTTGCACCGCTTGCCGCAATTACTCGAAGCCCGCAAGGCAAGCGGCCGTTCGCAGATTGACATTTCGTTTCCTGAAATTGAAAAATTCGACCACTTGCCGCTGGCCCGGACCGAAGGTGCGACTGCATCTGTTTCGATTATGGAAGGTTGCAGTAAATATTGTAGTTTTTGTGTGGTTCCCTATACGCGCGGCGAAGAAGTTTCCCGTCCATTGGATGATGTTCTGACAGAAATTGCCATTCTGGCGGATCAGGGAATCAAGGAAATCACGCTGCTGGGGCAAAATGTCAATGCCTATCTGGGCGTAATGGATGACGGCGAGATCGCTGACTTTGCCTTGCTGCTTGAATATCTTCACGAAATACCGGGTATTGAACGTATTCGTTATTCCACTTCACATCCGAAAGAATTCACCACGCGTTTGATTCAGGCTTACAGTCATTTGCCCAAATTGGTCAACCACCTGCACCTGCCGGTACAATCCGGTTCCGATCGGGTGCTGGCGGCGATGAAACGAGGTTATAGCGTATTGGAATACAAATCGATCATTCGCAAAGTACGTGCGATTCGTCCTGATATTTCAGTAACTTCTGATTTCATCATCGGTTTTCCCGGAGACTGAGGCAGATTTTGCAGCAACCCTCAGATTGGTTGAAGATATGAATTTTGACGATTCCTATAGTTTTATCTACAGTCCACGTCCGGGCTCCCCGGCTGCTGACTTGCCCGATGACACACCGCAGGAAGTCAAACTGGAAAGATTGCATCGATTGCAGGCGCAAATTAATCAACAATGCGGGAAAATCAGTCAGCAAATGATCGGCTCAGTACAGCGGGTGCTGCTGGAAGGCGTATCCAAAAAGAATTCGGAGGAATTTTATGGACGCACGGATAATAATCGTGTCGTTAATTTAACGAGCAATCCTGAACAGGTTGGCTGTTTTGTCAACGTGCGCATCACGGAAGCACGATCACATACGTTGCGCGGTGAAATATTGCATGACTAAGGAATACGCACAGAAGGGTTTTACTTGCAAAGTATCCCGCCCGCTGAGAGAATTGAATTATCGTAACAGCACCGTTTGACATTGAAACCTACACCCCTCGAAATTTCTTTCACACCAGCCGATAACCAGCGACTCGCGAATCTGTGCGGCGCATTGGATGAGAACCTCAAACAGGTTGAGACAGCACTGGATGTCGCCATTTCACGGCGCGGCGAACATTTCAGTTTATCGGGAAAATCCGGCCAGACAAAACTGGCGGCGCAAATATTACGCAATTTCTATAACCAATCGCAACAGCATCTGAGTCTGGAGCAGATTCAACTCGGTTTGATCGAAGCGCTGAATCCACAGAATGCGCTTGCCCAAGACAAGGATCCTGATAAGACGGTAACCGTCAAGCAGCCCGCGCTGCTGACGCGCCGCAGCAATTTATATGGCCGAACGCAGCGCCAGGCGCAGTATCTGCAACAAATTCAGGAACACGACATCACTTTTGGCGTCGGTCCCGCCGGCACCGGCAAAACCTATCTCGCGGTGGCCAGCGCTGTCGATGCGCTGGAACGTGATTTGGTATCACGCCTGATTCTGGTCCGTCCTGCTGTTGAGGCGGGTGAGCGTTTAGGGTTTTTACCCGGCGATATGACCCAGAAAGTTGATCCTTATTTACGCCCACTGTATGACGCATTGTATGATTTAATGGGATTTGAAAAAACCAGCAAGCATTTTGAACGCAATACGATTGAAATCGCGCCGCTGGCTTTTATGCGTGGGCGCACGCTGAATCAGTCATTTATTATTCTGGATGAAGCACAGAACACCACGCCGGAACAGATGAAAATGTTCTTAACGCGTATTGGCCTGGGTTCCAAAGCAGTGATTACCGGCGATGTGACGCAAGTTGATCTACCCAAACATCAGAAGAGCGGGCTGGTGGAAGTCCAACAAGTGCTCAAAGACATCCGCGGCATTGCTTTCACGCATTTTAAATCCGAAGATGTTGTAAGACATCCGTTGGTACAACGCATTGTCAATGCCTATGAAAAACACGACAAGCGCAAGCAGGAATCCTGACAAGCTTTTCGCATGGAGAAATCATTCAAGCTGATGGTGCAGTATGCGACAGACAGCACAGATATACCTACACGGCCGCAATTTCGCCGCTGGGTTAAAGCCGCGCTGATGCAGGAAGCCGAGATTGTTTTACGCATTGTGGATGAAGCGGAAGGGTGTGAACTGAACCATAATTTCCGCGGCAAAAAATACGCAACTAACGTGCTGACTTTTGTATATGACGATACACAACCTTTAACAGGCGATATCGTACTTTGCGCACCAGTCGTCAGCCAGGAGGCACAGCAGCAGCATAAGAGCCTGACGGCACATTACGCGCATCTTACTGTTCACGGTATTTTGCATTTGCAAGGGTATGATCATATTGAAGATGCCGAAGCAGTTGTGATGGAGCAGATGGAAACAAAAATACTGGCCCGGCTTGGCTATGCTGATCCCTATATGGAACATGGCGATGCGATTTCACCGCAATAATCCTGTCAATAACCTTTGCCTGGATAAGCAGCAAAGAAAATCTTTAACCCGTTTTTCTTTTACATCAACTGGATTTACTTTACTTTATGAACGAACCTCCTCCTAAAAGCGGCTGGTTGGAGCGGTTAGGCGCTTTGCTGATCCGCGAACCGGAAGACCGCGAACAACTCATTACCGTTCTGCACTCTGCTTTTGAACGGAATTTACTGGATTCAGACGCACTCAGCATGATCGAGGGTGTCATGCAGGTTTCAGAAATGCAGGCGCGCGATATTATGGTGCCCCGCTCGCAAATGGATATCGTCGATATCAGTGAGACACCTGAAAAGTTCATTCCGTTTGTGATCGAAGCCGCACATTCACGTTTCCCGGTCACCGAAGGCAGCGAGGACAATATCATCGGCATTCTGCTGGCAAAAGATCTGTTACGCTATTACGCCAGTGAAGAAGAATTCAATATGCGCGACATGTTGCGGCCAGCCGTATTCATCCCGGAATCCAAACGGCTGAATGTGCTGCTTAAGGATTTCCGCAGCAATCGGAACCATATGGCCATTGTCGTCAATGAATATGGCGGCGTAGCCGGTCTGGTCACCATTGAGGATGTACTCGAACAAATTGTCGGGGAAATTGAGGACGAGTACGATTTTGACGAGGAAGAAGACAACATCGTCATGGAAGCGGACGGACTTTATCGTGTCAAGGCGATTACTGAGATTGAAAATTTCAATGAAGTGCTCGGTGCCGGCTTCAGCAACGATGACTATGACACGATCGGCGGTTTGGTCCTCAGCAAATTTGGCCGCTTGCCGATCCGGCACGAATCGGTCGTTATCGGTAACTTTAAATTTACCGTGCAACGCGCCGATAGCCGCCGGTTGCACATCCTCAAGGTGGAAAAACTCGCACCAGCGCCGGAAACCAGTGCAGAATAAGACTTTCATGCACTATTCGGAATCACCTGTTCATTGCCCGGCCCATGTCTAAAATCACTACCCGCCCGTATGACTCGCATACTTTCCAAACACTCAGCGGTTGCGGATTATCGCCAGTGCTCGCGCGCATTTATGCTGCACGCGGCATCGAAGATTCCAGCCAGCTTGAAACAGAACTGGCGCACCTGATTCCGTTCGGGCAACTGAAAAATATCAGCGTGACGGCAGCCCTGCTGGCCGATGCCATCGCAGCAAAAAAACGCCTGCTGATTGTGGCGGATTATGACTCCGATGGTGCAACGGCTTGCGCGGTCGGAGTCCGCATTTTGCGCAAATTTGCCGCTATTGTTGATTACCTGGTACCGAATCGTTTTGAATTCGGATATGGGTTGACCCCGGAAATTGTGCATTTGGCGCATTCCACCAAGCAACCGGATATCCTGATCACTGTCGATAACGGCATTGCAAGCGTCGAAGGCGTGTCTGAGGCCAACCGGCTGGGCATGCAAGTCATGATTACCGATCACCATCTCCCTGGGGATGAATTGCCCGCGGCCATGGCCATAGTCAATCCCAATCAACCCGGCTGTCCTTTTCCGAGCAAAAGTATCGCCGGCGTGGGCGTTATTTTCTACCTGATGCTGGCGCTGCGTGCTGAATTACGCGAGCGCGGCGCTTTTAAAGCATCGGGGCAGGAACCCAATCTCGCTGGCTTTCTTGATCTCGTAGCGCTGGGAACGGTCGCCGATGTGGTCAAGCTGGACAGCAACAATCGCATTCTGGTACAGCAGGGTTTGCAACGCATCCGCAAAGGACGCGGCTGCGCGGGCATCAACGCGCTGCTGCAGGTGTCGCGGCGGGAATGTCAGCAAATCTCCACGTATGAACTGGGCTTCATGCTGGGACCGCGATTGAACGCAGCCGGGCGGCTGGACGATATGTCGCTGGGTATTGAGTGTCTGATTACCGATGATGAAGCGTATGCGGCACAAATTGCCAAACAACTGGACGAACTGAACCGACAGCGCCGGGAAATAGAGTCCACGATGCAGGAAAGCGCGTTACTCAAATTGGAAGACACCCTTAAAACCCGGCAACCGGAAATCCAGACTGCCTACAGCATCTGCCTGTTCGATCAAGACTGGCACCAGGGTGTCATCGGCATACTCGCTTCGCGCATCAAAGACAAACATCATCGCCCGGTCATCATCTTTGCACCCGGCAATGACGGCGAGATCAAAGGCTCCGGACGGTCGATCAACGGTTTTCACCTGCGCGACGCACTGGATCTGGTTGCCAAGCGGCATCCTGAGCTGATCCTCAAATTCGGCGGTCACGCAGCTGCAGCAGGATTGACGATCCATACCCATCATTTTGAGAAATTCTGCGATGCTTTTGAGCAAGTTGCACAAACCCTGCTGACACCGGCCGATTTGACGCGCGTAATCGAAACCGATGGCGATCTGGAAACCTCTGACATTAATTTGGAACTGGTTGAATACCTCGACCGGCAAGTGTGGGGGCAAGGATTTCCGCAACCCACGTTCAATGCGCGGTTTTATGTTGAAAGCCAGCGCATCGTCGGTGAAAAGCATTTGAAACTGAAATTGAGAAAACTGGATTCCATTAGCCAGAGTGAAACACCGCGAAAATCGGATGATTCTTACGACGGCATCCTGTTTTTCCATAATGACCCGCTACCCGATCTCATCGATGCGGTTTATCGCCCGCAGATCAATGAATATAATGGAAAAACAACTTTACAATTGCTGCTGGAGCATTGGTTTCACACGGATAGTGAGGTGACCAGCGATGCACACTGAATTCACAATGAATGGCGAATTGGCTGCTTTACCGCATTTTGTAACCAGTTTGGCAATCGGCTTGTTAATCGGGCTGGAACGTGAACGCAACCCAGGCTCGCGGGCAGGGTTAAGAACATTCGCACTGGTCGCGTTATTCGGCACGCTGGCTGCGATGTTATCGGAAAAAGCCACGCCCGGCCTGCTGCTGGGCGGCCTGCTGATCATCGGTTTCATGATGATCGCTGCTAATTTTCGTATCAAGGACGACAGCGCAGACCCAGGTACGACCACCGTAGCCGCCATTCTGGTTTGCTATGGTCTGGGCGCTTCAGTCTGGTATGGCAACGATAAACTGGCCGTCATGCTCGCCATCATCACCACGGTTTTGCTGTACTTCAAAACAGAACTGCATGGCATTACCCAAAAGCTGAGCCGACGGGATTTAATTTCCGTACTGCAGTTTGCCGTGCTGACTTTTATCATTCTGCCGATACTGCCGGACAAGAACTACGGGCCATATGAAGCGATCAACCCATACCAGATCTGGTTAATGGTGGTTTTGATCTCCGGCGTCAGTCTGGCGGGTTATGTCGCGCTACAACTGATCGGTCCGCGCCATAGTGCGGTGCTAGGCTTATTCGGCGGACTGGTTTCCAGCACCGCCACAACACTGGTATACGCCCGCCGCAGCACTGAAAACCTGAATTTTATTCCACTCGCTGTTGTCGTTATCCTGCTCGCCAACTTGACGGTGCTGATCCGCTTGGCTCTCGTCAGCGCGGTGGCTTCTCCCACCATATTGCCGCTGTTATTGCCCGTTTTAGGGAGTGGTCTTCTGCTCGGATTAGGTGTTACGGTTTATTGGTGGCATCAGTTAAAACAACAAAATGAACTGCCTGTGCCAGATACCAAAAATCCCACCGAAATTGGTACGGCAGCGGCCTTCGGCCTGGTCTATGGCATCGTTCTGTTTTTTGCCGCATGGCTATCCGATATCGCCGGCAGCAGCGGATTGTATACCGTCGCGATAATCTCCGGCCTGACGGATGTCGATGCCATTACCCTGTCGAGCCTGCGTTTATATGAACTGGGGAAACTGGAAGCCACGCAAGCGGTAACGGCCATCTCACTCGGAATACTTTCCAATATTGGCTTCAAGCTCGGACTCGTATTTTTCTTCGGCAGCGCTTTACTGGCCAAACAATGTGTCTTGGGCATGCTGGCAACAGCCGGAGGGATTGGTCTGGCGTTACTATTTTTCGTCTGAATCTGGATCAAGATCATCTGATTGAAACAGGCCAGCGTGAAAAACATCACTTTATCTCTCAATCGGATAGCTTTCCATTCAGCAATTCCAGCACACTTCCAGTTTTTGTATGGCGAATTCGAGTGATTCCGCCATTGCTGATCTTAATTCGATACAGACCAACTGGGGTGGCATGCACTGTTTTTGCAATAATGGCACGCATCACGCCGGCATGCGCAACAATCAGAAAATGACTTCCGCAATAGTGTTCGATGGTTTCTTCATAAGCTGAACTGATTCGCTGGATAAAATCGTCGAGCGGCTCCGCGCCGTGTGGCCGATGGTTGACTGGATCTTTCAGGAAAGCCAGATATTCATCGGCTCGGTCAATTTTTACTTCATCATGACTCAGTCCTTCCCATGCGCCAAACCCGACTTCCATAAAACGCGGCTCAACAGCGACATTAATTCCACGACGTTCCCCCAATGCGTGCGCAAACATTCGGCAGCGTTGTAGCGGGAGGTAATGATTTGTTGCCATGCGGCATATTCACCCACGGCGCTCCACATTTGCGACCATCCCTTTTCGGTGAGCGGATCGTCAATGTTGTGCCCGCGGTAACGGCGTCCGCCGGCTGGTTCACCGTGGCGAATCAAATCAATTACAGTTTCTGTCATAAAATTTCAGCCGGGGAATTTTGATGCGGTAGTTTTTCGGATAGTCTGGATTTCTCGCTATGCTCGAAATGACAGTTATCCACGAACTCCTTAACAATAAGCAGAAAAATTCATTCCGGAAACTTGAGTAACTATTGTTAGTTTAGTAATTGCCCAATTTAATATTTGAACCGCCGGTTTTCTTGACAACGCCCAGCGCGATATCGACATATTCAGCAAATTCCAGCGCATCTTCTTCATCAATCGGTGTCGCCAGAACAAAATCCGCATGCCTGCGTGCTTCTGCTTGCCTGCCTTCGTCATACAATACTTCAGCATAAAAAGCGCGCGTCATGATGTCTCTGGGAAAAAGTTCGTGCGCCTGCTTCAGATGCGTGAGTGCTTTCTGATTATTGCCAAAACTGACAGGAAATCCAGGAAGTTTGTGATACATACGGCCCAGCGCTCTATGCGCGCCGGCGTTTTCGTATTTTTCATCCAGCGCAACCACTTTCAATAGCATTTTTTCCATCGGGCGGAGCATTCTGAGCGCATTCACCATGCCGCTATCTTCAGCCATTTTACCCATCGCAACAGCCTTCCAGAAAAGGCCTCTCACGTCATTTGCGTTCAAAGCAAGGGATTGATCGGCAATTGCAATGCAACGTTCAAACCGTTGAACACGTTGATTTTTATCCTTTTCGAGTTGCGCAATCATAAACTCCAGACGGGAAAGCTCGGCGATAGCGGCTGATTCCTGAGAATTCCGCGTCAGATCGCGAAACCAATCGATTGTTTGCAAAAGCAGTGGCGTATCAATCGCGTATCGCCAGACAGCCAGTTCAATTTTCTGTTTATTTTCTTCGGTCAATAAAGTTGGAGAAATGCTTTGCGCAAAAACCGGTGTGATCAAGCTAGCAATCACCAGGACTGCAAACAGAATGATTCTTCTCTCCAATATTCGCATTTTCGATTTCATGAAAGCGCTCATGTGCAATCCATTAAATAACCTTTTTATTCTACGATAAAGCCGATCTTTTTAAGAAAACTTTGTTAAGGATAGTCTTATTTAATTCAGATTCAAACCATGAATAAAGCAAAATTTACGCTTTAATAGAGAATCTGCCTCCGACAAGTCTTAATGCAGAACAGAAGATGGCTTAGAACTGACATATAATATGCGGTCCTGATTCAAGATCATCCTTTCCAGCCCATCACTTTTTGGCATTGCAATACAGATACTCTTAAAATGCAACGGCACACCTTACCCACACCCGGCTCCCTGTTATGTTACTCTGATTTTGATGGTTCGAGCGACGCACTGTTTCTCGCGCAACTCGCCCAGCAGGCAAAACCTGTCACGATCATCACTGCCAATGCACTCGATGCACAAAGATTGTTGGAAGAAATTCCCTACTTTGCGCCGGAATTAAAAGCACATCTGTTACCAGACTGGGAAACACTACCGTACGATACATTCTCACCGCATCATGATCTGGTTTCGGAACGACTCGCAACACTTTATCAGGTAATGAATGGTGCCTGTGATGTGCTCATTGCGCCATTGACTACAGCACTTTATCGCATGCTGCCACGCGAATATCTCGCTGCACATACTTTTTTTCTGAAACAAGGTGAAGTGCTGGATCTGGCCGGATTGCGCAGTCAACTGACTCTGGCTGGCTACTCCCACGTCACGCAGGTTTTCTCGCCGGGTGAATACAGTGTGCGCGGCGGCTTGATTGATTTGTTTCCGATGGGCAGCCCGCTGCCGTATCGCATCGATTTACTGGATAACGAAATCGACACTATCCGCACCTTCGATGTCGATACCCAGCGCAGCATCTACCCGGTCAAAGAAATCCGCCTGCTGCCTGCACGTGAATTTCCATTGGATGAGGCTGGACGTACCTGCTTCCGCGGCAATTTTCGCGAGAAATTCGAGGGTGATCCCTCGAAAAAGCAAATCTATAAAGACATTAGCAAAGGCCTGACACCTGCCGGTATCGAATATTATTTGCCGCTATTTTTTGAACAGACAGCAACCTTATTTGATTACTTGCCGGAAAACACGTTGCTTTGCCTGCATCATGATGTCCGTCCGATCATCGACGAATTCTGGCATGACACCCAATCACGCTATCAGCTGTTGCGCGGTGATAGCGACCGTCCGTTACTGCCACCGGCCGAATTATTCCTGACCAGCGATGTTTTCTTTGGCCAGCTCAACCCTACGCGCGCATTGAGATTCTATCCAATGGACAAGACCTCAAGCTGGCGGCTAAAAAATCCACTAACCCACTGCCATCTGTACAGGTCAACCGCCACGCGGAAAACCCGCTGGGAAAGCTTGCTGAGTTTATCACCCGTTTCACGCAATCCGGCGGACGCATTCTGTTGCTAGCAGAAAGTTTGGAAGACGCGAATTAATCGCGGAATACCTGAATCAGTATGATCTACACCCAGACGGGTGCCATGATTACACACAATTTCTGAACAGCCCTCAACCTTTTATGCTCAGTGTTGCGCCACTGCACACCGGTTTTATCCTGGAACAAACGCAACTTGCTTTTATCACCGAAAGCGAACTGTATTCGACACATGTCTATGGGCGGCGTGAACGAGAATCGCGCAAAACCACATCGACTGATAATATTCTGCGTGATTTATCGGAAATCAAACCCGGTGATCCGGTAGTGCATGAACAACATGGCATCGGTCGTTATCTGGGTTTGGTCAGTATGGATGTGGGTGAAGGTGAGCCGGGCGAACTGAGTGAATTTCTGTCGCTGGAATACGATGGCGGCGACAAGCTGTACGTACCTGTCTCACAGTTGTATCTGATCGGCCGCTACAGCGGCGCTGCCCCCGAATCGGCACCGCTGCACAAGCTGGGCAGCGGTCAGTGGGATAAGGCCAAGCGCAAAGCCATGCAGCAAGTGCGCGATACCGCAGCAGAACTGCTGAATCTGTATGCTCAGCGTGCGGCGCGTGAAGGCCACGCTTTTACACTGCGACAACATGATTACGATGCCTTCGCGGAAGGATTCGGTTTTGAGGAAACCGCAGATCAGGCGGCGGCGATCAAGGCGGTGATAGAAGATTTAACGTCCGGAAAACCGATGGACCGGCTGATTTGCGGTGATGTCGGGTTTGGCAAAACCGAAGTAGCGTTGCGCGCGGCTTTTGTTGCCGTTGCCGATGGTAAACAGGTTGCTGTCCTGGTTCCCACCACACTGCTAGCTGAACAGCATTTTCAGAACTTCTCCGACCGCTTTAGCCTGATTGCCGATCAATGGCCGGTCAAAATTGCTGAATTATCTCGTTTCCGTTCCGCCAAGGAACAAATACAGGCACCAGCAGGCTTGGACAAAGGGGAAATTGACATCATTATCGGTACACACAAGTTGCTTCAGAAAGATGTTATTTTCAAGAATCTGGGTTTGGTCATTATTGACGAAGAACACCGCTTTGGCGTGCGTCAAAAAGAAGAGCTAAACCAACTACGTGCAGAAGTCGATGTGCTAACACTCACCGCCACACCAATTCCGCGCACGCTGGCCATGTCGCTGGAAGGTTTGCGCGACTTCTCCATCATTGCCACAGCCCCACAGCGCCGCCTTGCTATTCGCACCTTTGTCAGCAGTTTTTCGATGGGTATAATTCGCGAAGCCTGTTTGCGTGAACTCAAACGCGGCGGACAAATTTATTTTCTGCACAATGAAGTCAGCACGATTCAGTTGATGTACGAAAAACTGTCCGGCTTATTGCCGGAAGCACGCATCAATATTGCTCATGGGCAAATGCGGGAACGCGATTTGGAACATGTCATGCGGGATTTTTATCAGCAGCGCTTCAATATTCTGTTATGCACCACCATCATTGAAACCGGTATCGATATCCCGAGTGCCAACACTATCATAATCAACAATGCACATAAGTTTGGTCTGGCTCAGTTACACCAATTACGCGGCCGGGTGGGACGCTCACATCACCAGGCTTACGCTTATCTGCTCACGCCGGATGAAGAAGCGCTCGGATCGCAAGCCAGAAAACGCCTGGAGGCCATTCAAGCCATGGAAGAACTCGGTTCCGGGTTTTACCTTGCTATGCATGATTTGGAAATCCGTGGTGCCGGTGCAGTACTGAGCGAATCACAAAGCGGAGAAATGCAGGAAATTGGCTTCAGCCTGTACAGTTCCATGCTGGATACTGCCATACAATCCTTAAAACAAGGCAAAGAACCCGATATGCAGCATCCATTGGGCGTTGCGACGGAAATCAATCTGCACGTCCCGACTTTATTGCCGGAAGATTATTGCCATGACATTCATGAACGATTGGTGCTTTACAAACGCATGGCCAATTGCAGCGACGACGAACAGCTCGACGACATGCAGCGTGAATTGGTCGATCGCTTTGGCTTGCTGCCCAACCCAACCCGGGCATTACTTGACTGCCACCGCTTGCGTATTACCGCCAAGCCGCTCGGCATCACACGCATTGATGCCAGTTCTGAAAGCATCCAGATTCAATTCGTTCCCAACCCACCGATTAATCCAACGGAAATTATTAAACTGATACAAAGTAGCCGTGAATATTCGTTATCCGGTCCGGATCGCTTGAAAATTCAGGTGCAGGTTACGGATGTCAACAAACGTGTAATGCGGATCAAAGACCTGATTCAGAAATTAAGCACTAATAAGTGAAGGCTACCCGCTTCAAAATGATTCTTGTCGCGTTGTATGCGAAGTACATGCTGAAAAAAATACACAGTTGTCATTCACAGCAATCATAGTCACGTGAACTACCGGAGAATCTGACCACCACGAAGCATGGCAAATGCTTTTTTAATACTTCACTCCAAGTCTCTGAATAACTGAATTATATAGACTTGCTGGATGTCACATCTTTCATTCGTGCAACACTGGGGTTGAATCTATGATTCAAGATCTTTGAAAGGATGAGGCATAGCAACACCAAATCCTTGAGCATAATCGACCCCAATTTCTTTTAGCTTTACTATGATGTCATCAGTTTCAACTAATTCGGCTATTGTTTTAATTTCGGCCTTGTGAGCAAATTGATTGATTGCTTTTACTTTATCTAAATCTTCCTCATCCCGAAGTATATTGCAAACTAAACTCCCATCAATTTTCAGGTAATCAACTTTCATTTTGTCGAGTAGATTTAATGATTCAGGACTCTCGCTAAAGCTACATAGCGAAACCAAGCAGCCAAGCTCGCGAATTCTTTGCGTAAAGATAAGTGTATCGGCTGTATTAGCTTCTGCGTCTGAAACTTCAATCTCAAAGCAGAGATTGGAAGCCGGGGCTTTTATTTTTTGTAATTGATCTTGAATAAAGCCAGGAAAAGCTCGGTCACTTAAAGTATCCTTAGCTACATTAATATAAAATACAGAGTTCGCTTGTGGGTGGGCAGTTAGCCACTGGGCAATATGATTGATTATCCATCGATCCAGTTTTGGCATCATTTTAAATTGATCTACAAGAGGTAAAAATGAGCCTGGGGGCATCAGGTTATTTTCTTCCTCATGCATGCGAATAAGAATCTCATAATGTGAAACTGTCGTGATAGAAGATTTGATAGGCGCTATTTCCTGGCAATAAAGATTAAATTCTCCCCCCTCAATTGCCTGAGTAATGCGTGCAGCAGTAATTCCTGATTTGGATGTTTGAGTACTCTGTTGCAAGGTTGCATCGTCTTTAGTCAGTGTTTTGTTGGAATTATCTGGCTCCGGTTTAGTTGGGTTTTCCATTTTCTTTTTTGAAGAATCGCGGCTTTTTTCTTGTGCCCGGGGGGTGTGTAACGTGTAGAAACCAATAGTTTTCCCCTTGCTGTCAAGATGGGGAAGATATTGTTCCGTAAAAATATAAGGGAAGCCCTTGGTCGATTTTAGAATACGTTCATTATGTACTGTTTTCCCGGCTAGTATCTCTTCAATGCAATTCTGAATATCAGAGAAAAACTCTTCATTTGAGAATTCTTTTAAAAGCCGGCCATCTATCTGATCTGGTTTTAATCCAAACCATCGGCGAAATATTCTATTATGGTAACGGCAACGTTGATCACTATTAAAATAAGCCAACATGACAGGAATGTTTTCATCGACAAACTGTGATTTTATTTTGCTTTCAGAAGCTGTTTTCTCAGCCCACAGCCGATGTTTAATCTCATTCCCAAGTCTTTCCTTGCTTACAAGAAGTTGATCAGAGATGCTTCTGTGATTTTTTTCTGAACCTGCTATTTGGATCATTGCTATAAGTATTGAGAAGATCAAGGAAAACCATAACGTTGCTAGAAAGTGTGATGGGATTTCATTAAAAAATAGCTGTCAGCTAAAAGAACAATTGCAAGTATTAACGCAATGCAAACTGCCAGATAAGGTTTGACATTATTAAAAAATGAGATTTTTTGCACGATGATTCCTTGTTCTTGCTAGTGTTTTTCTTTATGAGCGGGAAGTGGCTTGGATCTAAGCCAGAATTTCCATAAGTCAGAAGGGGTTATCACAAAACTCTGCGATGAATCTTCGTTAAGCGCTGTAATGGTTAATTGCTTGATTTTTCCTTTTTTAAGTGATGTATATAAGGGTAAGAACCAACTTTTCTCCATGTTCCCGAGAGTTTCACGCCAACTATAAGCATTTCTATATCTGGCTTTTCCATGTAAAGCATCCAATATAACAAGATGATTCCCTGAGGTTTCCGTTTGGAGCCATTTCTGCGTATCAGCAGGTAACTTTGAATGATTTGTGTTACTGACTAAAGCAAATACGCGCGGTAAGTCATTATCACTCCATACATGCGTATAAGAAGATTGTGTCAATTGCGGCAAATACCCGCCCCCCCAGAACCAAACACTATTAATGGTCAATTCTCCACGCGATTCACGCGCTTGATTAATCGGGTGCTCATGAAGCAACATCTGAATTTCATTGAATATTTTACGCCAAACGATACTGTCAGAGCCTGTTGGCAAGAAATTATTAATGTTCTTGCATGTGACGTGACCAAGTGTGTGTGTAAAGATATCCGGCGCTTTGGGCATTCGGATATACCAACGCTCAGGATGCAATGAGAAGAAAGAAAAATCATGATTACCCAGATTGTGATTGAGATCCTGCACTATTTGCTCGGCTTCTTCTATAGAAATTTGGAAAGCTTGACTATCAGCTAACATGATATGGTTTTGCTCGATACGTAGATGAACAGGATCGGCACGCATCCAGAAATCTTTACTTGTTTTTGCCAAAGCAGGAGCATCGATGAGAAGCGTTAGCGGTGCAATAGGCCAGTCGTTTTTTTGCTTTGCCACATTAAATTCCTGACATAGCCATGTTTCTACTTTTTGTGGAGGATTCATTTTAGAAGTACTTTTTGATAATAGTGCTTCTAAAGAAGGTACTGATAGATCATCATAAATTTTTGGTTGTGAGGTGTCAGGCCAGAACAGACTGGGAATAAGGAGGTTTAGATTCATTGTGAGGGTCGAGTTGCTGCTGAACGATTCTTGAAATTGAGTGAAATTCTGCTTATCCAAAGTACCGTTTTACATCAAATGAACCAAGTATTTTCTTCATAAGTAATTGTTCTTTTGATACCAAGGAAACTCTGAATAAGTTGACTGCGTTCCTGGTCAGACAAGCTCATTGTGAATGTAATCGCCACGTTGAAGTTCATCACGAGATGTCAAAGGACTTAATCAAGCTTTCCTAGAGGATCAGGGATAAGCAGCAACGGGTTTACCATTCGCGTGGAAAGGTGTCGTGTTTACACGTATAATAGCCGAAACGTAAAGCTTTATTTTAGTTTTAGCAAATTTATATTGCAATTTACAAGCAAGGTGACAACATTCAAAAATGTTTAGCTGACCGGAATATTTTAATAAATTGCATCTGCATTCGAATACTTGGAGATGTCATGTATCAGCATATAAGAATACCTAGTGATGGAGAAAGAATTCAGGTTAATGATGATAATTCGTTAAATGTACCTGATAATCCAATAATTCCTTTTATTGAAGGTGATGGTATTGGTGTTGATATTACTCCGGTAATGCAGAAAGTCGTCGATTCAGCGGTTAAGAAGGCTTATGGGGGGAAACGCAAGATTTCGTGGATGGAAATCTATGCCGGCGAGAAGTCAACACAAATCTATGGATCGGATGTGTGGCTACCGGAAGAAACTTTACAAGCCGCCAAGGAGTTTGCGGTTTCCATTAAAGGCCCGCTGACAACACCGATTGGTGGCGGTATACGTTCGATTAATGTAGCGCTTCGTCAACAACTGGATTTATATATTTGTTTACGGCCAGTACGTTATTTTAGTGGTGTACCTAGTCCAGTGAAGAATCCGGAGAAGACAGATATGGTTATTTTCAGAGAAAATTCTGAAGATATCTATGCAGGTATTGAATGGGAAGCAGAATCAGAGTCCGCCAAAAAAGTAATTAATTTTCTGATTAAAGATATGGGAGTCACCAGTATACGTTTTCCTCGGACCTCCGGTATTGGTATCAAACCAGTTTCGGAAGAGGGGACAGAACGTCTTGTTCGGAAGGCAATTCAGTACGCTATTGATAATAAGCGCCAATCGGTTACTTTGGTGCATAAAGGAAATATTATGAAGTTTACTGAAGGTGCGTTCAAGAAATGGGGCTATGCCTTGGCTGCCAGGGAATTTGGAGCGGAATTTCTGGATGGGGGGCCGTGGATGAAATTGCCGTTAGAAAAAGGCGGGATTATTATCAAGGATGTGATTGCGGATGCTTTCTTGCAGCAAATCTTGTTACGTCCAGAAGAATATGACGTAGTTGCCACTCTAAATTTAAATGGTGATTATATTTCTGATGCATTGGCTGCACAGGTAGGCGGAATTGGGATTGCACCAGGGGCTAATCTTAGCGATTCTATTGCCATTTTTGAAGCAACACACGGTACGGCACCTAAATATGCGGGAAAAGATCAAGTAAATCCTGGCTCAATTATATTATCAGCGGAAATGATGTTGCGGCATTTAGGTTGGGGAGAAGCGGCCGATTTTATTATCAGAGCAATGGAAAAAACCATTAAAAACAAGATAGTTACGTATGATTTTGCGCGACAAATGACTGATTCCAGACAGGTTTCTTCTTCTAATTTTGGTAATGCAATGATCGAGAATATGTGAGTTTGATTTGATAAAGCGGATGGGAGTGAGAATGCTGTTCGCTTCTATTGGGAGTAGGAAGAATAAAAACCCCTTTGCCATACTAACAAAGGGGTAACGTACTCTAGAATTATATTCTTCTTGCTTTAGTTGCTTGTTGTATTGTTATTATCAATAAAGAGGTCTAAGCCAGTATTTTTACGAAAGTTAAGCGGATTGGATATTAGAGGCTTGTTTTCCCTTCGGTCCTTGAGTGACATCAAAACTCACTTTTTGGCCTTCTTTAAGAGTTTTAAATCCAGACATATTGATTGCTGAGAAGTGCGCAAACAAATCTTCGCTGCCATCGTCAGGAGTAATAAAACCAAAACCTTTGGAATCGTTGAACCATTTTACTGTACCTGTTGCCATTTCTACTTCCTATATAAAAACTGGGCCGGAAACCCTAACACTATTTGAATTTCAAGACCATTGACGGATAAAACCGGTACCGCAGAGAACTTGAAGCCAAACGCCATTTGCAGTTTTACGCAAATCCAGGGCTAAAGTCAAGTTGTTACAACATATTTGTGTTCAAGAACTGGGTAATTGTCTCAAGATACTTGAAAATTTTGTCGTAATCGTCAAATATGTCGATAATGAAGTATTTTGTACAATATATTTTTTATATAAGAATGAGTAGGGAAAACAGTTATGACGGAAAGTCACTCAGAAGCCGTTATACTTGCACAGGAGAAAATAGAACAAAAACCTCCTTCCATGTATAAAATTTTATTATTAAATGATGATTTTACTCCTATGGAGTTTGTGATTGAGGTGTTGAAAATTTTTTTTTCCATGAATCAAGAGCAAGCAACACGGATAATGTTAGAGGTGCATATGGAGGGGGTTGGTGTGTGTGGTATATACCCAAGTGATATTGCGAGCACCAAGGTCAGTCAGGTAATTGAATTTGCAAGAAAAAATCAGCACCCACTTAGGTGTATAATGGAGGAAAACTGAAATGATTGCGCCAGATTTAGAAGTCAGTTTACATATGGCGTTTGTAGAGTCCAGACAAAAGCGTTATGAATTCATTACAGTAGAACACTTGCTGCTGGCGATGCTGGATAATGCTAGTGCTGCTGAAGTATTAAATGCTTGCCTAGTGGATATTGAAGGTCTGCGATCAGTATTGGTGGATCATATTGCGTGTCATACACCGGTGATTAATGGTAAAGAAGAGGTTGATACACAACCTACATTAGGTTTTCAGCGCGTTATTCAGCGCGCCATTTTGCATGTGCAGTCATCTGGAAAGAAAGAAGTTACCGGCGCTAATGTATTAGTATCTATTTTTGGTGAGAAAGATTCACATGCCGTTTATTTCTTACTTCAGAGAGGTGTGACACGTTTAGATGTAGTCAATTATATCTCTCATAATATTCGCAAAGTGACGCATGAGAATGACACTAAGACTGAAAATGAAGGGGATGGAGAACACGAAGCTAATTCTAGTGGAGTGCTCGAGAATTACACGGTAAATCTCAATCACTTGGCATTAATTAACAAAACTGATCCCTTGGTGGGACGTGAGCAGGAAATCGAGCGCGTAATACAAACGTTATGCCGACGCCGTAAAAACAATCCTCTATTAGTTGGTGAAGCCGGCGTGGGGAAAACTGCAATTGCAGAAGGCTTGGCAAAACGCATCGTTGAAGAAGATGTGCCTGATTTACTTTTAAAGCATCAAATTTATTCGCTTGATATGGGCGCTTTATTGGCGGGTACCAAATATCGCGGAGATTTTGAACAACGCTTGAAAACATTGCTAAAACAATTAACTGATAATCCAACAGCCATTTTGTTTATAGATGAGATACATACACTAATTGGTGCTGGTGCTGCTTCAGGTGGTGTTCTGGATGCATCAAATTTGCTGAAACCAGTTTTAAGTACTGGGCAATTACGGTGTATCGGCGCCACAACTTTTAATGAGTACCGTGGGATATTTGAAAAAGATCACGCATTATCAAGGCGATTCCAGCAGATAGAAGTTAACGAACCAAGCGTAGATGAAACAGTAGCTATTTTACGTGGCCTGAAATCTCGTTATGAACAACACCACAAGGTTAAATATACTGCCAGTGCATTAGTTTCTGCAGCAGAACTATCGGAGCGTTATATTAATGATAGGCATCTGCCAGACAAAGCAATTGATGTGCTGGATGAAGCTGGTGCTGCACAGCGTATATTGCCAAAATCGAAGAAACGGAAAGTTATCGGCAAAAGTGAGATTGAGAATGTGGTAGCCAAGATTGCGCGAATTCCTCCACAAAATATTTCCACGAACGATCGCAATAAATTGAAAACGTTGGGTCGTGATATGAAAGCCGTTGTTTTTGGTCAGGACAATGCAATTAATGCACTGACTGCAGCTATCAAAATGGCAAGAAGTGGATTGGGTAATCCGCGGAAACCCGTGGGTTCTTTTCTCTTTTCAGGACCAACAGGGGTTGGGAAAACCGAGGTGGCAAGGCAATTAGCCTATGCGCTTGGCATTCACTTGCATCGCTTCGATATGTCTGAATATATGGAACGTCATGCAGTATCTCGTCTGATTGGCGCACCACCAGGGTATGTGGGCTATGATCAAGGTGGATTGTTGACAGAAATAGTGATTAAACATCCCTATTCGGTTTTATTATTGGATGAAATCGAAAAAGCGCATACAGATATTTTCAATATTCTGTTGCAGGTCATGGATTATGGAACGCTGACGGATAATAATGGGCGTAAGGCAGATTTTCGCAATGTTATTATTATCATGACTACAAATGCAGGTGCCGAATCACTTACTAAATCTTCGATGGGATTTACAAAATCAAAACTTGCAGGTGATGAATTAGTTGATATCAAGAAATTATTTACTCCTGAGTTTCGTAACCGGTTAGATGCGATTATTTCATTCGCTCCTTTAGATCAAGAAATTATTTTGCAAGTAACCGATAAGTTCTTGATTCAACTTGATACACAGCTTCACGAAAAGAAAGTGGAAGCAACTTTCACAGAACAATTGCGCAAGTATCTTGCAAAATATGGTTTTGATCCACTAATGGGTGCACGACCTATGGAGCGGCTTATCCAAGATACGATTCGTAGTGCATTGGCTGATGAATTATTGTTTGGCCGTTTAGTCAATGGCGGTAAGGTAACTGTTGATATTGATAGTAATGATAAAGTGACACTTCTCTTTGAGGAAGAAGCTGCAATTATCTGATAGATAGCTGATTTATACACATACAGAAAAGCTGTTCTACTGTTTCATCGCTCGGAAGCAATGGCGGATAATATGTTGCAAGCTATGGTTTCTTCACACTGTTTTTTTATCCTTAGCACAGATTGCTTCTGCACAAACTTACCAGTGACGACTGGAGATCTCTTGGGCAGAAGGCATGCGGATGCTATATGATTGCGCAAAGCGTTTTGCAGTAATGTAAAAAAGATGTCAGCCGATCGTAGGTGCATTATCGTTGATGCGCCCTGTAGACATAAGGTGCCACCTGAGATTTTCGATATGGTTCGCTCCGGTGTATATGAAATGCGCCATACAACCTTATACCTTTATAAGAATAAGGAGCCTCCCGCCGCGCTGCAACTTTTTACCACAACTCAGAGGCTGTGAAAAAATCGATTTTTGCGAGGGGTAGCATTCTGGCGAAGACGGCATTGAGCCGACACGATTTTCCATGGGATACATCAGATTGACACCCTGTCTTTCAAAAGAGCGTCAAGCCAGCCGCTTTCCCCCTGATTCTGCGATTATTCTGCTCCCTTTGCCCGCCAGCCACTAACGAAATGGACTGTGTTGGGTGCCAAATCCGAGCAATTCGGGCGCTAAGGCAAAGGTTCGCATCAAGTTGTGCGCTAGCGCATGGAGTAACAATACGCCCCGCACCTTGGTTCTGCCACGTACTCTCAGCCGGGTTAGTCCGCGTTCCCTGGCTAGTGCATTGACACATTCGGCGGTTGCGGCTCGCTCCTTGTATACTTTCCTGGCTTCGTCTGTTCCCATGCGCTGGCGCCAATCTCTTACCGCTTGACTATCCCCGGGTTTCGGTTGACAGGGGTCACTGGCATCGTCTCTCGATTTTGGTATGGGCGCGTAAACGCAGGTCTTCGTTTCTGCTTGATCCAGTTGATTATGGGCTGGATAGCCACCATCGACCAGCCACTGCTGCGGGTTTTTGCTGTAGCGTTCATTAACTTGATCGATCATTGGCACCAGTTGCCCCATGTCACTACCTGCCGTGCTCACCTCGACTCCCACGATGACTTGAGTTTCGGTATCGGTGGCATATTGCGCGTTGTAAGCTGGGCGAAACCCGCCATCACCCATCTTCATGACCGTGGCCTCGGCATCGGTGGTCGATGCCCGCGCGTCTTCCGTTTTCTTGCCTTGCTTTTCCTGAGCTTTTCCAATTCCGGCAAGTGCTGCAGCGCTTGTTCGATCCGTTCTTGTCGCTCTCGTTGAGCACGCTCCCGAGCTGCTTGTTGCCGACGCGTCATGACTCCAGGATCGTCTTCAACTTGCCGCTTTAAGGTCTCTATCTGCGTGCGCGCTTCTTCCAGGCAGCGCTCCAGCGTCCCCCGGCGCCGGAATGATGATGCTCCCGCACTCGCCCTTACCCGCATGCCATCCTGTGCTACCCGCTTGAGCTCGACCGCTTTCACCGCCAACAAGGCCGCCACACTGTCTGTAAGTAAGCCATCAAACTCCGCTTCATGCTCCCCCCCCGAAAATCCGACAGTGTGTGATGGTTGACCTGTACTCCTCCGCAAATCCACCGATAGGCATCATGCGCCTCGGTTAGCCTCGCAATCGTCCGTGCACTGCCCACTCCCTCAACAGTGGCATACAACCACAACGAAAACAAAATTTCCGGTGCAATCGGTGTTCTGCCACTGCCACCTTCCACTGCCTTGATTCCAGCATAGATTCCGCTCAAGTCAGCCTGCTCTACATACGCCCATACGATCCTGGCCCGATGATCTTCCGGTAACAACGATTCCAGATCGCTCGGTCGTAATTCCACTTGCAACCGATTCGGCATCAGTACCCGCGCTACGACTGCAACCAAGGGTTTAGCCAAGGGCCTGGGATTAATGATCATGTTGAGGTCTTCAGGAAATAAATCAGGGATTGATGACGTTGTCATGGCAGGAACAAATTAAATGGCTCGTTTCCGTTATTTTACCTGCTACTGGTCAGTTGAAGCCAGTGCACAAATGGTTTTTTCACAGCCTCTCAGTTGAAGTACCCTTCGATATGACTGAAAAGTCAATAAAGCTATCTGTAGCGCTCCTTATGGTAAGACCTCGGTGAATCGTAAGTTGTGAAAGTAAAAGAATCCTCGACAAAACTAAAAATTGATCTAAAATCACTGATGAAGATTACTTGCAATTAAGATAAATTCTTCTCTTTTTTATTCTACTGCTTGTGATCAGCTATCTGCGTTTCGACAGGTAATGGTAATATACGTATTTTCTCGGTTTAAAAATATTTCAAAGGATTGGTATCACCATGTTTTCGCAGAAACAAACTATAGAAAATGTCGACCCAGAAGTATGGCAAGCGATTAAAGGCGAGATACAGCGCCAGGAAGAATATATTGAATTAATCGCATCGGAAAATTATGCAAGTCCCGCAGTTATGCAGGCTCAGGGTTCTGTTCTAACCAATAAATATGCCGAAGGCTATCCGGCCAAACGCTATTATGGCGGTTGTATGTACGCTGATCAGGTGGAACAACTGGCTATTGATCGATTAAAAGCACTCTTTGGTGCTGAATATGTCAATGTACAGCCGCATTCAGGTTCGCAAGCCAATGCAGCAGTCTATCTATCAGTGCTAAAGCCTGGCGATACCCTGCTGGGCATGTCGCTAGCGCACGGTGGGCACTTAACGCATGGTTCTAGCGTTAGTATGAGTGGAAAGATTTTTAATTCGATTTCTTACGGCTTGCATCCGGAAACTGAGTTGCTTGATTATGATCAAGTTGAGCAATTAGCTCATGAACATAAGCCAAAAATGATTGTTGCGGGCGCTTCGTCTTATGCACGAGTTATTGATTGGAAACGTTTTCGCAAAATTGCCGATTCTGTGGATGCCTATCTGTTCGTAGATATGGCTCATTATGCCGGATTGGTGGCTGCTGGCTTTTATCCTAATCCGGTTGGCATTGCGGATTTTGTTACAAGCACTACGCATAAAACACTGCGCGGTCCGCGTGGCGGTATTATTATGGCCAAACCTGAACACGAGAAGGCATTGAATTCTGCTATTTTCCCACAAACTCAGGGTGGCCCATTGATGCATGTGATTGCGGCCAAAGCGGTTGCATTTAAGGAAGCTGCCAGTAAAGAATTTAAGGATTATCAGGAGCAAGTCATTGAGAACGCTCGTGTAATGGCAAAAGTGCTGATCAGTCGCGGTTTGCGAATTGTGTCGGGTCAAACAGACTGTCATATGTTTCTGGTTGATTTGCGTGCGATGAACCTTACTGGTAAGAAGGCAGAAGAAGCGCTTGAATTGGCACATATTACGGTTAACAAAAATGCCACTCCCAATGATCCGCAAAAACCATTTGTAACCAGTGGTATTCGAATTGGTTCACCGGCAATAACCACACGGGGTTTTAAAGAGTTGGAAGCGGAGAAATTAGCCAATCTGATTGCTGATGTGCTTGCTGCACCTGAGGACTCGGCAGTTTTGTCACGTGTGGCCACCGAAGCGAAGCAATTGTGTGCCAAATTTCCGGTTTATGAATAGCTTTATCAAATTGAGCAGATCTTAAAAATATGATCTGCTCAGTCTGATGCTGCTGGCTTAGTGTAGTATGAAATGTCCTTTTTGTTGCGCAGATGACACCAGTGTGATTGATTCTCGGGTAAGTGAGGATGGTCAAAAAATACGACGGCGACGGCGTTGTCAGGCTTGCGACAAACGTTTTACGACATACGAGACAGTTGAATTACGTTTGCCCCAAGTTGTAAAGCATGATGGCAGTCGGGCTGAGTTTGATCGAAACAAGCTGTTGACGGGATTTAAACGCGCACTCCATAAGCGCCCTGTTCCTACAAGCTATGTGGATGCTGCGATCGACCGTATTGTGCAAAAGTTTTTAAGTACGGGGAGCGCGAAGTTTCGTCACGTAGTATTGGTGAAAGTGTGATGCAAGAACTTTATAAGCTCGATCAAGTAGCCTATATTCGATTTGCATCCGTTTATAAAAGCTTTCAGGACGTGGATGATTTTCGTGATGCGATCAAAGAAGTACAAAAACCAAGTAAGTAGCTGCATCGAGGAATGCAACTTAAAATAGCCTGATGATTATTTTACTGGTTACTTGTTAACCCGATCAATAGCAATTGCATATCACAATCCCTTAGATGTTCTCTCCCGCCGATTATGCTTTCATGTCGTACGCGCTGCGGTTAGCTGAGAAGGGGCTTTACGGTACAGCGCCAAATCCGCGTGTTGGTTGTGTGATCACCCATAATGAACAGATAATTGGGAGTGGTTGGCATGAAAGAGCTGGGCAACCGCATGCGGAAATTAATGCATTAAATGATGCTGGCAAAGCAGCACAAGGCGCAACAGCCTATGTCACACTGGAACCTTGTAGTCATTATGGACGCACACCACCATGTGTTAATGCTCTGATTGGTGCAGGAATTGCCAAGGTTATTATCGCCATGGAAGATCCTAACCCGATTGTATCAGGTCGTGGCAAAGCATTATTGAAAGAGGCCGGTATTGCAGTACAGGCCGGCTTATTAGAAGCAGAAGCGCGTGCGCTGAATTTGGGTTTTGTCACTCGTATGGTGCATAAGAAACCATGGGTCAGATTAAAAGCTGCCACAAGCCTGGATGGCAAGACAGCGTTGAATAATGGTGTTAGTCAATGGATTACCGGTGAAGCTGCGCGACATGATGGACACCGATGGCGGGCACGTTCATGCGCTATCATGACAGGTATCGGTACTGTAAAATCCGATAATCCTCAATTAACAGTGCGTCACATCGAAACACGCCGCCAACCAAAAAAAATTATCGTGGACAGTAAGTTAGCTATTCCATTAGATGCGAAATTACTACAAGGTGAAGGAGAAATATTTATCTTCACCGCTAATGATGGCAATCCAGAAAAGAATGCTGCGCTGCTTAAGATGGGTGTCCGGGTCATTGTTTTGCCCAGCGCCGGAAGCAGAGTTGATCTGGGGAAAATGATGACGATGCTGGCAGATCTTGGAATGAATGAAGTATTGGTGGAAGCTGGGTGTGGACTGAATGGCGCTTTGGTTGAAGCCGGATTAGTTAATGAGATGATTATTTTTCTTGCACCGCATCTGCTTGGTAACGATGCACAGGGGATGGTGCAGTTGCCTGAATTGACAAATCTTGGACAAAAGAAAGTGCTTAGAATTCAGGATGTGCGCATGATTGGACAAGATATTCGTGTAATTGCAAGGTTTCAATAGGATTTTCTGATTTATTCACGCAGCGGTTTTTTTGCAAGCTTGCGCTGTAATGTGCGGCGATGCATATTTAATATTCTTGCAGTGACCGATATATTATTATCATTCTCGGCGAGGATGCGCTGAATATATTCCCATTCGAATCGTCCTACCGATAATGGATTTGCGCTGATGGGTATATTCGATTCGCCAACTGTACGTTCAAATGCAGCCATAATGTCATCGGCATCGACTGGCTTTGCAAGGTAATGCATGGCGCCCAGTTTGATGGCTTCAACCGCTGTAGCGATACTTGCATACCCCGTCAACATGACAATGCGGGTACCGGGATCCAAGGTTTTCAATTTCTCAACCAGTACCAATCCGGATTCACTGGATAATTTCAGATCAACAATTGCATATTCAGGTGTTGAAGCTTCAGCCAGAATTAATGCATCTTCAATAGTAGATGCGCACGTTACGCTGAAGCCACGCTTTGCCATCGCTTTTGCCAGAACATCACAAAAAACTTTATCGTCATCGACAATGAATAAACTGGGGTATTCGCTGTTGTCGGTTAATGAAGGCTTGATCATGATATTGGTTCTAATAGCGGCAAAACAACCTGTGTGCAGGCCCCACCACTTTCCAGATTAAACAAACGAACACTGCCGCCAAATCGCTCAATATTTGCATTCGCCAGAAACAAGCCAATTCCAAAGCCTTGCCCGGGCGTTTTACTGGAAAAAAAAGCTTCGCCAGCACGTTGCATGGCTTCTGCAGACAATCCTTCGCCATCATCAATAATTTCAAGATGTAGCATCTGATTTTCCCAATGACTTTCGATCTCTATACATTTTGTAGAGGCATCTGCAGCGTTATTTAGTAGGTTGAGTATGGATTGGCTCAATAGTTGATTATCCATAATTCTGGGTACAGGCTGTGTGCCTGTACTTTGATAAGTAAATTTAACAGATGGGCGTATTAGCTTCCATTTATCAAGAATTTGATTAAGAAATTCATCGACAGGAAGTTCGCTGCCGTGCTCAGTTCTGGCTTGACCCGCTTTGGCCAGTAATTGGGTCAAAGTTTGCTTGCAGTGAACAATCTGATCACGCAGGATATGAATATTGTTCTGGAATTCAACATCGTTTTTATATTCTTGCTGTAATTCTCCGGTCACAACAGCCATAGTTGAGAGCGGTGTGCCAAGTTCGTGTGCTGCGCCGGCTGCCAGTGTTCCCAGAGCGATAATTTGTTCATTGCGTAATGCCTGCTCTCGCGCTTTAGCAAGATCCCGATCCCGGTCTCGAATCGAGGAGCTCATTTTAACGACGAACCATGCAATGATTACAGTACTTAATACAAACGCTAACCACATTCCTGATACATGCAAGGCAAATTCAATGAGATGATTGCTATGTTCGTGCGGTAATGGCACATAATTGAATAATAGCAGCGTATAACAAGCAATCGTGATGATAGCCATAACCCATGTATACCGCCAAGGTAGTGTGGCGGCGGCGATTGTCAGAGGCAATAGATATAATGAGATAAATGGATTGGTCGAGCCGCCACTGAAATACAATAAAGTACTCAGTGCAAAAACATCTATCAGTAATTGCAAAAAAAACTCCGTATGGGATATCGGCCATTTGCGGTGTAACCGTATCCATGTCAATAGATTTAGCAGAGCGAGTAATGCGACAACTGTGATCATTTGTTCCCATGGAATTACAATATCGATAGTCCAGTACACTATCCCAAATGTAAGACACTGAGCAATGATGGCAATATTCCGGAGCAAAAATAAACGTTGTAAATTTTTACTGAGAGGTGATTGACTGAGGTCACAAAACATTATGGGAGGATATCGTAAAGTTTCTTTTTAATTGCGAGCTAATGTAGAACATTAGCTTAAATTCTTTTGAAATGCCATGTGACAAATTGTCACATGATTAGTTGAATAGCTGTGTAAGTTTGATTCCATGGGCGGAGTTCGAGTAAAGTTGATGACTTACAATTATATTGTGCTAAAGGTTTTTTTGATTATGCAACTTTGAGGAAGGATCCACTGGTTCAGGAAAAATATAATCCCTCTCAAATCTAATACGACCGTCACGGTGATGTTTCTGGCAGCATTGTTCACAATGCACTTGTGAAGAAGAAAAATAACCCGTTCCATCAATGGATAAAAGATAATAACCATCCAGGTATTCGAATCCCTCCAACCCTTTGCCACGCTGAAGCAGGTGCAGTATGCGCCTAAATGACCGGCGCAAAAGCTCAGGGGAGACATTATCCAGTCGTTCCCGTAAATAAGTATCCGATGGCGCGCGATCAATGCCATACAAGGATTTCAAATTAGCCCGAACCAAATCATCTTCCCTGCCTTGGTCAAATTGCAATAATGAAGGATACTTTAAGCTAAAAACCGCAAATCCCGACATCAAACAATCACTCAATGAGAATACTTTGCCGTTTCCATTGTCTTCTATTCTTTCAAAACAGGCGCGAACTTCCTTGATTAAACCGGGCGCGCTTAAATACCCGCGAAAGGCATATTTCGGCATAATACTCACCTATCACTTTAATTTATGCTTCCATAATATTGTAATTTAGTTAAAAGTTTACGAAAACTTATTTTTAAAGACCGCTGAATGGCTTTATTTTCCTTGTATCTGTGTATGAGCGGGAATAGCTGAGTGTTTATTAGAGTCATGGTGTCGAATGGTTTTTTCGGTTAGAATCGTCAGCTATTTTATCTTATGCTAATGAATTAGCATTATCTTTTTGAAATTATTTTATGATTCTTATCCTTGTTCCAAATACCCGGCTTGATAGTCCGGAATATAAACAGTTGTTGGCGCATCTTGCCAATTTTTCAGGGATATCAACGCGGGTTCATACTGAAGAGGGTATTGAACAAACACTGACAGAGATCTATCTGATAGGTAACACTAAAGTATTATCTATTGAAGATGTCAGCTCCCTTCCTTGTGTTGACCGGGTAGTTCGGGTTTCTGAGGAATATCGTGTTTTAGGACGGCACAAGAATGATGATCGCCCAACACATTTTGATTATAACGGTGTCCGTTTTGGGCAGGATACACTGAATGTGTTCGCAGGATTGTGTGCAGTTGATACCATTGAGCATGTTGAAATGATGATGAAGGCATTGCGTGACCATGGACAGGTTTGTACGCGAATGGGTGCCTATAAGCCACGTACCAGTCCTTATTCATTTCAGGGGCATGGCAAAACCTGCCTCCCTTATGTTTTTGATGTGGCAGGAAAGTATGGCATAAAGGTTATCGCGATGGAGATTACGCACGAATCCCACTTGGAAGAAATAAGCAATGCGCTGTATCAAACGGGTAATGCAACTGGTGTTATGCTGCAAATTGGTACAAGGAATACACAGAACTTTGAGCTGCTGAAAATTGTTGGTCGTCAGCAGAATTTTCCAGTGCTGATTAAACGAGGATTTGGCATTACTCTGGACGAATCATTGAATGCTGCGGAGTATCTGGCTTCGGAGGGAAATCGCAAAGTGGTTTTCGGATTGCGCGGTATGAAAACAAATATGGGTGACCCGCATCGTAACTTTGTTGATTTTTCCCATGTGCCTGTTGTCAAACGGTTGACTCGTATGCCGGTTTGTATTGATCCATCGCATTCAGTGGGTACCCGCGCAAGCTCTCCAGATGGTATTCTGGACGTTATGCATGTAACGGCGCAGGGCGTCATAGCTGGTGCTAATATGGTATTGGTCGACTTTCATCCGGCACCCGGTAAGGCATTGGTCGATGGGCCACAAGCACTGCTAATGAAAGAGCTGCCGCAATTTCTGGAAGATATTCAGATTGCACGGGAAGCTTATGAAAAACGTGTCGCATTGACAAAACGCTATCGAGAGATATGAACACTGTCAAAATTCAATGCCTGAGATTTGTTATATTGAATGCGGTATGCTCTTATCACTGAACTCGGTCTAGGAGCCTGCCAGACTCAAGCAGTCGTAGCGAGCCAAGCGGGATAACGAGTGCAGATTTTCTGCAATTTTGAAGCGCATAGCGAGACTATGTAATGAAAAATTGAGGAAATATGAACCATTTTCCCATTGGCGCAGTAGATTGACCTTAAGTCCGACAGGCTCCTAGGCAAATATCCCTTGTTGGAGAATAAATAAATGATCAAAGTACTACTCTCAAATCCCAGAGGTTTTTGTGCCGGTGTGGATCGTGCCATAGAAATTGTTGAACGGGCGCTCACAATGCATGGCGCGCCGATTTATGTGCGCCATGAAGTTGTGCATAACCGTTTTGTGGTTGAGAATCTTGAGAAAAAAGGTGCTGTTTTTGTAGAGAATCTGGATGAAGTACCACAGGATAGTATTCTGATTTTTAGTGCGCATGGCGTATCGCATGCTGTAAGGCGAGAGGCTGCGGATCGCAAGTTGAAGGTATTTGATGCAACTTGTCCGCTGGTTACCAAGGTTCATGTGGAGGTAGCCAAGATGCGCAAGGATGGCAAGGAAATCATCATGATCGGCCATCAGGGTCATCCGGAAGTTGAAGGAACGATGGGACAAATTGAAGGTGAAGACAAAGGGATGTATCTGGTAGAGACCGAAACGGATGTTGATGCTTTAAAAGTTAAAGACGAGGCTAACTTGGCTTATGTAACACAAACCACTTTGTCAGTTGATGATGCGGCGCGCATTGTCGATGCCTTGAAGAGGCGATTTCCTATGATTACCGGCCCAAAAAAAGATGATATTTGCTATGCTACGCAGAATCGTCAAGATGCAGTTAAAAAAATGGTGGATCAATGCGATTTGGTCATTGTAGTAGGTTCTCCCAATAGTTCAAATTCTAACCGGTTATGTGAAGTGGCAAGAAATGCCAATGTGGAAGCCTATATGGTAGATCGCGCCGAACAATTGCAAGAAGATTGGTTTCTTGGAAAGAAAATCATCGGTATTACGGCTGGCGCTTCGGCACCGGAAATACTGGTGCAGCAAGTGATATTCCGGCTCAAGCAAATCGGAGCCGAACAAATCGGAGAAGATGTGATGATAGAAGAATTAAGTGGTGTTGTTGAATCGGTTGTGTTTCCATTACCTAAAGCCTGATAACTAGTGTCTAATTGCATAAGTTAACGATTGTATTTCTGAGTTGAGCACCTCTTGCCTCGCGCTTCCTCCAAATAAACGGCGCAGCAGTTTTATTGTAGTGTTTCACGAACGCTTTGATGGCTTGCGTCAGTTGCTCCGTACTTTGGAAGCTTGCCCCATTCAGTGTTTTACGTGTAAAGATGCCAAACCAAATTTCTACTTGGTTAAGCCAGCTTGCTGAAGTAGGTGTGAAGTGGAAGTGGACGTTAGGATGACGGGCTAGCCAGTCATCATTTCTCTTGTGGGTTGCGTAGTTGTCCAAGATCACGTGAATTTCTTGGTTGACAGGCACCTCAGCCACTACGTCATCAAGAAAGGCCTGGAAGTCTGGACGCTTCTTGACTGCCGTGACCTTGGATTGGATTACGCCAGTGGCCACGTTCAGCGCGGCAAATAAATTGACGGTACCGTGACGTCTGTACGTGCTTTTGATTCCGCGCACGATTTTTCCGCTGCTGGTATGAACGTAGCCAATTTTTCTCTCTAAGGCTTGAATCGATGGCTTTTCATCAATACTCAGAACCAGTGCGTTGGTGGGTGGCCCCAGGTACAAGCCTATCACATCTGCTGCTTTGGCCGCGAATTCCGGATCAGTACTCACGCACCAAGAACGCATGCGCCGTAGTTGAATGCCCTCCTTGCGAAGAATGCGCCAGATAGCGTCATCTGACACGCCCAGTGCCTGAGCTAGCGTTCTTCCGTCCCAACTGGAAAGCCCTTCGGGTGGAGTAAGTTCAAGCTGTTTGCGTATTCTATCGCGCAAGTCGCCGGCATCGTAGATGGGTGGCTTGCCACTGCGCGCTCGGTCATGTAACGCCGCGATGCCGCCCTCCATAAATCATCGCTACCGTATTCGCCTGCAACTTCATGCGTGCCGCAATCTGGTCGTTACGCTCACCCGCCAGACAGCCCAACACAATCTTTGCGCGCTCGACCAAACGAGCTTGCTCAGTGCGACTAGATCCCAGTCGCTCCAATTCTTTTCGATCCTGATCGCTGCATGTTACCTTTGCTGCTACCCGTGTCATGAGAGCCTCCTGCTTACGTTAAACAAACAGGAGATTACTTAAATATAACTATTTATGCAATTAAACACTAGTCTAGATACCACCCTTTTTGATAGGGGGTGGTATCGAATGGTTGTGGAGCCTTCGTTATCTCATTAACCAGAATCTCTGCACTAGCTGGTGCCATAGTGACTCCATAACGAAAGTGGCCACTGTTGATAAATAAATTTCTGATTATTGGGTGTCGAGCAATAGTGGGTATGTTATCCGGCGAAGCAGGACGTAACCCTGCCCAGTGTTGCTTTAGGGACATCTCGCAAAGTGATGGCAGAATAGTCTGTGCACGCATTAACAGATGATTCCGTGCTGATGTTGTTGTCTGTTTATCAAAACCAACATCTTCGAGTGTACTGCCAATGAGTAAATGACCGTCTCTGCGAGGGATGATATATAAATCATCCTGCACGAGTATAGTATGCACTGGCGGTATATCAAATTTGAATAACAGCATTTGTCCTTTAATCGGTTTGACAGCTAACTTGAGGGCGTGCACTCCGAATATTTCTTTGCTCCAGGCGCCAGCACTCACAATAGTGTAATCTGCAACAAACTCACCACACGACGAGGCAATGTTTTTTATTTGCTGGCGCTCAGTTTTAAGGCTATTCACTGCACAGCCTTCTATGATTTTTCCTCCTAATTGCGCAACTCGTTTAAGCAATGCGCGTAATAATCTTGGATTACGCACTTGTGCAATATCAGGCAAGAATAAAGCGCAATCAAATGTTTTTCTGGTATGAATCTCAATGTTGTTTCCAATCGATGGAGTGCCAAGTATTTTCCGTTGCTCTATTTTAATTTCTCTTCTTGAACACCACTGTCGTGCAGATTCAGCGTCATAGGGTGGCAATATCAGCATGCCGGATATTTCGTATTCCGGATCAATTCCAGATGCTTTGTGTAAAGCCGAAATCCAAGCCGGAAATTGTTTGGCGCTATAACTGGCAAGACGTGTAACATCATCGGAATAATCCCATGGGCAGAGCGGCGATAAAATACCACCGCCTGCCCAGGATGATTCTTGTCCAGCTTTATTGCGCTCAAGTATCGTAACTTTTGCACCTTGTTCTAATAGGCGTTCCGCCGTTGCAAGCCCTATGATTCCTGCACCAATGACGATTACATCCTGTTTCATGATGGATCTTGGCTGCTTTTATGACTATAAAGAATTGAATAAGGTGTCATGGCTGTGATTGTAACCTAGTGCAGTGCTTCACTTGAAACGGAAATTTCTCAGCCATTTCTTCAGCGATCAATCGCAAATCCAGATTTTCATGGAGCTTTGTGGAGTTGTTTAGCATCAAACATTGCACTTTGATTTGAAGAATCACAAAAACACTCAAGTAAATCTGGATTCTTACCGTAATTTCTAATAATTCTAGTTTGGGGTTAAAAGAAAAAAAGTGATTAGCCGAATCGCCAATATGGGTTTTACATTAATAGAGCTATTAGTTACGTTAAGTGTAGCGAGTATTCTGTTAACGATGGCTGTACCCAATTACCGAGTATTTGTACAAGATAGTCTACTGATAACACAAGTAAATAGTTTTTTTTCGGCTATGACGCTTGCGAAAAATGAAGCTATCAAAAGAAGTAGTTTTGCGACAATTTGCCCCAGTACGAATAGCGCAGGTTGTGCTGGTGTAACTACCTGGTCAAACGGCTGGATAGTTTTTGCAGATGCGAATAACGATGGTACGGTGGATGCGGGTGAAGAGATTATTCATGTCGGTTCGGCATTGTCAGGCGGCAATACATTGACATCCGGTCGTCAAAGAATAACTTTTGCAGCAAGTGGTTTTTCACTTGGTTCTAACACTACTTTTTCTTTGTGTGATAGTCGTGGCACGAGCGCCTCACGAGCTCTAGTTCTTAACAATCAAGGCCGCTTACGTACTGAAGTGGGAACAGGTGCCTGTTAATGAATCCTAGTCTTAATTCTACTGAATCAAGAAAGCAGTATGGTTTCAGTATGTTGGAAGTTCTGATTACTGTGTTGATACTTTCTTTTGGACTGCTGGGAATGGCGAGCATGGTGACCACAGGTATGAAAAGCAATACCACGTCGCATTATCGCTCAGTTGCGACGCAACAAACGCAGGATATTGCAGATCGGATGCGTGCCAATTTAGCGGGTGTGCGTAGTGGATCCTACGATGCACTCGAAACGAATATTCCCGCCAGCAATGATTGTGTTGCCGCAGGGTGACGCTGCTCAGATAGCTGTTTATGATCATGCGCAGTGGAATACAGCTAATTCTATATTGCTACCTGGGGGAGCGGGAACAGTAGCTGGAAATTTGGCGATCGGTTTTGTAATCACAGTCATGTGGACTGAAAAAGAAATGGGAGACACATTTGATCTTGGATGCCCAGGAGGCACGCCAGCCGGAACACGATGCTTCTTGACAAGGTTTTCTCCATGAAACTCGCACCAATATCACATCATATTTAAACAAACAACCGTATGAAAAATTATTTTTCATCCAAAACACAACAAGGCTTCACTTTGGTTGAGCTAATGATCGCTGTGACAATAAGTCTGGTGTTGCTACTGGTTATTGGAACAACCTTTGTGAGCACTCGCCAAGCCTTTCGTGTGCAAGAAGACAATGCGCGGATACAAGAAAGCGGCCGTTTTGCATTAGAGATACTTGGGCGCAGTATAAAGCAAGCAGGACATGCGGATATTCCGTTCACGGGTTTTAAGGTTGAGTTTGATGGAACAGCGATTAATGGGACAGACGGTGCCGCAGGTGTGGCAGATACACTCACCATACAATATGACGGCGCACTTAATGATAGGGATTGTGAAGGTAATCCAGTGACTGCAACAGGCACTATCATTCAGAACCACTTTAATATTGATGCCGTGAATGCACGATTACAATGTGATGGCACTATTGATGTTGTGCCCCTTGCACCGGGCGCTCCACCTTCAGGCATAGAGTTGGTCGAAAATGTAGAGGATCTTCAGATCCTTTATGGGATTGATACAAATGGAGACCAATCAGCCAACCAATACGTTGCGTTGCCAGCCAATTGGGATCAAGTTGTTACCGCTCGTGTTTGTGTCCTGGTTCGTTCTGAAAAGACCAATATTGTTGCTGCCGGAAGTTACTTGGATTGCAATGGTGCCGCTGTCGCTGTTCCAGCGGATCGGCGATTAAGGCGTGCTTTTTCCGCCACATTCAATTTACGTAACCGAGTCAATATCTTTCCATGATCATCAGATTTAATTTGCCGCAAAAACAGCGGGGTGCGACGTTTGTTACGGGATTGATTTTTCTTGTTGTTTTAACTTTGTTTGGTGTTACGGCGATGAAAACGGCCAGCATGGAAGAGCGCATGTCGGGTAATTTACGCGACCGAAATGTCGCGCTTCAAGCAGCAGAAATGGCGCTACGTTATGCGGAACAACATATTCGTGATAACGATCCGACAACCAACACGCCAAGCCCTATTGACGGGGTAGTCGACTTTGACACCATTTGTACAGCGGGATTGTGTTACTACGGTACGGGCGCTGTAGCGCCCAGTCCAGCCTGGACGACCTACTGTGCGCCAGATTGTCCTATTAGCTATGTGGCGGGTACGGTTTTTCAAGTTGACGGCGTGCCTTATACAGCACCAGCATTGGCCGCGGGTTTGCCTGCGCCGACATATATCATTGAGGGTATTAAAAAAACACCACCTGGCAACGGTGAGCGCTATTACTACCGAATTACTGTACGTGCGCAGGGTCTCAGACAAGGAACAGTGGTTCAATTACAGGAAATATTCAGACCTTAGTGTTAACTTATTGATAAATCAAAGAGGATGTTGAAATGATGCAAGAGAATCTAATACGTTCGATGATATTGATCTGGTCTTTTTCCTTACAAATTTTCTGGGTTAGTCAGGTTTACGCATTGTCTCCATTATCCAATGGCCCTCTTTTCTTGGGGGGAAATATCTCGCCCAATGTGATGTTTACCTTGGATGATTCAGGATCAATGCACTTCGAAATCATGCCGGAGAATTTGATTCTTCAAGATGTACGCTACATGTTTCCCCGTGCGTCAAGTGTTTATGGCCCAAGTGACTACAGCAATTATGTCGCAGATTTTGATCCTGCGAACCGATACACTGCTTCGTTACGCTCCAGTTATGTCAACAAAATTTATTACGATCCTGCCGTAAGATACCTGCCCTGGAGTAATGCTGACGGATCGCTGATGAGTAACGCTAATCCCACTTGTGCTTACCACAATCCGCTCAACACCGCAGCAGGTTGCCGCAATGTTACGGTCAACAACACACAAACTGCACGTTGGTTGCAAAATAGCGGGAGTCTATCTTCCAGTCAGTCAAAAACCTTTTACCCTGCCGTATATTTCAAATATAACGGTGGTGCTATCAATACAGCAAGTAGTTATACCCAGGTTGAAATCAAATCTTCCACGTCTTCTTATGTTGGCGGGGAAAATCGCTCAGATTGTGTTGCTGTCCCTAATTGTACCTATAACGAAGAAATTCAGAACTTTGCGAATTGGTATACGTATTATCGTTCTCGCATATTATTAGCGCGCGCAGGTATTGGCAGAGCATTTGCCACGCAAGGGAATACCATGCGTGTGGGCTTCGCAACCATTAATAAAGGCTCTACAACGATAGATGGTGTAGCAACGAAAGTAGTAAAAAGTGGCGTAAGGCAATTCACTGGCACAGACAGAACGAATTTTTTTACCAATCTTTATGACCATGATATTCCAGCAGCAGGAACACCGCTGCGAGAAGCGATGATTAGTGTAGGGGAATACTTCAAAAGAACTGACGACAAAGGTCCTTGGGGTGAGACACCAGGGTCCACCGGCGGCACGCAACATGCATGCCGTCAAAATTATAATATTCTGATGACGGATGGCTACTGGACTGAAGGTTCTGTATCGGGCTTGGGTAATTCTGATAATCAGTCAGGTTCGACCATCATAAATGATTCTTCACCGGCAACTCCAGCATCTTATGCATATGCTCCGGCTCTTCCTTATTCGGATACTTATAGTGACACATTAGCGGATGCTGCAATGCAATATTGGAAAAATGATTTGCGAACAGATTTACTCAACAAAGTGCCGACTAACCCTTCAGATCCTGCTTTCTGGCAGCATATGGTTACTTTTACAGTGGGCTTAGGGGTCAGTGGATCACTTGCCACATTACCATCGGGAGCAGAGTCATGGCCTGATCCAACTGCAAGCGATGCGGCAAAGATAGATGATCTCTGGCATGCTGCCGTTAATGGTCGTGGCGCTTTTTTTAGTGCCTCTGATCCGGCCATGTTTGCAAATGCTTTATCTAATACACTCTCGCATATTATAGCGCGAACAGGCTCGGCCTCTGCAGTAGCTGCCAATTCCAACTCGCTTATGACAAACGGACGTATTTATCAAGCGAAATTTAACAGTGGTGACTGGAGCGGACAACTATTATCGATTCCTATTAACTCCGTCGGTACTTTAGGCGCCACAGAATGGGAGGCTGGTTCAGTTTCACTTGCACCTGCTACCGTTAATTCAACATCGCGTGTTGTGATTACAAAAGGTAGCACAGATGGTGTTGCATTCGAATATGCTAACTTAACAACTTCGCAAAAAACCCTACTTAATAAGAATGCAGCAGGTAGTGTTGATGATTGCGGACCGGAAAGAGTCGCTTTTTTACGCGGCAGCAGTACCAATGAAGGTGCAAGTGGAACATTCAATTGTGCGAGTTCCACGGCTGTGAATAAATTCCGTAGCCGTACCACAAGTAAGCTAGGAGATATTATTAACTCGGGACCTTTCTATGTAGGCAAACCCAGTGCGGGCTACTCTAATGTGGATTATGCAGGTTATGCTGCGTTCAATGCCGCCTATAAGAATCGGCTGCCAATGGTATATGTCGGTGCAAATGACGGTATTCTACATGGTTTTAATGCCTGCATTCCTGGTGTAACACCAGGTTGCTTAGCTACAGATGCTGGGAAGGAATTGATTACATATATTCCCAGCACAGTATATGCGAATTTAAGTCGATTGACCGACAAGGATTACAATGCCAGCCATCGCTATTTTGTCGATGGTTCTCCCATGGTGGCTGATGCGTATAACAGCTCTACATCAAGCTGGAGAAGTGTATTGGTTGGCAGTCTGAATGGCGGCGGTAAAGGCTTTTATGCTCTTGATGTGACCAATCCGTCAGATACGTCTCAGTCAGCGCCCACCTTTTCCGTTGCCAATGCAGGAAGTCTGGTTCTTTGGGAATTCTCTGATACCGATGATGTTGATATGGGTTATAGCTACAATCAACCCGCAGTGAATTCATTTAACGGCCAAGCCAAGCAAATCGTGAAAATGGAAAATGGTCAATGGGCAGTCGTTGTCGGTAATGGTTATAACAGTGACAACGGTAAGGCGGTACTTTATATACTTTTTATAACGGGGGGAGAAGATGGTAGCTGGACACTCGGCACAGATTACATCAAGCTCGTTGCCAACACAGGTCCCGGCAATGGTCTTTCTACACCGATACCTTTTGATTCTAATGGAAATGGCAAGGTGGATGTCATTTATGCAGGTGACATCAAAGGCAATTTATGGAAATTTGATGTGAGCTCTGCAACACCTGCGAGCTGGAATGTGGCGATAAGTGGTTTGCCGTTATTTAGCTCAGGTACCAGCAAACCCATTATCGCTCCACCCGTTGTTAGTCTTCATCCGAATGGGGGGCAACTGGTCTTGTTTGGCACGGGTAAATATCTTGAGACGGGCGACACTACCAATACCGCGACACAAACTATTTACGCAATATGGGACCATAACACCACAGCTACGGTAACAGCTGGTAATCTAATACAGCGAAAATACTAACAGATGCCGCAACCCGCATAGCGACACAAAATCCGGTGACTTATTCTTCCACCATAAAGGCTGGTACCTGAATTTACCGATCAGCGGTGAACGTATAACCGGCGTACCGAGTTTGGAAGATGGCCTATTTACATTTACTACGATCATACCATCCACGTCGCCTTGCGATTTTGGTGGAAGGGGATTTGTAAATACCGTTGATTTCCTGACAGGTGGCATGCTTTCCTTTCCTGCATTTGATATTAATAGAAATAGAGCTATTGGATACGATGATGGCTTATCAGCAGGTGTTGAAATCGGTTTCTCAGTTGGTGGTGTGACAAGAATTAGAGGAACTTCGGACGATGTTCTAGTGTCGTCCAGAGCAGATGGTACGCTAATCCAAACAACTGCTGCAAAAGGTCTCGCAGGGCTTCGCGGGCGGATTACTTGGCATGAATTGTTACAGTAGCATTCTAAGGGTAAGCGGAACTATCCTATTTCATTAAAAAGAATGATTCATGAAATCAGGATTATGAAGGATTAAGATTCTATGAACTCTGGAGAAAATATTATGAGATTTAGCGGTTTTACACTTATTGAGTTATTAATCACTGTTGCAATTGTTGGCATTCTCGCATCAGTCGCTTTTCCTTCTTACCAGAATTATGTGAGAGATTCCAACCGCGCTGTGGCTAAGTCAATACTTTATGAGAATGCTCAATTTCTAGAACAGTTTTACACAGAAAATAACCAGTATGATGCGAGCGTGGGAGCGGATGGGATTGCCAATACGGCGGATGATGCCGCCGTTGTATTGCCTATTGCACAATCACCAAGACCCGGAACAGGAGCTGCTCAGTACAATATTGACTTTCTGGCTGTAGGAAATGCGACTTTTACACTCCGGGCAACTCAGTGGGTACAATGGCCGGTGATATTTGTGGGACGCTTACGCTGACAAATGCCGGAGCACAGGGTGCTGGAGGTAATATTGCAATGTGCTGGAACCGATAGTGAATACGTAAATACACATCTAAGTAATTGGCAATAAACTATTGATTAGGAAATAGTGTATTTATTCTCGGATTTCCTGTTCAATCTGATCGGCCGTCACATGGCGTACATCCTTACCTTTCACCATGTAAACAACGTATTCAGACATATTTTTTGCGTGATCGCCAATACGCTCGATTGCTTTGGCGATAAATACTATCTCCAGGCAAGTGGAGATTTTTCTTGGATCTTCCATCATGAACGTAATCAATTGACGCAAGATGGAACGAAATTCTTCATCTACAAATTCGTCCTGACGTACAATTTGCGCAGCCGCATTCAAATCTAGCCGTGCAAAGGAATCGAGGCGCTTTATGCAGCATATCCATAGCGATGCTGGCAACATGCTGATTTCAATAAAGCGAGGTATGTGCATACGATCAGTCGAATAGATCGACTTTGCCATCCGAGCAATTTTCGCAGCTTCGTCACCGATACGTTCCAAATCGGTAATGGTTTTGATTACCATCATAATCATGCGTAAGTCGCCTGCAGCCGGCTGTCGGCGCGCAATAATTTGATTACAAATCTCATCGATCGACACTTCCATTGAGTTAACGCGATGATCACGAGCAATGATCTGATCAATTAACTCTTCATTGCCACTCGTCAGTGCCTCAATAGCATATTCGATTTGCTCTTCAACAAAACCACCCATTTGCAAAACACGTGTACGCACTTCTTCAAGATCGGCATCAAACTGCTTGGAAATATGTTCTTTAGTAACCATGGTATGCCTTTTTTTGGTATGGAATTTGTGATGCGCTAGGTTCTGAGCAGATAAAGATAAATATTATAAATCATATAGTAATTGTCCGTACCCCATTATCTGTTCCAAGCAGCAGAGTATCTGCTGCGCGCCTGGCGAAAAGACCGTTTGTTACAACGCCTGCGATCTGATTCAGTGTCGTTTCCAGTTCAACCGGATTCATGATTTGTAAGTTATGCACATCAAGAATCACGTTACCATTATCAGTGACAAATCCCTGACGTAAGGCCGGCTGTCCTCCCAAGTGCACAATCTCACGCGCGACATAGCTGCGTGCCATCGGTATGACCTCAACGGGTAATGGAAAGTTGCCAAGAATATTCACCAGTTTGCTCTGGTCTGTAATACAGATAAATTTTCGAGCGACAGCAGCCACAATTTTTTCCCGCGTCAAAGCACCGCCACCGCCTTTGATCATGTGTAAATGTTCGGTAATCTCATCCGCACCGTCGACATAAACGGGCAAATCAATGACATTATTGAGATCGAACACTTCGATACCGTGACTCTTGAGGCGCTTGGCAGTCGCATCCGAACTTGCGACCGTACCTTCGATTTTGTTTTTGATTTTAGCCAGCTCATCGATAAAGCAATTGGCAGTAGAACCTGTTCCCACCCCAACAACACAGCCAACCGGAATATGCTGGATTGCAGCTGCTGCAACTGCGCGTTTTTGTTCGTCTTGTATCATTATGGCCTTATGTTGACAAAGAATTAATATCGCTTATCAGGATAGCGTTATCTGTAAATTTAAACAATGCTTATAGCCGCAGAAATTAGAATTTGGAAGGACTCGGGAAAGAATGTACAGATTCATTATGGTAATAAGCTTTCAAGATTGATGATACTGAACGAAAGGGTATTTTTTTACATGGTTATATGAAGGTATGATTATACTGACTATGTTTCTAACTCGAATGTTTCTTTTAGCAAGCCAAGGTTGAGTCAATTGCAGTAAGGTGTTAAAAAAGATGATCAAAACCAGACGTGAGAATTCGGTAGCCTTTGAGTCATGACTTTAACTGCTTTATAGCGTTGAATAACATTAAATCATGTTGAATACGGTTAATTTGATACCGTAACGTGCGAATATCTTTATTCAGCAGGGCAGACACCCGCTTGGGCGTTAAATGTACACGGCGCAAGCCCAGAGATTCGTCTGACGTTCAGTTCAATATACATCACTTCTTGCTGTAGTTCTTCCAATTGGTTTTGCAAAATTTTTTTGTAATGCTTCAAGCGATTATCCGCAATATTATTAATTTTGCTCTGATTAATTTGATCGACACTCAGTTGTCACTCCAGCAATTGCAACAAATCTCAAATCAGGTGTGCGATTTTTTCCTGCTGGTTACGAGCAAGCTTCCGGGGCGTATAAAAAGCATCCCACATCACCACCATCACTGCCTGATGATCGCGGAACTTATCGCGTAACAGAATCAGTTTCCCGGCAATTTCCTGTTGGTATCGAGGACCATGTGGCCAGTAATTTCTTCTGGGCCTCAATTTCCTGAATCAACCCATTAATTTTTCTGTGCGGCAGAAAGATCCACCCGTTGCTGGTTTTTCTTCAATGCGAACGGTTTTGATTTTGTGATGCGGCATGACATGGCGCGAGACAGAAGTAAATGCGTGAAATTTTAACCTAACGGTGTCGAATTGTTATTCACAAATCCAACATTCTGGATATTCATCAAATGCTGGCGACAAATTTTGTCTTCACAGTTCTGGCGCCACGGTTTCAACGCACGATTCATAATATTGCTGATTGGATGATTACTCAGATCAAACAGGTGACCGTTTGAGAAGCACAATCTAATCATGCGGCTTGCAAATGGAAATATGCTTGATCAATCCACCCGGGGTGAAGTAGATGCGTTCCAATCCTTGCCGTTTCATCTACTCACCGGAAGATGCATCGACTCCAGTCATGACAAAAATAAATTCCACACCATTACCCTCAATGCCGCGATATTTCGCTACTGCCCAATGCGCGTCGGGGAAGCGGGTGAAAAAGTTGGTCATCATGGCATGAATCTCCGTACTGCCTTTGTATTCGCCGAAATAGGCGGAATGGTAGGTGGCGTCGTCAGCGAACAAGGGTTGAATAAATGGGAGATTGTGATCGTTGGATAACGTCACATAGTTTCTTGTTAGTTCAATAAGTTTATCGGTATCCAATGCATTTTATCTGTCAGAAACTTCACAAATTTGCTCGTTGTGAATCACGCTGATTGGGATTCAGCACGAGTAAAAACCCATTCATCCCGACTGCTGATATCTTCACTAAAGTGATAACCTGCAAAATCAAAGTGCTTGATATCTTCTGGGTTTATTAGCTTGTTCTGAATGATATAGCGGCTCATCAGGCCTCGAGCTTTCTTGGCGAAGAAGCTGATGATCTTGTAAACGCCGTTTTTTTCATCTTTAAAAACCGGGGTAATGATGTGTGCGTTTAATTTGTTCTTCTGCACGGATTGGAAATATTCAATAGAGGCCAGATTGATCAGAATGTCTGTTTTTTGTTTTTTCAGATCCTGGTTGAGTGCTTGGGTAATTTTATCACCCCAGAATTCATACAGATTATTGCCACGCGAATTATTGAACCGGGTACCCATTTCCAGCCGGTAGGCCTGGATCAGATCCAGCGGACGTAACACGCCATACAACCCGGACAGAATGCGTAAGTGATTCTGCGCAAAAGCCAACTCTGAAGCAGTTAGTGTATCTGCGTCCAAACCGGTGTAAACATCCCCCTTGAAAGCGAGCACTGCTTGCTTGGCATTCTCCATTACAAATGGGCGTTTCCAGGCGAAATAGCGGTTTGAATTCAGTACAGCGAGTTTAGGGCTGATCGACATCAACTTGCCAAGTTGATCCGGTTCAAGCTTTCTGAGTTGATCAATCAGTTCGGCTGAATCATCGAGAAAACCAGGCTGCGTGTGTTCCTGGGTAAAGGCTGGCGTTTCAAAATCCAGTGTTTTTGCTGGTGAAATAACAACAATCATCATTCATCCTGAAATATAGAAAATGTTATCGATTTATGCTTGAGTATTGGTTAGCGCTGTTTTTTTAACGATTACTTGTAATTTTCACCCGAAGCCCCCAACTAAACACGTCAAAGTATATCAATAACTACGGTCGTTTTTTTATCAAAAAATGGAGCAAATCATGCTTGGATATCGTAATTTCATTGTGTTGTTAATGCTATTGTTGCTGATGCCATTCGAACTTATGGCACAGGAAAACGGCGTAGAAAGCCTGCGGCAAACCGGTAAAGCATTTGCAGAGGTGGCGCGTAAGGTTTCGCCATCGGTTGTGTTGATTCAGGTTGAACGGGAGACTGAAACTGCGCAAATATCACCGTTTGGTTTTCCGTTTGGCGATGGAGAGCCAGGGCCATTCGGCGATGATCTATTTAAGCGATTCTTTGGCGATCGCTTTCCGGATATGCCGCGTTTTAATGCGCCAGGCAAACAACCTGGGAAGCAACGTTCCGTAGTTGGACAAGGCTCAGGGTTTGTTTTTGCTTCCAATAATAAATTACTCGGCAATAAGACCTATATTCTGACCAATAATCATGTTGTCGAAGGAAACGACAAGATTAGCGTCAAATTTCTCGATGGCCGTGAGTTTGAAGCAAAAATCAAAGGCACGGATCCGAAATCAGATATCGCCGTAATAGAAATAGAAACCAGCGGATTGCCTGCAGTGCAATTGGGCGATTATTCCCAGCTCGAAGTTGGCGAATGGGTGGTGGCCATTGGCAATCCGTTTGGCTTGAGTCATACACTGACGGTCGGCGTGGTTAGCGCGAAAGGTAGAACTTCGCTCGGCATTAACGATTATGAAGATTTTATCCAGACTGATGCCGCCATTAATCCTGGTAATTCGGGCGGGCCGCTGGTCAATCTGGATGGTGAGGTGATCGGCATGAATACCGCCATTTTCAGCCGCAGCGGCGGTTATATGGGTATTGGATTCGCTATCCCGATCAACCTGGTGGAGCGTATCGCCCATCAATTAATCGAAAAGGGTGAAGTGGTGCGTGGTTATTTGGGTATTATGATCCAGCCCTTGACACCAGATCTGGCAAAATCCTTCGATTTGAAGGATGACAAAGGCATTCTGGTCGCGCAGGTGACTAAAAATTCGCCTGCTGACAAGGCCGGTCTCAAGGCTGGTGATGTGATTGTGAGTTATCAGGGACGATCCGTCAGCGATACCGGAGATTTTCGTAACCAGGTTGCATTGGCACAACCGGGTAGTAAAGTGGAATTTGATATTATTCGCGATGGTAGGCAGCGCAGCATTACCGTAAAAATTGACAAGCTTAGCGATAACAAGCTCGCAGCACAGGAGCCATCGCAAGCGAGCGGCACATTGGGCCTAACGGTACAAACCATCACAGCCGATCTGGCGCGGCAATTTGGGGCAAAAGCAGGGCAAGGTGTTATTGTGACTGAAGTGGCACCCGGATCGGTGGCCACCATGGCGGGTATCAGCCGCGGCAGCGTGATTCTGGAGGTCAATCGCAAAGCAGTTAACACGGCTGCAGAGTTCAGCCAGGCTGTGAAAGCCAGTACCAATAATAAAGTGTTGCTATTGGTCCGCGATAACGGTGTCGCGCTACGTCGTGCTGAGCTGGCGCTGATCGTGGTTCAGGCCACCACCTTTGTCAATCCTGCGTGCGGCAGGTGTGGTTTTCTGATTCCGTACACGGCGGGTGTGGAGCCGCTGGCAGTGTTTCAGTCAGCGGTTTTATGATGCGCGATCCCGTGACAAGACAGTCTTTAGTGCGTACCTGCTTGCAAGCGAAGATGGAGCTGCTTGTCGATGCAGAACTCTGAAAATCGTCAAGCAGCAAATGAAAAAGAAAATCGAAATAAAATTCACGCTATTACACTTACAAGAATGCACGACAAATCCTGAGAGGCTGTGAAAAAACCATTTGTGCACTGGCTTCAACTGACCAGTAGCAGGTAAAAAACGGAAACGAGCCATTTAATTTGTTTCCTGCCATGACAACGTCGTCAATCCCTGATTTATTTCCTGAAGACCTCAACATGATCATTAATCCCAGGCCCTTGGCTAAACCTTGGTTGCGGTCGTAGCGCGGGTACTGATGCCGAATCGGTCGCAAGTGGAATTACGACCGAGCGATCTGGAATCAAGGCAGTGGAAGGTGGCAGCGGAGAACACCGATTGCACCGGAAATTTGTTTTCGTTGTGGTTGTATGCCACTGTTGAGGAGTAGGCAGCGCACGGACGATTGCGAGGCTAACCGAGGCGCATGATGCCTATCGGTGGATTTGCGGAGGAGTACAGGTCAACCATCACACACTGTCGGATTTTCGGGGAGCATGAAGCGGGTTTGATGGCTACTTACGGACAGTGTGGCGGCCTTGTTGGCGGTGAAAGCGGTCGAGCTCAAGCGGGTAGCACAGGATGGCATGCGGGTAAGGGCGAGTGCGGGGCATCATCATTCCGGCGCCGGGGGGACGCTGGAGCGCTGCCTGGAAGAAGCGCGCAGATAGATAGAACCAAAGCGGCAAAGTTGAAGACAATCCTGGAGTCATGACGCGTCGGCGGCAAGCAGCTCGGGAGCGTGCTCAACGAGAGCGACAAGAACGGATCGAACAAGCGCTGCAGCACTTGCCGGAATTGGCACCAACACAGTCCATTTCGTTAGTGGCTGGCGAGCAAAGGGAGCAGAATGATCGCAGAATCAGGGGAAAGCGGCTGGCTTGACGCTCTTTTGAAAGACAGGGGTGTCAATCTGATGTATCCCATGGAAAATCGTGTCGGCTCAATGCCGTCTTCTCCAGAATGCTACCCCTCGCAAAAATCGGATTTTTTCACAGCCTCTGAGTCATCGCGTCGGAATTAACCGGAGATTTGTCAGAGGCATCCTTCAAGGTGAATTGTGAAGCGCAGTGATTTGCATGAGTAGTGCTTAACTTGATTTCTAACTGCTGAGCTCGTTATTCATGTGCGCTACCTGCGACAATGGCTCTGCTACGCCATTGGAAAGTATAAACACACGATCTGCCGCGTTGATGACAGCCGGTTGATGCGAAACAGCAATAACTGTCAAGTCTTTGGCCAATTTCTGTAATGTTTCACAGATAGTTCTCTCGCTTTCCGGATCCAGTGCGCTGGTTGGTTCATCCAGAATTAAGAAGGATGGACTGTGCGCCAGTGCCCGTGCAATGGCGATGCGCTGGCGTTGTCCGCCGGAAAGTAGCCCGCCGCGCTCACCCACAACCGTTTGCAATCCTTCCGGCAAAGCGCTGACAAAATCCCAAGCGCCGGCCTGGCGTAGCGCTCGCTCTGCATCGGCGGCGGTCAATACGGGTTCTCCGACCAGAATGTTATTCATCACCGTGTCATGCAGCAAAATAGTGTCTTGCGAAACATAGCCAATCATGTGGCGCCATTGGCGCAGATTGATATCATGCAGTGATATGCCGTCAATCTGGACTTCTCCGGATTTTGGCTCGACCAATCCACAGAGCAAATCCAGCAAAGTGCTTTTGCCAGCACCGGATGGCCCCATGACCACAGTGAATGAGTTGATCGGTATTTCGATATTCAGGTCTTTGAAAATAGTTTTCTGGCCATAATGAAATTTGACATGGTGCAATGTAATGCCTTTTTGCAGTGTCGGCTGGAGTGTTCCTGTTGCTCTTTCCGCCTCCGCGCGCGCGTCCTCGGCAGCCTTACGTAAAACCCAATAAACACTTTCTTGCGCGACCAGTTGCTGGTGTCTGCGCTGTGTTTTATTCAGTAACCCCAGAATACGTGTCAGCAAAAAACCATCAACATGACTTCCGGCAAGGATAATTGCCACACCACCAGTGCAAGATATAAGCCGCTGGCTGTCAGCGCGGCTAGTATGGGTTCCTGCAGCGCGGTTAGCGCAGCTCGATTCATCACTTCCCGGCGCGTGGCTTTTTCCAGGTGTTGCGTTTGTTCATGCAGAATAGCGTCGGCAACGTTGTCACGCGCCATGGCTTTCAGTGATTTCACCGAACTGAGCACATCGGATAAGTACGTTAATAAATTACGTAGCAAATGGGTTTGTTTCGCGCCTGCCCGCCGGGTTGCTCTGACTAAACGATTCAACACAATCAACAGGAATAAGCCGATGATCAACGAGGCGAGTGTTGCCTCCCAAGAAATAAACAATGCCACGATGGCATATACCAGCACTTGAATAGTGAGCGCCAGCACGTTTACGCTGTGCTCAAAACCGTTGGCTGCACGGTAGGCTTCCGTCGCAACCGAATTGGCGAGTGATCCGACGGGTTGCCGTAAATAGTATTGCCACCGGCTGGCCAGCAAAGCTTCAATGAGATCCAGGCGTAAAGCTGTAGCCACATGCGCAACGGTATATCCCACCTGGCGATTAGCCAGCAGCAGCACCATTCCTTTGAGAAACATACCACCAACAATAATGATCAAGATCGTATCCAACGTGGGTTCAATGCCGATATCCTGCAGCGCTTTCTCCATGAATTTACCGATGCCTGAATCGCCCGATTCGCCTGAATCACCGACAGCGATCGATAATAAAGGCAGCAGCGCCGTTAAACTCAGGCCTTCAGCGATACCGGCAATCAGCAGCGCAACCAGAACAAAAGCGCTGCGCCGGGGAAAGACCATAATGTACGTAAATAAAGTACGCATAAGCCGGCTATAAAAATAGATGAGAGATCAGTGGTGTGTTTACGTATTCATTAAGCATTGGGAATATCGCATAAAACGCCGTCGATCAATTGCTTGATTTGTTGAGCACGATTGGCAAGACGGGAATCGTGCGTCACAATGACCAGGCTGGCATTGATTCTATGATTCAATTCCAGCATCAAATCAAAGACGCTCTCAGCCGTCTGCCGATCAAGATTCCCGGTAGGCTCATCAGCCAGAATGCAAGCGGGTTGTGTAACCAGTGCACGAGCAACCGCAGCGCGCTGGCGTTCACCACCGGATAATTCACCGGGTGTATGTGTCAGGCGGTGACTCAATCCCACCTGTTTCAAAATATCTTCTGCCCGGTCATAGGCTTCCTGGTTCGGCAGTCGGCGAATCAGCAGCGGCATCGCCACATTTTCCAGCGCGCTGAATTCCGGCAACAAATGATGAAACTGATAGATGAAGCCGAGCGAACCATTGCGTAACCGGCAACGCTCTTCTTCATTGATTTGCGCGATATCTTGTCCGAGAATCCGGATATTCCCGCTCGTCGGTGCATCCAATCCGCCGAGTATATGCAGCAAGGTGCTTTTGCCGGAACCGGACGCACCGACTATCGCTAACATCTCCCCTTTAACCAAGTCCAGATTAACGCCATTTAATACCGGAACTGCCAGATCGCCCTGGGAAAACTGCTTGACCAGATTGCGGCAAGAAATGACAGCATCATTCATAGCGTAACGCCTCCGCCGGATTAACTTTGGATGCACGGTAGCTGGGATAAATCGTTGCCAGCAGACTGAGGATAAACGAGGTCACAGCAACGGTAGTAATATCCGCCATTTGCGGATCGGTTGGGATCGTGCTGATGTAATAAATTTCTCGCGACAAGAAACTGGACCTGGAATACACTTTCAATAAATGCCACCACCTCACCCACGTTGTAGGCTAACAGCATTCCACCCGCCACCCCCAGAATAGTGCCAAAAACGCCAATAAACGTCCCCTGGACAATAAATATCTTCATAATGCTGCGCGGGCTTGCGCCGAGGGTTCTTAAAATTGCGATATCCGATTCCTTGTCGGTAACCGCCATCACCAATGTGGAAACAATATTGAATGCCGCGACCGCAATAATCAATGCGAGAATCAACGACAACATGCGTTTCTCGATCTGAATTGCACGAAAATAATTGGCATGCTGTTTTGTCCAGTCGCTGATAAAGCTGTCGATCGTCAGCATCGCAGGTAATTCCTGAACAACCTGGGGTGCCAGAAACAAATCCTTCAGCTTTAGACGCACGCCGGAAACATCATCGTTTTCCATGCGATAAAGTTTCTGCGCATCGAACATGTGAATCAGAGCCAGTCCGGAGTCATATTCAAAATGCCCAGCTTCAAAGATACCCACTACGGTAAATTGTTTCAGCCGGGGCAAAATTCCCGCGGGCGTGACTTGCCCTTGCGGTGAAATCAAGACAATCTTGTCGCCGACGAAAGTACCCATAGATCGTGCCAGTTCCATGCCGATGACAATGCCAAATTCACCCGGCACCAGATGATCCAGCTCACCACTGACCATCATTTTTGCAAAATCGGCCACTTTGTCCTCCATCGTTGGCAGAATGCCGCGCACAATGACCCCTTGCACCACCTGATTGTGTGACAGCATACCTTGTGCATTGACATAAGGTGCGGCAGCTTCTACCAATGGATGCTTGACTGCTTCTTCTGCAGTTTGTTGCCAATGACTCAGATTGCCATGCATGCTGCCGATCTGAACATGCGAAGCGACGCCCAGAATCCGGGTACGCACTTCTTTCTGGAAACCATTCATGACCGACATGACCGTAATGAGCGCCGTCATCCCCAGCGTGATGCCCATCAGAGAAATTAATGAAATAAACGAGATGAAATGATTGCGTTTTTTGGCGCGCGTATAGCGCAAACCAATGAAAAGTTCATAAGGGGACACGAATTTAATAGACCCGTAATAAGTTCAACTGCGAAGTTTGCCACATTTAAGCAAGGCTTAACAAATAATCAGAAAATTGTTAGCGCAAAATTAAAGCCTTCCCGCACTTGGTTGCTCTATTTTCGCACAACAACCCAGTAATTTACTTCTGGCTGATTTTATCGTCGAGATGTTCAATTCTGACTTTGGCTACCCCATGCAGGCCGATTTTTCTTGCGGCGCCGTGAGATAAGTCGATGATTCTGTCCTTCTTGAAAGGACCCCGATCATTGACAAGGACATCGACATGGCGGCCATTGTGCAGGTTGGTGACTCTGACTTTGGAGGGCAACGGCAGCGTCTTATGGGCGGCAGTTAAACCATGCGGAACAAAACGTGTCCCCATGGCAGTGCGATTGCCCGATTCCGAGCCATACCAAGACGCATGGCCGACTTCCCGGTATCCGGCAGCTGATCGCATTGGGTAGTAGGTTACTCCCTGCACCTTATAAGGCCTATTGTAGGGTGCGGTAAGATTAGGGGCGCGCTGGCCACGTATTTCTGTTGAGCGCTGCGGAGTATCGGAAAACATCGATGCACAACCGCTGATCATGCCGACGGTCAGTATTATTACACCAATATGCTTGCGATAATCTGATTGCTGCATAGCGTAGTTTTAACACACAAGTTTTATAAACGCAGCTCATTATAACTGCATCCTGTTGCAAATATCCATTGGGCGGGTCTTCAACTTCGTAACAAAATATTGAATCTGTTCCAGTCATTCATATTATCATGCTGGATTGATGCTTGAGATTGTCTACAGCAGAAGATATTCAGGAAAGAAATCCGGCGCATCCAATTACGGAAGGTCAGAAACATGACGAACGACAGCCAAATTAATATCGATGGTGCCATAGCACGCGACAATCCCTATGGGATGCTGCGTGAACCGACTTTCTCGGGTGTGCTTTCTTTCATGCGCCGCAATTACAGCAAGGATCTGACCGGCGCTGAGCTGGTGATCAGCGGCATCCCATTCGATCTGGCTGTAACCTACCGCCCGGGCGCACGTTTCGGTCCGCAGGCAATCCGCCTGGCATCGGCGGAAGTTGTTTCATTAAAACCTTATCCATGGGGATTTGATCCATTCGAGAATCTGGCGGTGATTGATTATGGCGATTGCTATCTCGACGTACACAACCCGATGACGATACTCGCGGTGATCCATTTTGATGCGCATAGCGATACCTGGTCAGACGACTCGCCCAGTTCGCTAAATCATGGCTCAATGTTCTATAAAGCGATTAGAGACGGATTGATTGACCCCAGACACTCGGTGCAAATCGGCATCCGCACATGGAACGATGATTTCATGGGTATCCACATTCTGGATGCCACCTGGGTGCATCGACATGGCACGGATGCAGTGATTGCGGAGGTTGAACGCATTGTCGGCGACCGTCCCGCTTATTTCACGTTTGATATTGATTGCCTGGATCCAGCCTTTGCGCCCGGTACCGGCACACCGGTTTGCGGCGGACTGTCGACTGCTCAGGCATTGGCGATCATTCGTGGCTTTACCGGGCTCAATCTGATCGGCATGGATATCGTTGAAGTAGCTCCTGCCTATGATCACGGCCAAATCACTGCACTGGCCGCTGCACATATCGCCTGCGATCTGATTTGCCTTTACGCAAAACGTAAAACTTAACAGCTTAAGTGCACCTCTAAATTTACTTGGTCACTGAAAAAAGTGAAATCGGATATCAACCGGAATTCCATTAATTAAAGGTGTTTCTACCGGATTGATAAACTCCATGTGAGCCAATATGGCTGATCGAGGGTATTCCAGTAAATTAATGCCGTCTACCGGTGTTTTTTGCATCACTCCTGGAATAGAGGAAATTCGTGCCTTAGCAGTTTCCCCGTTGGGCAGAGTTACCGTAACAACATGATCAATTACCACATAATTCAGATATTTCGGAGGAATAAATGCGCTGATATATGCTTTCTCAGGGAAGATAATATCTAATAACGGTTGGCCCCGCCCCAGATATTCTCCGGGCTGTACAAATAATTCTGTGATTAATCCTCCTGCCGGTGCTTTAAGAAGCAATTGTTCCTTCTGAGCCTTAATTTGCTCCAGCTCCAAGCTTAACTGACTAATCCGGTTCGCCGTCTGAAAAATTTCCGCAGGAAACCCCTGGTCCCGGCGTTGTGATCGTCCATGCAGCACTAAATTCTCAAGAGCACCATGATATTGATTACGTGCTGTTGCAACTTCTGCTTGTGTGGCCGCGCCCTGCTTGGAATAACGATTCATATTGATGCAAACGATTTTGATAGAATTTTTCCTGTTCCTGAGCAAACTTCAACAGCGGCATAGATTGCAAGGTAGTATTGCCGGACTGAAGTTGTAGCTTATTTTTTTCCTCATTCAAAAAGTTGATTTCAGTTGTTAGCCGCCGGAAACTATCCTTCAGTGGCAAATTCTCCAATGTAGCCAGTTCTTCACCTTCTGTCACCGTATGCAGGGATTCGACGAATACCTGCTTCACATATCCATCCACCGATGCCCGTACGGTGACATGAGGTACCGTAATACGCCCGTCCGCTTTGACAATTAACAACTCCTGCAATACCAATCCAATCAGATACAACAAAGGCAGGCTGGAGACGATTAAGATCAAATACCATCGCCACGGTTTTCTGGGACGTTTGGCTTCTCCATACTGAATACGTATGCCCCGGTCGTCATTCGGGATTCTTTGCTCTGGTTGATTAAAGCGGATTTTCATGCGTATATATTTCCCAATCTTTCCATGATTGAATGACCAGTCCATTAAAATTCAAGACCCGCAAATGATTATGAAGTTGTTGCATTGCGTTCCTAAAAAATGCTTGTGGCTTATGTGCATAGCTGTTTTCTACACATAATTCAGGCTCCAGGCTCTGAGCAAGACTAAACTTGAGCTCTGGATACTGTTGCATTGCCGATTTCATTGTCATCGCAATACTGTTTAAATTCATAGAGTAATACATTACCGTGATTTCTTTTACACCGCTCTCTCTCAATTGACAGGGTATACATAAATCAAAGGATGTTTCTTTCGCCAGATAACGGGGATGAATACTCATTGCAACCGGCCAGAGAGAAATACTGGCAGCCTGGCGGATTGTTTCTATAAATTCTTCCAGCTTATTTTTTCCAGCTAATTCTCCGGCAAGCTGATCGGGTTCAATATCAAGATGCAATCCCTCAAAATTAACAGGTTTTAATCGCTTGATAATTTCCACCAACCGCATACGCTGTTGCGGAAGAATCCAGTCTGGATCACCCAGCAACAATTCAATTTTTACGCCCCGATGCCTGGCATCTTGCAAGAATTTATTTAATGCGGAGGGATTAGAAGCAACCGAAGCAATTTGTTTTTCATTTAAAGACAGTAAGATGCGGTTTATCCCCATGGACTGGCTTTTCTCCAAAAATCCAGGCTGACTCACAACATCGTCATAATTCCATACATAAACTGAGAAACGCATTGATGTTGGATTAGATCGGCTTACCGTAGATTGATCGTTCGCATGGGTTACTTTCAGTGGCTTTGTTTCTTTCGCTATTCGCTTTTCCAGAAACTGGTCAGCTTTCTTCAACGGTTCAAGCATTCCAACCAGATCAGTTTCCGAACGAGCGGCTGCGGCTGCGCCCGTGCTGTTAGGCGTAGAAATAAATTGCCGCAAACGAACATGCAGCTTCCATTGCTCAGCCTCCGCTTCCACGTATTCAATGGCAGTCCGGTAATAAGTATTGATAGCTTGAATATATTTTTCAAGAACATCCCCATCCAATGCGTGCAGACGCAAATACCGCTCCCGCACAGATTCGCGGGCTGCATCAAGCCGGGTTTGCTGAAATTTAATTTGTTGCATGAGCTGTTGATAACGCCCTAGCATAGATTGAAACTCAAGACTAAGTTCCTGATCCCGGCGCGTATATTCAGACTGAAAGCTAATGATCTGACTGTTTAAACGGGATTGCTCATTTTTCCGATAGCTAACGATTTCGAGCGGCATCCTGAAATTAAACCCTGCAGCTCCCCCATAACCCCATTGCATAGATTCAGGAGAAGGATGCGGTATCGCAGGCCCGCCAAATGCAACGACTGAGAAATCAGAATCTATGCCTTGCCAGTTTTGTGTTTCCCTGTTCATGCGTAAATTATCAATTTGAGTCTGCAGAATCTCCAAATCAAGCTGCTTGATATCATAAGTTAAGCTGCTTGTTAGCTCGTTTAACCTGGGCTTGATTGCTTCAAAAGGCGCAACGGAAGTATTCGTTAAATGTGCCAGCCTGATCAGTGCTTGCTCCTTGTTGTTGATAAGCTCTAATCGCACACGCTCTGCCTGCTCAAAAGCAGAGAGAAACTCGAAATATTCTGACATGAGCAGCAATCCCGTTTCATGTCTCTGGCGCAATGTTTGTTCGATGCCTGCATTGCGTAGATGGATGTAGGCATCATTCAGCGCCAGCATTTTCTCTGCGCTCCAATAAGCCGCGTAATTCTCTTCCATAAAAAGTGCAGCTAATCTTTTACTCCATTCATGACGAATATTTTCAATTTTCACTTGGGCTTCTGCATCATTAATCGCACGATCCTGTCTTTCTGCACTACCCAGCAAGGGGTAGCGCAAACCGATGCGAGCCATGGGGTCAAAAAAGTAGCCGAAACCCTCCCTGGCATAGGGGCTCTTTTGATAACCTCCTGATACTCCGCCAAAAACCTCCCAACCCTTCTGTGCTTCGTTAGCCTGCAAATGAAAGCGTTGCGCCTCAAGATCTGCCTGTGTCTTCAGAACTGAAGCTGCTTGATCCAAATACGAATTAAAATCCGCAAGTGTTCTGACCTCTGCCCCGGCACTGGCAGGCAGCAAAACGAAAAGTATCTGTAGAAGGCACCAGAAAATCTTCATTGTTTACCCTTCTTAAGATCCCACCATGGTGCCATGGCAGAATCCAAGTGGCCTTTGTTGAACATTTGATTAAGAAGAGCAACCGCACTCCAGAGTCGAGCCGTAAACAGAAATAATGGATAAATAGGCAATACCAGAGAGGCTTTACAATCTTCCCATTTTCTATCCGAAAGGACTGCAAGATATAAAACAAATTGAACCAGTGTCAGGCATAAATAGAAAAGATAGACAAATACCATGCTGGCTAAAAAAAACGGCAAAGGTTGAGTGGCTGCCATATAAATCATATAGAGCACAATGGTAAAAGGCATAATGATCTGAAACAGGATGCCGTACCAGAGTATAAAAATAAAATTACCCCAACCCATGATTGTTGCAGAAATACCTTGTTTGTGTTTATGCGCATAGGTATACCAGAGATCGCCGTCCCATCTTAGTCGCTGTTTTAGAAAATCACTGAATGTTTCAGGTGCATCGGTATGCGATACGGCACCGGGCTCATATTCAAACCGAAGTTGCGGATAGCGCCCTTGATATTGCTTGATACGCAGCGTTAAATCGAGATCTTCAGCAGTACCCGTATTCCACCCTCCGATTTGTTGAAGAAAAGATTTTCTAAAGATACCAAAAGCGCCGGGTATATTATTGATCACATTCAGTTTGGTCAAACCCAGCTTGCCGACTTGCAAACTTAACGAGTAAGGTTAGATTGTGATCGCGAAGCGAGCCACAATCTGAACCGTTTGTTGGACAAGCCCGGTGGGGCTGCCATGATCCTGCTTGTTATGGAAATATCTCTCTGATCGGTGCGGTGGCATCGGGTCCTATGCACGTCATACCCCAAATCCCACCGCTAAAAGTTGCCATTGCAGCAACTTATTCTGCTCAACCTGCCATTCTTGATGCGTTTTCACCTGATTTCACCCTTTTGCAGGGCGAGTGCGCCCGTGCCTGCCGAGTCCGGCAGGTTGACGGTGTGTGTTGCGTTACGTGGCCATCTCCCTGTTTGACGCAAGAGTCCGTAATCGGTGGGTGAATATTTTGATACGGGTACGGACAATCTTCATCACCCCGCCACAACATTTGCATCGTATCACCGGGCGTGGTTGCGGTGGGGGGAGCACGACACGTTTGATCAGTTGCACCAGTGGGATCAGTTTGCTGTTGGGATGCAGAAAGCCGAAGTTGCGGGCGCGGCGATAACCTTTGGGCAAAATGTGTTGCAGGATCAGGCGCAGGAATGCCACGCCGCTGAGAGTGCGGGTTTCCATCTTGCGGGTTTCGCTGTTCTGGTAGCGGAACGTGACGTTGCCATCGCGGTTTGCAACGATGTTCTTCTCGGGCAATACCCCGCGATACAAATACCGTCCCAGATACACCAATGCCTTCTGCCCCGAACCCACCGCTTTGCAATCCACCACCCATTTTTCTGGATATTGCCTGGGCAGTTTTAATCCCGCCTGTTTGATGCCCGCCAGCATTTTGGCCCGGAACACTCTCGCCAGCGCTTTGTGGTCAAACAGATAACCTCCGTCTTTATTGCGCCACAGACGCCATTTGTTGTCGAACGCGGCGGATGGCATCACCAAGTGTACATGCGGGTGATAATCCAGCCGGCGGTTGTGGGTGTGCAGCACCGTTACAGCACCCGTGGTGCCGCGCAGTTTTCTGTCATTCCGGCTGAAGGTGCTGACGGTCTCCCACGCACTGCGGGTGATCAAGTCATACATCACGCGCTGATGCTGCCAGGCAAGCTTACGGAACTGGGCGGGCAAGGTGAACGTCACCATGAAGTAATTGCCGGGAATCAGCTTTTGCAACTGCTGGTCTATCCAGCGTTGCGACTCGTGCGCCTGGCAGTGCGGGCAATGGCGATGTCCACAGGAGTGCGGCAGATAGCTTTGTTCCTGACAGTCATCACAGGCAAGTTGTATCTTGTGGCTCATGCTGCTGCGACAAATTCGAAAGGCACTCAACGCCGCCAATTGGCTGGGTAACAAGCGATGGCCATGTTGCGCGATAAGCTCGGCTGCATAGTTGTCAACAATGTGTGCCAGCCGGATCATTGGACGTTCCCCCAGCCGATTGATATCTGACCTATCAGCGCATTGATGCGGTCTGCGGCATTATCTTTGGTATGGTCGGTGAGGTGGGTGTAACGGATGGTGGTGAGGATGGATTGATGCCCGAGGATTCTTTGCACTTCCAGCAGGTCGACGCCTGCTTCGATCAGGTGGGTGGCATAGGAATGGCGCAAACTGTGTGGCGTAATTCTTTTTTTAAACCGCAATCGCGGGTGACCTGGCGCAAGGTGGTCTGGATGCCACCACGATCCAGCGGGGTGGTGGCCAGGTGGGCTTTTTTGAGTCCGCACTTACGGTTAGGGAAGAGCAATGCGGGGTTGCGGTGGGTCTGCCAGAAACGGCGCAATATCTGCAAGGTGTTCTCCGGCAACGGGACAAAGCGGTCTCGATTGCCTTTGGCGTTTCGCACTTGCACCCGCATCCGGTCCGCATCAATATCCCCGATTTGCAAACGCAAGCCTTCACCCAGCCGTAAACCCAGGCTGTACAGGGTGAAGAAAAACACGCGATAACTGAGTGCCCGCGTGGCCATGAATATCTGTTGGGCCTGTGGCACGGTAATAATATCCGGCAGTGTGTGTGACTTGGGCGGTTTGACCAGATCCGCGCCCGGCCAGGGTTTATTCAATACTTGGGCGTAATAAAACTTCAGCCCGTACAGGTCATGTTTGAGCGAACTCCAGGAGAGTGAATCGACGATATGGACGAAATAATCGGTTAACTGAAGCCGGGTCAAATCATCAATCCGATAATCAAAATATTCCCCGGCTCGACGTACGCCGTGTGAATACAGTGCGATGGTTTTTGGCTGCATCCCGTGCAACTTCAACCGATTGAGCAGACATTGATAATTGCACGCAAATTGCGCTGGAAATTCTGATGTCATTACGATTCATCCTCATGGTAAAGTACAAAAAAATCCCTTTCGGGGTGAGGATGAATTATGTTATTAAAACTGGTTGCTGAGGGGTGTTTCTCCGCGATAGCGGCTTCGTTCAACATGTACTCCAAGCTTTGCAGCCGGGTTACTAAGGATTTCTTTTGCATTACGCACACGCATGGGTCCCGTAACAGCAACAACATTGTCATTCTGAAAATGCAAAGCAGACCGATAGACCATTTGATTATCGAATACGGTATCGCCATCCAGAGCCAGAAACACTTCACCACTCGCACGACTCAATCCTGCGTTCAGAGAAGAGACTCGGCCGCCCCGTTGAATCTTTAGAATAATAATAAATGATCGTCTGGGATAAGATGAGATCCGTGGGATGAGCTCTTTTAGCGCCTGATATGTCGCCTGGTTTTTTTGGACACCATCGACCATCGCAATGATTTCGATGTGTCCTGGATAAGTCTGTTCCAATAGCGAGATGACCGTATTCTGCACGGCCTTTCCTTCCGCATAACAGGTAATGGCACAAGTAACGCGAGGGGTAGAAGGCACGACAAAAGGCATCTCATAAGTATCATTAGTAATATAACGAAAAATTCCCAGCCAGGTTACAAAATACAATGGTAATTCAAGGAATAACACAAACGGGACAAATACAAGCAAATATGAGACTGTGCCTTGATCTTGCAGCAGAAAGACCAGAAGAATCTGTGCAGTTTGTGTCAAAGTTTGCATGACTTAAAGCAACTCGCCATATAAGCGAGCAAGTATTAATTCGGCAGTTTCCATCTTTGATATTTGAGAAGAATCAACGCTTATGAAGCGGCAATCAAGTTTCATATCACCCTCTGCTTGCAATAATTGCATGCTATTTTCGATACGTTTTTGAAAGCTGCTAAGACCTTGCGTATCCGTATGCGGCAATAATAACCACAGCATATTTTCAGCCGTACGTGTTGATAGATCAGGGGTACGAAGCATACTGCGCAGCCGCTGAGCAAAGGATTCAAGCATTTGCAATAACTGCGTATGTCCGATGCGATCAATCAGTTCTATCAAGTTTAAAAAACAAATACCAAACAGGCTGAACGTTATATCCGGGTAGCGTCGAGATGAGATCAATAACCAATCCAGATCATGAATGAATAAATCTTTAGGGATAAAATTTAATTGATCAAAGCTCGTTGCAATGTCAAAGACTTCACCACGCACCGCAACAATCCTTCCCCTATCGCTTAATTTCCAGCTTCGGATCCGATTTGAAGCGAGATCATCCGGCAGCATCTCCTTTTCACAAACCGTACAACGCGCTAATACATTTGGCTCTACAAAAGTTTGCAGACAAACATGGCAGCTATGATTCTCGATCGGACGATCGTAATCACTCCCAATGTGCCGCAATTGCGTATTGCATTTTGGACAAATGAGCGCCCCACTTTGGATAAATTTTTCCTGTACTTCAACACATCCACAGGTAAAACAATGTAAAGATGCCTGCAGCTCAATATCAATTGCATGACAGCTTGGGCAAATGTCGATAAAGCTTAAATGAGAGGAATGACAAAATACACACTCCCTTTGCCGATCTATCAGCGCAACGGGTTCTAATAACTTAGAAGCAGAGAGACTCTGTAACCATTCAAAGGAATCGGATTTATCCTGACTCAGCGCTTCTAATAGAGGATAACGGTAAAATCGCAGATGCTGCCATTCCTGATGGGGGTGGAGAATGAAATTCGGTCGCAACCATAGATATTTAATTAATCTCCCTAAATGTGACATCTGCGCTTCACTATTCTTGTAAGCACTAGAAAGATCTAAGAAATGATTAATAATCTCTTTTAATTTTGGCGGCTGTGGTAATTGCCCATCTACAAGATTGTTATAAGATGCAGGAATCGATTCGCTTACAAAACATAAAGATGCAAACAGATCCTCGTCTCTCCGGATTTTGTCAAGAATAGAAGAAGTGTAATTTTGATCTTCCCCCGTGATTATTATTGCCGGCGAAAAAATTCTCTGTTTTTTCCATTCAGCGTAGTCGTGAAAAATATGCGTTCTAAAAGAATCACTATAGCGATCTAACAAATTGGTTTTTGGTGCGAGAAGAATATCAGCGCATCACTCATTTGGATGATCCTGAACTTATTGAGTTATTTATCATTTATTCCATAAAAATTATTTTCAAGGATTATGATAACATTAAAACTTATCAAGTTACATCCAGATGATCGCCTAAATTATTGGTATTTATAAAATAACCTATAATTTCCGTCGATTATTCGAGCGAAAAATTCTAAACCAAGTGCGCACAAGAAGCTGCGCGTCTCATCAAAAAAATCGGTTCAGAATCGAGCAGCTTACTGATCCAGGCCTGACAAAAATAGTTTGCAAGTTACTGAATAAATGGAAATTCTGTTAAATTTTTAACATCAATACCATGATACAATGCACTACTATTTATATTTATCAGGAGACAAGCATGAGTTCAGGACATGATGATTCATCGAGCAGTGAAAACCATAAAGCCTTTAAGTTTGACATTGCGAGCGACAAGGTAACCGCTGTGTTCGAATTGGACGATGGCGTATGGAAGTCCAAATCAATTGATGACGATGGCAGTGGAACCTACACAGTGGAGAATAGTAAAGTCGTCCGTACCGAAGTTAAACCATTTGGCACTGAGATCACCCATTATGCTGACGTTGACTTAGATGGTGTTTATCTGCGTGTTTCTGAACAATGGCAAAGTTCCCCGGGTGCTCCTGCTGACGGACACCACTTTAAGTTCGAAGATGATCTATCATTCTCACCGTCAGATGGTGATGATAATATTGCAGTTCGCGGGGGTGAAGACTGCCATGGAGGTCACGGGGCTGACGATTTCGTTATCCGTGAGGCAGCGCATTTGCGTATCGCAGATTTTAATTCCCCGGATGACCACGATTCTCTGGTATTTGACACCGGCCTTGGTCTAACGTCAGTAGCACATCTGGCTGGTTTTGTTACCAATTTTCATCATGACGGTCAGAACTTCATCGTCAACTTTGGTGATGATGTATCGATCACGCTGGCAGGCGTACCACCGGATCAAATTAGTTGGGACGATGTCAGCGTACTGAGCTGATACTTCAAAAAGAGGGGTTCTTTAAGCCCCTCTTGAACTTCTTTATAAATCCACCATGCATGAAATGCGGAAATATCGTAACTGGCCGCAAGTCCTGATTTTTGCTTATTTCATCAATTGGCGTTGGGGCAGTGTTTAATCTTCGTTCTCAGCACTCGCAGAAATTTTGGAGCCAATCAGAATAAGCGTACCAGCCGGAAGCAAGTAATTAATTTGCACCCTCCTCCAATAATGCGCCCACCAGCCTCGCCTCTATTTCCTGGTATTGCGGGTTGTTGTTACGAGCGACAGAAGGTTCTTGCCAGGCAGGATTCTGGCGTAAGGCACTGGTCAGTTTTTTCCAGTCATCGGGCAATTTCTCGCTATCGGCCTTGTCCACATGCAAGGTGTCCTGCGCAGCATGGCCGCGATGCATCAGTTTTCTCAGAAGATGTTTCTGGCGCAGATACAATACTTGCAGTGTGGCTTCATCGGCGCACTGCCACTGGGTACCTTTCACGGTTGCCTTGATCTCATCGCCATAGCGTCTGAAGGTCGACCAACCGGCGCCGGCAATGGCGCCCAGTGCACTGGCAGCGCCCAGGCTCATGCCACCTACCATCAAGTCAATACCTGCACCCGCTGCGGCGCCCTTGGCTGCCGCACTGCCGACGTCGAGTCCGTACGCCTTGAGTATGCCGGGCGCAAAGATGTCCAATTGCCAGTGGCCATTGCTGACCGGAATTTTCTGGATCGCGACATCTTTTTCCGAAAAATTGAAAATGGATAATAAATCATTGAGGCAACGCTGTTCAGCTTTCCGCACAAAATCATGCAACCGGTCTTCAATCAGTGAATGCGCAATCAGATTATTTTTTGCCGCTTTGCTCTCGCGATAGCAGGCCACATTGACAATCAGCTCGGCAACCCGTTTGGCGCCCGATAAACAAAGCTGGCTCCATAATTTGGCACGATAATCAATCAGCTTCTGCAGCCGGTCGTAATGGGATTCCACCAAAGTCTGCATTTTCTGATACAGACGCTTTTCCGCTTCAAAAGTAAACGCGACGGTATCGAATTCCAGCGTAGCATGCATGTGGAAAGCTGCCAAATGCTCGCGCCATTTCGCCAGCTCCCGGTCATGCCCGGCGATAAAGTTAAACACCGGGAGAATCGGTTTGGCCGATTGCGTGAGTATGTCCAGTTCCAGGCGATATTTTTCCAGGAAAGGCTCACGCACATCGATAATATAAAGAAGAATATCGCTGCGTAACACTTGCCGAATGACTTTTGCTTCCTGCTCGAGTGGATCATTGACGGAAACATGCGTCACGAAATGCTCCAGTATCTGCACCGGTGGCAGCGATCTTGATTTTGCAGCCAGCTTTTTAATATGTGCGGATAACGCTCTTGAGTCCTCCAAACCTGGCGTGTCGTACAAATTCAGAATCGGTTCGTTGTCGGCAGATATGGTCGCCTGCTCGACATGCCGCGTAGTGCCCGCACCGTCTTCAATGACACCAAATTCGGTGCTGCGCAGCATGGTGCGGATCAGCGATGTTTTGCCCGTATTGGTATGCCCGACGACGGCAATATTCAGCAAAGCATCGGTATGCGGGCGATGGGGATTTCTTACGATCATAATTTATTGGGTAATCACATGTTCTGCCGGAATGCCGCAGGCTTCCGCCAGGCGGAACCAGGCAAATTCGCGCGCATTGGCAACCGGAGCTGATGGTTTGCTCAAGAGGATTAACCAGGGTTTTCCATTGCTGCTGTCGACCAGCTCTTTGATCAGGCGCTGCACACCGCGATCGGGCAAGCGATGCGCTGCCACACCCAGCAATAACGGGCCATTGAGACTTTTTATCAAAATGATGGCTTTGTCGTGAGAATCCTGATCGACGATATTCAACCGGCAGGTTAGTGATTCCGGCCAGCGCGTTGCTTGATCCAGCTCAATACCAAATGCCTGCGCATTCGATGGAATGGCGACATTCGCTGGCGGCAGTGTAACTTCGGCTGGTTTGATGCCGGCCTGCGGATCGGCATCAATGACCTCGGCCTTCACTTCACGCGCCATCAGGCGCTGGCGCAATTCAATATAGTAGGGCAAATAAAGATCCAGCTTGAACCGGTACTCACTCCATTTCTGCATGACGAGCGAGAGGCCAAGCACCACAAGGCGCGGGAATATGCCATAGACCAGCAAAGCACCGATTAAAAAAGTAGCCCATGCCATCCGTGTTTCCGCATCCTGCTTGCCGCCCCCTATCCGGCTGGCAACTGTTTGCGGGTCATCCGGAATTTTCAATCCCATCGCTTCCAGCGGCGTGCCGAGAATTTGCGTGAGTCTTGGCAGCGTGCTGTCCGGCAGCAACGTGGTACCCCAGATAAAATTATATTGTTTGGCCAGCATGAGCACTATCAATAACACCATGCCCGCGGTTAAGTAGGTTAACCAGAATTTGTGCGTGAGTACGCTGATGCGCCACTTGCCGACATCGCCGGTTAAACAGCTCTCCCACCAGGCGTGCGATGCCAGTGAGGCAATCGTGGGATCTTTCTTGTGCCGGTAAGGCAGCCAACTGGCCAATTGCGCGACAATGCCGCTGCTTAAACTTTGCAGATTCAGCGTAATGCCTGATATCCATAGCAACAAGGAAATCAAATTAGATCCCAGCAGTACCGCGAGCAACCAGTAAATGTTCAGCGTCGAATAATCACCTACCGCCTGGCTTGCCGCCAATCCGCCCAGAATAACGGCAGCCCCCAGACAAATCCGGCGGGCGCGGATAAATTGCAGCTGCGGCTGTTGCAATGCATCATTCAGCGTGTTCTCCTGTATCAAACGCCTGGCGCGTGTGTTCAATCGCTGGATAAAATCCGCATAATTGAAATCACCATTGGCAGACCTCGGCAACTCCTGAATACTGGCGTACGATAAATCCTCCGCTTTAGCAGACTCTATCTTGCGTACCTGTTCGATACGCACCAAATCGGCGAATGTATGTTTCTTTACTGACATGGAGCGGCCCGTTCCGGGTGCATGACGATGCAGGTTTTACGGTTGGTAATGTATGTTTGTTTCACAAGTATCAAAAAAAAGGCCCAGTTTTTCAGCAGAAAATTTGCTGAAAAACAAGCTAAAATTCGTTATCAGTTTATTCAAAAATTATGGCAGGAAAATCCCATGAAGCCCGTTGCGATTTTTAGACATTTGCCCATCGAAGGGCCAGGCTATTTTGCCACATTTCTCGACAACAATCATATTCCATGGCGACTGATTAAAATAGATGCCGGAGAAAAACAACCAGCCCGAATAGATGAATTCAGCGGCCTGGTATTTATGGGCGGGCCGATGAGCGTCAACGACGACTTACCCTGGATTGAATCCTCGTTAGATTTAATCCGCCAGGCGGTAGCAGCGGATATGCCAGTACTCGGCCATTGCCTCGGCGGTCAACTCATGGCCAAAGCGCTCGGCGGCATCATCAGCGCCAATCCGGTCAAGGAAATGGGCTGGGGCGAAGTCAGCGTGCCCGATAACCCGGTTGCCCGTTCCTGGTTTGACGAGCCAACCACTTTCCAATCATTCCACTGGCACGGCGAAGCATTCAGCATCCCGCCAGGCGCTACCTGCATCCTGTCCAGTCCGTATTGCGAAAATCAGGCGTTTGCACTGGGAATGCACTTAGGCATGCAATGCCATGTGGAAATGACCGAACGCCTGGTCATTGACTGGTGCAGCGTGGGCGCGGAAGAACTGGCCACCCTGGACGGACCATCCGTGCAAACTATCGCCGAGATTGAGAAAGATTTGCCTGAGCGCGTGGCAGCGCTGAATGCGGTGGCCGAGCGTTTGTATCAGAAATGGATTGTTAATTTGAAATAGCCTAGGAGCTTGAATTATTAATTCGAAATATGTTCACCCAAGAGCAATGCCAGAAATTTCTCGCGCGTAGCACTCGATGAATCCCGATAAAGCGTATATTTCGCGTGCTGATCCGGTTGTTCCGGGTTTATTTCAATGCCCCATAAAGGTGCCAGCGTCATGGGTAAATTGGAATAGCGCACATCCACGAGCACATTCGGTTGCTCCGGGCGAATCGCAAGCAATCCTGCCGAGAAATGGCTGAAGCGCGCAATATCGTTTGCCAGCACCGATGACGCTGGCAGTGCGCTCAAGTCGCGTTCGAGGACAAATTTTTCAATGGATTCTCCGGGATAAATGCGCGGCTCGGAAAACAGACCGACCCGGATCGCATTCACATAAAGTCTGCCTTCAAATTCGTAGATTGAACGCCACAGTACCAGATTGGCGAGCGTTGGCTTCACCAGCAATTGTTCAGCACGGTGCCCTCTTTCGGCAATCAGTGTTTCCGCGACGGTTTCAGCGCGGTGCAATTGCATCCAGCCGAATGATAGATAAACCGCCGCAAGCAGTAATCCGATCCGGGCCGCCGTGTGATTGTATTTCCTGAAAGCAATTACCCCGGCGACCAGTAGGATCAGCGTGAAAGCCGGATCCAGTACCGAAATGATATTAAACGCCACGCGCGCATCGCTCACTGGCCAGAGCAGATTGGTACCATAGCTGGTGAAAGCATCCAGCACGCCGCTCAAACAGTATCCCAGCAAAGCAAATAAATACAGACGGGCAAAGGGCAGGCGTTTGCGCAGGAATGGCCACAGCAAAAGCACTGCAATCAAGGCGCCGAACGGCACAAAAAACAGCGAGTGCGTGAAATGCCGATGAAACTCGATGTTCAATAACGGATCATTCGATGACTGAATCAGAATATCGGCATCCGCAGCAATTCCGGCAAAAAAACCAATACCGGTCGCAATGCGCATTTCCTGTTGTCTGGCGCCCGATTGTGCCATCGTGGCACCGAGCAATCCCTGGGTCAATAAATCCATATTTCCTGGAGGTGGTAAATGAAAAGATAGTCTTTTAAAGATGCCTTAGTCGTCAGTATGCTCGGAATTAGAATTAAATTACTGCACATGTTGTGGGGGGAGCCATTTGAATTATTTTAGAGGCAGTCGAATCATTTCTCCGAGCTGAGCGCCTTTCCGCTCATAAAAAGTAACCCTGACTTCAGACAAATCGGCGTCGATTCTTGCAAAGTTATCTGCCGTATACACCGGTGACGTCAACTCGCTCGTGTATTTTCGATGCATGCCGCGCAAGTTTTCGCCGAACAGGAAGTCGCTCCTTGTCATATGGGGATAAGGCCAGAAAAACGATGACGAGATAATCGAGTGAACAGAAAAATCCGGGTCCGATGCCAGGGCAAGCTGGCTGGTGAAGGAGCAATGTACATCACCTGACACGAATACCACTTTACGAATCTTATTGTTATAAATGTGTTCAACGATGGCTTCCGTTGCATCGGGAAGGCGCCCCATTGTCCCCGGCATCCTCACTCCCCTCGCTTAGATCCGGAAAGACCGGAACAGACGTAACAACGAATTTAACCCGGCCGGATCCGTCGATCAAGCCAGTTCAACACTCCCGCCATCTGCACATCACTGATCATCCTTTCGCCAGATTTCGACAGCTTCCGCTCAGTACGGGAGTCCATTACGAACCAGTCTGCGCACCCGTCCGAGAATTGGTACCAGAAATGCGAAAGCGTTCCGTCAATGCGGCCATCTTCGCGCGCAGAAAAAAGTGGGCTATGACTGCACTGATAAATTTGATAGGCATGAATAGCATGTGGATACAGGGTTACCCAATCGCGCTTCGTCGCTTTGGAGGGCCAGTTATCCTCTATTTCGTGATCATCAAGAATCATATAGGTTGGAACTTGCGCCATCAGTTTGCAAATATTTTCTTGCGAGAAAACATTGCGGTAGCGCTCGAGAAACTGATCCAGACGGGTGTCCGGGGAAACAAAATTGAGGTCGTCGGCGTAAATCTGATCACCGATCATCAGCAGCGCATCAATATGCAATTCTTCTTCGATTTGCTGCAGAATGGAACGAAATACCTTGTCGCCACGATCATCAAACCATGCACCACCAAAGAGACGCAACAGGTATCGACAAGAACCGACTACATAGGATCGCGCAACATTGATGTCCAAAGTGCTGGTTCTAAAACTCATTTGAGAGCCGTCAGTTTGATCCGGCCATTCGAGTTGTCTCTCGTCGAGAATCTGAACCATCTCCAGCTCGGAATCAGCGTAGAACCAGCCTGCCTGATACTCGTATTTCGTACTCGGGGACAAGCCATCCAGCACGAAAACACCCGTCATGTCGAAGTTAGGTGAAAGCTTGTTGAATATTGGTCTGGTCCAATCCTTCGAGTCCGCCACCCGCCATCGCACTGCGCCGAAGCAGCGCTGGAATTCAGTGCCTTGACGCTCGTCCTTGCCACGCAAGAATATCCTCGTTTGATTAGGCGTGGTGTATCCGATGATCGGTCCAATCGTAGGCACCTGAATTTTCATTTATTCCTCCATTTGACTGGCTGTCAGATTACTTGCATATTGGTTCTTAACTTCTTACTTGGTCATTAAGGACGTTGCATTCTAATTAATAAAAAGGTTAAACATCCAGTATTGATTTATGCTAGGGGCCTGTCGGACTCAAGGTCAATCCTCGCTACGATTGCTTAAGTTCGACAGATTTCCTCGATCTATTATGCCACTCACTATATAGTTTTTACCAAACCCAGTCATCAGATTTGCTGCGACACGAGTTACATCGGATTCTATTTTTTGAGAATCCGGAAAAGCATAAACCAGAGAAATCGGGTTTCCCCGTAGATACATATGCAACTGCCGATGATTTATTGAGAATAAAATGAGCCATACGCAAACTTTATCAATCAGCAAGATGCGCAACCATTCAAACACTTGGCTTCTAGTTCTAGCAGGTCTTTTGATTGCCGCCGGAATTAGTCTTTATATATTCCGTTATTCCCTGTTAGAAACGCTTATCAACGATCAACTGCACAAACAGGGGATTCCGCTGCAATCCCTTTCAGTTCTCGATATCTCGCTCAATACCCTCCGGTTGCAGGATCTGACATCGGGCAATAATTAAGGAATTGCGTATTGACAAAATTCTGGTGACTTGGCAGCTGCGGGATCTGCTCGCCGGAAAACTGGCATCGGTTGAAATCAGCGGTTTGCAATGGGTGCTCGATTTGAGCGAGGATCGCCCCCCTTTGAATTTCCTGCAGGCCATGATTTCAATGACTGAGAATGATATCAGCGTCCCCTGGCTGCCCGCCTTTTCGCTCAGGAATTCAGCAATTCATCTCCATTCGACGGCAGGCGATTTGATGATTGCTCTGTCTGGAGACAGCGAGCAGGGGCAGCCGGACACTCGGGCGATACGTCTTCACACCGTTGTCTCCGGTTCTCTCGGTCAAACCAAAGGAACGCTGGCTGCGACTTTGGATAAACAGGGGAATATGCAGGGTAAAGTCATTGTTTCAGAAGGTATGCTGAACTTGCCTGAGGCAAAAATCTCGAGCTTCGCAGGTCAGGCGACGTTTACAGTCTCGGCTATGCAGTTGCAACATATCCGTTCTGAGTTTGCGCTATCCGATATTAAGCTGCCGGGAAAAACATCTGCAAAACCAGTTTCTGGACAGGCTGATAAAGACCCGGCAGCTTTCCTATTGCGTGACATAGGCATTAATCAAATCAGCCTTACAGGAGATATCCGCAGATCAACGGATTCCTGGGCAGGACAGCTCGATCTGGATATCGATGGCGGTCAACTGGCTGCTGGATCAATGAATATCCAGCAGGTGTCTGTTTCCTTGCCGATGCAGGTTAATCTCAATCAGGAGAATTGGCGCATCGGACTCCGCAGCCCGGGGCAGGTTACCTTGGGCAAGGTTAACCCAGGCAAGGCCTTACGCTTCCAGACTCCCCCGAAGTTTTCAATTTCCCAGGCAAATCTGGAGCTGGTAAAAACTTCGCAAGGCCTGGCGCTTACACATGATATCGTTGCAACGCCAAAGAGTTTTAACATGCTGATTGAACAAGACAAATCTCCGGCCATTGAGGTACAGATTCGCCCAGGAAAAATAGCCTTGACTGGAAAACTCGATACCACCAAGAAATATCAGGGACAGTTTATCATCATCAATGCGGCTCTCTTGTCGCCGCAATCCCGGCTGCAATTGAAGGCGATCTCTGCCACTGTGCATCTGAATGGACCAGAAACCGGCACTGCCGTTGATTTTTCCATCGGCCAGCTGCGACATCTGGCACCCGAACCACTATTTGCAGCGCTGTCCATTTCCGGAAACATCAGGAATGAAGCCGCTGATGGAAAACCAACTAAGTACGCATTAAATGTTGCGGGCGGCGTACCGGGTTTACGCTATTTAAGAATCACTGGAAAGCATTCGCCCGATAGCGGTAACGGGATGCTAAAAGCAGAGATAGTTCCGCTGAACTTCTCACCAGACCGCGTGCAGCCAGGTGCCATTTCCCCCGTTTTATCCCGGCTGGAGAATGTGAGTGGCCGGGTCAGTGCGAACACGCAATTCAAGTGGTCCAGGAAAGGTGGCCTGCATAGCAGTCGCGGCGCGTTTGAATTGCGTAATGTATCGTTTTCCCATGAATCCGCCAAAATAAGCGATCTCAATGCATCGCTCAATTTAGAAAATTTACTATCTCCCAGCAGCCCGCCGCAGCAAATCATCACGATCCGGCACATCGATTTCGGCATTCCGGTAGAGAATCTGCTGGTTTCCTACCGGATCGAGGGCGCGGATCCACCGCATATCGCACTTGAGAAAGCGCAGTTTTCCATGATGGATGGCACGGTGTCATTGGCACCCGTTGTTATCAATCCAGCCGCTGCGCACGCCGACATCCTGGTTCGCGCGGATAACATCGATCTGGAAACCTTTTTTAACCTAATTCAAATCGATAAACTTACAGGAAGCGGGCATCTGGATGATCAGATTCCGATCCGCTTGGAAGATAATCAGGTTATGATAAGAAAAGGCCATCTGGCAGCAAAGGCACCGGGTGTTCTGCGCTTCCAATCCGCAAAAGCTTCACAACTGTTAGCCACCGCCGGTGAAGAGATGAATTTGTTACTGCAAGCCGTGCAGGATTTTCATTACACCGAGCTGTCACTGGATTTGGATAAATCGGCAGCACATGGTCTGGTCGCCAAACTTTCCTTGCTGGGGAATAATCCTGAGGTTAAAGATGGGCAGGTTTTCCGCCTAAATATTAATTTGGAAAGCGATATTGACAAAATTTTGCAGACAATTAATCGGGGCTACAGTTTATCCAATGAAATTCTGCGCAGCACATTAAGGCGCCATTAATTAAGTTAGGTTGCACTAAATAACAGCCATAGAGTACAGTGATGCTCATTACCGGTTCCCAGCCAAAATACGGCTTGGAAATCCATTAGAAAAGGAGTGCAATCATGCGCAAGATTGATCGAATGACAAACACAACACTCACCAGAGTAGTCCTGATTCTATGCTGCCTGGTAATGACTGCATGCGCACCGACAGTCAAGCTGGAATCCCCAAAGGAACCGATTACTATTAATCTAAATATCAAGCTGGATGCTGATATCCGGGTAAAGCTTGAAGAAGAAGCCAAGAAAGATATCGCGGCCAACCCCGGCATTTTCTGATATTAAATGAGACAAGGAGAACACTATGCAGCGTATTCCAAAAATGACAGTTAAAAAACCTTTATTGGGAATCAGCAGTGCCATTCTGCTGGCTCTAACACTCTGCATAGCACCGGCATGGGCTGATGCGCTCGATAACCTGCGCGCATCGGGTGCGATTGGTGAAACGTATGAAGGCTACGTCGTGGCAAGAGACGCGAGTGCTCAGGCGGAAGCCGATGCAATTAACGCCAAGCGCAAAGCCATTTACCAGGAAAAAGCCGCCGCACAGGGCATAGACATTGAACAGGTCGGAAAAGTATATGCAGCAGAAATAATCCGGAAAGTTCCGGCTGGAACCTGGATTCAGATCGATGGTCAGTGGAGAAAGAAATAAGGGCGCCTCTAAAAACTCAAGGTTCCAAATAAAACGAGGCGTGAACAAAAAATGGTGACGCAGCATATGTCCGATAGGCAGGGAAACATTTTTTATTTGGATTTTTAGAGACGCCCTTAAGTTTGACAATCCCAATATGCTTTGCTGTAGACTATGGGCGTAAAAGAAGAAAAATCATCAAACTATGAAAAATAAAGTACTCCCGCTGCAAGCGGCGAGGAATCAAATCCGAAAAAGATTAATAGGGAGTATATTTGTCATGAAAAAAACAATCCGTACGCTTTTTTTAAGCATGCTGCTCTTTGGACTATTATCCGCCTGCTCAACAACACAAAAAATAACAAATTCGGCAAGAACAGCAACTGAGCAACTACTCATCAGTGAAGCAATCACGCGCAGTCTGCCTAAACAGATTGATTTGCCATTACCTATGCCCAAAGGGGCAATCGTTAAGCTAGATGTTACCGGATTGACGCCCGATAAAGATATGGCAAAAGGGGTAGTGGCGGGATGGCTGGGATTTCTGGGATATACGGTACAGGATGGCCCGGAAAATGCTGCTTATCGGGTTAACCTTGTAATTGATTCTCTGGGTTCCGAAGTAGGTAACACGTTCATTGGAATTCCACCCGTAGAAGCTTCGTTGTTACCTATTGCATTGCCTGAATTAGCACTCTTTAAGGCAGAACTACAGAGTGGCTACGCAAGATTCCATTTAGATGTTTTTGATATGCCCTCTGGCCGGTTTATAGCATCCTCTTCACCGTTTATTGCTGACACGTTTTATAACGCATACACAGTATTATTCCTGATCAGCTTTAACAAAACTGATCTGACTTCCCCTCCGCAGATACGAACATTTCCCAAAGGGACAAAGTAGCGATCCAGCCCGAACTTAAGGGTTCCTTACTTCAGTTCAGATTTTATGGCCGCTATGCGCATTGCGCTGACTTGCGCATGAATTGCAGCGGGCAATTCTTTAGAATCAAGAAGTTTCTGACTGAGTTCAACTGCAATCTTGCCAGCATCTACACTTTTGGCTGCAGCTAATGCTTTTGTAATCGCTCTGCTTGAGGATACGGTTTTACTGCAAACCCTGGGCGTCCATGAAAATCGCAGGCGCACGCCTGCAGAAATTCTTCGAATCTTTCATGTCTCCGGTAGGCATCCACCGCTTGCAGTATATCCGCCAGCGTAGAAGGCTTGAGTTCTTCCGCCCGATGCACATTACCGTGATAGCGGGCGACCAGTAACGCAAGATCGCGGGAGTCCCTGGGGATTCTGATGCGTTCGCATAAATTTCGCGTCAAATCAATGCTGCGTGCTTCATGGCCGATATGGCGCGGCCATTCCTCGGGTGACGTCGTGCCTTTGCCCAAATCATGCGTCAGCGTTGCAAAACGCACCGGCAATGAATAATTCCTGGTCGCAGCATAATCGATAGCCAGCATGATATGCAGTCCGGTATCGATTTCAGGGTGTGCATGCGCCGGTTGCGGAACACCAAACAACACGTTGACTTCGGGCAGGATACGCGACAGGGCACCACATTCGCGCAGCACATAGAACATTCGTGAAGGATTTTCTTCCATCAGTCCGCGCGCGAGCTCTTGCCAGACACGCTCCGGCACCAGCGCATCCACTTCGCCGTTATGCACCATCTCACTCATCAGCGCCAGCGTTTCCGGCGCAATGCGGAAACTGAAACGCGCCGCAAAGCGTGCAGCTCTGAGAATACGCACCGGATCTTCGGAAAATGCAGGACTCACATGGCGCAGTATGCCGGCCTCCAGATCGGCAACGCCGTTAAACGGGTCGATGATATTGCCTACTTGGTCTTTGGCAATCGAGTTGATGGTTAAGTCACGTCGCGCCAAATCTTCCTGCAAGGTGACTTGCGGTGAGGCAAACACTTCAAATCCTTTATACCCAAGTGAAATTTTTCGTTCGGTACGGGCCAATGCATACTGCTCATGCGTTTGCGGATGCAGGAAAACCGGAAAATCCTTGCCGACCGGACGATAACCCAGCCGCTCCATTTCCTCTGGCGAAGCGCCCACCACAACATAATCATGATCTTTAACCGGCAATCCAAGCAACTCGTCGCGCACTGAACCGCCCACCAGATAAGTCTTCACTGTTTACTCTAATAGCAGAATGAATGAAAGTTTAATCCGCCGTTATTTCGCCGCCCGCACAACACCCAAACGCGCCTTGAGGGTTGGCGAATCGTGTCCATGATCCAGAACTTTGGCGTAATACATCGAGTTCTTCAAGACCTTTTTGACGTAATCCCGCGTTTCATTAAAAGGAATCGTCTCAGCATAAATCGCGCCCTCCAGAGGCACGGTATTATCGCGCCAGCGCCTGGCTCGTCCCGGTCCGGCATTATAGGCGGCTGAGGCCAGCAGCGGCTGATTGTCCAGCGTGCTGAGCACATGCTTGAGATAATAAGTACCCAGTTGCAGATTGGTATTCACATCAACCACGAGATTCTGGCGGAAATTCTGTATTCCCAACTGCTTGGCGACCCATTCGGCAGTAGCGGGCATCAACTGCATTAAGCCCGCTGCACCGGCGTGGGATTTGATATCTGCAATGAAACGGCTTTCCTGCCGGATCAGGCCGTAGACCCATGCTTCATCCAGTTCATGTTGCCGCAAAACCTTTCTGAGTGTTTCGCGGTGCGGTGACAGAAAGCGCAGACTAAAATCATGCTGCGATACGGTCCGGTTTGCGGTGTTAATCGCACGATCATACATGCCATGACGGCGAGCTACTTCTGCTGCAGCCAGTAACTCTGCGTCGCTAAAATTGCGGACGGTCCAGCTCCATTCACGGTACGCTTCGGTACGTAAATTCATACGGGAAAAAGCCAGGGCGCGTTGTATGCCCGGTTTCTTGCCCATTGCAGACACTTCGCCGTTGCTGACGCGATAAGTTTTATCGGCGATGCTGAGCATTGTCCCCAGCTCTTCTTTTGCCAATTGGCCATAAAAACTATGCTCATCGCTAAGCGGAATAAGAATGTTATGCGCATCTAGCGCTTCCCCTTTTGCCTTTAATGCGCGCGCTTTCCAATAACGCCAACTATCAACCTGCTGCTCGGCTGGCGACATCCTGTTGATGGTTCTCAGGACTTCATCCCAGTTGGCAACTCGCAATGCCGCCCGCACCTGCCAGGCGAGTACGGTATCCGAGGGCGGATACGGTTGCGCAGTATTTTGCGCTTCCCTGAACCAACCCAGCGCGCGGGGATCATGCCGCATCGCTGCCCGATGCCCCAGTCTTCCCAGGAAATAAGAACGATCCGATGCGGTGAACTGATCTTTTATTTTTAGCCAGTGCGCATAAGCCGGATCCGTATCGTTGCGCAGCAGACGCAGTAATGCAAACAGGGCAATCTCCCGATCACTGCGCGTCTTGATTCTGCTCTTCAGCGTTTCCAGGTAACGCAACGGATTCTTGGCGGCATTATTCAAATCGGCACTGTTCAGCGCATCGTTGCCGGGCAAATAACGATTAACATGTGTGGCGACACCGGTTTGGCCTTCTTCCAGCGCCGACCGGATGCGCGTCCAGATATCTTCCGGAGAAATCTGTTTACTGTAAATCAGTGTCTGAAAAACGGGTGTGCAGCTATCCGGCATGCTGACAGGTGTAAACCATAAGGATCGCGCCTCCGCCAGCACTGTCTTATCGTTAGTATCAAGACGACGCTGATAGTAATAGCACAATAACTCAGTATCCTTATTGACCAGCAACGGATATTCCGCTTCAAAAAGAGACCATTGCTGATTTTTGCCCAGCATCTTGAGCCAGTCGCCGCGTAATCGATCGGCAACCAGAGCGCCTTCGTAACGTAACAGAAAACTTCTGATAGTCGCGTTATCGATCGTTCGCAACACCATGCGTAACTGATAATATTCCACGTAAGGCCATAGCGCATGGCTTCGCAACCGTCTGGCATAATCGTCCAGGCGCTTCGCATCGCCAGTCTGAAATGCTTGCCGGGCGGCAATAAAATCACTGTCCTGGTTTGCTGATAACGTTCCAGCATAAGCTAAAAGGATTAGTCCAAAAAGGTAATTTCTCATAGCTGATAAAGGCAAAAAACCGAATGGGGGCTACAGTAAAGAAACAGAAACGAGCGGTCTGCAATCAATCTGGATTATCGCGGCAGCACTACGATAATCCAGTGTCATGCTTCAAATACAAGTAAAATTCACCGGTCAGTCTTTAACCGGCAATAACAATCAGATGACACCCTGACCCAGCATGGCTTCGGCTACTTTGACAAAACCGGCGATATTGGCGCCATCGACATAATTAACGCTGCCGTCGGGCTTGGTGCCGTACTTCAGACAGGATTTGTGAATGGCCTGCATAATCTCTTTCAAACGCGCATCCACTTCTTCCCGTGTCCAGGACATCCGCATTGCATTCTGGCTCATTTCCAGCCCTGAAGTTGCCACACCGCCTGCGTTACTCGCTTTACCCGGCGCATACAGTACCTTATTGTGGATAAAACATTCTACGGCTTCCGCAGTCGATGGCATGTTTGCACCTTCGGCAACACAAATAACACCATTTTTAACCAAGGCTTGTGCGTCCTCTCCATTGATTTCATTTTGTGTCGCACAGGGCAATGCAACTTGCACCGGCACATGCCAAGGCTTTGCACCCGGCAAGTAAGTCACATTGACACGTTTGGCATATTCATCCAGACGCGCATACAAATGATTCTTCACTTCGGCCAGTATCGCCAGTTTTTCCGGAGTAAAGCCAGCTTCATCCACGATCGTCCCGCTGGAATCGGATACGGTAATCACCTTGGCACCTTGCGACATCGCTTTTTCCACGGCAAATTGCGCCACATTGCCCGAGCCGGAAACAGAAACCCGCATGCCTTCCAGAGAACGTCCCGCATGTTGCAATACTTCCTGGGCAAAATACACCGTTCCATACCCGGTTGCTTCCGGCCGTATCAGTGACCCGCCAAAACTCAACCCTTTTCCGGTAAACACACAATCCGCGCGATTGGATAATTTTTTCATCATGCCCGCCATGAATCCGACTTCACGCCCGCCCACGCCGATGTCGCCAGCGGGAACATCGGTATCGGAACCGATATGCCGGAATAATTCACTGATAAAAGCCTGACAGAAACGCATGATTTCACCGGGGCTTTTTCCTTTCGGATCAAAATCGGAACCGCCTTTACCGCCGCCCATCGGCAGGGTCGTCAATGCATTCTTGAAGGTTTGCTCAAACGCCAGGAATTTAAGAATCGACAAATTCACCGAAGGATGAAACCGGACGCCGCCTTTATAAGGCCCGATGGAAGAACTGTGCTGTATCCGGTAACCGCGATTGACTTTGACTTCACCATGATCATCAACCCAGGACACACGAAATATAATCACCCGCTCCGGCTCAACCAGGCGATCCAGCAAGCCGTGCTCAGCATAACGTGGATGTTCCATAATAAAAGGCCACAAACTCTCCACGACCTCAGTAACCGCCTGCATGTACTCTGGTTGATTAGGATTACGCTCAGCCACATACGCGCTGAACTCCTGAAGGCTCTTATATCTCATTTTATTTCCCCGGTTAGTGAAAGGTTATTTCAAATAACCCAATTCTGCCAAATTAATGTACAGGCTGCACTGTATTTTTGTTAAAAATGGGATTTTTTATAGAAGTTTCTTTTAATAAGCAGATCAAAGGATAAATCTGTTAAAGAAAAATTAAAAAATAGCGGAAAAATGAATTGCTATTTATTGCTTTGATTTGAAGAAATGGCCATAAGATTTCTTGCTTTTTAAGTATCTTGCATCTCATTCATGGATACCACAAGAGCTTGCAAAATATTAGTAATAGCCAATCAGCGGTTGTTAAGAGGATAGTCATGGCGGGAAATTTTATTTGCGATAAGAATAAGTATTCGCATAATTTAATTTTGTTTTTCTCTGACATTTTTTTCCTTAGGATTCCAAATTACTTCAGTCAAGGCTGAAATAATTTCTTACCCTGGGCAGCTTGTAGGGTGCATGCTTGGAGGGACCCCAATCGCTTCTATTGAACCCACATGCCCTGCTTCAATTGCGGCGCATTACAAAGCAAAACAGTTTCATGTTCGCATGAAATAATATATACACAACAGAACGTTACGTGTACAGCATCAGGCTCCTTTAATGGTGTTCCTTGGACCTTTACTGCTACACAAGCAATGTGGCCATGGTATGTCTGCCCATATGGCGGATTACCAGTTGCTGGGGTAGCAGCATATAATTGCAAACAAAATACTGCGAATATCAATCTAGCAAAGAATTTAGGCACTGATTCGAACAGCTGTGCGCTATATGCAGGCAATCCTATACATGCTCTAACCGGCAGTAAATATGCATTTGAATCCGATTATGACTCCCAATCACTTAAATTCACACGCTACTATAACAGTGCACAAAATACACTTGATCGTCATATTGGCACACAGTGGCGGCATAGCTATAACTCTCAACTAGTATTTAACCAAACAACTGATTCGATACCTATAACCTTTGCAGAACGCCCCGATGGCAAAACAATATTCTTCAGGCTTAGTGGTGAACAATGGGTAGGTGATGGCGATATATCAGATGAATTAATTGAACTTCCCGAAAGCGGCTGGCAACTGATCACTGCCGACGACACGATAGAAACCTATAGTACTTCCGGCAAGCTACTATCCATCACCAATCGCGATGGCCGCACACAAACGCTTGGCTACGATACTAATGGTCGCCTGACTACGGTAACCGACGATACCGGCCGCGCATTAAGCTTCACCTACGATGGTTCCAGCCGCATCAATACGATGACTGATCCGGCAAATGGTGTCTATCAATATACTTATGACGCTGCTGGCAATCTTGCTACGGCGATCACTCCCGACGGCAAAACCCGCACCTACCATTACAACGAGCCAGCCTATACCAGCAATGCGAAACTACCCAATGCGCTAACCGGCATCACCGATGAGAACGGCGTGCGCTATGCGACTTATACGTACGATGCGCAAGGCCGTGCAGTGGTGACCGAACATGCGGGCGGTGCTGACCGGTATGTACTGGGCTACAGTACCAATGGCAGCAACACAATCGTTACCGATCCGCTGAATAGCCAATACACTCACTACTTCCAAACTATTCATGGCGTGGCTAAAAGCACCGGTCAATCGCAACCGGCCGGTTCTGGGTGCAGTGCCGCGTCCAGTGCAACAACCTATGATACCAACGGCAATGTCGCCAGTCGCACCGATTTCAACGGCAATAAAACCTGTTATGCCTATGATCTGGACAGAAATCTGGAAATCACCCGCGTTGAAGGTTTGAGTGCAGGCAGCGCTTGCCCGGGCGATTTGCTCAGTTACACACCGGCAGTGAATAGCAGCGAGCGTAAAATCCTCACTTCCTGGCACGCCAGCTTTCGCCTACCCGTTCGCATCACTGAATCCAAGCGCGAAACCAGTTATGTGTACGACACCTATGGCAACATCACGCTATTTCGCGTTAAAGACACCGCCACCAATGCCGCGCGTGCGTGGAATACCAGCTATAGTTATCACCCCAGCATTCCCGGCGTTATCCTGCAAAAAACCGAGAACGGCCCGCGCAAGGATGTCACTGATGTCACCACCACCGACTATTACGCACCCGATGCAACCTGTGTCGGCGGTCATTTGGGTTGTCGCGGGCAAGTTGCGAGTATCGCCAATGCACTGGGTCATGTGACACAAATCACACGCTATAACGCCCACGGCCAACCGGAAGAAATCATTGATCCCAATGGTCTTGCAACGACACTGACCTACGATGTTCGTCAACGATTGCTTTCACGCACCAGCAGGACAGAAATCACCAGTTATCAGTACGACGGTGTGGGACAACTCAAGAAAATCATTCTTCCGGATAGCAGTTTCTTGAGCTACACCTACGACGCCGCGCATCGCTTGACCGATATCACGGATAATCTTGGCAACCGGGTGCACTACACGCTGGACGCTATGGGTAACCGCACCAAGGAAGAACTGTTCGATCCGCTCAATAATCTCGCTCAAACCCAACAACGCGAATATGATGCTTTGAGCCGGTTATGGAAAGATATCGGCGCACAAAGCCAGATCACCCAGTACCAATACGATGCGCAAGGCAATCTGAAGCAAATCACAGATCCGCTGCTGCACAGCGTCGCCCATCAGTTTGATGCACGCAATCGCCTGACACAAACCACCGACCCGGCGAACGGAATTATCCGGCAAACCCTGGATACACTCGATCAGATCACGCAAGTATCCGATCCGCGAAATATCGACACCACCTACACGGTCAATGGTTTTGGCGATGTGATCCAGGAAACCTCCGCCGATCGCGGCACGATTACCTACACCTACGACACTGCCGGCAACCTTAAAACCGTCACCGACGCACGGGGCGTCAAACATACGTATACTTGGGATGCGTTAAACCGGCCTACCAAACGCACTCATGCCACAGTGGCTGGAATACCTGCCACCACTGCACTGATCTGGAGCTACGATGCGGGCACAAATAGCATCGGGCGGCTGACCGGCATGTCTGACGAATCAGGTTCTACCAACTTTAGCTATGACCCGAATGGCCGTCTGCTCAACAAAACCCAAATTACCCGGATTGGCACAATCAATTACACACAGACACTGGGCTACCATTACGACAGTTTTGGCCGCCTGGATCAAATGACTTATCCTTCGGGCACGCAAGTCAGTACAACCTATGGTGTTGATGGTCGTCCGGCAGAGGTTCGTGTGAACGGAAATCTGCTACTGAGCAATATCGTCTATCAACCTTTTGGGGAGCCAAAAAGCTGGGTTTGGGGTAATGGCCAAGCCTATACGCGTAGTTTTGACTTGGATGGCAGACTCAAAACCCATCCTGCAGGCGGCAACACCCGCACACTCGCCTATGATGCCGCCAGCCGCATCACACAAACAGTGGACACCAATCCGGTGTATGACCGCACCTATGATTATGATGCACTGGGCCGCCTCACCAGCCAAGCGAACAATACCGGATTCAAACTCTGGGACTATGACGCCAACAGCAACCGCACCAATGCTCAGACTGGCAGCACCAATTACCCGTATACAATAGCCACGACCAGCAATCGCCTGCTGGATGTCGCCGGTCCGGTTATTAAAACTTACAACTACGATGCCGCCGGCAACCCGCTCAGTGATGGCGCCACCACTTTCACCTGGAATGCCGCAGGTAAACTCTCGACGACGGTCAATAACGCCAAAACCCACAAGTATAAATACAACGCCCTGGATCAGCGTATCAGTAAGAATGGTCCGTTGAGTTCAAAACATTTCTTCTTCTATGACCCGGCCGGACAACTGATCGGAGAATACAGAAATAATGCCTCCACGACTACGCCAACAGATGACTGGCTGGTCCGGCAGGAAACGATCTGGCTGGAAGATATTCCAGTGGCTGTGATCAGAAAACCCACCGCCACCAGTGCAATCCAGATTTACTTCATTCATGCCGACCATCTCAACACCCCAAGAGTGATCGTCAATCAAAACAACACTCCCGTTTGGCGCTGGGAAAACATGCATGCGTTTGGTGCTAATCTGCCGGATGAAGATCCGGATAGCAACAACAAGTTATTTGAATACCATTCCAGATTCTCCGGGCAGTATTTCGACAAGGAAACCAATCTTCACTACAATTATTTCCGGTATTATGAACCTGAAACGGGGCGGTACATCTCGCCTGATCCGATTGGGTTGGCGGGAGGGATGAATGTTTATGGGTATGTAAACGGGAATCCAATTGGCAGATTAGATCCATTTGGATTGTCAGAGGTAACATTTGATAGAGTTAGAGGAACAATTATTATTTACGACAATAAAGGAACCAAATTGGGCAGTTTCCTGCTGGCAACAACACAACACCTAAAAGCAATGGTCCTTGGCCAGATGGGAAATTTCCTTATTCATATTATGTTCCGCATCCGGAGAGCGGGTCGGCTGGTCCATATGGATCAAACGGTAATTTTGTATTTAAAGTACCAGGACGGACTGGTATGGGTATTCACTCTGGCCGCAGTGGACCGCAATCGAAAACTTTAGGGTGTATTCGCACAACCGATGAAGCAACTAAGTTCTTACTTGATCTGAACCAGACTGACCCACTAAGAACAATCACGGTGAAATGATGAAGAAGGAAGATATGGCTCGCTTTTTAGTTGTAGGAGTTTTGATGATTTCATCGCACTGTATACCAGCTGCATTGGCTGATAAATGGATTTGCACAGAAGAGGAAGCTCGATCTGCTGAGGTAATAGTTGCAACAATAGGTTCCTGGGCGGAGTTGTATCAGCAATTTGAACGCTATGCTCATTGCGACGATGGGGCGATAGCAGAAGGTTTCAGTGAATCTATTTCTCTCTTACTTGCAGAGCAATGGACAGACATTCCGCAGGTTAGTGCGATACTGATACCTAATCCTACGTTCCAAAGATTTATAATTGAACACATTGATGAAACTGTTCCGGTTAAGCGACTAGAGCGTGTTGGGAAAAATGTACGAGAAAGGTGCCTTTCAGGCTTAGAGGATTTTTGCCACAAAATTGAAATTGAAGTAATTCAGGTATTACCACATTCAGAGTAATCTGCGAAGCAGAAGCATAGAGACAAGTCCCGAATCGAGAATATAACCAATCGATTAAATAAAATTTTTATTTTGTGACTTTGCGATATGTGCGTTGACGTCATTGGATTCGTGATTCGGTATCTGACCCCCAACGGTGACCCCAACAGCTCATTTTCACAGATATGAACATTTATGTGTTTATTCATTGCATACTACAATTATATTGTAACAACAATACAGGAATAAATAACATGAGCCGTTTATCTATCGATCTGACACCAGAGCAGCATCAAAAGATCAAGGCCGTAGCTGCTATGCAAGGAAAATCAATTAAGGAATATGTATTGGCCCAAATTCTCCCCACATCTTCCGATGAAGACATTGCATTGCATGAATTGGAAATGCTTTTGGACGAACGTGTTAAATCAGCGAAGGCCGGAAAGATAAGTCAAAAGTCTGTAGAAGAAATCTTTCAGGAAGTATATAGAGAAAGCACCAAGTAATGTCCGGTTACGAACTCACCACTCTTGCTGAAGAGGATATGAAAGCCATTGCCCGTTATACGATTGATACGTGGGGGGAAGGAAGGCAGGCTGAAGAATCTTTCCAATCAGGACATTATTTAATGACGTTGACAGGCCAACGATAGTATTTTGCACGTGTCATGTGTTCGTGGCAGCTACAAAGAATCCGGTTTCTCATCGCTGAGTGAAAATTACTGCACAAGAAGCACGTGAAAGGCTATAAAAAAGTAAAGTGCTAATAATGAAATGATCGCGGTTACTTTCAGTGTGTCCATGATAAGCTTCCTTAAAAATGTTGAGATGTCGCTATCTTAATGACCACAATGTGTGAGCGTATATTAGGGAAACTCTGATTTTTAACTAAGGGAAACCATTAGTGCTCAATAAATTTGCTCCACGCCCCTGCGGCAAAAACATCGGGAAATCGCGGGTTGAAAGGACAACTGCTTCCATTTCCATCCTGGGATGTGCAAAATCCTATCTTTAAGGAAGCCCTGAACAAGTGTCGAGCAAGGGGGCGAGAAATTTATTACATTGATTATTAAAAGATTCCTCACTGCGTTCGGAATGACAAGCGCGAGTTATTCAGAGCTTCCTTAAACGGCTACAGGAAAATTAAATAATCCACGGCAGTGCGATTTCCAGCGGGAATTTTTCAAGGACACTGCTTTATTTGACTGTCGTCAACCTGAGCTGCGCTATCAAATATAGGGGCAACACTATTCAGTAAATGTGGCAAATTGCCGCACCTTAACATGAAATCTGGTTAAAGAAATTATGGATATTAGGAATAATTCTCCTATGAATCAAAACTCTATCAGAGTTTGCATGAGCATCTATACCTATTCGAACTAACGTATGCGACATTATGACGCATTGTGTCGCATTAATTTAAATGAGAATATTCTACTGTGAATTAACTACTCACATTTCCCTCCCCAAAACGCCCTCGATATCGCTTATCCTGGGCGTTTTCTCTTCCCCATAATCACACATCCAGACGTAAGCATGGGAACAGCTCGCGAGTGAGAATAGAGCCAATGAAATGAGCATGATTTTTGTTTTGTGACCTTATAGTGTGTGCGTTGCCAGTATTGGATTCGCATTTCGGCACCCTGAACCCAGCGGTTTGCATGACTTCAATTGTTATTAAATTTTTTCGAACTAAAAAGCATTTGAAGAAACAAATTTATTATTAATCCCCGGATACTGATTAAGTGGATTTTTTAGAAAACAAAGGAATGCGTATATGAAGTTTTAATTGATCACTTTGTTCTTAATAAACATATTTATAGAAATACCATAGATAGTAAAAAGGCATGAAAAATATTTCCAGAAGAAAATTGATCAAACTAAGCCTGCTTGGCAGCATAGTCAGCGCGCTGGGTAGCAACAGCAGTTTTGGCAGGGCATTAGCGATGATACCAACGCCCGATGAAACAGAAGGGCCGTTCTATCCGGTAAAAGATCAGAAAGACAAAGACACTGATTTAACCCGGATCGAGGGACATACCAGTGTCGCTCAAGGCCAACACATCGTTATCAGTGGCCAAGTCCAGGATATCACCGGACACTCCGTTGAGAATGCCACGCTGGATATTTGGCAAGCCGATGCCAATGGCCGTTACCGCCACCCGCTTGACGCCAATCCGGCGTCACTGGATAAAAACTTCCAGGGTTGGGCGATCATCCATAGTGATGAAAGTGGCTTATTCCGTTTTAAGACGGTCCTGCCAGGTGCGTATCCGGCCAGCAAAACTTGGATTAGGCCGCCGCATATCCATTTAAAAATCTCAAAACCGGGTTATCGCGCACTGACGACACAAATGTATTTTCCTGATCAGGAATTGAACAAAACAGATCTATTGCTGAACCAAAAATCCGCAAAGGAACGATCGGCCATGACTGCCAGGCAGATCGACCAGCAAGGAAATTTAATTATTTACGAGTACAATATCGTTCTCGATTTACTTCGCAAATAAATTATGACAACCAAACACAGTTCATTGCTTATTCTGGGTTCCGGGCCAGCTGGTTATACCGCTGCGGTCTATGCCGCGCGCGCCAATCTGAATCCGGTCGTGATCACCGGGCTGGCTCAGGGCGGGCAATTGATGACAACGACCGATGTGGACAACTGGCCGGCGGATGCGATGGGTGTGCAAGGCCCGGAATTAATGGAGCGGTTTCAGAAACATGCCGAGCGGTTTCACACCGCAATCATTTTTGATCATATTCATACCGCGAAACTGACTTAAAAACCGATTGCATTAATCGGCGATCAGGGAACCTATACCTGTGATGCGCTCATTATTGCCACCGGCGCTTCCGCGCAGTATCTGGGTTTGCCATCAGAAGAAGCGTTTATGGGACGCGGGGTATCCGGCTGCGCAACCTGTGACGGTTTCTTCTATAAAGGGCAGGATGTCGCTGTGATTGGCGGCGGCAATACCGCAGTGGAAGAAGCGCTTTATCTGGCCAATATCGCACGCAGTGTGACGGTAGTTCACCGGCGCGAACAGTTCCGGTCGGAAAAAATTCTGATTGATAAATTGATGGAAAAAACCCGCACCGGCAATATTAAATTGGCGCTGAATCACGTGCTGGATGAAGTGCTGGGCGATCAATCCGGGGTTACCGGCATGCGCATTAAAAGCACGAAGGATGATTCCACCCAGGCAATTGATTTGCAGGGTGTTTTCATTGCCATCGGCCATAAACCCAATACCGATATTTTTACCGGACAACTGCAAATGGAAAATGGCTATATTGTTACGCGTAGCGGCGGTCAGGGTAATGTGACGGCGACCAGCATCCCTGGCGTATTTGCCGCGGGCGATGTGCAGGATCACATCTATCGTCAGGCTGTAACCAGCGCTGCCAGTGGCTGCATGGCGGCACTGGATGCAGAGAAATATCTCGATAATCTGAAATAAATCATAAATCGGAGACCAGGCCACAGCGAGTCAACGATGTAATCGAATGACTAAAAAAGATTCTGCCAATGATGAAGACGAAATGGCGTTGTTTCACGCAGCGATGCGTGATGTTGCGCCATTACCTGCCACAGACAAGCTAATCCCTGGAGGCTCAAAACTCCCTCCAGTCCCCCGAAAAAAAAAGACCCCTGAACAGGCTGCAACTGAAGATACTCTTTCAGACCATATCTTCATGGAAATTGAAGCGGGAGATGAATGGTCTTTTGTGCGGCCGGGCATGCCACATCAGACACTGCGGCGTTTACGGCGCGGTTACTGGGGGATTCAGGACAATCTGGATTTACACGGCTTCACGCGCGACGAAGCCAGGCTGGAATTGAGTGTTTTCCTGGATGCCTGCGCACAAGAAAAGTTTCGCTGCGTCCGCGTCATTCATGGCAAAGGACTGAGTTCAAAAAACCGTGAGCCAGTTTTAAAAATCCGAATCGGGAATTGGTTGATGCAACGTGCTGATGTGCTGGCATTCTGCCAGACCAAACCAGAAGACGGCGGCGGCGGCGCTATTCTGATTTTGCTCAAAGTCAATGCATAAACTTGGGAAATAATCCATTTCTATAGCGAAGGGTTGGATTCCTGCGGAAAAGCCTTTTCATATCGGCTCTGGCACTCAATGCAACGTTGCGCCGATGGATACACCAATAACCGCTCAAACCCGATCTCATTGCCGCAATCAATACAATCACCGAATTCCAGCTCGCTCAAATACTTGAGGGACATTTCCAATTCACGCATTTCGTTAATCTGCCGGTCAACCAACGCCGTATCGACGTCATCGGGAATATTGTTTAAATACTCCACCAGATCAAAATCACAAATATCTTTGGTATGCGCCAACTCGCTGCGAATATCTTCCTGCAAATCCAAATAGCGTTTGTGTAATGCAGTTTTAAGTTGCATCAATTGATCTTCAGTAAAATTTGCCATCCTGTACCCTCTTTAGTGAAATCTCATGCATATTGTATGAAATGGAAAATTAGTCTTTGATGGAAGTCAACAGAGCATCAATCCATTGAAATCCTGCCATGCGTTATACCGCTTGCAATTGCTTTAAATCTTTAATCACTTCCGCAGAATTTCGTGCCGCGCTTGCAGACAGATAAATGCGTGCAATCTTACCCTGTGGATCGATCAGAAAAGTATTGCGCCTGGCAAATTTAACGATTCCCAGATTAACCAGGGAATGATAGCGTGCCGTTGTTTCAGCTGCAGTATCCGCCAGAAGCGGGAATTGCAGATGATATTTTTCAGCGAAATCAGCATGACTGTTCGTATCATCCACACTGACGCCAATCACCTCAGCACCTAAATCCGCTAAGTCTTGAAGGCCGTCACGAAAGGTGCAGGCTTGCTTGGTGCATCCGGGCGTATCGTCTTTCGGATAAAAATACAACGCCAGCCATTTCCCGTGAAAATCAGCCAAGGTATGTATTTTTCCATGCTGATCGGCCAGTTTAAAATCAGGAGCAGATTGCCCCACTTCGAGTGATTTTTTATTCATGGAAAAGAACCAGAACATGAATCCCAACGCAAACACCGACAAGATAATAGTTAACCATTCCATGATACTTATTCGCCCTTATTCATTATAGTGATGCCGCACCGGCCAGGCCCATAGCCGTAATAATACGATAGCCAACAGCGCTAACAAGCTGGCGAACAAAAATGCCACTGCCGCGCCGAATACATGCCAAATCACCCCAAACAATAATCCCGCCGGGATGGCGGCAATACCGCTGACCAGATGATACCAGCCAAAAGCGGTGCCCCGCTCATCGGGTGATGCATAATCACTGATCAATGCACGTTCTGCGCCTTCGCTCAAGCCCATCAACAGGCCGTAAAAATACTGACTATCCACAACCCGATACCGGTGGTTACCTGGCCTAACGCCAGAAACGATACTGCAAGCGCTGACCAGCCAATCAGAATCAAAGCGCCGCGCCCAAAATGATCCGCTAATTGCCCGCCTTGCGTGGAAGTGATGGCTTTGGCAAGATTCAGCGCCGCCCATAACAACAGTAATTCAACAACACCAATACCTAATTCATGACCAAATAACAAAATAAAAGTTTCAGAAGCGCGCGCAAACGTGAACAGCATCAATACCCATAAGTAATACCGCATCGGCACAGACAACGCAGACCAGCGCAGCGGTGGGAGTGTACGCGGCAATTCTATATGTTGAGCTTGATTGGTTTTCTCATCTTTCACACCCGCACCCAAAAGCGCTACCGCAACAAAACCGGGAACCGCCGACCACAGAATCACCTCGCTTAAACTTAAATCAGACCACGCCAGTATAGCTGCCGCCGTCAATGCACCCGCGACAGCGCCCGCATTATCCAACGCGCGATGGAAGCCAAACGCATAGCCGCGGATATGCGACGGTGTCGCATCCGCCACCATCGCATCGCGCGGTGCGCTGCGCAACCCTTTACCGACACGATCCACACTGCGCAGCAACAATACCGTAAACCAGGAACCCGCCAATCCAAGGAGAGGGCGCGCCAGATTGGAAAGCATATAACCCGACAGCGCCAGCCCTTTACGCCGCCCGCTCATCACATCGGAATGCCGCCCCGCCCATAATTTCAGAAAACACGCCAGAGCATCCGCAACTCCTTCAATCAATCCCAACGCAATGGGACCTGCAGACAGCACAGTCGCCAACAAGATTGGAATCAGCGGCACGACAATATCCGAAGCGAAATCGTTGAAAAAACTCACTAATCCGAGAACAACTACTGTTTTGGGTAGTTTCTTTGAAACGAATGGATTTATAGGATTCGGCTGATCAGGTTTATTCATCGTGTGATATTAGCGTAAAATACCAAGCTTGCCCTGGTAGCTCAGTGGATAGAGCAACCCCCTCCTAAGGGGTAGGTCGGACGTTCGATTCGTCTTCAGGGCGCTAATAAAAACATTGTGTTACTGATAATATATCAGTAGACATTATATTTCATTGCTACTATATTGCTACTTCACAATGCTAATTCTTAAAGTTTGTTGAATTATTGCTGATACATAAATTTCGATTTATAGAATGCAATTAAAAAAAACAGTTCTTCATGATGCATAAGTCAGTTAGGGTTCATGGATGATCTTGACTATCTACTCCACAAGCAAGTTTCAGACAATTGATTCAATGCAAAGTTACGCCAGCAATGGCAGCAGGAATCTTTAATACTCTTTGTCTATGAATGATGTTGTTGCTTGGATTGATGCTAAAGAAGCTATGGAAGATAGAAGCAGGGGCGCATATAAAACAAAAATGTAGAAAGCTAGATTGGTTAATTGGTAAGGCACAACCTGACATATGAATATAATTCTTAATTAATATTCTTGATCAATGCAACGCCATTATGATTTTCGATTATCTTCAGCGCAGGAGTATTCATTAAAGCGTGCATATAGCAATGATGTACAGTTAGAACCAGGTCTTGCAAGTTGCTATCTGCTTCAAGCTCCTCAGTTTTTAACCCAGCCTTCCTAAGCTTATCAAGATGTAAATGCCGTCCGTGGCTTTTGTTATTTTTTTTATCCATAAGCATCTTTACTATATCCTTTGCTTTTATTTCTTTGTCATCTTCATCAGAAAGCATATTGTTTATTAACTCACTCTCTACAAATTCTTCCGTCCATTTTATAGCGTCCTCGCACTGCCCAATAAATGTTGGCCTGTATTGTCTGAGTATTGGCTCCCATATAGCTATTTTGTATGGGTCTTTTTGGATTTCTTTTGCTGCTCTTTTAAATTCTTCTATAACTCCTAATGTTGGTATATTTGAAATATGTGGATCTGTAGGGCCTAAATTAGAGTGCTTGGCTAATACGATTGATTTACAAGAACAGGCAAGCATTGTTCCGGCTGACATACAAATTTGAGGTACAACAGCACGTATATCGTTACCAAACATTTGGTGCAAATAATGCGATATAGATTCCGTTGCCGCAATGCCGCCACCTGGGGTATGAAGAATTAAATCAAGACCTTTTGAACGATCTAATTTATGGATAGCCATCATAAAACCATTCTTGTCCTCATCTGTTATTTCAGATCCAGACACTCCCGGCTTTGACAGATAACCAGAATAATAGGCTATTACATTTCTTTGTGTGTAAGTGTAAAGTTGCTGTAAATATTTAGCTCTTACGGTAAAAAGTGCATTCCCTGATAATTGTTGCAATACCTGTGATTGATTTTTTAGATTATTTTGCGTGTCTTGAATTTCTTGGAAGACATCATTCCAATTTGGCATTATTGTAGTATTTAAACAGTATCTTTAGAAATAGGTACGCCATAAGTAGTATATGTCTGAACTACTTTAAATGGGGTTGGTTGAGATAGATCTGTAACATCGTGTTGTATATTACTACGGCCATCAAATCTATTGCCAAAAAGTTTTATATACTGTCTTGTAAGATCGTTAGCAATATCCTGATTACCATTGCATATATGCAGCACTTCACTATCATTATCTGTTCGTTTCATTTCTTCTCCCATATGAAATAATTAGATTCAATTATTATAATTACAAATTAACTACTCCTATTGGTCTATGTTACACCTGAAAAAAACATTGATGTAAAAACCTGCGCCATACATTTATAATAGCTTTAAAATTTGCCAGGTAAGATTTAAATAAAGCTATATAAACATCTTATTCTATACATAACTTACTGTGCAGTAACAAACATATGGCAGGAAAAGTTTACTAATTTATTTGCCTATAATCCAAAAATAACCCATTTGCCATAATGCACAGCATCTCGTGATTTGAATTCGTCTGTCAATCAGTAAAAATTCAAACTGAGGCATACCCGAAATTGAGTACTGCGGTACTGATCCCATATGTTTTCAAAAAACCATTTTATAGAATCTCGCGTGCGTGAATATTTATGCATGTGTCGGTACCTGGTCTTTGAGGTTGTAGAGAATTGAGTAAAGTGGACCCGGTGCTATCAAAATAATAGCCACTGACTCAGCCAAAGTGTTAACCAACCAGTGAACTGTTTAGTTGTTTAGTTAACGCTTTTTAACTGTTGAGCTAATATATGCGACAAAAAATGTTTACCACTTTTATTTTTCGCTCCGCTAGAATTTGAATGGGGTTTGAATCACCCGCATGCTCAAAACAGCGCAAAGTACCTTTACACTAAGATTTAAACAACCCTCACATCTTAATCAATTAATCTTTTCTGATCGTGATATACAATCTTAGCGAGTAATAAGTTTATTTCTTTGCTTAGCAGCTTCGGCGATTATTTTGGAGTTAGAGGTAAAAATAGTTAATCCTGGCACTGTTGCATAATCACCATCATCTGTAATAACTTTAGTAACCCCAGTTTTTAGTGCCATCTCTGCCATAAAAAGATCATAGCCGTCAAGACTCACGGACGGAAACAACGATAGGGCCGATTCCATGAAGGTTATATCCAGATTCATATCCAGAAAAACACTCATGCTCTCTACATCGCTCCAGATCTCATTTATAAGATCCAATATTTTTCCTCGCTGACCCACATAATTGTGCCGAAAATCCTTAGTATTAATAGTAAGGTTAGACTTATCTGCATAGATTTCACGCTCAACTTTTTCAATGTTATGAGCCAGTTCGGAAAAATTAAGCGCACAGCAATGCAAGCTAGACTTACTATTAATCGCTTTCTCTATGTAGGATGGGTAATCAGTCAACTGATAACTTCTTGGAGTGCTCAGGACTTGAGAGGCTCTAGGGTAGAAAAGCCAATACCAAGCATTGGTATCAACAAGAAAACGATCAGTGCTTATTGGGGTATCTGTCCTTATGTCAACAACTTTAGCTCGAACAGTAAGCGGCATTACATTGTTGCTGTAGTCTCATGAACAATGCTATCAATCGCCTTACGATGCTCTGAACTTGATGAGTAATACTCTTTGGCATTCTCGATCACACGGCGTAACACGCGATCACCTAACGCAGACAAATGCTGAATTTTCAGGTGTGCCTTCAGAATCTCAGGTTGGAGATCGGCCAACAAACGACCAATACCAGCATTGAAAAAGGGGGTGGCAAAAATCTCCACGCCGTCAAAATCTAATTCCACAGTTTCACCGCGTATTAATAGTTCATGGATTTGTCGAAAAAGCACTTCACCATCATCTAAAGTCATAGCGTTCTCGCCAATCAGTTTTTTAACTTTGATATGTTCCATATGCATGCTCCCTAAAAATACGGCGCTGGATCTGCCTCATTGGACAACGAATAATATATATCGTCACAGCGCAGAGTAACTTGAACTAGTGTACCCTCAAAAAAAACAGGGAGATCCTGATAGAATTCCCCATCCTTAGTGATGCGAGCATATCCGTCATGGCTGTAAATTGCAAGTCCGCCTTGACTAACTCGAATGAATTCCTTTAGCAAATCTAAACCCATACCACGCGGCCCTAGTTTTTTTGCTGTTGATGTTCCACGAGTAAAGGCCCATTGCATCGCACACTTACCAGACAATATCGGATCTTCCTTGTGAATGCGAACATTAGAGGGAATCCCCACACCAAAATCGGCTACAGCCAGCACCAATTCCCGGCGTTTAGGGAAATATTGACCACATGAAAGTACTCCCACCCCTGAGCCGCTATGATCAAAAGCATTGGTATAGATTTCCCACATCTGACTAGCAATAGCATTCATCAGATTGGGACTGATGTTTATCCAGCCGCGCCCAAGCCAATTTTTCTTGAGATACTCGACAATACCATTTTCATCCTGAAAAGAATCTTCGCGATAAGGGATGGAGTTACCTTTCCAGGGAGACAGGTTTGCGCCCATTGCGTAGGCAAAGCCGTTTATCTCTAAATTAGCACGAACGCCTTGTTGCATAGTGGAAACATCTAATCGTGCTTTCCCTCCCCTGTCATTGATAATACGCACCAAGCCGCCAAGAAATACAACAGCGTTTGGGCGCAGAAAACCGCACTGGGTGAAATCGAAATGAACCTGCACCCCATCACCTGCGTTTCTGACCTGCTCCCATAACTGAGCAAGTTTTTGGAAATCTGATGGATCGTCGTTGATTCGAGGAATTGGCAGAGTCAGTTCTATCAAAGCTCTCCCCGGAAGGCTTTGGCGAGCAGCGAGGGCACATAGGCAGCGAGGTCGGCGGCCAGTTCGGCTTGCAGGCGGCGGGTGGTTTCGACTTTTTCCCAAAGGCGGGTGAATACCATTTGCTTATTGTAATCCGGCATCGGTACCCGGATATTGCCCAGCGCGGTGAGTCCCAGCGTGCGGTTGCGACCGGCACCGCCAGGGAGGCATCGCCCAGGTCGTGCAAGCCTTGCTCGGTGGTGAAGTGGAAATAGAGAAAGGGCGTGGTGGCCACGTTTGCCTTGGGCACGCAGGTAATGAAGCGGTGTGAACCGACGCGCCCGGCATCTTCCTGTTTGACCACGGCCACCGCACCTTCCCAGCCGAAGACGTTGTTGAAGATCAGGTCGCCGGGGTGGATGTGGTAGATACGCTTGGAACCGAGCTGTTCGGCGGCGATTGCGGGCTTGTGAAAGGTGCCTTTACCGAAAGAGCGGATACCCAGCTCCGGGTAGCTCTTGCCCGCTTCCACACTGACCGGGCGGCGTACCTGGGGCGCGACTTCGGCCAACGGTTTCCATTCCGCATCGGCGCAGATTTCTGCGAAATAACCATTCAAGATGCCGCGCAGTTCGGTTTCAAGTTCCTGCTGCGCCTTGCGGATTACCTCGACGCGGCTGGTCTGGGCTTCGATACGCGCCACGATTCGTTGTTGCTCTTCCACGTCAGCAGGAAATGCTATCTGCTGATCCTGCAATAGTTTGTAATGCCGACTGTAGCCAAGATTGTGGAGACGCAGGCTTTGCAGCCAATAGAAAAAATACTTTGGGTTCAACTTTGAGTCAGGGCGGAGTAACACGACACCATCAGCCCCCACTGCAAATGGAAAATCCACGTATTTGATATTTCGCGTGTGGTCGCCGAATACAATCAAAGGTAGCGGTGTCCGAATTACTGCGCCTAAGTTATCGGTATATCCGGCGATAATTTCTTTCCCTTGATCTACAACCGGCGTTGCTCCTGCCCTTTGATAGTCCCCAGCCTTGATCTTTCCGGTTCTGGCAGCAACCCTCGAAGCAGCCAATTCAAAAGGCAGGCTTTCCCAGCTTTCGGGAGCCTCAAGCAATTCCATTGCCCGCCTCTTCCAGCAGCAGCAAGCGCATTTCTTCCAGCAGTTCGAGAACGCGCTCCTGCTTTTCCGTTACCCGTTCCAGGATTTCTTCCGGCGCTTCGTGTTCGGTCTTGTCCGGCTCGATCAGCCCCAGGCCGGAAAGCGTCATATTGTAGTTATTGTCGCGGATGCGTTGGACTGGCACCCGCCAAGCGCAACCCGCTTCTTCCACCCGTGTCGGCCATTTTGCCAGTAGGTCGGGGAAGTCGTTGCGATACTGGGCCAAATTTGCGCGCCTTGGTGAGTGTGGAGCCATCACCTTGCACCCTGTAGAACCACACAATTTCGGTGGGCTTGTCATTGTTTTCAAAAATCAGGAAACAGGTTGGATTGGGGGTATAAGGCTCGAACATACCCTTGGGTAGCATCACCACGGCTTGCAGGTCGAACTTGTCGAGCAGGCGCCTTTTGACTTCGATATGGCTGCCGGTATCGCCGAACAGGATGCCGTTGGGGAAGATGATCCCGGCGCGCCCGCCCCGGCGCAAGCTGCGCTGGGCATGTGCGAGGAACAACACATATTTATCGCCTTTTTCCAAGCGCAGGCTGGGCTTGGCGTCGGTGCGCGCGCCGGAAAACGGCGGGTTTTCCAGAATCACATCGAACTGCACTTCGTCCCATTTGTCTTCGCTGCCGCAAATGGAATCGCGGCGCACGATGGGGGAAGCATCGAAGCCATGCAGCACGGCGTTCATCGCGGCCATGCGCAGGATGTCCGGGTCGCCGTCGAAGCCATGCAGTGCACCAGTTTGCATAAAATTCCACTGCGCCCGCTTGAGCTTGTCGCCGACACCGCGTTTCACTTTGCCACCATACGGGCTTTCCACCTCGCGCACGAAACCGGGCGAGGTGTTGGCCAGCAGGATGTGTTCGTAGGCAGCAATCAAGAAGCCGCCTGTGCCGCAAGCAGGGTCAACGATGGTCTGGCCGATCTTGGGGTCGGCCATTTGCGTGATGACGCGGATCAAGTGGCGCGGGGTACGGAATTGAGCGGCTTTCTTCTGTCCACCCAAGTCGTTGGCCAGCATCTCGAACAGGTCGCCCTTGATGTCGGCATCCTCGGCCAGCAGTGCCAGCGGGGAAAGCGCATCGGTCAAGCGGCGCAGCGTAGCACCGTCCGGGATAATAACCGTCGCGCCGTGAAAGATGGCGCACGCACCTTGCGATAACAGCGGGTGTTCGGCGAGTTTGGGCAGAAAGTCGCGCAGTGTCGCCAACATTTTGGTGTTGTCCGGGTTGCTGGTGAGTACGCTCCAGCGCAGCGGCTCGAAATCCACCTTGCCCCAACTGCCGGTCGTCACTTCGCTAAACAAGGTTTTGTGTTTGCCGTTGCCGACTTCCTCGTGTTCGGCATCCATTTCTTCCAGCATCTTGAGAAAGAGTAGGTAAGAAAGCTGAGTGACATAGGTGATTGGGTTGGTGACTTGCGCTTCCCAGAGGATTTTGCAGAGACGCTTGAGCAGTGAATTGAGTTGACCGGAATCCATGTAATCCTATCGTTATGCGGCAAGTAGTATGTTGAGTTCTTCGACGACCTGATTTAGGCCGTCCTTGCCAAAAAGTTGTTCCATGCGCGCCCGTCCACCGTAGATGGAAAAAGGCGGTTGGCTGAAAATACGCAGCTCGATGGTATCACCAGCAAGGACGCGCTGCTTGAGTAGGCGCAGCATGGTGGCCTGTTCTGGCTTGATGCTAGCTGAGTGTTCGGCAACCCAGGTATCGAAGGCGCGCTCGATGCGTTCTTCGTGCGTCGGGAATTTGAATGCGCCAAGGGCAGCACGGATGAAGTCGGTAAGCGAGCCGGTTGGCTGCTCAAAGGCTTTGCGCAGGCTGGGTTCGGAGAAGTAATTTTTGGGTGCATCCAGACGGCGGCGCAAGGCTTCCCATTCTTCCTCACTGACGGGTTGCCCGGCCAAAATTTTCTGTACCACCGGATCAGCCTTGTGCAGGTCGGCGACCTTGGCCGACCACTCATCCTGATAGGTTTTGCGATCCATTTGCAGACCTTCCGGGCCGACCAGAATCAAGTGCTGATTCTGAATGTGATCGTCCTTCTGCCCTTCTGGAATCAGCACCCAACCGTTGCCGGGGCCTTCGCCACCGCCTCCGCCTCCACCGCCACCTTGGCCGATTTCCTTGGGCGTGTGGTAGTCGATGCTCGAATCGTTGAAGCGCGCAACATTGCCAACAAAGTCATAAATCCAGAATTCGGTCTTGCCGATTTTGGGGCAGATACGGCTTCCCCGGCCGCGCATCTGCGCATATTTCATCGCCGACTTGGTGGGGCGCAACATCAGCAGGGTTTCAATTTCCTTGTGATCGAAACCGGTGTCGAGCATATCCACCGACACGGCGATATAGGGCAGCGGGTCATACTTGAAACGGTTAATCGCCGGTTTGGGGTCGCCATTATTGGTGTAGGAAGTGATTTTCTCGGCAAAGGATTCACGCACCTGACCGGGTGACACATTGAGGCGCGAAGCGATGGCAAGGCACAGGTCATCCGGCAGCAGGCGGTTAATCAAACGCACCAGTAAATCGGCTTGCTTGTCGGAGACGGCAAAAACTATTGTCTTGCGCGGACGCTCTTGCAGGCGTGGCGTTTCGATGCGAAAGAATTCATCGAGCATCGTTTTGAGCCGGTCTTCTGACTCTGCGCGCCGCCCCCAATCGGTGGCGCTGATTTCTTCCTCGTTCCAGCTTGTGCCTTCAATGGTAAGTTGCGTGTCGGCCACGTAAATCTTGTAGGGTGCCAGGTAGCGATCCTTGATGCCCTGCTGGATGGTGTAGGAAAATGTCGGCTTGCCCTGTTTGGTTGCGTTGTCCCAGCAGTCAAAGAACATGTAAGTGTTCTTCACAAGCTGCCGTTCCTTATCGCTCACCCAGCGCAACTCGCCGGGGCTGGGTGTGGCGGTCAGTCCGATATGAACGGCATCGAAATGCCCGAGGGTGGCGCGATGAGTGTTGTAGATGGAGCGGTGGCATTCATCGGTGATAACCAGATCGAAATAGGCATGGCCGAATCCGCCCTCGCCTAATTGGGCTGCCACGGTATCGAGTGTGCCGACCACGATTTGGCCTTGCAGACTGCGCTTGCCACCATAGAGAAGTTCGGAAGGCCAGTCTTTCAGGTATTCGTCAAAAGTTTCCTTGGCCTGCTTCGCCAACTCGATGCGGTCGGCCAGAAACAGGACGCGCGAGACAGCCGCCGATTGAAACCATCGCTTCATCAGCATCGCTATGACCAGTGTTTTCCCTGTGCCGGTGGCCATCTCGAACAGCATCCGGCGGCGACCAGCAGCCAGTGCTTCATCGGCTCTACGCAGGCACTCAAGCTGATAGGCGCGCGCTTCGGCCTGCTCGCCACGGAACCAGAAAGTTTCAGGGTAAGGCAATGCGGCCAGCGTTTCCTGTAGTGTGCCCTTGCGATGGATTTTGAGGTTGGCTCGGATTTCCAGATCGGCGCGCGATGGCATTCCCATGATCGGGCGCGCATCGCCGTCGCCGTAATCCCAGAAGTAATGCTCATGCCCGTTGGATAGGATGATAAATGGCGCGCCCAATCCCTTGGCATAGGGAAGCGTTTGATCCTTTGCGCCGTAAGGGTCTTTTCCGAAACGCTTTGTTTCGACGACGCAGAGCGGGCGAGTGAGTGCACTCTTGAGCAGATAATCAGCGCGGTCATCCGCTGCCGTTTCCTCGGTAGATACCTGAGACTTATCGAAAATATCCCAGCCAGCATCTTTCAGAAGCTGGTCAACCACCATGCGAGCATCGGTTTCTCTGGACATTACTTACTTTTATGTTAAGGGTGGCGCGAAGTCAATAATTTCAATGGTTAATTAGCCTTATAGGAACCATCAGCCGAAAGCAAATTCTGCGCTAATTGTATAGCATGATCTGTTCACACATAGCGAAAATTGACAATATTCATATGTGAATATTAGTTTTCACTACACCTGTATACCTGCATCACGGAACTGCTGGATCATCACTTTGGCCAGTTCAATGATATCAGTTCCAGAGTCTCTCTGCGGAATGGCCAATTGTTTCAGTATCTCACTTTGACGTTGTTCTGGTACTTGGCCATAAATTAATAAGGTGGTCATTACGCTTTCATGTCCAAGATTCTGACTCCATGCTTTGAAATCTTCCGGGGTTTTGCAGATAATTTTACCTAAGTTCGTCAATGTATTTCTGAAACTGTGTGGATTAAAGTAGGGCAATCCAGCACCTTCAAACGCTTGCTGAAAAATGTCTCGAATCGGTGCTGTCGTGCTCCAGTGTTTGCGCTTCAGTCCTATTGCACCAAATTGCTTTTTTTCATTTAAGCCGATTTCTGTCATCGGAAAAAGCGGATCATCATTGCCATAAAGTTTTTGTTCTTTCAGATAATTTATCCAGTCAGTAACAATCTGACGAATATCTTCTCCCACAGGGAAGAAATACGTGATGAAAGTCTTGCTGAACTTGGTGTTCACATCCCGCGCATCTTGAAATAAACTGTTATCCAGTAAATTCACATGCTTGAGCTTGATGGAAGCCAGCGCGCCATCTCTTGCACCCGTGAGCAAAGTAAATGCGATTAATGCCTTATTACGGCGTTCTATATCCGTATGCTCTGGCATCATTTGAATGACATGTTTGATTTGTTCTATCGTCGGTCCAGCCGTGCTACGTTTTGTCGTTGCGATGCGCATATCCTTACGAGATATATTGAAATACTCCGCATCGGAATATTGAAGCCGTGATTTATAACCCGGTTCTCTGGCTAACCATTCAAAGAATTTTTTTAAGTTTGCCAATGTTGAATGTAGTGTCGCCTTGCTTAGCTTTTTTCCTGTCTGTTGATTGATCTGTTCTGACAGGTGATTCTTGAAGGCAATGGCTTGTTGATGATGAAATAACTTGAAATCACGATACTTGTTATAGTCTTCAAAGCGTGCGATTGCTTTGGCCACACCGTCAATCGTTGACTCACTTTGACGCATGGCTTCCTTGAGGAAAGAAAAGTATTTGTGCTTGATTCTTTCATTGTCAGGATGATGTTTGTGCATGACTTTTTGTTCCTATCTTGAAATCACAATTTACGGAAGGGTTAACACACGCTGTTATGTGTAATCCTGCCAGCGGTTGCGTGATACTCATAAAAGCGGAATTTTGTTTTAAGTTTGCCCAACTGATGCGCCGGTTCATGATGGATGCGCAATCCGGACACATCGCAACCAGGTTTCCCAGAGTATCTGTAATCGCTTTATATTCGATCAAATCCGCAGCAGGTTTTTTGGGTGCATGGCATCGCACACAATAGATTTCATCCGCTTTGCAGGATTGTTTGTTCTTGACTCTTTTGGCTTCCAGGAAGACTCGAAGATCACGTCCCATAATCAAAAAAGGCCGCTTCTTTCCACAAACCGGCAATCCCTGCTTAATCCAGTTTCCTACCGTGTTTTTGTGAACATCAAAAAGCTTGGCTGTTTCTTCAACAGTGTAGCTACGATGAATCTTAGCAAGCCGAGGATTCGGTAAACGCTTACCCATGAATCAATTCCTTCCTGACATTCATTAAATTCAAACCCATAGTATGGCTATATAGAAAGGTGCACGATGGGCGTGCCATAAGTTCTGAGAAATTGCCTGATTTAACACGGCGGGCGTGTCATATTCGATAGTTTCATCCGGGGGGTCACACGCTGGGCGTGTTATATCGACCACATTTGACACGCCGGGCGTGTTATATCGATCACTTTTGACACGCCGGGCGTGGGAGTGGATTTAATTTTGAGAGGCGGTAACGGTTCATGTTTTCGCCACAAGCTCAGTGGTTTTGGGGTTGCGCTGATATCCAGTTTTCCGCCGCATTCATCAATGGCGAAGAAGGTCAGTGCGTAAAGATGCGCGCGCTTGCGGTCTCCATAGCGAGAAACAAAGATTAATTCCACATCCATCAGCTCTTTGCGGGCTTTGTTGAGTGTATCGCGTGATTTCCAGCCGCGTTTCTCCATGATCGACCATGACAGGCCCAAATCGCCGTTATTGAATCCTTTGAATTGTGCCAGCAGGTCATTTAGAAGCTTTACAGCATGGGGAGATAACCCGATATAGACTTTGCTCTCAAGCAGGCAATGCGGCAGGGCTGCGAATCCACCCGGCTCACGGCGTTCGGGGGATAGCCAGTTTTTCTTCTTTTTACCACTCATGCAGAGCGTTCCCTTGAAGGATCGGAAATACTAATTTATTTGTTGTGCGCTACAGATTAGATTTATTGCCATAGAATCATTGTTCGCCGCCGATTGTGCGACGATCAAGGAAAGCATCCAATGCAGATTTGCGATATTTAACCAACCGCCCGACTTTCACGAATTGGATGTTATAGCGCCCAACACATCGCCAAACGCTGAGTGTGTTTTCGGTTACGCCAATATAGGCCGCTGCTTCGGGTGGGGTTAGTAATGGATCAGTAGAGTGATTCTTTAGGATTGGTGCAAGCGTGGTTGTTGCTTTCATGATATTCCCTCGTATTTGATTGGTAATGCTCATCTTCCGGGGGAATCTTAGATTAGGGTGTTAATGCATTGTCCTAACTCAGATTCTAAAAATCCGATTTCGGATAATTAGAATTGATTTTATTCAGATTTTTCATCTAAAACTTTTTTTGCATCTTTGAATTTGTTGGCTATGGTGTCATCACTTATTTTGATGCCAAGAAGTTCGCCAGCTTTAAGAATTTCCTTAGCTAGTGGATATGGTTTACTTAGATCATTCCCATAACCATCTTTCGCCATAACGCAAATGATGGTTAATAAGGTATTTCGTTCGGTTGTAGTGAGAGGCTTCTCTGAATCCTGCTTTGGTGTCTCAATTAATTTTCGTTCAAAATCCCGCAATGCAGCAGTTCGAACTACTAGAACACTGTCTTGCGGAAGCTTAATCGCTGGATAATAATCTGAATCATCTACTGAAGCAGCTACACCGAGTTGATATTTGTTATTGTCAAAAGCTTGTAATGAATACATATGCCCTTGTAAATCTCCAATAAAACATTTATCCATCATTCCATGTTTTACATGAGGACCACCAGTTAGAGTTTGATATGCATGCTCAACGTCAAGCCTTTCTCCCCCAATCATTGGCAAATCCCATATTCCATTTATCGTGATAATTTGTTTATCTGAATAAAGAAAAAGAGATGCTTATTATCAGTACTGTTACTGCCAAAATAAAAACCAATCTCAAACTCATTCTTTGAAATTTCGTTCTTTAATCGTATACATCCGAGTCTTGCTCGTGCATTTCTTACAAAATTGACAGAAAGTTGTAAATGACCATCTAAAGCAAAGCGCAGCACATCAGCTTCGGTAACTTCTTCACAAAATGCGATTGTCAGATAATGGGCCGCATCCGCAACACTTAACCATGCTTTCAGCTTAAACAACTTACTCATGAATATGCACTTTTTTCTTGAGTTGCATCACGTCTGCACCACCTTTCAATCCCGCAGCCTGCATCATCGCGCTTGTCGCCTTGTTGACCGAATCCCGAACAGGATCAAGATCAAGCCGGGCATAAATCGCCGTTGTATTCTGGCTCTTATGATTGAGTGACTTCCCAATAATCGCCAATGAAGCACCTGTTTTAGCCTGCCAGCTTCCCAGCGTTCGCCTCAGGTCATGAATGCGTAGATTGTCGATCCCTGCACACTCTAGGATTCGCTTCCAACCCTTCTTTGGTTCCATTAAATGCCCAGCCTTGCCAGAGCCAGGAAAAACAAATATAGCGCCATCTGACGGCTTCCTGTTCTGCAATATCTCTATGGCTTCGGGTGACAGTGCCACTGTCTGCGGTGTGCCATTCTTGGTTACTTCAATTCGCCATTCTGCACGCTCGAAGTTAATATCTTGCCAGCGCATAGCCAGTACATTCGATTTCCTTGCGCCGGCCAACAATGAAATCAATACATAATCTCTGATTGTTTCGTTTTCTTCTTCTTCTACTGCTTGGAAGAATCGAGGTAATTCGTCAGATTGCAGAAAGCGGTCACGGGATTGCTCGGGAAATTTTGCTATCCCGTGAGCTGGGCTCTCGCCTTTCCATATTCGCCACTCATTGATCGCTTTGTTGAACATGACATGAAGTAGTTTTAGAACAATATTGGCGGTTACTTGGCCATTGTTACGGCCTATCTTTTTATGAAGCCGGTCAACCTCTTCATGTCTGATTGTAGATAATTTTCTGTTACTCCAATCTGATAAATAAAGGCGATAGGTTGCCTTCGGTTTATCCGGACGTCTGTTAAACGCCGCTCTGCGCTCCATGTATTCTTGAAATAAATCGTTTAAAGTCATTTCGCGCTTTGCCGCTCGTAATCGATCAGCCGGGCTTTTGCCTTCAGCAATATCAGCATTTAGCTCTGAAGCTTTGCCTCTTGCTTGCTCTATAGCCAAGTCAGGATAACGTCCCAGCGTTATACGTTCAGGTCTTCCATTAATTTTGCGATAAAGAATAAACGACTTTTTCCCAGTAGCGCCAACTCCAATCCCTAAGCCTTGCACCTTGAGGTCATAGTAATAAGTCCAACCTTTTTCCGGTATGGGCAAAGCTTCAATAGTTGCTTTGGTGAAGTTAAATTTTGACATGTCGCATCATTCCTCTTAAATTCTGTTGCTACCATATTGCTACCTTTTTGGTAAAAATTGGTTAATTTTAGGTAGCAATGAAATATTCAGAATGCGCTAATAATTAGTGCCTGTCAATGTCTATTAAACTACATTAAGGGGTGGGTATGTCAGGACTTTGAAACTCCTAAGGGGTAGGTCGGACGTTCGATTCGTCTTCAGGGCGAAAATAAATCAGTAAGTTACATAAAAATGTAATGCTAAGTATAATTTGGTGTCACATCAGTGCCACGCTACAAAAAATAATGAGTTGTCGAAATTTCAATATCTGTTTTCTTCCGACCCCACTAACAGATAATGAACATACAACAGAAACCAGTATTAAAACAATACAATAGATCCTCATTAAGGGAATAGATAGTACGTGTGTACTAGAAATAATGAGATATATACTATATGTTTAAGGAAATTATAAACATATAGTGCAATAATGTGACTGCAGATAACTTTATAGAACCAGCAAAAATTCTGCCAGCCACAAATTTATCCACAAACTTGGAGTATTTATAATGAAAATTAAATCAACAATTATTGTGGCGACTTTGGCATCAGTGTTTTCTGTCTCTGCACAGGCGGCTCCCATTTTCTCAGACGATTTTGAAGGTTATGGCGCACCTGATGTCCTTAACTGGATACCGCCTGCAGCAAGTGGCTGGGAGGTTATTGACGGCACAGTGGACTTGACAAAAAATGATAGCGGTTATTTTCCTCCTGTAAGTAATGGACAAGGCCATTTTATTGACCTTGATGGTTCAACTGGCAACTCAGGTTTTTTGCTAATACTAACAACATAAGTTTGTTGGGCGGCATTACTTATACCCTGTCTTTCGATTTGGCTGGTAATCAGCGGGGTGATGTAGCAGATATTGTTACCGTTACTTTTGGTAGCGCAAGTCAAGATTTTTCACGCAATAGTTCTGATCCGTTTCAGAGTTTTTCTTTGAACTTTACGCCTGCGGGTGACGCGCTCTATCAATTTGGTTTTCAAGACAACAGCAACGATAATGTCGGTACTTTACTAGATAATGTTACAATCGCAGCCATACCAGAACCAGAAACTTACGCTATGCTATTGGCAGGTTTAGGCTTGCTCGGTTTCATGGCACGTCACAGAAAAGAATCAGCAGTTTAAATTAGATTTAAAGCAGCATGAATACTGGATGAATGGCGGAGAGGATGTCCGCCAATCTTTCATCCAGCAACTTCCAGGAACGTAAAATATTATTTTTTATATCAAGTTAATATAAATCATTTGTCCACTAATATCCGCTGATATATACTAAAATCCACTACCCAAAGGTGGGTAGAAAGATGTGTAGATAAAAGATGGATAGCAATGGCGAACAATAAGCTCTCAGTAAAAAAAGTTGATGCGCTCACCACGGTAGGCAATTATGGCGACGGTGGCGGTTTGTGGCTGCAAGTCAGCAAGTGGCAAACTAAAAGCTGGGTATTCCGTTTCACATTCGACGGCAAACGCCGCGAGATGGGTTTGGGTTCATGCAAGGATGTTACTCTAGCCGATGCACGAATGCTGGCGGAATCATTCCGGCGGATGGTGCGTAGTGACATCGATCCGATCGAAGCGCGCAAAGCCGAGCGCACAGCAAAACGCGCAGAGCGCATGAATATCGTCACCTTCCCTTTTTGTGCTGAAAAGTACATTGATGCACATCGGCATGGTTGGAAGAATGCCAAACACGCGCAGCAATGGACGAATACTCTTGCCCAGTACGCTTACCCGCTCGTCGGGGAAATGCCGATCAAGAATGTAGACACAGTACTTGTTCTACGGATACTTGAACCGATCTGGACGACTAAAACCGAAACTGCTTCCCGTCTCCGTTCACGGCTTGAAAATATATTGGACTGGGCGACAACACACGGCTACCGTGCTGGCGACAATCCAGCACGCTGGAAAGGGCATCTTGAGAATCTTTTACCAAAACCATCGAAAGTTACAAAGGTTGAGCATCACGCCGCTCTGCCTTACAGTCAAATGCATACGTTTATGAGAGCGTTACGGCAACACGACAGCGTTTCGGCATTGGCGTTGGAATTTCTTGTCTTGACGGCAGCGCGCACCGGTGAAGTAATCGCAGCAACATGGGACGAAATCGATCTAAAAGAAAAGGTTTGGACGATTCCTGCCAATCGCATGAAAGCTGAACGGGAACACAGCGTTCCCTTATCGAGCCGCTGTATTGAGATCTTAAATAAAACTGCAATCATGCGCCAATCGGACTTTCTTTTCCCCGGTGGCAGAACTAACAAGGGCCTGTCGAATGCAGCCATGGACAAGCTGTTACAGGTCACATTGAATTATGACTGCACGGTACATGGTTTTCGATCGTCATTCCGAGACTGGGCTGGTGAATGCACCAACTACCCTCGCGATCTATGCGAAATGGCACTCGCACATACGATCAAGGACAAAACCGAAGCCGCTTACCGGCGTGGCAAGATGCTGGAAAAACGGCGGCGCATGATGAACGATTGGCAGAAGTTTTGCGACACGGTAATCAATGTCGGCTCGGATGCTATTCCAATTCGGAAAATAGGTTGATGAAATCACGGCTCAATGCATATCTGAGAGCCGTTTTACCAAGTTAAGATTCGTAAGGTAAAAGGCGACAGCATCAACCGCCAGAATTGATTCCTCTTCTTTGACGTAATCCCCTAACAGACATCTAATATGCCACTTGACAAAAAGGGCGGGTAAAACGCGGCCGCAAGGGCGGACTTGCAAGCGCAGACGTGCGACGAAAGAAAACTATTCCCAGAAATAAAGCGCTTGTTCTAGCTTTCAAATACTTAACACCAGGCATGTATCTTTCTCAAAAAGATAAAGAACGTGCTATCGAATTTCTTATAAAAAAAGGCCTAGGGCCATATCACCCGCCAGAAAAAATCTCGGTATTGGTTTACTTGGCAACGGCTGTAGATCTAAGCAAAGACCATCTCCAAAGAATACTGAAAAAAGCCTTAAAATGACGTTTGTTAATAACGTATATATTACAATAATATAACTTATACCTGGCTATTTTTCCCAAAAATCCACATGTTTAAAAACAATGACTTATAAAAATCAAACAAGAACACGGAAAACGCCTTAATCCCGACACTAATCTTTAGTCCAACATAACCTTCTTTAAACCGCTGATATCCAGCGATAAATATGGAGGTATCTATGAAGGTAACAACATTTATTTCAGCCCTGTTGCGCTTGACCACCGTCCTTTCTTTGCGAGGGGTAGGCAAATCACAACACTATGATGACATTCAAAGCGGACTTTTCACTCCACCAGTTAAAATCGGTACCCGTGCATCTGCATGGCCAGCGCACGAAATTGCTGCACTAAATGCTGCGCGCATCGCTGGCAAGACTGATGACCAAATACGGAAGGTAGTCATTGATCTACTAGTGTTTAATTGCATAAATAGTTATATTTAAGTAATCTCCTGTTTGTTTAACGTAAGCAGGAGGCTCTCATGACACGGGTAGCAGCAAAGGTAACATGCAGCGATCAGGATCGAAAAGAATTGGAGCGACTGGGATCTAGTCGCACTGAGCAAGCTCGTTTGGTTGAGCGTGCAAAGATTGTGTTGGGCTGTCTGGCGGGCGAACGTAACGACCAGATTGCGGCAGAAGTTGCAGGCGAATACGGTAGCGATGTGGCGCAAGAGATTTATGGAGGGCGGCATCGCGGCGTTACCGACCGAGCGCGCAGTGGCAAGCCGCCCATCTACGATGCCGGCGACTTGCGCGATAGAATACGCAAACAGCTGAACTTACTCCACCCGAAGGGGCTTTCCAGTTGGGACAAGAACGCTAGCTCAGGCACTGGGCGTGTCAGATGACGGCGCACTTCGCAAGGAGGGATTCAACTACGGCGCTCGATCCAGAATTCGCGGCCAAAGCAGCAGATGTATAGGCTTGTACCTGGGGCCACCCACCAACGACTGGTTCTGAGTATTGATGAAAAGCCATCGATTCAAGCCTTAGAAAAATTGGCTACGTTCATACCAGCAGCGGAAAATCGTGCGCGGAATCAAAAGCACGTACAGACGTCACATACCGTCATTTGCGCGCTGAACGTGGCCACTGGCGTAATCAATCCAAGGTCACGGCAGTCAAGAAACGTCCAGACTTCCAGGCCTTTCTTGATGACGTAGTGGCTGAGGTGCCTGTCAACCAAAAATTCACGTGATCTTGGACAACTACGCAACCCACAAAGAAATGATGACTGGCTAGCCCGTCATCCTAACGTCCACTTCACTTCACACTACTTCAGCAAGCTGGCAACCAAGTAGAAATTTGGTTTGGCATCTTTACACGCAAAACACTGAATGGGGCAAGCTTCCAAAGTACGGAGCAACTGACCAAGCCATCAAAGCGTTCGTGAAACACTACAATAAAACTACTGCGCCGTTTGTTTGGAGGAAGCGCGAGGTAAGAGGTGCTCAACTCAGAAATACAATCGTTAACTTATGCAATTAGACACTAGCAGCCCGTACCGCAGAAGAATCTATGCCCAATAATGGTTTGGCGACAATCTGCACCTCAGGCATGCTGCCGACGGCGGACATCATTTCTGACGGCAAAATCCACCGCGTTTCATCCAGCGCAAAAAACAACGCCGTGGAAAACCAACTCACCCCATCAAGCAAAAGATCTTCCAATTTATTGCTAAAAAAATTGGGAGGTAAAAAATGAATTCATTTGTACCGATGAATACACCCGGCTCGGCTGGTCAAACGGTAGATACAGTGGGGAAAAACAGCGTGGCAAGAAGTTGGAAAACAGAGGAACGGCATACCACAACTAAACAGCAAGTGAGTCGTACACGATTGGTCGACGCAACTTCGCAAGGAATTTCACATTTTGGTAGCGGGATTTTATCCCGCCTACAAAAAGTTAAACGTATCAGCGAAGGCAAATACGTTGCCACATGCCCGTGCCACAACGATAAAACACCTTCGCTAGCGGTTACACTAAAGCCCGATGGCGTTACACTGATTCATTGCTTTGGCTGTGGCGCTTCCGGTTTGGATATCTGCAATGCTTTGGGCATTTCTCCTGCTGCTCTATTTCCCCCATCCAATAATCCACGTTATGAAAAGCAAAATAGACAAGGCTTTAGCGCCTGGCAACTTTTGCATGTCCTTGAGCGTGATCTCCTTGTCGTTTTGATCGCAGTCAATCGCAACCTGATCGGAGGCGAACAGTTATGTCAATCTGATGTTGATTACTTGAAAGGAGTCTGTGTCCGAATCAACAAAGCTTTGCAATATCTGGAGGGGAAGCGAAATGATTAGCCTGCAGGAACAAGCAGAAGCAGCTTATTACGATAATAATGGCGAGTTACATATCCCTGCGGGCGGAGTTGAAAAAAAGAATACAGACAACATCGTTTTTAAGGGGGACAGTGGGGACAAAACCGAAGAATCAATCAATGACGAGGTTTCCAGAGATCAAAATCTGTCCCCAAATGATGAAAAAGATGTGGGGATAACTGGGGACAAACAGCTATTTGAGGTAATTAAGTCCAGAAAAGGCTATCGAGACGGTGTTTATTATTGCGGTGAAAAGAATGATGGCAATTCTTCCAAGATTTGGGTGTGCAGTTCACTGAATGTGTTGGCAGATACGCGAGACCATGCCCAAAACAATTGGGGCAGGCTTTTATCCTGGCAAGATAACGATAATCATGAGCATGTTTGGGCTTGCCCCGCTGAGTTGCTGCAAGCCAGTGACCAGATTGAATTTAGAAAGGCTCTTGCAAATGGTGGATTGATCATATCCACTAACCCGAGAGCCAGAAAGCTTTTGTGTGATTACGTTTTGACTTACAGGACGGATAAAAAGGCTAGGTGCGTTGATCGAATTGGTTGGAGTAACGGTAGATATGTGCTTAATTCGCAGGTAATTGGTAGGGAAGATCATAAGGATTTTATTGTTTACCAAGGGCCGGTATCCGCAGATTTTGCAACAAACGGAACCCTGGAAGACTGGAAAAAGACTGTTGCGGCTCTGGCAGTTGAAAATAGTCGAATCACTTTTGCCATATCTTGTTCATTTGCAGGTGTATTAGCTGAGATTGCAGGGGAAACGGGCGGAGGATTCCAGTTCACTGGTGAAACATCGAAAGGCAAAACATCAACCCTAATGGATCCAGCTGCTAGTGTTTGGGGGCACCCTGATTCATTCGCAAAAAAATGGCGAACGACTACAAACGGATTGGAAGCACTTTGTCTGGCGAGAAATCACAATATTCTCATCCTTGATGATCTTGGGCAGATCGAACCATCAGAGGCGGGGCAAGCTGCCTATCTGATAGCAAACGGACAAGGCAAGGCGCGTATGACAAAGGATGTGTCTGCAAGACCTCCAATCATTTGGAAAACGTTGCTGTTGTCTTCCGGTGAAGTTGATCTATCACAGCATGTAGAAAGTGCGGGCAAGAAAGCGAGAGGTGGCCAGGTTGTAAGATTGCCTAGCATCCCTGCTGACACTGGATCAGGCTGGTACACGATTGAGAATCTTCACGGCTGCACTGATGGCAAGGAATTCTCTGGAAAGATCAAAGGATCGGCACGACTATATTACGGATCAGCTGGGGTAGCGTTTCTGGAAAAACTGGCTGGTGACTATCTCACGATAGAAGCCGGTATCAAAACATCCATTAGTGATATCGTTAAAATATTTAATCTTTCATCTGATCACCCGCCAGAGGTTGGGCGTGTTGCTGAACGCTTCGCGTTAGTGGCTTATGCTGGTGAATTAGCAACAGAATACGGCATAACAGGCTGGGAGTCTGTTGCGTCTCTATCTTCTGCACAGCAATGCTTTCGTGAATGGTTGGCGCAATCTGATGGTAGTGTTGGGTATGACGAACAAAACTTGTTGTATCAGATTTCAACATACCTTCAAACCTACGGTGGAAGCCGCTTTCCCAATTGTGACATTCACCCTGACGATCTCGCTAAGGTTCAATGCCGATCCGGTTTTACCAGAATCGAAGCAGGAGAACTTCAATATCTCGTTGAATCAGGTGCATTTCGCAATGAGTTGTGCAAGGGATTCAATTTGAAGTGGGCAACTGAAGCGCTGATCAAGAAAGGCTGGTTGATTCCGGGTAGTGACAGACCGCAGCAAAAGCCACGAGTGAAGGCGCTTGGCAAAACAGTGAGAGTTTACGTTATAGATAGTAAAGCCATTGAGGGAGATGAATTTTGATTGCTTCAGACTGGATAAATAAAGTTCTTGAGAAAGCTGTCCCCATTTATCCCCAGTTTCCAAAAAGTAATGGGAAACAAAATAAGTATAGCGAAACCCAGATGGATAAAGGGTTACAGCAATCTGTTCCCATTGTCCCCGATGTCCCCATAAAAGAAGAGATATCCGATAATTTGATTGGACAAACTGATCCAGGCTTCGAGATAGTCCGAGCCTGGTTATTTCAAATTGATGAGCCTGAGGAAGATCATTATTTAGTACTGGATAAGTGCAAGAATGATCCAAGTTTAATCGCCTATTATTTGGGGTTGACTAACAAAGATAAAGAATAATCCAATTACAAAAATGACAGTAAAAGCAAAAGTGGTTCAGAAATGCAAGGCGCCAAGCTTATCTGGCGAGGTATCCAAGGTTTCTCAGAGAAACCATGCCAAGGTTTCCGAAAAAAATTATGTGAAGGTTTACGAAACCTTCGAATCGGACACCATCAGTGCATTTCCGAAGCGGAATGTAGGTCGTCCGACATCGTATAGAGAAATATTTATAAAACAGGCACATAAATTATGTTTGCTTGGTGCTATAGATAAAGATTTAGCTGATTTCTTTGGTGTATCCGAACAAACCATCAACAACTGGAAGAAGAGTCATCCTGAATTTCTTGAGTCCATAAACAGGGGTAAGCTGATTATGGATGCCAGAGTGGCCGAGAGTTTGTATAAGCTTGCCACTGGCTATTCACACCCTGCTGAGCATGTCAGTAATTACCGTGGAGAAATAACAATCACTGATATAGTGAAACACTATCCACCGAGTGTTAGAGCTTGTATTTTCTGGCTTAGAAACCGTCAATCTGAAAAATGGGGAAAATTTTGATTCCAAACAGCAAGCAAGTTCAAATGAATTTTCAGCAATTCCTGTTGTTTCCCTGTTAGCGGCCCCAACTCTTCCAACAACCATGGAAATAATGATCCTTGTTCGCGATAAAGTGTTTCGTAGCTTGCGCACTTCATTGATAATATTGATTTTAGAAACTGCAAATTTATCGTTCCGGGCATGTCAATGGCGGAGTAAAAAGGTACCAAATAGCGCGCGAAAAGTGTACGTGTACATTCAACAACAACAAGCAACACGGTTCTAAGATGTTTTAATTTTTGTGCAGGGAATAAAGATGCATTCACCACCCAAGAAACAAAAAACGGGAACCGAAGCCCCGTTCTGGATTAAATCTAAGTCTAAATTAAACTGCTGATTCTTTTCTGCGACGTGCCATGAAACCCAGTAAGCCTAAACCTGCTAATAACATGGCGTAGGTTTCTGGTTCTGGAACGGCAGAGGTGAATGAAACCATGTCGAGTGAACCGCCATAGCTATCGCTGATACCCACGGCGCTAAAGGTTAGCAAACCATTTCCATCGAAATTTACTATTTGTGAGAAATGTTGCCAAGAGTGATTGGATCCCGCATTACCAATCCCGGTCAGAACAGTTCCGTTAGCAATCCCATCGAATGAAAATGACAGATCATTGGTAGCACCTGTGCCCGGACGGGCTGAATACCAGAAGCTAAGTTCATACAAACCGGCAGCACCTGTTAAGAGTTGCGACATCGAACTGTTTGAGTGTGTGTCTAATTCCACAAAATTGCTTCCATCATAGGCTGTTCCTGCAACGTTATTACGCAGCTCAATATTCGGGCTGCCACTCCAACCAGTAAGCGAGCTGTAAATGTTCCAGCTTCCGTTCGATTGAGGATCAGCTTCGAAATTGCCATTCGTTACAAGATCGACCGCAGCAGAAGCTAACATCGGAGTTGCAAGCAAAGCACCAAACACATATTTACTAAATCTATTCATCACAATCACCTATTAAAGTAGAGACATAAATCAATTTTAAATATTCAAAGCCCAATTTAAACTAACGATTTCTTTTGCTGCGTAGTGCGCAGCCTACTAGACCTAAACCAACCAGTAACATTGCATAGGTTTCTGGTTCTGGGACTGCAGTAATATAGGAATCTACTGTGTAGGTGCCGCCTTTCAAACCAACGACAGAACCTTTGATTTCATAATAGTAATTGCCTGGCCCAATGTTGCCAAAGTCTGCGCCAACTGCTATGGAATCAAATGAAAATGAACCTAAAGAAAGGTCATTAGTATAATTACCATCAATACTGGTTTCCTTCCAAAACTGTAAGGAAGCGCCATTAATGTTATATTTTGAAAAGTCATTTGTGACTGCAATCGACACAAGATCATTCCATCCAGTCAAATTAAATGTGAATACGTGATCAAACAAGCCAGCACTCGGAAGAAAAGATACGCTAGCGTGTTCAGCGGGGTCGTCGTGGATACCCCAACTGGCCTTAACAGTCGGAGCAGCATTCGCTGAGCCTACTGCTAAAAAACCAGCCAGTGCTACCATGTGGCCTAATTTTTTCATTGCTTTCATTTCTAACCCCTTTTCCTAAGAAAAATAAAAATATCCGCTCTTCTACTGCTTGTACCTAACCACTCAGAAATCAGGTTTGTGAAATACCATTTTTAAAAATAATTGGTTACACACCAATAAACAGCTCAGTAAATTGAACTGCCACACCATAGCCGTCTGTCCGCTGTTCTGTTCTCACCACTTTTCCATCGCATTGGACGTTAGGTTCCTGGTTCAGGTGTATGGTGAGTTGAATCATTTCACTTTCTTTGAGAACCTTCTTTGTCGAAAAATAAATTCCGGTTGTACTGATGTCTCTAGATAAACCTCGTCCTTCTCTAAAAGTTACTAGACAACATAAATTAAATCGTTCATTAGTGCGTTGTTCGTTCACGATTGAGGTTCCGGTTCAATAAGAATAAGTTCTTGATGCGCATATTATTCAAGATCGCAGCACCTGCACAGTTACTCTATGATAACTATTGCAGTTAACATTAATTAACTCTTGGTGTTAACAAATGTTAATTTTCGTGCTGCAAGATCTGCCATTCACTATGCGACATATTGCTAATATTCGGATTCTGATTTATTTCAGATGACCAACAGAGGTAGTAATCGTGTTGCATCAAATGGATTGCTTGAAATGCGAGATAGCCAGGAATTCGTGAAGGAAGATTTTTAGACGAGCCCTTTTTCTTTGAAAAGGATTGCTAGCTGCAGGCGATTGGGGACTTGCAGTTTGGTATAGATGCGATTAAGGTAAACTCGCGCAGAACCTTCGGTAATTAGCAGTTGGCGTGCAGCCGATTTGTTATTGTGACCTGATGCAATCAAAGTAGCCAAGTTCATTTCGCTAGGTGATAGCTGAGCCGAAATCGATTGGTGCTCCGATTCACGACGCAACATCTGCTCAAATGCATGTTTCATCGAATTGCGCTCTATCCATTCGCCACCAGACTGTACGCGCCGCAAACATTGCATGATGAGCGCTGTAGCCATCTCTTTCAATAGAATACCTTTTACGCCGGTTCTTATAAGGTCGCAGGTTTCTGCTTGACTTAAAGCAGAAGTTAGAATGACAATTTTTGTCGAGTTCTCTGTTGCGGCATTTATTTCACGAATCAAATTTATCCCGTTTGTTTTCGGCAAATGAAGATCCATCAGCACCAAATCGGGTTGTTTCTGTTTCAATATTGCCGTAATGCCGCTTGCTGAACTCAATTTATCGACAACCTCGTAGTCATTGCAGGCTTCCAGCAGGGCGTTCAATCCCAGTAACGTGATAGGATGCGAATCGATCAACAAGATGCGGGCAGATTGCTGTGTTTCTTCGGCGGCCACTATAGTTTTGTTCGTTCTCAGTCTGATAGTTGTAAAAATAGATTCATAACCTTTTCGTTATGAATGTGCTTACATGGCAATATAGAAAGCACATGCATTCCTTTCGGTAGCTTGTGTTTACGGCTAGGAAATTTGAAAATTGAGCTGTGCTGTCAAAAATGGAGTCCTTGTGTTTAAGCAGCGGCTAGATTTTCATAGTATCGCTGCGTAAATTGTGCTGGTGACAGATAACCTAATCTTTCCTGCTTACGCTGCCTGTTATAGAAGATTTCGATATATTCGGTAATCTCCTGAATGGCTTGTTGCCGTGTTTTGAATCTCCGATGATGCACCAGTTCGGTTTTAAGTATCCCCCAGAAGCTTTCCATCGGAGCATTATCATAGCAATCACCTTTGCGGCTCATGGAAGCGATCATGCCAAATTGTTGTAATAGATTCTGATAATCATGCGCACAGTATTGGCCACCTCGATCTGAGTGAGCAATTAGCCCCTTATCCGGATGTTTACTTGCAGTTGCGCGAAATAATGCCTGTATAACCAGTCTCTTTGTCATTCTCTCATTCATGGCATAGCCTACCAGTTCGCCATTAAATAGATCTTTTATTCCAGCCAAGTACAACCAGCCCTCATCCGTAGGAATATAAGTGATGTCACTGACCCATACTTTACCAGGTGCATTAACAGCAAATTCCCGGTTCAGAATATTGGGCGCAACCGGTAAATTATGTTTAGAATCGGTCGTCACCTTGAATTTTAGCTTTTGCTTACAACGCAAACCCAATTTCTTGCGCAATGTTCGAACGCGGTATGGCGTGGCTTGTACTCCGTGATCCGCCAAATCATGATGCAAGCGCTTCGCACTGTAGGTCTCTCGTGTACGTTGGTGCGCGGCCAGTATTTCTATTTCCAGCCTTGTATTCTCCTGCTTACGTTTACAAAGCGGGCGAGTTCTTTGGGCATGAAAGCCGCTCTCGGAAACATTCAGTACTCGACACATGAGCGCAACAGGATAGCTTCGTCGCATCGACTCAATCAAACCGTATCTCACCGTGACTCCTTGGCGAAATACGTCGCACACTTTTTTATAAAGTCACGCTCCATCTTCACTTCTGCTAATTCGCGTTTAACTCTGGATAGCTCTAACTCAAGTTCAGTCAGCGGCTTCTGATGCTTGCCTACTGTAGCGAGTTCTCCTCGTTTGTCAGCATAAACCCAGTTCTTTAGTGTCCCCTTGGGTAATGGCAGTCGTTTTGCTGCTTCAACCAGAGTCAATCCACTTTCTTTGAAAAACTTAACTGATTCCTTCCGAAATTCCTGACTATATTGGGTGCAAAGTAATTCCATCTCCATCCTCCATTTCATGGCTTCATTTTATGAAACTTCGGACTCCTTGAAAATCGCATACCTCATTGCAGAAAAGTGCGCTGATCACGGATAACTATGATCTATTTGCTCCTTCTGAATAGAAAGACACTATCAAAAAATATTTTTGATAATTTTATTTACGATAGTTGTGGCTCATCTTGAAAAATGCATGGTCGATGGGTCATGGTGCTATGATTCACCTGGTCTCCAAAGAGGATTGTAATGGCAAAGCTGACTGAACAGGAACAACAGGAAATCATTCGATTTCTAGAAGTGGGGAAACCGCTGCCAGACAAATACCGTTTTCTGCTGTTCGAGGATAAGCGCGAGGTCGAACTGGTGTGGAATGGCAAGACTAACGAAGTCTGTAATGTGGTGCTGCCCTTTCAAACCATTGAACAGGTGGACGAGCCGCGATCGGAAAAAGGAACTTAGGCTGCAACCCGACTTGTTTGACGAGACTTCAGGGCGTCAGCTCAAAGGCTGGACCAATAAACTCATTTGGGGCGATAACAAGCTGATTCTGTCCAGCTTGAAAAATGGCCCGCTGCGCGAAGAAATCGAAAAACAGGGCGGCATCAAGTTGATCTACATCGATCCGCCGTTTGACGTGGGTGCTGATTTTTCTATGGATATCGAGATTGGTGACGACACCTTCACCAAGCGTCCCAATGTGCTGGAGGAGCTGGCTTACCGCGACACTTGGGGCAAGGGTGCGGATTCCTTCATCGCTATGATCTACGAGCGACTGGTACTGATGCGCGATTTACTGGCAGAGGATGGGAGTATTTATGTACATTGTGATTGGCGAGTGAGTTCGTATCTTAAAAATATCCTTGATGAGATCTTTGGGAAAGAGCACTTCAGAAATGAGTTGATATGGAGTTACAGCGGTTGGCGACGAGCTGACAACAACCAGTTCAGCAGAAAACACGATACTATTTATTTCTACACAAAGAGCGTAGATAAATGGATTTATAAAGGTGCATATGAATCATGGATCCCCGGATATTCTATCCATAAACTTAGAGAGATAGACATCTACTCAGATGAAGAAGGTGACTATGCTCTGATCGATGGGAATAAATCCTATTTAGTAGACTTTATGGATTCGTATATAAGAAATCGAAAACAAAGTATCAAAAGAGATGATGTTGGCCAGTTTGTTTGGGCGGATGGAAGAAACACAGTAAAAAGATATTTGAAAGATGTATTAGTGGAAGGGAAAGCAGTTGACGACGTTTGGGAAATACGTGCTTTGACAACTAGCTCTAACGAGTAAGGGTAGATTGTGATCGCGAAGCGAGCCACAATCTGAAGCGTGTGTTGGACAAGCCCGGTGGGGCTGCCATGATCCTGCTTGTTATGGAAATATCTCTGATCGGTGCGGTGGCATCGGGTCCTATGCACGTCATACCCCAAATCCCACCGCTAAAAGTTGCCATTGCAGCAACTTATTCTGCTCAACCTGCCATTCTTGATGCGTTTTCACCTGATTTCACCCTTTTGCAGGGCGAGTGCGCCCGTGCCTGCCGAGTCCGGCAGGTTGACGGTGTGTGTTGCGTTACGTGGCCATCTCCCTGTTTGACGCAAGAGTCCGTAATCGGTGGGTGAATATTTTGATACGGGTACGGACAATCTTCATCACCCCGCCACAACATTTGCATCGTATCACCGGGCGTGGTTGCGGTGGGGGAGCACGACACGTTTGATCAGTTGCACCAGTGGGATCAGTTTGCTGTTGGGATGCAGAAAGCCGAAGTTGCGGGCGCGGCGATAACCTTTGGGCAAAATGTGTTGCAGGATCAGGCGCAGGAATGCCACGCCGCTGAGAGTGCGGGTTTCCATCTTGCGGGTTTCGCTGTTCTGGTAGCGGAACGTGACGTTGCCATCGCGGTTTGCAACGATGTTCTTCTCGGGCAATACCCCGCGATACAAATACCGTCCCAGATACACCAATGCCTTCTGCCCCGAACCCACCGCTTTGCAATCCACCACCCATTTTTCTGGATATTGCCTGGGCAGTTTTAATCCCGCCTGTTTGATGCCCGCCAGCATTTTGGCCCGGAACACTCTCGCCAGCGCTTTGTGGTCAAACAGATAACCTCCGTCTTTATTGCGCCACAGACGCCATTTGTTGTCGAACGCGGCGGATGGCATCACCAAGTGTACATGCGGGTGATAATCCAGCCGGCGGTTGTGGGTGTGCAGCACCGTTACAGCACCCGTGGTGCCGCGCAGTTTTCTGTCATTCCGGCTGAAGGTGCTGACGGTCTCCCACGCACTGCGGGTGATCAAGTCATACATCACGCGCTGATGCTGCCAGGCAAGCTTACGGAACTGGGCGGGCAAGGTGAACGTCACCATGAAGTAATTGCCGGGAATCAGCTTTTGCAACTGCTGGTCTATCCAGCGTTGCGACTCGTGCGCCTGGCAGTGCGGGCAATGGCGATGTCCACAGGAGTGCGGCAGATAGCTTTGTTCCTGACAGTCATCACAGGCAAGTTGTATCTTGTGGCTCATGCTGCTGCGACAAATTCGAAAGGCACTCAACGCCGCCAATTGGCTGGGTAACAAGCGATGGCCATGTTGCGCGATAAGCTCGGCTGCATAGTTGTCAACAATGTGTGCCAGCCGGATCATTGGACGTTCCCCCAGCCGATTGATATCTGACCTATCAGCGCATTGATGCGGTCTGCGGCATTATCTTTGGTATGGTCGGTGAGGTGGGTGTAACGGATGGTGGTGAGGATGGATTGATGCCCGAGGATTCTTTGCACTTCCAGCAGGTCGACGCCTGCTTCGATCAGGTGGGTGGCATAGGAATGGCGCAAACTGTGTGGCGTAATTCTTTTTTTAAACCGCAATCGCGGGTGACCTGGCGCAAAGGTGGTCTGGATGCCACCACGATCCAGCGGGGTGGTGGCCAGGTGGGCTTTTGAGTCCGCACTTACGGTTGGGGAAGAGCAGTGCGGGGTTGTGGTGGGTCTGCCAGAAACGGCGCAATATCTGCAAGGTGTTCTCCGGCAACGGGACAAAGCGGTCTCGATTGCCTTTGGCGTTTCGCACTTGCACCCGCATCCGGTCCGCATCAATATCCCCGATTTGCAAACGCAAGCCTTCACCCAGCCGTAAACCCAGGCTGTACAGGGTAAAGAAAAACACGCGATAACTAAGCGCCCACGTGGTCATGAATATCTGTTGGGCCTGTGGCACGGTAATAATATCCGGCAGTGTGTGACTTGGGCGGTTTGACCAGATCCGCGCCCGGCCAGGGTTTATTCAATACTTGGGCGTAATAAAACTTCAGCCCGTACAGGTCATGTTTGAGCGAACTCCAGGAGAGTGAATCGACGATATGGACGAAATAATCGGTTAACTGAAGCCGGGTCAAATCATCAATCCGATAATCAAAATATTCCCCGGCTCGACGTACGCCGTGTGAATACAGTGCGATGGTTTTTGGCTGCATCCCGTGCAACTTCAACCGATTGAGCAGACATTGATAATTGCACGCAAATTGCGCTGGAAATTCTGATGTCATTACGATTCATCCTCATGGTAAAGTACAAAAAAATCCCTTTCGGGGTGAGGATGAATTATGTTATTAAAACTGGTTGCTGAGGGGTGTTTCTCCGCGATAGCGGCTTCGTTCAACGATAGGTTAGGATATGACACGCAGAAACCTGAAGAATTGATTTTTAGGTTTATTGAAGCATCCTCCAATGAAGGCGATCTCGTCGCTGATTTTTTCGGTGGCTCCGGCACTACGGCGGCAGTAGCGGAAAAATTGGGACGAAAGTGGATCTCCAGCGACTTGGGCAAGTTCGCCATCCACACCACGCGCAAACGAATGATCGGCGTACAACGACAATTGAAGGCCGAGAATAAACCCTATCGCGCATTTGAAATCCTCAATCTGGGCAAATACGAGCGCCAGCACTATATTGGCGTCAATCCAAATCTGCGCGAAGCGGATAAGCAACAACAACTAGAAGCAAAAGAAGCTGCATTCCTCGACTTGATTCTGCGCGCCTATCGCGCCGAAAAACTGATGGTTTCGCCACTTTCACGGCAAGAAAGCTGGGCGATTGGTGGCGGTGGGGCCGGTGAATTTGCCGGTAACACGCCTATTCGTGGAAGAAATTATTCTCGAATGCCGCAGACAGCACATTACGCGCGTCGATGTCCTCGGCTTCGAGTTCGAAATGGGGCTGTTCCCCAACGTACTTGATGAAGCCAAGGCGAAAGGCATCGACATCGCACCAAAATACATTCCCGCCGACGTGTTCGATAAGCGCGCGGTGGAAAAAAACCAAGTAGTGTTCCACGACGTATCTTTCATCGAGGTTAAGCCGCATGTGAAGGGCAATAGCGTGGCGGTGGAGCTGACCGATTTCTCAGTGTTCTACTCGCAGGATTCTATCGCCGCAGCTGAAAGCCAGCTCAAGGACAAGCAAAGTAAGATCGTAGTTGAGAAAGGCCAGATCGTTAAAGTGAGCAAAGACAAGGATGGCATCGTCACTCGCGAGGCGTTGACAAAGCACTGGACGGACTGGATCGACTACTGGTCGGTGGATTTTGATTTTGAAAGCAAGCGTGAGATTATCCGGGTGAAAAAACTACCGGCGGGTCAAGGTGCATTAGCTGGACTTGAAGCACCACAAATGGAATTCCCTGAATATGAGGAGATCTGGTCGGGGGATTATATTTTTGAAAACGAATGGCAATCCTTCCGTACCAAGAAAGACCGTTCGCTGGAATTCATGAGCGTATTCCAGGAAGTTATGCCGGGTCGGCGCAAGGTAGCGGTGAAAGTGGTGGATATCTTCGGCAATGACACGATGACGATTGTGGAGGTAAGCGTATGAGCACAATCAAACCGCTCCCGTTTGCTCAAGAAATAGAAACTACAGCGGTGTTGAAAAAACTTGCCAGAGCGCATCAAGCACTGGCAGAACTAAAAGGCATTGCGGTTAGCATTCCGAACGAGGGTATCCTCATCAGCACGCTGTCTTTGCAGGAAGCCAAAGACAGCTCTGCAATTGAGAACATCATCACCACGCATGACGACTTGTACCGCAGCGATAGCATAGCCAAGCATTTTGTCAGTGTGGAGGCGAAGGAAGTCCACAACTATGCCAGTGCGTTGCACTATGGATTCAAGCAGGTCAAAACACATGGCTTGCTGACTAATGCCCACATACTACATATTCAAGCGACCATCGAAGAAAACAGCGCGGGCTTCCGCAAGCTACCCGGCACCGCGCTGAAAAATGATCTCACCGGCGCGACTGTTTACACCCCACCGCAACACGCGGACGAGATCATCGCCCTGATGACCAATCTGGAACGTTTCATCAATGATGATGACCTGTGTGACTGGGACCCACTCACCAAAATGGCGGTTATCCATCACCAGTTTGAAAGCATTCATCCTTTCTATGACGGCAATGGCAGAACCGGCCGCATCATCAACATTCTGTATTTGGTTAAACAAAGATTGCTGAAAATCCCCGTGCTGTATCTAAGCAGGTATATTAATCAGAACAAAAGCGATTACTATCACCTGCTGCAAGCCACTCGCGAAACGGATGACTGGCAACCTTGGCTGATGTTCATGTTGGATGGCGTTGAACAAACCGCCAATCAAACAGTGGCGCTGATCGAGGGCATTAAGATAACAATGCAGGCATTCAAACAAAAAATGCGCAGCGAATTGCCCAAGATTTACAGCCAGGATTTGCTTAACAATATTTTTCGCCATCCTTACACTAAGATTGATTTCGTTATGACAGAACTGGATGTCAGCCGCATCACGGCGACCCACTATCTGAATCAACTGGTCGATATCGAGCTATTGATGAAACACAAAATAGGTCGTGATAATTACTATATCAATACCGCTCTCTTTGATCTGCTAAGCAACGTGCATCAAAAATGATGCTCATCTATTCATATTCAGAAAACGTGTCTATGAAATCAATGTTTCCTATACACGTCAAAAAAACATGTATAGAAAATAACCGTTTTCTATACATGTCAGAAGATTATTAAAATGAATCAATCTCAATTATTAATTGCTTATTGCGTGGTACAACCTTTACGGAGAAACGCTAATGGCATTGCATAAAGATTTTCCTGCTTCACCCCATGATATTCTAGATCCGTCTATCCGTTGGTTCCCGGCAGATGAAGCCTTACGTGCTTCCAGTTTTGAAAAACTCATGCCGCCGCTGGTGCCAGAACTGCGCAAGCAGGTGAAGTCATGGCGGGACAGCGGTTATGCCAAAGCCACTGAAACCAGCCGCAGTTTGCTTAACGAGTAAGGTTAGATTGTGATCGCGAAGCGAGCCACAATCTGAACCGTTTGTTGGACAAGCCCGGTGGGGCTGCCATGATCCTGCTTGTTATGGAAATATCTCTCTGATCGGTGCGGTGGCATCGGGTCCTATGCACGTCATACCCCAAATCCCACCGCTAAAAGTTGCCATTGCAGCAACTTATTCTGCTCAACCTGCCATTCTTGATGCGTTTTCACCTGATTTCACCCTTTTGCAGGGCGAGTGCGCCCGTGCCTGCCGAGTCCGGCAGGTTGACGGTGTGTGTTGCGTTACGTGGCCATCTCCCTGTTTGACGCAAGAGTCCGTAATCGGTGGGTGAATATTTTGATACGGGTACGGACAATCTTCATCACCCCGCCACAACATTTGCATCGTATCACCGGGCGTGGTTGCGGTGGGGGGAGCACGACACGTTTGATCAGTTGCACCAGTGGGATCAGTTTGCTGTTGGGATGCAGAAAGCCGAAGTTGCGGGCGCGGCGATAACCTTTGGGCAAAATGTGTTGCAGGATCAGGCGCAGGAATGCCACGCCGCTGAGAGTGCGGGTTTCCATCTTGCGGGTTTCGCTGTTCTGGTAGCGGAACGTGACGTTGCCATCGCGGTTTGCAACGATGTTCTTCTCGGGCAATACCCCGCGATACAAATACCGTCCCAGATACACCAATGCCTTCTGCCCCGAACCCACCGCTTTGCAATCCACCACCCATTTTTCTGGATATTGCCTGGGCAGTTTTAATCCCGCCTGTTTGATGCCCGCCAGCATTTTGGCCCGGAACACTCTCGCCAGCGCTTTGTGGTCAAACAGATAACCTCCGTCTTTATTGCGCCACAGACGCCATTTGTTGTCGAACGCGGCGGATGGCATCACCAAGTGTACATGCGGGTGATAATCCAGCTGGCGGTTGTGGGTGTGCAGCACCGTTACAGCACCCGTGGTGCCGCGCAGTTTTCTGTCATTCCGGCTGAAGGTGCTGACGGTCTCCACGCACTGCGGGTGATCAAGTCATACATCACGCGCTGATGCTGCCAGGCAAGCTTACGGAACTGGGCGGGCAAGGTGAACGTCACCATGAAGTAATTGCCGGGAATCAGCTTTTGCAACTGCTGGTCTATCCAGCGTTGCGACTCGTGCGCCTGGCAGTGCGGGCAATGGCGATGTCCACAGGAGTGCGGCAGATAGCTTTGTTCCTGACAGTCATCACAGGCAAGTTGTATCTTGTGGCTCATGCTGCTGCGACAAATTCGAAAGGCACTCAACGCCGCCAATTGGCTGGGTAACAAGCGATGGCCATGTTGCGCGATAAGCTCGGCTGCATAGTTGTCAACAATGTGTGCCAGCCGGATCATTGGACGTTCCCCCAGCCGATTGATATCTGACCTATCAGCGCATTGATGCGGTCTGCGGCATTATCTTTGGTATGGTCGGTGAGGTGGGTGTAACGGATGGTGGTGAGGATGGATTGATGCCCGAGGATTCTTTGCACTTCCAGCAGGTCGACGCCTGCTTCGATCAGGTGGGTGGCATAGGAATGGCGCAAACTGTGTGGCGTAATTCTTTTTAAACCGCAATCGCGGGTGACCTGGCGCAAGGTGGTCTGGATGCCACCACGATCCAGCGGGTGGTGGCCAGGTGGGCTTTTTTTGAGTCCGCACTTACGGTTAGGGAAGAGCAATGCGGGGTTGCGGTGGGTCTGCCAGAAACGGCGCAATATCTGCAAGGTGTTCTCCGGCAACGGGACAAAGCGGTCTCGATTGCCTTTGGCGTTTCGCACTTGCACCCGCATCCGGTCCGCATCAATATCCCCGATTTGCAAACGCAAGCCTTCACCCAGCCGTAAACCCAGGCTGTACAGGGTAAAGAAAAACACGCGATAACTAAGCGCCCACGTGGTCATGAATATCTGTTGGGCCTGTGGCACGGTAATAATATCCGGCAGTGTGTGTGACTTGGGCGGTTTGACCAGATCCGCGCCCGGCCAGGGTTTATTCAATACTTGGGCGTAATAAAACTTCAGCCCGTACAGGTCATGTTTGAGCGAACTCCAGGAGAGTGAATCGACGATATGGACGAAATAATCGGTTAACTGAAGCCGGGTCAAATCATCAATCCGATAATCAAAATATTCCCCGGCTCGACGTACGCCGTGTGAATACAGTGCGATGGTTTTTGGTTGCATCCCGTGCAACTTCAACCGATTGAGCAGACATTGATAATTGCACGCAAATTGCGCTGGAAATTCTGATGTCATTACGATTCATCCTCATGGTAAAGTACAAAAAAATCCCTTTCGGGGTGAGGATGAATTATGTTATTAAAACTGGTTGCTGAGGGGTGTTTCTCCGCGATAGCGGCTTCGTTCAACTGGTGGTTCAAGACACGGCACTTGCTGCCACAATCTGATGGTTCGATGATTGAGTTCCAGTATTTTTTTGCACAACGCGAAGCACTGGAAACTATCATCTACTTATATGACGTAGTTGGTATCAAAGATAAATTTGATTTGATGCGCTTCGACCATTCCGGTGCAGTATCCGCCAGCATGTTTGATGAGACTTGGCGGCGACTGGTAGTAAAGATGGCGACCGGCGCTGGTAAAACTAAAGTAATGAGTTTGGTGCTGGCGTGGAGCTATTTTCATAAATTATATGAGCCAGACTCGGAACTAGCGCGCAACTTTCTGGTGATTACGCCCAATATTATCGTGCTGGATCGTATCTACAAGGATTTTCAGGGCTTGCGCATTTTCTTCGATGATCCGGTATTGGCGGACAATGGCGTGGACGGACATTACTGGCGCGACGATTTTCAGCTCACTTTGCATGTACAGGATGATGTGCGCATCCCCAATCCGGTCGGTAATATTTTTCTGACCAATATCCACCGTGTTTATTCGGGTGAGGATATCCCACCTTCGCCCGACGACGAAGACACAATGGATTATTTTCTAGGGAAACGCCCAACGGGTGCCACTACGGATTCAAAGGTGGATTTGGGCATGATCGTGCGTGACATCAGCGAGCTGATGGTGTTGAACGATGAAGCGCACCACATTCACGATAGTCGATTGGCATGGTTCAAGTCTATTGAGGACATTCACAATCGCTTGAAACAGAAAGATGCTGCGCTCTCGCTGCAAGTGGATGTGACCGCCACACCTAAGCATAACAACGGCGCTATTTTTGTCCAGACAATTTCTGATTATCCGTTGGTGGAAGCTATCTCGCAGAATGTGGTCAAGCATCCGGTGCTTCCCGATGCTGCCAGCCGTGCCAAGTTGTTGGAACGCCAAAGCGCCAAATACACGGAAAAATATGCCGACTACATCAACCTCGGTGTGGTGGAATGGCGCAAGGCTTATGCTGAGCATGAAAAGATGAACAAGAAGGCCATCTTGTTTTTGATGACCGACGACACCAAAAATTGCGACGATTTAGCGGAGTATCTGGAGGGTAATTACCCCGACTTGAAAGGCGCGGTGCTGGTGATTCACACCAAGGATAACGGCGAAATTTCAGAAGCGGCAACAGGCAAGAACAAAGAAGAATTGGAGAAACTGCGCAAACAATCCAACGAGATTGACAGCATGGACAGTCCCTACAAGGCCATCGTGTCGGTGCTGATGCTGAAAGAAGGCTGGGACGTGCGCAACGTGACGACCATCGTGGGCTTACGTGCCTACTCGGCAAAAAGTAATATTCTGCCAGAACAAACCTTGGGGCGCGGTTTGCGCAAAATGTATCCGGGCGGTATTGAAGAATATGTCAGTGTTGTGGGTACGAATGCTTTTATGGATTTTGTCGAATCCATCCAGGCCGAGGGCGTGGTGTTGGAGCGCAAGCCGATGGGTGAAGGCACTGAAGCCAAAACACCGCTGGTGGTTGAAGTAGATAAGGAAAATACAAACAAAGACATTGAAGCGTTAGATATTGAGATTCCCGTTATGACACCACGTGTTTATCGGGAATATAAAAATCTGAGTGATCTGAACATCGATACATTTAGTATTGTTAAAGTGCCTTATCAGAAATTCAGCGAAGAACAGCAGCGGGAAATAGTGTTCAAGGACATCACTACCGGTGAAGTGACGCATACCACCCTTTTGGATACTTTAGGCATTGCGGACTATCGTAGCGTGATCGGTTATTTCGCGCAAACTATCATGAAGGATTTGCGCTTGGTTAGCGGTTACGATGTGCTTTATGGCAAGGTCAAGGCATTCGTGCAAGATCAGTTATTCGACCAGCAGGTGGAATTGGAAGACCCTAACACCTTGCGCAATCTCTCGGAACTGGCTGCCACGAAAACTTTAATTGACACATTCAAGAAGGCTATCAATGCGCTTACTATCCAGGATAAAGGCGATGCGGAAATTAGGGATTTCATAAAGATGCGGCAAACTCGCCCATTTGTTGCGAAGAGTCAAGGGTACCTGATCCCGAAAAAAGCATTTTCAACAAAATCATTGGAGATAGCCACTTTGAGCTGTTGTTCGCTAACTTTCTTGAAAATTGCGATGACGTGATTTCATATGCCAAAAATTATATGGCGGTGCATTTCAAGTTGGACTATGTGAATGCGGACGGCGATATTTCAAATTACTACCCGGATTTCTTTGTGAAGGCGTCGAACAAGGAAATTTATATTGTCGAAACCAAAGGTCAGGTAGATTTGGATGTGCCACTAAAAATAGCACGACTTAAGCAGTGGTGCGAAGACATCAATCAAGCTCAATCGAAAGCGAAGTATGGCTTCGTATATGTCGATATGGAACGCTTCGATAAATATAAACCAACTACTTTTAAACAGTTGATTGCGACTTTTCTGGAATATAAAGTGGGATAAGCAATTAGGGTTGTTTGCAATTTGCAATAGTAGTTACTGATTTTCTAAAAGAAATATAGCAAGGCACTGTCAATTAGGTCGCGGTTTTGTAGATTAAACTCAGAAAAGAACTGTTCATGGTGAACAGCTTTAGCATAATCCGAGTTGAATATCGCTAGGAGTACACTCTACTAGCTTATCTGAGACGTGATCATTTACCCATGATGAAAATTTAGAAAGTCTTGTCACAAATTACAGGCAAGAAAGCAGGAATTATTGATTCATGTTGCCGGTTATCGTCGTCAGCAACAATTGCCAGACATCAAACAGAACCAATTCGAAGCATTCACCAAAGCTTTGCGCTCTAAATTGCTAGACAGATCCAGCGGTTTCGGCAAAGAATATTTGAAATTATTGGTGAGTGAAATTCGTATTAACGGCCATCAAGCTGAGATAACCGGAAGTTATTCGGCGCTTGCTCACGCGATAGATGAATCAAAAATGGACTCTCTTGATAGAGTGCCCAGATTTGTACCTAATTGGCTCCCCGACCAGGGCTCGAACCTGGGACCTGCGGATTAACAGGTGTTTTAATTAACTGTTTTTATTAATAATATACCTGCCAGTGCTCGCCAACACTCGCCAATAATCGTCAGATTTGTCACGTTTTATATTTGAGATTAGATGGAAAATCTTGCAACTGGTTTGAATTAACCTGCCTTAACAGTCTGGCATAGCCAGTCTGTCACTTAATACTACACAAGAGCGAAGCTGTTGTGTCTGTGTGTGTAGTATAGAATCAAAAAATAATGCCGTAACGAACATGTTGATTCTTTTTTTTGTATGAATATTTCTTTTGGAATAAGACTTAAAACTTGTTGCACAATATGCACCTAATACAAGCTGATGTCTTTTATTGACGTAGGTAAAAAATAATCTGGAAACTTTGATTCGATTTCGGTTTGCTGAGGAGATGCCGAAGCCTGCTCAACCAGATTGATCAGTAAAAGCCCGGAGTTTTCTGCATTATCAAATCCTTTCATAACAAAAGTCGGCACACCGGGTGGCCAAATTCCAGCCTCCTGGGAATATCGGGTCAATCCATTGAGGGCGATCTGATCATGGTCGACCGAATAGTAAATAATCTGCAGCCATGGTCCGTTCGCTGCCAAATTTCAGGAGAAATTCTTTAGCCCGTGCACAGTGTGGACAACCGTCGCGCACGAAAACTTCGAGTACATGATCTCCGTTTGGAGCCTGCTCTACTTCGCTTGCTGTTACCCATGGTGTTACAACCAGTAATAATACCAGCATCAACCATCGCAGGCTTAGTATTGGTTGAAGAGACCGCTTGTTGATATGGAAACTGGCAAAAAATCCTGATTCAGGCTTTAAAATCATTTTTCTCCTTATTTTGGAGAATTCAGTCAAGGCGATTTCTCTAGACCAGCGCAGATCCATGGCAAAGACATGCCAGGTTTGCCCGAATTGAAAACGGCCAAACCTGGTCAGACCAAGATTGAGTAATGAGAGCTACCTGATGATGCCCAAATTGATTATGCCAGCAAATTGCCACAACTCATCAATGCAATCCATTAGTGGTTTGATGCCCAGCTAAGCGGCTGTGCGCGCCATAAATAGCGATGAAGATAGTGCAGATCGCTATCTCTTTATCAGGGAAACGCAGGTATATTCGGTTCTGTACCTTCAATTTCCACTTCAGATAGATGTTGTTTTACGCGCCTCTCTATCTCAAGCGCTCGATCAGCTGGTACTTCGGCGAGCAATAAAAGAAGATCTGCCTCAATGGCCTCCTCAAACTTCTTAGTCCGCCGGTTACCAATGCTCATACCCACCATTCCACTCAGCCATGCACCGACACCCGCACCTGCAAGCGTAGTTGCCAGCAGGATGCCACCTGCAATAACTGTTGATGCAGGAGGAAGCACGACTGCGACCACCCCGGCTAGCATGCCGGTTGTCCCGCCGAGCATTAATCCTTGTTCAACTGCTGGAATAAAATCACTTTTTGTAACAGATTTGCTTCGGGCAATTCTTCGAGTGGCGTACCTCGTTTTGCAATCACGTGGATATGCCGCTCCTCAATTTTAGCCATTAGTAAATCATCAACGATACGTTTGGTAGTTGCAATATCAGGAACAAGAAAATAGATTCGTCGCATAATAACCCCCTAAATTTTGATAAATTGAACATGCTAAGTAATGAGTAAAAATTAGAAAAGATAAGTTACTCATTCGACTTTGATGGTAGGATGAATTGCTGGAGAAGGCAATATAAAGTGATATCAGCTACTGCGCCTTTCAGTGCTTTTCCTGGCATAACTTTTTGCTTTTAGTTGGGAAATTTTAACAGCTATTATCTGTATAGTTTAGTACTGCTATATTCAATCAAACTTTTAGGAGAAATTGTCATGATCAACAGAAAATCCATCATTTCTACAGCAATTGTTTCTGGTTCTGTTTTTGCCATTACGCTAGGTGCCGCTTCTATCGCATTGGCGAATAACGACTCCACCGACCTTCAATTTGGCAATAAAGCTTTCATACTTGCCCAAGCCCATCAGCAGGGTCAAGAGAAAGGAAGCGAGCAAAGTGAAGGCAATAAACACCGCCATGGCCAGGACAAAGAAGGTGGTCAAGGTCAAAAAGGAGGGGGTGGTCACGGTGGTCACGGCAAGGATAAAGGAGAAAACGACAAACACGGCGACATGAAGAAGGGCGGACATGATTATGCCCATATGGTCCTATCACATACAGACGCATTGAAGCTGAGTGATGAGCAACTGGGAAAAATTGTTCGTTTGCATTTGAAGAACGAAAAGGAGCATGAGCAACTCAAGGAAAAACTGAAAGAAAGTATGCAAACTTTCAAAAAAGAAAGTATGAAGCCCGGCCCGAGTGATGCTCATTTACATAAACTTGGGAAGGATCATACGGATGCTTTCAATGCAATGGTCGAGTACCACATCAAGGAGCGTCAAGCAATTCATGCCGTTTTATCGGAAGATCAGAAAAAACAACTTAATGCTATGAAAATGGATCATGATTCGCATGGCGATAAACAGGGTGGGCACGGTGGTCACTAATTTCTTGAATGCTTCAGTATAAACTGACGGCAAGATTAAATTGCGGCTTCAAGAATTAGAGCAAGTCAGAAAAAGCAGAAGATAAGTTATTAACATCTGATCTGACTCGCTTCCGGCGGATTAGATAGAAATAGGTATCCAAGGCTATTAAATGCTATCGTGGATAATCATATTCAGTATTTTGGGCAGTATCGGTGCGATGTCGGGTGCTGCCTTATTTCTGCTTTTTCCGGAAGGCATACGCAAACTTCTTGTCCCTTGGTTGATCAGTTATGCCACTGGAACGCTGCTGGGTGCTGCGTTCCTCGGTATGATTCCTGCTAGTCTGGAACAAGCACCGGCCATCACCGTGATGGCGACAGTACTAGCTGGCGTGGTACTTTTTTTCGTACTTGAAAAATTCGTGCTCTGGCGTCATTGCCATGAAGATCAATGTGAGATCCACGGACGCGCCGGTCCGCTGATTCTGATCGGCGATGCTTTTCACAACTTCGTCGATGGCATCGTGATCGCTACTGCTTTTCTTACTTCCATGCCGCTCGGAATTGCGACGGCGGTTGCGGTAATTGCACATGAAGTTCCGCAGGAAATTGGTGATTTTGCTATCTTGCTAGACAATGGGTATGGACGCACGAAGGCATTAATTCTCAATAGTCTGTCCGCTGCTGCCACGCTGCCCGGTGCCTTGACAGCTTATTTCTGGCTTGGGGAAATGCACGTGACAACACCCTACATACTGGCACTCTCAGCGGCGAGCTTCATCTATATCGCAGTAGCAGATCTCATTCCAGGGCTGCATCGACAGGTAACTTTTTCCGCCGCCATGAGTCAACTCATATTGCTGCTCGCAGGAATCGGAACCATTGCAATTTTTCACATCGGAGGCCAATCATAATGAACAACTTGACTGAGCTAGAAATCCGCGCACTGAATGAAGCGCTCGACGATGAATATCATTCCTGGGCAACTTATGATCAGGTTATTGCTGATTTCGGTGAGGTTCAACCATTCAGCAATATCCGCGAAGCGGAAGCACGTCATATTGAGGCTCTACACACATTATTCGTGCGCTATGAATTACCGATGCCTAAAATTCCTGGCCGGGCAAAGTGGAGCGATATGCCAGTCTGCAGGCAGCCTGTGAAGCGGCTGTAGCTGCTGAAATTGCTAATGGGGCAATGTACGACCGGCTGTTTATCGCAACACAGCGTCCTGATATTATCAAGGTGTTACATAATCTTCAGAAAGCATCCAAGGAACGTCATTTACCGGCTTTTCAGCGATGCGCACAGAATTCTCGGTGTGGCGGCGGTAAGGGGCATGGCTTGATGAATCGCCCCGGTATTTCCGGAGATAAAATGATTTGAGAGGAGGAAGAGATGAAGAATCAAATCAGTTATTCACCGGAAGTACGGGAACGAGCGGTACGATTGGTATTTGAGCACCAAAAGGAGCATGAATCGCAATGGTCGGCGATCAAATCGATCGCATCAAAGATTGGCTGTACGGCGGAGACGTTGCGCACCTGGGTAAGACGAACAGAGATTGATCAGGGAATTCGGGGCGGCATGTCGACTTCGGATCGTGCGAGACTCAAGGAATTAGAACAGGAGAATCGGGAATTAAAGCGAGCCAACGAGATATTACGTAAGGCATCGGCCTATTTCGCGCAGGCGGAGCTCGACCGCCGACCGAAATAATGGTGGCATTTGTCGATAGCAACAAAGCAGAATACGGGGTCGAGCCAATCTGTAATGAAATCTGGATTGCCCCGTCGAACTATTACGAACACAAAGCGAGCGAACGAGATCCCTGTACGGTCGAGCGGTTGATGAAGAAGCTTGGAATGCAAGGTGTTCGACGCGGCAAAAAGTGTTGGACGACCATTGCAGATGACTCACTTTGCCGCCCAACAGACAAGGTTAACCGGCAATTTGTAGCTGCCCGGCCCAATCAACTGTGGGTGGCGGATATTACATTTGTGGCGACGTGGATTGGCTTTGTTTATGTGGCTTTTATTACCGATGTATTTGCAAGATACATCGTTGGCTGGCGAGTGAGTCGTTCATTGCGAACGGATCTGGTACTGGATGCATTGGAACAGGCGCTATGGGCACGGCGGGAAACCGCAGGATTGATTCATCATAGCGACCACGGTTGCCAGTATTTATCGATTCGCTATACGGAACGTTTGGCGCAGGCAAATATTGACGCTTCCGTCGGCAGCATCGGAGATTCTTATGACAATGCCATGGCTGAGACCATCAATGGCTTGTACAAGACCGAAGTCATACGGCATCGCGGTCCTTGGCGTAGTATCGAAGAAGTAGAATTTGCTACATTGGAATGGGTGGATTGGTTCAACAACCGAAGACTGCTGGATGCAATCGGATATGTCCCACCGGCAGAATTTGAAAAGGCGTATCATCGCAATCGGGAAGAGTCAGCTGATGCAACTTGACTCAAGAAAATATGTCTCCGGAAATACCGGGGCGATTCATTATGGTTCCAGCCTTAATTTCGAGCAATTGGCAATTGAAAAAGAAACCCTGCGCCAATTGAAACAACCGGAACCGAAAGTAATCAATCTCGGCGGCATGGAATTTTTTTGCAGCCTTACGGCAGTTCATCCGGCTTTCCCTTCGTTATCAGCAATCAGGATTTCACCATTTCTTTCGGTGAATTCAATAATCCTTCCTTCTTTGTCAAATTCCGCAGCCTTGCCCTGTGGCGTGAAGGTACAATAGCGATGCATCAGCGATTCATGCAATGGGCCGAAAGACTTGGCATGATGCCATTGAAACCGGAAGGGCTTTCACGTGTTGATTTCAGCTTTGATTATCACTTGCCGGTTATCGATTTTGATGAGGATAACTTTGTTTCTCTTTCCACCAAAGATACGCAATACCGCAAGGGTGGAAAAATACAAACCTTTAAACTGGGTGAATCCGATGTTGTTCTGAGAATTTACGACAAGATAGCAGAAATAGAAGAACAAAGCGGAAAGTCATGGTTCTTTGAATTGTGGGGCATTGCTGAAAACGTCTGGCGCGTCGAATGGCAGGTCAGAAAAGACATACTTAAGCGTTTCGGTATTCGTACCTTTGCTGATCTGCAAGACGGTCAAGGCGACGTGTTGCGCTATTTGGTCACAGAACATTCGACCTTGCGAGAAAAGACTGACGATAGCAACCGCTCGCGCTGGCCATTGCATCCGCTCTGGATAGATTTAGAGGAGCAAATTCAAAAACTGGAATGTTTGGGTGTCTATCGGGAGATCGACCAGCAAGCCATTCTCAATGAACGGTTGATGCGTATGGCTATCAGCATGTACGGATATTTGAAGCGCATTGCTGCTGTTCATTGCATTCAGACCGAACAGCCAATGATCAGCGATGCCGAGGCCATGCAACGATTGGAGAACCTGATTTCCCGAGTTCATGAACCGATGACATGGCGAACTGATGTGACCAAGCGCATTGATTCAATCCGGCTGGGTCAATGGTAATGCCCGCGCTATACCAGATGATTTTGGAACTACTCAATGCTCGTAAGAATCGGGTATTGCTGGTTGCTCAATCGTCTTTGCCGGAATCGCAGTTTAAGGCGTTCCGACAAATATTTTTAGATGAATTCGGCAAAGCGGTTTGGAAAAGGATTTGGAAAGGATAATTGCCGAAAAGCAGCGCAAGGATAGGTAAGGCATGGGCAGGAATATACCGTGCAAAAAAGGGGGTGCCATTATGAATGAGCATCGAACACGATTTAGATGTTTCTGTTGTTTTTGATTCCGATTTCCATGAAGATTCTATGATGGAAAAAGAGTTGGTTCTGATTCAATCGATACTGCCTGAAGTATTACAGGAAATCATCGCTCAGGCTGAAGCTAACAAGGAGTAAGCAATATGCGGATAGCGCTCTATGCTCGCGTTTCCACGGTCAAGCAAGCGGAAAAAAGACTTGTCCATTCCCGATCAATTGCGGCAAATGCGCGATTGGTGCAAGACCAACCGTTACACTGTAATTATGGAATACGTCGAGCCGGGCGCATCCGCAACCGATGACAAAAGGCCGGTGTTTCAGCAAATGATTGCTGATGCCACGCTAAAACCCAATCCTTACGATGCAGTGGTCGTGCATAGCCTGTCACGCTTCTTCCGTGATTCGCTTGAATTCGGCTTATATGAACGCCGTTTGAATAAAGCCGGTGCCAAGCTCATTTCCATTACCCAACAAACCAGCGATGACCCCAGCGGGGAAATGGCGCGAAAGATATTCAGCATCTTCGATGAATACCAGAGCAAGGAAAACAGCAAACATACACTGCGCGCCATGAAGGAAAACACCCGCCAAGGCTATTTCAATGGCTCACGTCCTACTTTTGGCTATAAAACAATAGAAGTTGAAACCGTCAGCATCAAGGGCAAGAGAAAGAAACGATTTGTTATTGATGAACAGGAAGCGTCTATTGTTCGCAAAATATTCGATCTGTATCTGAATGGCTATCTTGGCCAATCGATGGGCGCAAAGCAAATTGCTGTTCACCTGAACGAGCGTGGTTTGACACTACGCGGCAAGAAATGGGCTCGTAATCGAGTGCATGAAATACTTTCCAATCCGACTTATCACGGCGAATTCATCTTCAACAAGCGAGACGCCAAGAACCAGAAAACAAAACCCGAAAGCGAATGGGTGCGCATGGCGGTTGATCCGATTATTAAAAAACCTTATTCGAAGCTGTGCAAGCTCGCAAAGCAGCAAGAGCGCCTACAGTGACACCGCCAAGAATAGTTAACTCCCCCACGCTGTTAACCGGCTTACTCAAATGCGGTTGCTGTGGCGCTGGCATGACATTGGCAACGGGAAAAGGCGGACGTTATCGCTATTACAAATGCAATACCCGAATCAGCAAGGGAAATGCGTTTGCTGTAACGCAAGTTATCCGATGGAAAGATAGATGCGCTGGTATTGAATGCCTTGGCTGACAAGATATTTGATCCGAAGCGGGTCAAAACCATGTTGTCCGACATGAAAAAGCAGATCAAGACCGCGCAAGCAAGCCAGGATGACGGATTGAAGAAACTGACCAAAGAACTGGAAGAAATAAAGACCGCCACTGATCGGCTTTATGAAGCGGTTGAAAAAGGCTATTTGCCGCTGGATGCTTCTTTACAGGAGCGTTCTCACAAATTGCAGGCAAGAAAGCAAGAATTATTGATAGAAGTTGCTGGATTCCGTCGTCAGCAGCAATTGCCGGAAATCAAACAGAATCAGCTTGAAGCCTTTACCAAGGCGCTACGAACCAAACTACTCGACAGATCCAGCGGATTCGGCAAGGAATATTTGAAACTCTTGGTGAGTGAAATTCGCATCAAAGACAATCAAGCGGAAATTACCGGCAGCTATTCTGCGCTTGCTCTCGCTGTGGAAGAAACAAAAAAGCACTCTCTTGAAAGAGTGCCCAGTTTTGTACCGAATTGGCTCCCCGACCAGGGCTTGAACCTGGGACCTGTGGATTAACAGTCTGCCACTCTCTGTCGCCTTATCAATTATCAAACCGGCACAGGCGGTCAATTATCTCTGCTAAAACGGTCTGAAGGGGATGAAATGAGGCGATTGTATGATATACGACGCGCATTTTAAGCTAAATACGCAAAATGAAAACGTTATTCAAAAAAATAAAAAGTTAGGATTGTTTCAGTTTTACGTATATTCGGAAACGCTGCTCCGAGTTTATCCGGCAGCGTTCGCTACTAATCAGCACCATGAGATGGGTATAAAGCTGTGTAGAATTTTATTCTAATAAAATTTATTACTTTATTTCAATGCGTTAAATCTAATTAATGGCGGAGAGGATGGGATTCGAACCCATGTGCCAAGTTACCCTGACCAACTGATTTCGAGTCAGCGCCGTTGTGACCGCTTCGGTACCTCTCCGGTTGCTGGAAATAATACACCCGTTTGATTCATTTTGGATCAAACGGGTGTAAAACTTTGTAAAGGACATCTCTAAAAATCCAAATTTCGTTACAACACTTTGTTGCTCGCTAAAAATGTAGCGTTACCTATCAGACATATGCTGCGTCATTATTTTTTGTTTACGCCTCGTTTTGTTTAGAACTTTGAATTTTTAGAGACGCCCTAAATTCTGTTTTTAAGCGCTTGCTGCCATAACACCACGCATTTTCTGAAGCGCTTTAACTTCAATCTGACGGATGCGTTCTGCTGAAACGCCCAGTTCATCAGCCAGATCATGCAGTGTTGCAGTATCTTTTTCCCTTAACCAGCGGGCTTCAATGATGTGTCGGCTGCGATCATCCAAGCAATCCAGCGATTGCCGCAAGCCTTTCTCACGTAATTGGATTATCTGTTCATTTTCCAAAAGTTGCGAGGGTTCTGTTCCGTCTGTCAGATAACTGATAGGACTAAATGTGTCATCTTCTTCATCAGATATTGGATCCAACGAAATATCCGAACCGTTGAAGCGCTTTTCCATTTCTACCACTTCTTCAGATTTGACACCGAGTTGTGTCGCCATCGCCTGCACTTCCTTCGGGTTCATCGTGTCCAATCCCTGCTTCATGCTTCGCAAGTTAAAAAACAATTTACGTTGCTGCTTGGTGGTGGCAATTTTAACCAAGCGCCAGTTACGCATAATAAATTCATGAATCTCAGCTTTAATCCAATGCACCGCGAAAGACACCAAACGCACGCCGCGCTCAGGGTCAAAGCGTTTGACTGCTTTCATTAGACCGATATTGCCTTCCTGAATTAAATCGGCTTGTGGGAGGCCATAGCCTTTGTAACCACGTGCTATTGCGACTACAAAACGCAGATGCGACAAGATTAATTGTTGTGAGCATCAATATCCCCATGATTCCACAGGCGTCGCGCCAAACTACTCTCTTCCTCTTGCGAAAGAATAGGGAAAGAATTAACAGACTGAATATAACTTTCAAGACTTCCTCCCAGTGACGGAAGCGTTAAAGCATTTGTCATTATAATGATCTCCTGATTATGGTTTGTGCTTACACTCTATCTTTATGATTTATTCTAGCACTCTGCCGATGAGAGTGCCAAATTTTTAAAAAGTTTCATTACCAAGCACCCCACTTATCTGGGCTCTATTTGCCAGAGATGGCTTGCAACGGATATGCGAGCGCCAAGCCATCCCAACCAGGCTGAAAACAATAACAGGCTGATGCTGTCTGATGGAGAAAGGTGTTGTAGTTGTAAATCAAAGTCATAAAGCTGCACAAGCGTGATGAGCTCTTCATTCATCGCGCGTATGACCAATGTCATTATAAGCCATGCGGTAGCACCTCCAGCCAATCCCTGAATGGCGCCGAAATAAAGAAAAGGGCGCCGGATAAAACTGTCGGTTGCGCCTATTAATTTGGATATCTCGATTTCATCGCGCTTAGTTAGGATTTGCAGGCGGATAGTGTTGAACATGATAGCGATAATCGCGACACTCAACAGGGTTGTCAGCATCAGTACAACAAAACGTCCCAGCTTGAGCAATGCGTTTAGCCGTTCGATCCAAACAGAATCAAATTGCACATGTTCGATTTCCGGCCAGTTTTGGATTTCTACACGCAATTTCTCCAGATTCCCAGACGTATTTTCCAGGGTATGCACAATGAAAGCATCCGGAAGCGGATTGCGCACCAGACTGGCGGTGATATCAGTGAGTCCATTACTTTGCTGTAACTGATGCAGTGCGGTGTCTTTCGGAATGAACTGGAAGCTTACAATCTGTGAATCTTCTTCCATCCGTTGTTTGATTCCTTCAATATCTTCTTTCTTGATATCCAGCTTAAGAAACAAACTCATTTGCGGGGAACTTGCCGTTTGTCCGGAAATGGAACTCAGATTTTCCATAAGCACGTATAAACCCGTCGGCAGACTAAGCGCAATACCCATTACGATAACACTGAGCATACTGGATACGGGTGTAGAAATCAGTCGTTTTAGTGTGAGAAAAAACACAAATCCATGTTGCGTCAGCCATGCGCGTATCATACTGCCAATTTTCCTTGTTTCAGTGACAAAATACGATGTTCCGTGTCCCTCAATAAGGATGCGTCATGGGTTGCAATCAGCACCGTGACACCCACCTGATTGAATGATTTGAACATTGACATAATATCCTGGGCATATTCAATATCTAGATTCCCTGTTGGCTCGTCCGCTATGAGAATACTCGGACGATGGACCACTGCACGCGCAATACATAATCGCTGTCTTTCTCCACCTGATAACGCAATGGGCATGGCTTTTTCTTTTGCTAACAAACCAACTTTATCAAGCGCCGCGCGTATACGACCAGCCACCATTTTGTTATCAAAGTTACTAATTTGCAGCGGCAGTAAAACATTGTCAAAAACATTTCGATCAAACAAGAGCTTGTGATCCTGAAAAATAAAACCGATCTTGCGGCGTAAATATGGGATAGCACCTGGCTTGAGTTGCGCGATGTTTTGCCCGCTGATCGTAATAGTGCCGGAAGTCGGGCGCTCTATTGCAGCGATCAACTTTAATAACGTGCTTTTACCCGCGCCTGAGTGGCCCGTCAGAAATACCATTTCACCGGATTCAAAGGCAAAATCAATGTTATTCAGTGCAACATAGCCATCCGGATAACGTTTGGAGACATTCTTGAAGGTGATCATGTTATCGCCATATACTGATAACCATCAATCAAACATCGCTTCGACAAACTCTCTGGCGTCAAAGGGTCTTAAATCATCCAAGCCTTCGCCAACGCCAACAAAACGCAGTGCCGGGGGATTCTGCAGATATTGCCCGGCAATGGCTGCCACCACGCCACCCTTGGCAGTACCATCCAGTTTGGTCAGAACCAGGCCGGTTACATCCAGTGCTTCATCAAAGGCCTTAACCTGTGTGATCGCATTCTGCCCGGTATTGGCATCCAGTACCAGCAACACTTCGTGCGGCGCATCTGGCATGGCTTTGGCAATCACACGTTTTACTTTTTTAATTTCTTCCATTAAGTGCAGTTGTGTGGTCAAACGTCCGGCGGTGTCTGCCAGCACAATATCGATACCTCGTGCTTTGGCTGAATTGACCGCATCAAAAATTACGGCCGCCGGGTCACTTTTTTTATCTGGATCACTATCGGGCGCAATCACGGTGATATTGTTCCGTTCGCCCCATACAATCAGTTGTTCGCGTGCCGCTGCGCGGAAGGTATCACCAGCGGCCAGCAATACCGATTTGCCTTGTGATTGGAAATATTTGGCAAGCTTGCCGATAGAAGTTGTTTTTCCCACGCCATTGACACCTGTTATCATAATCACAAAAGGTTTTTGTATCGTGGTGTCAAATGGTTGAACAAGCGGTTCCAGCATAGCGATGAGCGATTCCTTAAGCGCTTGTTTTAATTGCACGGAATCCGTTAATGCGTCGCGCTTCACTTGTTTGCGCAGATCTTCAAGTAATTGATGGGTTGCGTTGACACCAATATCGGAGGTTAACAAAATAGTTTCCAGTTCTTCGTAAAGTTCCTCATCTATCTTGCCGCCGCCAAATAGACTTGATAGCTGTTTGCCCAAATTCTGCCGGGTGCGAGAGAGACCTTGTTTGAGCTTACTCGCCAAACCCGCCGATTCGGGAGGCCTGGATTCAGACTCACTGTCAGGTAAAACCTCTGTTTCAGTAGAATCCGCAGGATTCTTTTTGGATTTAAAAAAACTAAACATTCTGGTAGGCTCTAATATGCATTGCAATTCTCAAAGCTTAATTTTATTCTGTTTACTCACATTTAGGTTGGTAAAAATGAAACCTGATCACCGTATTACTTTTTTCCGCTTCTTTTCATTTTCCGGGTTGTTGCTATTATCGAGTCTGTTAATCTCATCGCCCACGTTTGCCAATCCGCACGAGTATTTACTCGATAATGGCCTGAAACTGATTGTAAAACAGGATCACCGCTCACCGGTCGTAGTTACACAGATCTGGTACAAGGCGGGTAGCATTGATGAAGTAAATGGTGTAACCGGTGTAGCTCATGTGCTGGAACATATGATGTTTAAAGGCACAGAAAAAGTACCTAATGGTGAATTTTCAAAAAAGATCGCCGCCGCGGGCGGGCGCGAAAATGCTTTTACCAGTTACGATTACACTGCTTATTATCAACAATTGCACAAACGCAGTTTGCCCATGGCGATGGAATTGGAATCGGATCGGATGCGTAACCTGATTTTGACAGAAGAAGAATTTTCCAAAGAAATCAAGGTGGTTATGGAAGAAAGGAGACTGCGCACGGAAGATCAGGCGCGCGCACTGTTGTATGAAAAAATGATGACCATGGCTTACCAGTCGCACCCCTACAAAAACCCCATCATTGGCTGGATGAATGATCTGGAAAATATGCGTGTAGGAGATGCGCAAGAATGGTATGACCGCTGGTACGCACCCAATAATGCGACACTGATTGTGGTCGGTGATGTTGATGCAGACGAAGTGTTCAAACTGGCACAAAAAAACTACGGCACCATTCAAAAACGTCCATTATTACCGATAAATGCGAACGCAAACCACAAACTGAGCCACCCCAGGTTGGCACCAAAAGGATAACAGTCAAAGCGCCCGCAGAATTGCCTTATCTGATTATGGGCATATCATGCGCCGGCAATTAGAAATGTAACAGCAGACTGGGAGCCTTACGCGCTGGAAATACTGGAAGGCGTTCTGGATGGCAATGCCTCAGCCAGACTGAACAAGTCATTGGTACGCGAGAATCAAATTGCCAATTCTGCGAGTGCTGGCTATGGTGCAATAGCCCGCGGCCCGAGTATTTTTTTTCCCAGCGCGGTGCCTCGTGCAGGCAAAACAGTGGTAGAACTGGAACAGGCATTACGCGGCGAGATTGAAAAAATCATCAAAGAAGGTGTCACGGAAGAAGAGCTTGCTCGTGTTAAAGCACAGGTAGTCGCCGGGCATGTGTATCAACGCGATTCCATTTATTCTCAAGCCATGCAGCTTGGAAGACTGGAAAGTATGGGATTGTCTTTTCGTGATATTGATACCATACTGGAAAAGCTGAAGACAGTCACGGCCCAGCAGGTACGTGACGTCACCAAAAAATATTTCAATGATGACAGCTTGACTGTGGCTGTGTTAGACCCGCAACCATTGGAAAACAAATTGCCTGCTAAGGCACCGACTGGACTAAGGCACTGAATTTACCGCACTCATTGAAGTGAAACTCTGACAGTTGCTTTGGATAAGCCAAGCTACTGTCAGAACATGACTGCGATCCGTTTAGCTTTCTAAACAGTGCTTATTTTTTTGCACCGCCATGGTCATGGTCACCATCTTTCTGTTGATCATGTTTGTGCATGTGTTTATTCATGCTGTGCATTTCTGCCTCATCCAGAAAACCATCTTTGTTGGTATCCTTTTTATCAAACTTGGCTTCATGGTGCTTGATGAACTCTTCCTTACTGATCTTGCCATCTTTGTTAAGATCCACAGAGGACATCATATGCTGACATTGATGGCTGTGATGATCATCGGATTTGTCACCATGGCCTGCCGCTTGCCCGCTTTGGTGTTGATGGCCGCTATCTTTAGCGGCATCAGCAGCAGAAGCCGTTGTTGCACCGAACGTTAATATAAAAACGGTTCCAACAGCGATAGCAGTCAATTTTCTATTGTGGAGCATCTTGTTTCTCCTAGTAAGTAATGAATGAATGAGCGAAAGATAAAGGTTTCCTTCCGGATTTTAGAAAAGAACATCCCGGAAAAGTTCGGGAAACACCTTCAATACTTGCGTAATACCGTAGGTAAGCTGTAAATAATGATGCGATTTCAAGCAACAATAAAATGTTGGCGGTAATACTTAAGTTCGTTGATGGAGTCGTAAATATCCGCCAGAGCCTCATGTTTACTTTCTTTGGTTAGGCCGGATGCTATTTCCGGCTTCCAGCGTTTGACCAGTTCCTTGAAGGTGCTGACATCCAGATTGCGATAATGAAAATACGCCTCCAACTGTGGCATTGTGCGTACCATGAAGCGCCGATCCTGGCAGATTGAATTTCCACACATGGGAGATACACCGGAAGGTACATGCAATTTCAGAAATTCGATCATCTGCGCCTCCACTTCGGTTTCGTTGAATCGAGAAGTTTTCACCTTGTCAATCAAGCCAGATTTGGAGTGTGTGGATCGATTCCATTTGTCCATACCGTCCAGCACTTCATCCGATTGATGTACTACCAGAACAGGTCCTTCAGCGACCACATTTAATTGCGAGTCGGTGACAACCAAAGCCACTTCAATGATGCGATCGGTATCTGGATTGAGTCCGGTCATTTCCATGTCGACCCAGATGAGGTTATTGTTATCTTGTGCCATAATTATTTCTATATTTTTTGAATGCAATGCGTTTAATTGTGTCATATTGGCACTAGTCCGTCACTTTTAAAACAAAGAAGGAAATGCCGGTTCATTTTACAGCAATCATCTGATGATGAATGAATCCAAACTTTAGAGCTCAAATTATTTAATTATGCAAACATTTACATTGGTTTTTCTTATCGCGTTACTGTTCACAACATCGACTCAAATCTGGCTGGCAGCAAGGCATACTCGCCATGTACGCGCCCATCAGGATAAAGTACCGGAAGAATTCGCCAGCCAGATCAGTTTAAGTGATCACCAAAAGGCTGCGGATTACACTTGTGCTAAAACACGTGCAGGATATCCAGGCATACTGCTGCATGTCTTGCTGTTGCTCGTTTTCACGCTGGGTGGGGACTGAACGCTTTAAGTGATTTCTGGGCAGGCTGGCTGAGCGAGCCTTTGGCACATGGCATGGCGCTGATTATCAGCGCGTTCTTTATCATGAGTATCGCTGAGATTCCATTAAGCTACTACCGTACTTTTGTGATCGAAGAGCAATACGGTTTCAATAAAATGACTCCGGTCATGTTTTTTACCGATCTGATCAAGCAAGCCGCGCTAGGTTTGTTGCTGGGTGCGCCTTTGTTATTTTGTGTGCTGTGGCTGATGGAAAAAATGGGGGAAAGTTGGTGGTTATATGCGTGGGTGGGTTGGATTGCTTTCAATTTATTTATCTTGGCGATTTTCCCCACCTGGATTGCGCCGCTGTTCAATAAATTTACCCCGTTGGAAGATGCCACGCTCAAAACGCGCATCGAGCAACTGATGAGAAAATGCGGTTTTAAAACCAGCGGATTGTTTGTAATGGATGGCTCACGCCGCAGCAATCATGGTAACGCATATTTCACCGGATTTGGCAAAACCAAACGCATCGTGTTTTTCGATACCCTGCTGTCGCGTCTGAATCCGGGTGAAATCGAAGCGGTACTGGCGCATGAATTGGGGCATTTTAAACATCGTCATGTAATCAAGCGGATCGTGATTTCGTTTGCGATGAGCCTGGCTTTCCTATGGGTACTGGGATATCTAATGGAACAAAGCTGGTTTTATCAAGGCTTGGGGGTACAGGTTACTGATGTTCCGTCAACCGCGATGGCATTGCTGCTGTTTTTCCTGGTGCTGCCAGTGTTCACCTTTTTGCTGCATCCGATATCAAGCCTTTATTCACGCAAACATGAGTTTGAAGCGGATGCCTATGCGGCACAAAATTCCTCGGCAGATGATCTGATCCATGCGCTGGTTAAGCTTTATCAGGACAATGCCGCCACACTCACGCCGGATCCGTTGCATTCAGCCTTTTATGACTCACATCCACCGGCATCAATCCGTGTGGCACATCTACAGAGTCAGGGACAATCATGAACAATACCGTATGTGATTTAACTTCAAACAATGCAAACCATGCGAAGGCGGTGTGCCGCCGCTATCTGCCGCTGAAATTTCCTCTTTTTGCAACAAATTGAAGGGTGGCAATTACAAGATAAGCAAATCAGCAAAACCTATGCATTCAAGAATTACTATCAAACGATGGCTTTTGTGAATGCGGCCGCGTGGGTTTCCCATCGGGAAGATCATCATCCGGATATGATGGTTGGTTATAATCAATGCGTGGTCACCTATACAACGCATGCGATTGGCGGCTTATCCGAGAATGATTTTATCTGCGCAGCCAAAATCGACAAGCTGTTTAAAATTTGAGTATCCGCCGGAAAAACTCAAAGAATGGCATTGAGTACTTAGCCGGACAGATCGTTGCCGCATTTGGCAGACACTACTCCGTCGAAACCGGAAAGGGTGAAATCGTATCGTGTGTCATGCGCGGCAAGAAAGGGGGCGTTGCCTGCGGTGATCAGGTTGAATTACAGCTTACCACCGCCGGTCAAGGAGTCATAGAAGCGATAAAGCCGCGCAAATCGCTGTTATATCGCAGTGACAGCTTCAAGGAAAAAATCATTGCGGCCAATGTGACGCAAATCATCATTGTCGTGGCAGCAGTTCCCAGCTTTAGTGAAGAATTTATCAATCGCTGCTTGGTAGCCGTTGAAAGTGAAAATATCGAAGTGTTGATTGTGCTAAATAAAGCCGATCTCACAGGACCTACCCAAGCGGCAATGGATATACTTTCGCTTTACAGTGACCTCGGCTACCCTGTACTACAGTTAAGCGCCCTCAAAGATATTTCGGCATTACAACCCTATTTGCAAGGCCATCTCAGCGTGCTGGCCGGTCAATCGGGCATGGGCAAGTCAACTTTGCTGAATGCGCTGATCCCGCAAGCCAAGCGCGCCACTGCAGAAATCTCGGTAGCACTGGATTCCGGCTGCCACACAACCACCCATTCACAGCTTTACCATGTGGATGCTAACAGCGATATCATCGATTCTCCCGGAATCCAGGAATTTGGCTTAAATCATATTAAAGATGAGAATCTGGCATGGGGTTTTATCGAGTTTCTCCCTTATATCGGACAATGCAAGTTCAGCAACTGCCGCCATACCCGTGAACCCGGCTGCGCCGTGACACTGGCTGTACAAGAAGGAAAAATTCATCGCAAGCGGTTGGATATTTATCATCGATTGTTGCGACATGATAGCTTCGATACAATGAGTAAAAAAAAGCACTGAATAACTCACTGCTCTGGTAAATTTGCACTTCACGTACAATAATGCGTGATGATTGACGCAATGAATCCTATCCGGCAAGATACGGTATAAATAACAGCTCACTATCGACGAGGAGCCTGTCTGACTGAAGCAATCGTAGCGAGACTATGCAAATAAAAAAATTGAGGAAATATAAACCGTTTTCCCCATTTGCGCAGTAGATTGGCCTTAAGTCCGACAGACTTCCAGGAAAGCTGTTGTCAATGCTCCCAATCTTTTCAACTCAGCTATCCTATGACCATTACTCCAAATCGCCAGTGGGCGCTAATCGCAGGCCCACTGCTTGCGGTCGCATTAGCGGCTGGATTGAGCCAGTTCGGCTGGGAAACACAGGCCTGTTGGACCGGTGCCGTAGCAATTCTATGCGTGGTATGGTGGATATTTGAGCCCATTCCAATTCCTGCAACGGCCATCATTCCTCTGGCGGTTTTTCCGCTCACCGGTGTTTTGCCGCAGGAGAAAATAGCCGCCGCCTATGGCAGTGAACTGATTTTATTGATGCTCGGTGGATTCATCTTGTCGGCTGCGATGGAGCGTTCCGGTGCGCACCGCCGGATTGCGCTGGGCATGGTCAATGTAATCGGCGGAACCAGTAGCCGCCGTATTGTGCTGGGGTTTATGGCGGCGACAGCGGCGCTGAGCATGTGGATATCAAATACCGCAACGGTGTTAATGATGCTGCCGATTGCATTGGCCGTTATCGCGCAAAGTCCCGACAAGAAACTGGCCATACCGTTGTTATTGGCAATTGCCTATGGCAGCAGCATCGGCGGTTTGGGTACACCGATCGGTACGCCACCGAATTTGGTATTCATGCAGCAGTACGAGAGTTTTACCGGAAAAGTGGTGGGTTTCTCGCAATGGATGAGCTGGGGGCTGCCCGTCGTTGTGATTTTTATACCGATAGCCGGGCTATGGCTTACACGTAAGCTGGATTATCGCGGAGAACTGGTGATTCCTCCAGCTGGCGATTGGCGGCCGGAAGAAAGCCGCGTGCTGATCATCTTTGGTTTGACCGCGCTGGCCTGGGTAACGCGTCTCGAACCATTCGGTGGCTGGAGCTCCTGGTTGGGTCTGAAAGGCGCTAACGATGCGATTGTCGCGTTGGTCGCTGTCGTCATTTTATTTCTGGTTCCCAATGGGCGTGGTGGCAAGCTGATCGACTGGGAATCTGCGGAGCGTGTTCCTTGGGGCATCCTGATTCTGTTTGCTGCGGGAATTTCAATCGCCCAGGCTTTTGTCGAATCCGGGTTATCTCGTGCAATCGGTGATCAATTGGCGGTTCTAGCCAACCTGCATCCGCTCGTGATGATCACGACCATCGCGCTGATTGTCACATTCCTGACCGAAACCACCAGCAACACCGCAACCACGATCCTGTTGATGCCCATCCTGGCATCCGCCGCGCTCGGCGCAGACATCGATCCCAGCCTGCTGATGGTGCCCGCCGCGATGAGCGCGAGCTGCGCCTTCATGCTGCCAGTCGCCACTGCACCGAACGCCATTGTATTCGGTAGCGGCCATGTCACCATCGCCAATATGGTGCGGGAAGGATTGGCGTTGAATTTTATCGGAGTTGTAGTGATTACACTGGTTTGTTATTTTCTGGTTGCGTAACTGTCTATACAAAATGACGCAAACAATGTTCCAACTCTCACAGGCTTGCGACTGATGGTTGGTGTTCCGGAATACAGCACATGACTCGATCACATGAAAATTGCACACCCGGATCGCCCGATTATGTCTTATGAAGATTTTGACTTTGTTATTCGCTAAAAATACCCTTCGGATAATACCCAGGCTTTCCATCCGGCCAAGCAAAGCAAGGTAAAAAAAGCCGCCACCATATCATCAAACATAACACCAAAACCACCTTCCAGATTGCGATCGTAGTATCGAATAGGCTGCGGTTTAACAATATCAAACAGGCGAAATAAAATAAACGCAGCTAATTGCCATGCTAAACCAGCCGGCGTAAAGTAAAGAACCAGAAGAAATGCCACGGTTTCATCCCACACCATGCCGCCATGATCCGGATCACCCAGAGCCTTCCCGCTAAGACCGCATGCCCAGATGCCGACAATGAACATGATGTCTATCAATAATAAAAGATAAATTGGGCTGAGATAGTGATTAAGTAACCAGAATAATGGAAATGCAACCAGTGTTCCCATCGTGCCGGGAGCGATGGGGCTTAATCCAACACCGCCTGAAAAAGCAATGAAATAGGCGGGATGACTGCAAATTAAAGCAAAATCCGGTTGAAATTGAGTAGACTGGTCGCTCGACAAGTCATAGGCTTTAGGCAATGAAGTGGTCATATCCTTTGGTCTCCAATGTGATTGCACTCCCTTTGGCATCTTTCACAATCAAACCCTCACCCGAAAGAATTTCACCGATGCGAGTAAGAGGAATAGCCAATTCAGCAGAAAGATTTTCAATTTTCCGGCAATTTATTTTCGGGGCTGTAAAGCATAATTCATAATCATCTCCACCGGTCAATAAACAGTTCATTACCAGAGGTTGTTGCAAGTATTTTTTTAATACCGGAGAACATGGGATGTCGGTCATATTGATGTAGGCCGCCTTTTCAGATGCGGCCAAGATATGTTCCAGATCCGCCACTAATCCATCGGATATATCGATAGCGCTATGCGCCAAGCTGATCAAACGTTGCCCTAACCCGACCCTTGCGGTTGGTGTCAGTAATGCGGGCAAGCATTCCACTAGCTCGTTGGGTTCCAGGGTTATTTGCCGCAATTCATGATTAAGCGCTAAGGCAGCATCGCCTAATCGGCCGGAAATCCAAATATCATCATCCAATTTGGCACCGCTGCGACGCAATGCTTTGCCTACTTCAACTTCACCTATAATTTGCACACCGATATTCAATGGCCCGGAAGTTGTGTCTCCACCGATTAACTCCACCTGATGCGAGTCTGCCAGTGCAAAAAACCCCGCACTAAATTCACTTAACCATGTTTTATCATGTTGCACCAAATTATCCGGTACCGTTAAAGCCAGCAATACCCAGCGTGGCTTTGCTCCCATTGCAACCATATCCGAGAGATTAACCGCCAAGGATTTGCATCCGAGTTTATAAGGATCAGCATCCGCAAAGAAATGTTTACCACACACCAGAGTATCTGTTGAAATAGCCAATTCTGTGTTGTCAGTGGCTTTAATTAGTGCAGCATCATCACCAATTCCCAGCACTGCTTGAGTTGCGGACCGTTTAAAATAGTGACGAATAATATCGAATTCTGAACACACGCTGTATTAATACTAAACTTGATTTCTTGTCAGCCTGGGTGCTGCAATCTCAACAGCGCGCAATTGAATGGCCAATTTATCCAGCACGCCATTCACATATTTATACCCATCACTGCCACCATAAGTTCTGGCCAACTCTATCGCTTCATTGATAATTGCGCGGTAAGGAATCTCCAGATGATGCATTAACTCAAAAGTACTCAATAATAGAATCGCAAATTCCACCGGACTCAATTCATTCAAAGGACGGTCCAAGCTGGGCTGAATACATTTTTCCAATCCTTCAATATCCTTTAGCACACCTTGCAACAAGTTAGTGAAGTGTTTCTCATCAACATGCTTAAACTCTTCGGATTCTCGTAATTGTTGCTCAATAAAATTAGCTGTACCACCAGCAACCCGCCACTGATAAATGCCCTGCAACACAAACTCGCGTGCAATCCGGCGGCGGCTTTTATGTTTATCCGTCTTTTGGTTTGTGGTGGAATTTGTGTCGGTCAGTGTGCTACTCATAAATCGATTTCATCAATTTTTATATGCAAATTAGCCATTTCCAATGCAACCTGCGCGGATTCCATCCCTTTCTGGCTCATTCTGGCAATCGCTTGATCGTCATTATCAGTAGTCAATATTCCATTGGCAACAGGAATTTCTGTTTCAATCTGCACCATGATTAAGCCCTGCGCAGATTCGTTCGCAACGACTTCAAAATGATAGGTATCCCCTCGGATCACGGCACCCAAGGCAATCAACGCATCAAACTGATCGGACAAAGCCATTCTTTTTAATGCCAGCGGAATTTCCAGCGCTCCGGGCACTGTCACGAGCAGTATGTTCGAATCTTGCACGCCATTTTTCTTAAGCTCTGCAGTACAGGCACTGAGTAAACCTTCCCCTACATCAATATTAAAACGGCTCATGACAATGCCGATACGTAGTTCAGTTCCATCCAGATTCTTTTCAAACTCAAGAATATCATCATAGTACGGCATATCTGGCTCCTGTATGTCTATTGATTAATCATGATCAATTCATGATCAAATAAAATTTAAAGTTTATAGCTTGTGCGTATCCACGTAACTGGTTACTTCCAAACCGAATCCTGTCACACTGGGCATTTTTCTCGGTGTTGCCATCAATCGCATTTTTCCTACGTTAAGATCTTTCAGAATTTGAGCGCCAATACCGTGATCGCGGAGATCCGTCTTAACGGGGCCGGGAAAGTGAGATTCTTTTAATTGAACCCGTTCGATTAATTTGGTTGCACTTTCTTTGCGATGCAGTAGAACGATAACACCCTGACCTGCTTCAGCAATCAATTTCATGGCTTCATGGATACTCCAGGAATGCGTATTATCATAAATATCCAGTAGATCTATGACCGATAGCGGCTCATGCACGCGCACCAATGTTTCAGTTGTTGGGGTTATTTCACCTTTAACCAGAGCCAGGTGTGTTGTATTGGCTATTTCATCACGATAAGCTGTCAGCAGAAACTCACCATGCAGTGTTTGAATTGCGCGTTCAGCGACACGTGTTACCAGGCTTTCAGTCTGACTACGGTATTGAATAAGATCGGCTATCGCACCAATTTTGAGCTGATGTTTATGCGCAAACTCAATGAGATCGGGTAATCGCGCCATGCTGCCGTCATTCTTTAAAATCTCACAAATCACCGAAGCTGCAGTCAAACCGGCCAATCTGGCTAAATCACAACCCGCTTCAGTATGACCCGCGAGAACCAGAACACCCCCTTTCTGTGCCATCAGTGGAAAAATATGCCCCGGTTGCACGATGTCTTGTGGCTTGGCATCCGCTTTTACGGCAACTTGAATAGTACGCGCACGATCAGACGCAGAGATGCCCGTCGTGACCCCACTGGCTGCTTCAATGGAAAGAGTAAAATTGGTGCCCAGGGGAGCACGGTTGGCAGACACCATCAAGGGTAAATCCAACTGGTGGCACCTTGCCTCGGTAAGGGTTAAACAGATCAGTCCGCGGCCATGGGTAGCCATAAAATTAATGGCCTCCGGCGTAACAAAATCGGCAGCCAGAACCAGATCTCCTTCATTCTCGCGATCCTCTTCATCAATAAGAATAACCATTTTACCCAGTCTAAGATCATCAATAATGTCTTGGATAGCACTGATTCTCATCTCTGTTTAATCTCGCTCAACTTTAAATATTTAATAATCTTGCCACATATCTCGCCAGCATATCTGACTCCAGATTTACACGCATTCCCGGCGCGAGTTCCTGCAGCGTGGTCGCCGCCAGGGTATGCGGAATGAGGTTGACAGAAAACTCATTACCCTCAACCTGATTAACTGTCAGGCTCACTCCATTGACGGTGATGGAACCTTTATGGGTAAGGTATCGCAATATTGCTTCTGGCGCTTGAATGACTAATACAAAACTCTCTCCAATAGGCTCGAATCTAACTACTGTTCCAGTAGCATCCACATGACCACTGACCAGGTGTCCGCCCAACCGGTCAGATAAGCGCATGGCTTTCTCCAGATTAACGCGCATGCCAACCTGATCCAGACCCCTTGTACAGTTGAGCGTTTCCTGCGAAACATCAACGTCAAACAGCCCGCCGGTCACCGTTGTAACGGTAAGGCAAACACCATTCACAGCAATACTGTCACCCGCCATGACATCGCTCAGATCCAAATCTTCAGCAGAAATCGCCAGAGACAATCCGCAATCATTATGTCCTCTTATAGGACGAATCTGTGTTATCTCACCCACTGCTTGTATGATTCCGGTAAACATCTCAATATGTTCTATAAGTGAGGTATGACACGAATGATAGGATAAGCATCAACGAATTGATATCAATGTGACGTGCAAACTGTAAATTTCATACTTTTGCAAGTATACCTTGTAGCGATTCAAATAATGAAAGTAACGTTGCGAGAATCAAGGTGATGCGTTGAAAAAAACGATATATTTATTGGCGCGCCCAACACGATTCGAACGTGCGACCCCCGCCTTCGGAGGGCGGTACTCTATCCAGCTGAGCTATGGGCGCTTTGATGAACAAACTGTTATGCTATTTACCGGTCGACAGGATAACTGCTTTTATAATTCTCGTCCAACTTGTATAGTCCTCGGGGCAACGATTGTGCAAACTTCATAGTACCCATAACCCATCATCTATAAAAAACCTTAAAACTACTTTGGATTCTTTACTTCTGTTTCTGTCGAAACAGGAAAAATTTTTACAGTTTTCACAACCCGGTTTTTTGTTTGAAGGATCTCCATCGGATAACCGGCAATATTAAGACCCGTCCCTGCTTCAGGAATGTCTTCAAAATATTCCAATATCAAACCATTCAAAGTCTTTGGACCATCCAGTGGAAATTGAAAATTAAGCTTACGATTTAATTCACGCAACAAGGTGCTTCCCTCGACAATAATACCGCCATCTTCCTGCTTTAAAAAAGTACTGGCTTGGGTCGGTGCCTGTGTTGTAAATTCTCCAATAATCTCTTCTATAATATCTTCCAGCGTAACCAATCCCATCCACTCACCGTATTCATCAACCACCAAACCAACTCGTTCCTGATTCTCCTGGAACAACTGTAATTGCGAAAATAATGATGTTCCAGAAGGGATAAAATAGGGCTTACGCATGACTTTTTCGAGTGTATCCGCCGTTATTTTTCCTCCCTGCATCTGGTTAAGTACTTTGCGCACATGGACAATGCCGACAATATTATCCATGCGCTCACGGTATATCGGTAAGCGCGTATGATGACAGGTCAACAATTGCGTATGGATAATATCTTCATCCGCAGTCAAATCAATCGCTTCGATTTGACTGCGTGGCACAATCACATCATCCACCGTAATGGTTTCAAGATCAAACAAGTTCAACAACATGCTTTGGTGCTTATGCTGTATAAAATGTCCGCCTTCCAACACCAGTGTTTTAAGTTCTTCCGTACTTATCTTCTGTTCAAGCTCACCCTTTTCGGGTTTCAATCGAAACAGAATCAGCAATCCACTGACAAACAAATTAACAAACCATACAATGGGATAGCAAATGACCAGTAATGGCGTTAACACATAACTTGCCGCAAGAGCGATACGCTCTGGATAAGCCGCTGCGATAACTTTTGGCGTAATTTCACTAAATATCAGAATGGCAAAAGTAACGGCTATTGTTCCAATAAGTAATGCGAAGTCATCATGGGCAAAGAAAGTAGCAATGATGACAGCCACCAATGTTGCAGAAGCCGTGTTAAGTAAATTATTTCCCAGTAAAATAACACCCAGTAATCGATCCGTATTCTCAAGCAATTTTACAGTCAACCGGGCACCACGATGCCCTTGCTTGGCTAGGTGCCGCAAGCGATAACGATTAATCGCCATCATGCTGGTTTCAGATAAGGAAAAAAAGCCAGACAGAATCAATAAAAATACCAATACAATCAGCATTACGTGCAACGGCAGGTCTTCCAAATAACACCTTTATTATGTAATGAAAATCGTTAAGACTAATAAATATCAAAATCCTAAAAAAGATAGTTGTCTATTTTGGATTCAAACAAATGTTTGTCAACAAGAAAAGTTAGTTGGATAAACAATTGTTGAATTGTTGTTTACATTTATATTAATCACTCAATTGTTGACCGTCTATTTTGGGGAAGTATCGCTGATCTTTCAGCGGCATTTACGTTGTATTTAAAAATTGTTTGCGTTCTTGTAAACCTAATAATCTGAGCAACGTTAATATGAACTCTTCTTTCTGATTCAAATTTTATGCCTAACCGCTCAAATCCAGATTGCACTAGTGCCAAAGATATCAAATTTCTTGAAATCAAGCATTTGAATGGTCCAAATATTTGGACTTATTACCCTACCCTCGAAGCACTAGTTGATATCGGTGAACTTGAGGATTTTCCTTCTGACAAGATCCCTGGCTTTTATGAACGTTTGTCAGAATGGCTTCCATCACTGATTGAACACCGCTGCAGCTATGAAGAACGCGGTGGTTTTTTACGTCGAGTCAAGGAAGGTACTTGGCCTTGCCATATTCTTGAGCATGTGACACTGGAACTGCAAAATCTTGCAGGTATGCACGGTGGTTTTGGCAGGGCTCGTGAGACTTCGGCATGTGGTGTATATAAAGTAGCATTAAGTGCGTGGCATGCAGAGATTACAACAGCAGCTTTATACTCAGCGCGTGAATTGGTGCTGGCAGCCATGAACTTTCAGCAATCTCAAAACCCATCGTATGATGTCGATGGTACCATCAGACATCTTCGCGGCTTGGTTGATTCACTCTGGCTTGGTCCTTCTACAGCTTGTATTGTAGATGCTGCTGTCGCACGCAATATTCCTGCCACCCGGCTCATCACTAAAGGAAATCTTGTGCAACTGGGATATGGCGCTCGTTCCCGTCACATCTGGACCGCTGAGACAGATCGTACCCCCGCTATTGCAGAAAGCATTTCCCGTGACAAGGATTTGACAAAATCATTATTGCGGTCTTGTGGTATTCCTGTCCCGAAAGGACACATCGTTGAGAGCACTGAAGCTGCCTGGGAAGCAGCTAATGACATCGGTATGCCGGTAGTCATAAAGCCTTGCGATGGAAACCATGGACGCGGCGTTTTTATTGAACTAAGTCGTCGAGAAGAAATTGAATCGGCTTATCACATGGCTTTAAAAGAAGGCACAGGCGTATTAGTTGAACGCTATATTGCAGGCACTGAACATCGATTGTTAATCGTCGGCGGGAAGCTCATAGCTGCCACGCAAGGTGATTCGGTATCAATAATCGGAGATGGTGTTTCAACTATAGCTGAATTAATCGAATCTCAAATCAATTCCGATCCTCGCCGCGGATCAACGGAAGATTTTCCACTTAATCTTATCCGGCTGGATAATGCAGCGCAAATGGAGATCGCCCACCAAGGTTATCGCAGTGATTCGATTGTACCAATCGGCACCAAAGTACTGATTCAGCGTAACGGTAACCACGCATTTGATGTAACGGATCAAGTTCACCCCAGTACTGCATCCATCGCCTCACTCGCCGCTCGTATTATTGGTCTGGATATTGCCGGCATTGATCTGGTAACCAGCGATATTTCACGCCCGCTGAGCGAGCAAAGCGGTGCCATTGTTGAGGTAAATGCTGGTCCAAGTTTGCTGATGCATATTAAACCGGCAGTGGGTACACCACGCCCCGTTGGAAAAGCAATCGTAGATCATTTATTTCCAAATCAGAATAACGGTCGCATTCCCATTGTGGGAATTACAGGAAGTTATGGGAAGACAACAGTCGCTTATCTTGTTGCCCGATTGCTTATCCTTTCAGGAAAACAAACTGGTCTGGCATGTACTGATGGGCTTTATCAGGATTACAGGCAAATTGATAAAAACAACAGCGCCAATTGGACAGCTGCTAACCGCACACTGACGAATCCGACTATTGATGCCGCAGTATTTGAAAATGGTTTTGATGCCATACTGAATGAGGGATTAGCTTACGATAGCTGCCAGGTTGGCGTTATCACCAATGTTGATCCAGCCTGTCATTTTGGCCGCAATGGAATCGAAACGCCGAAACAAGTTTTTACCGTACTGCGCACACAAGTTGATGTGGTGATGCCGACAGCTGCAGCTGTCGATGATGTGGAAGAAAGTTTGAAACTGCCAACCGGCGCAGCGGTGCTCAATGCCAGGGAAGAGATGCTGGTTGAGATATCCGAACTGTGTCATGGTGAGGTTATTTTCTTCAGCATTAACCCAGACTTGCCAGTAATTACTCAACATCGCAGCAACGGAACCGGCTCCACTCAGAGTAAACGCGCTGTGATAGTGCGCAATAACACAATCATGCTGGTTACCGGCTCTGATGAATTACCGCTGGTCAGTTTGATGGAAATATCTGCAGCAACTGGCAAGCATAGCACGCAAGAAATAGAAAATGTATTGGCAGCTATCGGAGCTGCTTGGGCATTAGGTATTGAACCTGATCTTATACGTATCGGGATTGAAACATTTGGTTTCAGTCAGGAAAAATATAAGCCAGAAAATCAGAATCTTCCAATCGGATTACAAACTCAAGGAATCAAGCTATGAAAGTTTTGCGTATTCGAGCATTGCGCGGACCAAATTTATGGAGTCAGCACACCTCTATTGAAGCCACTATCGTTTGCAGTGGGCCAGAAAATAATATTAATACCATCCCTGGCTTTGAAGCACGATTACGTGAGTGTTTTCCCGAGATTTCCTTACTTCAACCGGCTGGTCATCATGAAGCTGTCACGCTGGCACATGTACTTGAATTTGCCACACTCGGTTTACAGGTTCAAGCGGGCTGCCCGATAACCTTTAGCCATACCGCTCTGACACCAGATGCTGATACCTATCGCGTCATAGTTGGTTACAGTGAAGAAAAAGTTGGAAAACTTGCTTTTGAGCTGGCACAAGTTTGTGCAGTGCAGCCATTGAAGATACTGCTTTTGATGTAACCGATGCTATACATCGTTTACGTGAGCTCAATGAAGATATACGCTTAGGGCCGAGCACGGGTGCTATTGTTAAAGCTGCCGTTGCACGCGGTATTCCGTTCCGCCGCTTAACAGAAGGCAGTTTGGTGCAGTTTGGCTGGGGTAGTAAGCAGCGTCGCATCCAAGCTTCTGAAAGCGACACGACCAGCGCTGTTGCGGAAGCAATTGTGCAGGACAAGGAATTGACCAAAACCTTGTTGCATGCGGCTGGTATTCCTGTCCCTCTCGGTCGGGAGGTACAGAGCGTGGAAGATGCTTGGGCAGCAGCTTGCGAAATTGGTACCCCAGTAGTAATAAAACCAAAAGATAGCAATCAAGGTAAAGGCGTAACAGTTAATCTTGTTAGCGCAGAGCAAGTAAAAACGGCTTATATGATCGCGGCTGAAATCAGTGATAATGTTCTGGTGGAACGTTATATTCCCGGACATGATTATCGCATGCTGGTCGTAGGTAACAAGCTGATTGCCGCCGCACGCCGTGATCCGCCGCAGGTTATTGGCGATGGCGTGCATAGCATTTACGAATTGGTAGCGCAAATTAATCGCGATCCAATGCGCGGAGAAGGCCACGTTACTTCATTAACTAAAATTCATCTGGACGAGATTTCCATAGCACATCTGGCGGCACAGGGACTGACAGCAGAATCGATTCCAGTCAAAGGAATGCGAATTGTGTTACGCAACAATGCCAATTTATCGACAGGCGGCACAGCAACTGATGTGACCGATGATGTTCATCCTGAGTTGGCGGCGCGTGTAGTTGCAGCTGCAAAAGTAGTGGGTTTGGATATTTGCGGTGTCGATGTTGTCTGCAACAATGTTATGAATTCACTGGAAGAGCAAGGTGGTGGCGTTATCGAGATTAATGCAGCGCCTGGTTTGCGTATGCACTTGTATCCTTCTTTTGGCAAAGGGCGCGCAGTGGGTGAAGCAATCATCGATTACATGTTCCCTCAGGGGCAGGATGCACGCATTCCGGTGATCGCAGTATCAGGAACCAATGGTAAAACGACGACAACGCGCCTGATTGCCAATATCTTAGAAAAAGATAACAAATGTGTAGGTATTACGTCTACAGATGGCGTATACATCAAGGGGCAGTGTATCGATACCGGGGATTGCAGCGGTCCAAAAAGTGCGAGAAACATTCTTTTTCACCCTGATGTCGATGCAGCAGTCTTAGAGACTGCGCGCGGCGGGCTATTGCGCGAAGGCTTGGGGTTTGATCGCTGCCATGTTGCTGTTGTGACCAATATTGGTATGGGCGATCATCTTGGCATGGCTTATGTCAACACTGCGGAAGAGCTGGCTGCGGTTAAACGCATCGTTGTGCAGAATGTAACACCGGGTACCGGTTTTGCTGTGCTCAATGCAGCTGACCCGCTCGTCGCCAGCATGGCTGACCATTGCCCTGGCTCAGTTATTTTCTTTGCGCGTGATAGCCATCATCCGGTGCTGGCAATGCATCATGCACAGCATAGGCGTGTAATCTATGTGAAAGATGGCTATATTGTCGCTGTGGGTGAAAGTGATGAATACCGGATACCTTTGAGCGAAATCCCACTGACAAAGAATGGCAGTATCCACTTTCAAATAGAAAATGTGATGGCTGCTGTTGGCGCCGGTTGGGCGCTTGGATTGGATTGGGCGGTTATTCACGCTGGTGTAGCTGGCTTTGTAAGCAATATACAGACCGCGCCGGGCCGCTTTAATCTTTTCAATTACCGCAATGCTACCTTGATCGCTGATTACGGACATAATCCAGATGCGATGCAGGCACTTGTAAGCGCCATTGATAATATTCCATCAAAGAAACGCTCAGTAGTTATTAGTGCAGCCGGGGATCGTCGTGATGAAGATATCCGCCAGCAAACAAGAATTCTTGGTGACGCATTTGATGAAGTCGTGCTTTATCAAGATCAATGCCAGCGCGGTCGTGCGGATGGAGAAGTGCTGACATTATTGCGAGAAGGTTTGGGTAATGCCAGACGTACTCAGAAAATAAGCGAAATAGTTGGAGAGGCAACTGCAATTGATGCAGCACTATCCAATTTGCAGGATGGTGAGTTATGCCTTATTCTGGTCGATCAAGTTGAGCAATCACTGGGACAAATAAATAACCGTGTCGCATTAGGTTGATTGTAAAATCTTTTCCTGAATGACTTAACGCTTGATTAGAGCCTGCCGGACGTGGCGCAGTGGTTTGACCTTAATTCCGGCAGGCTCCTAGCGGCGGCTCTTCCATCAACGCGACCTGCTCGCGCAATTCCAGAATGCGTTCTTGCCAATAGCGTTGCGTATTGAACCATGGAAAAGCTTGCTTGAAGGCTGGATCGTCCCATCGTTGTGCCAGCCAGGCGGAATAATGAATCAGGCGCAAGGTGCGCAGCGCTTCGACCAGATGCAACTCATTTGAATCAAAATCGTAAAAGTCTTCATAACCCGCCAGCACGTCATTCAACTGCCGTACCATGTCAGCGCGTTCTCCTGACAGCAACATCCACAAATCCTGC
>JADKHF010000007.1 GCA_016721865.1 Nitrosomonas sp. | reverse complement strand
TTATCGCTATCAGAAACTACGCGGATTTTATTTTCTCAAGTCGGCTCACACCTAAAAACCTATGTTATTATGGTATAGATGATGAATTGCAGATTCCTGCTTATTTACGTGGATTAAATGCTGGTGATCATCAGATCTACTACGGTATTGAGGATTTTCATGTTTTAGTTCGTGTTGTTGATGAAGTGAAGTTTCTTGTAGCTTATCCGGATTGCGCTGCATCAACAGCGATTAAGTAAACTGCGATTGCTCATTTTATTATCTTGGGTTGTGGTAGTTGGCATTGCGCGTTCGTAGTAGGGTATCTACAGCAGAATCTTGGTTAAACAAGTGACAAGATCTGGCAGAACGGGTCAATTTGCTAGCCCCTGGAGATGTTCAAGATGGACTGTTAACATAGCCCGGAATGGATGAGGAAGTGGCGCAACTTGCACGGGCACTGGAATGATTATCAAAACATCATCAAGCGCATGCTGCAACGCGTGAGCGAAATTCACCGCCAATATCAGTCACGAATTAAGAACTCGAGTGACAGCCATTCTGACCAATTGCGGGTGCTGGTTGCGACCCAATGATATACCCATCAAAGCTTATCAACGAATAGTCATGATAGAAGCTGCCGCAACCCGGATGGGTGAGCAGATGAAAGCCCTTATTATTCCTTGCGCGAGAACAGGCGCTTGGCGTCATAGAGACGGTTTGCAATTGCGGAATGTGTTTATGATGCAGCAGATCCATTAATGGCTAAAATTAACAGAAAGAAGCTTGCTTTTGAAGTGCCCTATTGCTCTGACAGGTGCTCATGGCTAATCGGCGAGCACTGCATATAGTGCTGCTGAATCTGATCCCCAACGCGCTGTGCAATATACCTCAGTGGGTATATTCGAGTTGATTCAATAATCAACGACTGTCTGTAACAGATTCCGGAATCGGGATAGAAGCCAGCCTATTTGCCATTGCTGTATAGACGTTTCTTTCGTGGTACGACGCAGGGGCAGGGATTGGGGATTGGGCTTGCTATTGTGAAACAGATCTGTGATTACTGGCTGGCGCATCGAAGTGGATGCACACCCGGTCAGGTACAACTTTTCATATCAATTTCAATTGATTAAGCGCTTATTTAATCCATAGGTCTCGATTTCGTTCCCCGTTGCAACAGCATAAACCCATACTGTTTCCTTTCAGACAGAAAGGATAGCAATTTAATCGTCTGCAATAATCGGTGTATTTTTTTGAATTTTTTTTAATCATCTGATTCTAAATAATATATCATCTATTTTTAGTAGATGCCGGATTGGAAACCGGTTTTCGCCTTCACGAAATCTTCACGCTTGTGTGTTAAATTTTTTTGGCATTAAAAAAGCATTCAACATATTCAGGGAAAAGTTATTCATGAGTTCAGAAACAGAAAATAAGCCGTTTCAAACGGCAATGAAGAATATGAAGCTTCATCAAGTTCGTCGGCAAGCCAGGTTGCCTCACCGCTGCTTGACAGGATCGGCAGCTTTCCAAGCGAAATACGCCAGACGCGATATAGCAACAGGGTTGATCACCGGTGCGATGGCAATTCCTTTGTCAATCGGTATAGCTATGATGTCGGACTATCCAATCAAGGTGGGTTTAGCCACCGTAGCATTAAAGTTTGTGGGTTGGATCAATGCCTGGTTCAAACCGGGGAAACTTTATAGGCAGTCGTAGTGTAGCCGCTGGTTTTGGCACCCGTGTTGGCATTGGGCGTGGCAAATTTCAGTATCCAGAACATGGCATTTTGTATTTCTTGACAGCAGTGATGCAGGCCGTTATATGGCAATTTAATTGGCAGCGTTATCTACTTATTGCTGTGCCGGTTTATCTGGTAGAAGGATTGCTGGCCGGAGTAGGTCACAAGATTCTCCTAAGATTCTTTGAATTCGCCTATGAGATACCTGCTGAATCAGTCACGGAAAAATTCTGGAATGATACGCGGATACGGATGTGCGCGATTTCCTTTATAGGGTTTTGCTGGTTTGTGTATCCTCTTTGCAAATTTAAGATACGATGCCAGCCGTGCCGTATTTCGCATTAATCATTTCAGGTGTGGTTTTGGCTAGTGGTCCCGCTGTCCCGATGATCTATATAGAAGATGTGCCGCTGCATTTCAGATTGCCGTTGCCTGAGATTTCCCATGATGATGATATATGGTTTTGTTTTGTGCGATGTTGGCGGTTATCGACGTCGTAGAACAGGTCATGAGTAATGCCGCCATTGAGAAGATTGATCCGCTCAAGCGCAAATGTAATAAGTAACAATAGCTTGCTTGCTGGCGATTTGGATCGCTAATCTGGGTTCCAGTTTCTTTGGTGGCATGACCAATCTGGATGGTCTCGCAAAGAGTACAACCAACAAATTGGCGGGTGCTTATACCAAATTCTCTGTGCTGATCATTGGCTGCGTGGTTACATTCTTTATGCTAAATACATCATATCTTGATTATTTACCAAAGTTTGCATTGGCGACATCATGGTATTCACTGGTTATAAAATGATCGCGGGGCTTGTGCTGCATGTTACCCATTACGGCCCGCATATGCACTAATGCTGGCACTCATATGTGGCGGTTTGGTTTATAAGGTGGGATTTTGAAGGGCTGTTAATAGCCATGTGATCCATGCTGTTGTTCATTATATGGTTTATACTACACATGACAAAATGCCCGGGAAGAGCTGTAATCAGGAGATACTTTGTATAACCTGAAGAAAGATAGTGAGTTTGTGTTAATAACAGTCTTTTTTCGTGCAAGATAGTTAGTCTATAAAGGACAGGTACAGGACACCTGTCCTCGAGTGCAAAATATTACAAAAGGAGTGTGGCTGTATGTACAAAAAATAATGATTGCTGTCGATGGTAGTGAACGAAAGGCATTACAGGAAGCGTGCAGAATATTGCGAATAACTATAATGCTGATTTGTGTATTGTTCATTGCATCAAGGGTGAAGAGGAAGCTGATAGAATAGAAGGGAATAAGATATTGGAAAGTGCGAAAGCATCAGTTGATGCGCTAAGTGTTGAAACACGTTTGTTGGAAGCTGATATTCTATATGGGCTAGAGAGTATTTCTACAGCTATCGCCACTGCTGTGAAAGAATGGGGAGCGGATTTGCTGGTGGTTGGAACTGCAAATCGTCGTGGACTTGAGCGCTTTGTCATTGGTTCAGTAGCTGAGCAGCTGGTGTTAAAGGTAGGGTCTTCTATACTTTGGGTGCAGCCAGAAAGCTAATTCATTTGTTTTATAGAAGGTCACAAATTTCATAGTCGATTCTCTTCTTGATTAAATTCTCGGTGAGATACGCGGGACCACAAATGATTAAGTTATCAGCGCTGTTAATACATATTCAATTGCAAAATGATTTGAAAATTATTTATCAGTAGCGGCTTGAAATTTGAATTTCTTTACGGTGATTATTCACTAGAATCTAATCAATTAGAGTCTCTGAATATAACTGTCATTCCGAGCGGAGCGAGAAATCTATTGCGCTGATTAGAAAAATTCTACTGTGTCGGAATGACACCTTTGAGTTATACACGATTTCTCTGGTAGGCCATTTGAAAACCGTTTTTGAGGCGCGGATACAAGGCAAGAACAGGCGAAGAAAGCAGTTTATGCTTAATAAATGAGCATTTTAGCCCGTTTTTATCACCGTTGCGGTAATGCAGGTAGTTTTTCAACGGCTGCTAGAGCGATTGCTCTGATCGAACTTCCATTTTTTACTCAATATCTTAACCCCAGAGGTTTTCTAACATTATTAATGTAACTGATTCGTTCTGAAATGTTAGGATTGCTATCTTTAGTCTTCTAAGACAGTGCTATGATGCGGGATCTATCGTTGTAGGTTGTGTCGGGTTCATAATTTCCCGTTCTGCTCATCACATGCACAAAACCACGCCCTGTTACTGCGCATTATTCGCCTGATACGCTTTCTTTTACATATTACCTCGGTTACCAGTAATTGTTTATCCGTGGTTGCCTCTGAATATTCAGCGCCCCATGATGCAGCGTTGGGCAGCCGGATTATTGGTTATCCTTGGTATCAAACTGCATTGTCACGGTAAATTGCCCACACTGAATTGCCGCGTGTGTTAACTGCAGCTAATCACGTGTCCTGGCTGGATGTCTGTGTTTATGGCAGCTTGCCCGGCTCGTTTTGTGGCAACGCAGAAATCAGCAAATGGCCAATATTGGGTTTGCTGAGCCGGAACCGTTGGAACATTATTTATTGAACGTGCAAAACGCAGGATACCCTGCGGATTAATAAAATCAGCGAAGTGCTGGAAAAGGCGAGCGGGTCACCGTATTTCCGAGGGAATAACGGCTAATGGCATGCAATTAAATCATTTTCATGCTTCATTGCTGCAATCGGCCGTCACAATCGATGCATCTTTATCCAGTTGCCATCAGTTATCGCAATTGCGCAGGGGATATCTGCCAGGAGGTTGCTTATAGAGCCATCTCTGGTATTGTCCTTACAGAGAATATTGAGCCAGATAAGTATTGATGTTAATTTGACTTTTAATCGGCCGATTCAATGTGGTATGAAGAATCGGCGGAATTAGCACGCTTATCCGAACAAGCGATCGCTGATACACTGACGCTGCCTATCCCACACAAGAAAGCTGAAAAACTTTCCGATCTTCCAGGCGAATAGCAGTAAGTTGCCCGCCCCATACACAACCACTATCCAATGCGATCAAGTTATCTGTTATGTGCAGCCCTAAAGCCGACCAATGACCGCAAATGATGGTTTCTTTCTGACCTGTCCGTTGCGGCACGCTAAACCACGGTACATAGCCTGCGGGGATAGATTGCAGATCACCTTAAAAGGAAATTCATTTTGCCCGCCGGAGGCAAGATACGCATCCGCGTCATGGCGTTGATGATCACCCGTAAACGGATATAGCCAGTCCATTCATCTTGCCAGTAATTGGGTTCATTGCCATACCTCTCTGAAAAAATTCCTGATAAGCATCCTGACGTAACGCGCTCTGGCTTCATGCGCTAATTGTTCAGTCGCGCACCGACCAAGCACGGTAACAAACCGCATGCACCATGGCATATTGCCCTTGGGTATAAATAACTTCTGCTGTCGCAACCAATACAATAATTCATCACGATCAGGCGCAGTCAAGATAGGCTGAATCGTGTCACTGGGATGGTTCTTTTCGATGCCTGCTGCGACCATCAATAAATGTAAGTCGCGATTACCCAGCACCATGATCATTACATCGCCGGCTTGTTTTGATATAACGCAATAGGGGCTAATGAATCAGGGCCGCGATTAACAATATCTCCAACCAACCATAACTTATCCTGTACCGGATTAAACTGGATTAAATCAATAAAGGCCGTTGAAATGAGTTAAAACAGCCTTGTAAATCACCAATTGCATAAGTTGCCATCTTTGGATTATCGCTGAGTGAAATGTATCGCTACATTGCTGCCATAAGGATAGGGAATATTAACGTAGCCCCAGCACATCCTTATCGAATAAGCCATTAGGTTTATCTGCAAGAAAACGTACCGCACGCAATGCGCCCATTGCAAAGGTCATGCGACTGCTGGCTTTATGCGAAATTTCCACGCGTTCACCGATACCAGCAAACATGGCGGTATGATCACCCACAATATCACCCGCCCGAATTGTCGCAATCCGATGGTTCCCGGTTCCTTTCACCGGTTACACCTTCACGTCCGTAAACTGCCACTTTGCTCAGATCTCTTCCCAAAGTTTCCGCAATTACTTCGCCCATGCGGAGTGCGGTGCCGGATGGCGCATCCACTTTGTGTCGGTGATGCGCTTCAATGATTTCAATATCATATCCTTCGTTCAGTACTTTGGCGGCAATTTCAGTAACTTAAAAGTCACATTTACGCCAACAACTCATATTGAGGCGAATACAATGGCAATATCTTTGCCCGCTGCTTTGAGATGGGCTTTTTCTTCGATTGAAAACCTGTTGTGCCGATCACCATTTTTACCCCAGCCTTCTGACAAGCAGAAAGATGAGCCAGTGTGCCTTCAGGGCGTGTGAAGTCAATCAACTGATGACAGCCTTTTAAGGCGCCAGCAAAATCGCTCGCAATAGGGGTGCCACAGCTCGACCTATTAATTCTCCTGCATCCTTATTTAGATAGGGACTGCCAGTCCTCTCGAGCGCGGCAGATAGCTGCATATCGGGGGCTTGGGTAACTGCTTCCAGCAATGTACGCCCCATACGCCCTGAGCTGCCTGCGATTGCAATTTTTTGAATTATCATTTTATTTCCGCTGCGGTTTTTATTTTAAATAAAGAAGCAATATCAATAATCAGATTTCCTGACTTCCGCATCATCATCAAGCTTAGTTTTTTCTGCATCAGGGCTAGGTTGGTTTGGCTTCGGTTTGACGGGATCTTTAGAGAAAGACAGATAGTTTTCAATATTCACTAGCACGTCACGGTCAAAAAATAGTCAGTCTTTTTGTTCGATTAACTCTCCTTTCTCACGAAATAAGTAGACGTAATCCCATCGGTTATCACGGAAAGCATCCAGGATGAGCGGTGATCCCAAAACGAAGAGTACTTGGGATTTGGTCATGCCAGGTTTTAATTTTTCTACCATTTCTTCTGTAACAACATTGCCCTGCTGCACATCAATCTTATAGGGAAGAGGAGGAAGGTATGAACACCCTGTCAGCAATAAGAATGCAAACAATGCGGAAATTTTTGCAACCATTTTGTTAATATTATATGTTTCCAAAGTGAACACAGCACTATATGATACAGCAAATAATATTTTGAACAGAGAGAACCATGGGTAACTTCGACGATCTGAAAAGTAAAGATCTCAAAAACATTGGACTGAAAACAACATTGCCAAGGCTCAAGATATTGAATTTATTCGAGCAAAGCAGTGTGCGTCACCTATCCGCTGAAGATGTTTATAAAGAGTTGATCGGTGAAGGTGAAGATATCGGATTGGCAACTGTCTACCGTGTTTTGACACAATTTGAACAGGCTGGCCTGCTTGAGCGACATCATTTTGAAAGCGGTAAAGCTGTTTTTGAACTGAAAGGGGATGGCCATCATGATCACTTGGTTTGTTTGCAATGCGGCCGTGTGGAAGAATTCTATGATGCAGAGATAGAAAAACGTCAGATAACCATTGCTAATGACCGAGGTTTTAGGCTGCAGGAACATTCACTTTCACTTTATGCGGATTGCATTAAACCAAACTGCCCTCATCGAAAATAATAGAATGCCAGTGATCGCTACACACTATTTTTCTGCATTTAAATTCAGTGCATGCTGCAGGATGATATACACAGGAATTTTGGTGTTTACTATTTTGACGTTTACACACGCTGTTCATGCCGAAAATAACGATTTTGGTGAGTGCATCACTCGAATAAAATTACTAAAAAAAGCAGAAGGCATTTTTGACAAAACAGCCAGTAAGGTACTGGACAATGCCAAATACATACCACGTGTAATTGAACTGGATCGGCGTCAACCTGAGTTCACTCAAACGTTTGCAAGTTACTTTAATACGCGAATCAATGAAGAACGTATTCAACGTGGCCGGGAATTATTAAACAAGCATCGTCTTTTGTTGAATCAGATTCAGCAGGAAACGGGTATTCCGGCACAATATCTGGTTTCATTCTGGGGTCTGGAAACTAACTACGGCGGGCATTTTGGCGACTGGTCAGTGGTCGATTCATTAGCCACGCTTGCCTGTGATCCGCGTCGCAGCACCTTTTTCACACAGGAATTGTTCAATGCCATGCGCATTGTCGATGCGGGAGATATTTCTCCGGAGCGAATGATCGGTTCATGGGCAGGGGCTATGGGGCATATGCAATTCATGCCATCTACCTTTTTACGCTATGCAAAAGATATCGATGGCGACGGGCGTCGTGATCTGTGGGGCAGCGTCCCCGATGCCATGGGGTCTGCCGCAAATTTTCTACAACAATTGGGTTGGATTCCTGGTTTAGACTGGGGACGGGAAGTCCGTCTGCCGCCAGCTTTGATTATTCACTGGCGGGGCGAGATCAAATGCTGAGTGAGGCTGAATGGGCAAAATTGGGTGTCACCACAACTGCTGGAACGCCATTGGTGCCCCTGGAACAAAAAGCTGCATTGCTCGTTCCTTCAGGCCATCAAGGACCGGCTTTTTTGGTTACCAAGAATTTTTATGTGATTATGCGCTGGAACCGTTCTGAATTTTATGCTCTGTCAGTCGGACATCTGGCAGACCGCATTGCCGGTGCGACTGCATTACATCGTATGCCACCGGCTGATACGGCAAAAATAACCCGTGAGCAGGTACGTCAGCTTCAGATGGATTTATTTTCATTGGGTATTGACGCTGGTGAAGCGGATGGTGTAATGGGTTCGATCACCCGTCAGGCAATCAGTCGTTTCCAGAAAAATACACAGCGTATTGCGGATGGTCATCTGGATACTTCTTTATTGATCGCTATTCGTGAAGCGGCTAGTATGGTGCGCTAAAGAAGAATTTGCAAGGAATTGGCGAGTGTTCTCGATTCAAGTCAATAGATGCCGAATAGCTTCCTGTTCAGCAATCAGTTCCTGATAGCTTTTCTGCATTTTTCCCTGTCCTGGTTAGTTATTTCTAATCCTCGACAGTCTTATACTGGCCGTTTCTTGCATGTGACTGGGTAACTGAAGATAACCCCACTGGGTATGTCGTAGCATCCATTGGAAGGGTACTCCCATGGATACCCAATCACCTTCCGGTACCAAAATCCAATCCTGCATATGATTGATAATTGCATTGGCCGCGCTGGCCGCACTCGATTTGCCGCGACGTGCTTCAATAATTGCTGTGCCACGTTTTTGCACCGTTGGGATAAAATGGTTTTCTATCCATGCAGAATCCGCTAACAAAGTGGTTACTTTATTGTTTCCAGCAGTTGCATGACTCAAATCGGGAATTGTGTATTGGAGTGATTTCCCCATACGATCATTCTTTTTATGTCTGACACAGGTACATGGAGTTTCAGTGCAACTTGAGACACTGCACGATTATGATCAAGCCGCAACATGGCTGAGAAATTCCCGGGATCAAGATCGGGTGCATTTTTTAAGGTAATGTAGGCATTCGTATTGGCAGGGTTGCCGACGACCAGCACTTTGACATTACGCTTGGCAGCGGCGTTAAGTGCTCTTCCTTGCGCTATGAAAATAGGGCCATTGGCTGCAAGGAGGTCTTTGCGTTCCATATTCTCACCACGTGGCCGGGCGCCTACAAGCAAAGCAATGTCCACATTATTAAATGCAACTTCTGGATTATCTGTGGTGATAATTTCAGTTAATAATGGGAAAGCACAGTCATATAACTCCATGACGATGGCCTCGAAAAAAGGCTGTGCATCAGTAATGTCGTGCAACTGCAGAATAACCGGCTGGTCTTTGCCAAACATGTCACCCGCTGCAATGCGAAATAGCAAGCTATAACAAATCTGTCCAGTTGCACCGGTGACAGCAATACGAATAGGCGATTTCATTTTTTCCAATCCTCGAGAATCCGCCAATAGCTTAGAAAATTGGCGGTATATGGGGAAAAGTGAACGAATTATACTTGCAATCAGAGTCTCGCGGAAGAGCAAGTTTGCTTAAGAAAAAATAAATGCGATAGGGTGTTGATTGCATATCGAAAATACAAAAAAGCGCATAAGGAATGGAAAGGCATTTATACTGATAAAAAATTTCCTTGTTTTGTATGTGATAGTGGGAGTTCTTGTTTGCTGACAAGGCGCGTACATTGAACTGCATCATGATTTGTAGTTTCTGCGTATGAAGTTGAACTGGCCTGTAATCTTTTATTATGCCTATTCCTCGATCTCGTCTCGTTCAAATGGGGTGCTTCCGGAAAGTATCGCCCAAGATGATCCGGTACAAGCCGAACCAATACCGGCTCTGTTTACTCCCGAACCCTTACCCGCACCATTACCGCCCGTTATTACTACGCAAAAACACTTATTCAGTTTGAATCTATTGTATCCGCTGATTATGACTGGTCCGGTGTTTCTGCTTGTCTCTCATCCAAAAACTATGGCTGCGTTTGTTATGGCAAATCAGGACATCGTTTAGCCGTTCCGGCTGATATGTGCGAATCTGCTATTACTTATGGTTGGCCACAAAACCCCAAGAAAACCTAAATATTCCTTGATAGTTACACTGTAACCGGTTACACTGTAATTATATCATTAGGTTGCAGCGTAACTAAAGGGAGTAATATTCATGGCACTAACCAACGCAGAAAAACAAAGCTTTACCGCATACGCCATTATTGTTTAGACCCTGAAATTATATAGGAACACATACAATTCTTCTGACCTACAAAACCAATTTAGATTCACAGGCTTTTCGTAACTTTGAGCGCTTGGCCAAGACAACCGGAATGAATAAACGTGAAATAATTGAAAAAGCGATAAATGAACTTGCAGAACGGTTATACTGTAACCATGATTAATTTAAATTTGCTCGCTAGGGCGCTGATTATAGTTACACTGTAACTTATAAGATTAGAGGGTTTTCCGCTGGCGCCACTTAAAACCACCTCTCGTCCAAGGGTCGCGCCGCCGCCGACCGGCGCGAAGGGTATGACCCCGCAGGGGGCATGTTGCCCGATCCCTAACACGGTTCATCTTTACCCTAACTTCCCCTTATTGCTAAACAGAATTTAATAGTTCTTGCCCTTAATGGCTCACCAAATCGGATAAATCTAGTAACTGGTTTATCGTGGTTTCAATTTGACATTATGATGTATGTTTCACATGTGACGTGTAAACTCGATACGACCGTACTCTATGGGTTTATCTCCCGAAGGTACAATATAGAAAAATCCTTTCAATTTCATTGGCATATTTGGAATAATAAATTGGGTTGGTTCTGTAATTATTTGTAACACAGCAAATCCTTTTTCATATCCATCTCCACTTGTAATCTTAAGCGTAGTATCCAATTGATTACCTTGCAGAGCGGTAGCTGGCATATTCCAAATAGATACAAGTGATGTTTTGCTATTTTCTGCAGCTTTTGGAAAACTAGTGTTTAATTGCATAAATAGTTATATTTAAGTAATCTCCTGTTTGTTTAACGTAAGCAGAGGCTCTCATGACACGGGTAGCAGCAAAGGTAACATGCAGCGATCAGGATCGAAAAGAATTGGAGCGACTGGGATCTGGTCGCACTGAGCAAGCTCGTTTGGTTGAGCGTGCAAAGATTGTGTTGGGCTGTCTGGCGGGCGGACGTAACGACCAGATTGCGGCACGCATGAAGTTGCAGGCGAATACAGTAGCGATGTGGCGCAAGAGATTTATGGAGGGCGGCATCGCGGCGTTACATGACCGAGCGCGCAGTGGCAAGCCACCCATCTACGATGCCAGCGACTTGCGCGATAGAATACGCAAAACAGCTTGAACTTACTCCACCCGAAGGGCTTTCCAGTTGGGACGGAAGTGCGCTAGCTCAGGCACTGGGCGTGTCAGATGACGCTATCTGGCGCATTCTTCGCAAGGAGGAGGGCATTCAACTACGGGCGCATGCGTTCTTGGTGCGTGAGTACTGATCCGGAATTCGCGGCCAAAGCAGCAGATGTGATAGGCTTGTACCTGGGGCCACCCCACAACGCACTGGTTCTGAGTATTGATGAAAAGCCATCGATTCAAGCCTTAGAGAGAAAATTGGCTACGTTCATACCAGCAGCGGAAAAATCGTGCGCGGAATCAAAAGCACATACAGGCGTCACGGTACCGTCAACTTATTTGCCGCGCTGAACGTGGCCACTGGCGTAATCAATCCAAGGTCACGGCAGTCAAGAAGCGTCCAGACTTCCAGGCCTTTCTTGATGACGTAGTGGCTGAGGTGCCTGTCAACCAAGAAATTCACGTGATCTTGGACAACTACGCAACCCACAAAGAAATGATGACTGCCTAGCCCGTCATCCTAACGTCCACTTCCCACTTCACCTACTTCCAGCAAGTGGCCTAACCAAGTAGAAATTTGGTTTGGCATCTTTACACGCAAAACACCGGATGGGGTAAGCTTCCAAAGTACGGAGCAACTGACGCAAGCCATCAAAGCGTTCGTGAAACACTACAATAAAACTGCTGCGCCGTTTGTTTGGAGGAAGCGCGAGGTAAGAGGTGCTCAACTCAGAAATACAATCGTTAACTTATGCAATTAGATACTAGTTCCATATATACAAATGTCTTCGGGCGTGTGAACAATTCGAGCTGTTCCTTCTCGGTCGACCTCTTCATCATCCCATATTCGTTTTTTTGAATTATATTTTGTGCTATAAGAATATTCCCATTCCCCATCTAAATATGTTCTGTGGTGAAAGTATTTCCAAATAAATTTGAAATACACGGAAATTATTGTCTTAAAAACAATGAAAAAAGTACCAGATCCAAAGAAACTATGAATCAGGATTGAAAGATAACTATTTTTTCCATAATACTCTTCTAATGATTTAGCAAGCTCCATCGCATCAAAGATAGCAATTACACATGCTACTGATATCACACTTGCGAACAAGAATTCTGCACGAATCTGATTACGTTCCATCTGCGTATCTTCCGGTGAATTAGACGTTTACTCTATGCTATAAACTGGGATTATAGCTCTTAATTTAAATAGGAACAGATTTGGTTTAATAGGTTACTCTCTAATTTTATTATAAATTCAAGAATTGAGTAATTTCAAGTATAAAAAGTGTAGGTACATTCATTAGTTTTTCCCGTTCAAGTACGGGTGTCTATTAATACACCATAATATAATTTAATTCATTTTTCCATTTTTCACCATAACAATAGGCGGGTTTATATTTCGTTTGGTCTGCCGCTAGATTGTGTTTTATTCTGCAAATATGTTTTCAAAACTGAATAATCTTTATTGGCACATTCGATATACACGCAACAAATCAGTTAAGCGAAAATATTACCGGTATGTTTTGAATGAAAAGAAACGCCTGATTGAAACAGGCGTTGATGTGGAAGAGTTGCGGCTTTACTGCCGCGCACTTAGTGGAAGGTTAAACGTTCACGCAGAAAGACGGCTTGAATCTTACCGAAAAAATCGACCAGAAGATCCGTTTTTTTCCTAAATTTCCTTCTTCGGCAATTGACAATAATTTGTAAGGTGTCAAGCAAAAAAAGCGGAAAATTTCGCTAAAATTTATCAATTTTTATCTACTTGAAACCGGACGCAAGCAAGCGCGGAAACATTTTCACCTCCTGATTAATCAAAAAAACCTTTTTATTCCTTAATCCCCCGGCCTTCTGTTCCAACAAAAACCGCATTTGTTCGGCAAAGGGCAGGGGCTGAGACCGCAGCGGCTCCGCAAAGAAGCCGAAGCGGGAAAGACCCGTTTACGCTTGATCTAGAACTCCTACGTTTTGCTTTCGCAAAGCCTCGTAGCCTCCTAAGATACAAGCTACTAGATACAGCTAAAATAGTTACAC